>DATMYF010000074.1:0-8149 GCA_035561075.1 Bryobacteraceae bacterium
GCCCCAGGTGGTTGAACGTGTAGAGGGTGGCGAAGTAGGGAGTCGCCAGGTCGTAGTAGCCGTTGCCCACGAATGGGTCATGGCCTCCCGCAGAGTTTCCGCTACGTTCACATACCGGTTCTCATCAAGAACGCGCTTGCAACCCGTGGTTACGCACGCGTTTTCTCCAAGAAGACTCTCGACGAGTGGGCCGAACGCAATCGCTGCCCCATGAACGATCGCCTAAAGCCTAAGCCTCGGTTTTTCCCCCGGGTCGCGGTTCCTTTCCGAGGCGGAACGGCGGCCCCGGGGGAGTAGTTTAGTGCGCCACCTTGGTGATGAAACCGCCCAGATCCTGCTTCAGCTTCTCAAGCGACGGCTGATGCACGTACATCATGTGGCCCGCGTCGTAGTACCCCATTGACACATTCCCCCGCAGCGTCGGATCGAGCCCCAGGTGGTTGAACGTGTAGAGGGTGGCGAAGTAGGGAGTCGCCAGGTCGTAGTAGCCGTTGCCCACGAAGACCTTGAGGCTGGCGTTCTGGGTCATGGCCTCCCGCAGGGTTTCCGCCACGTTCACATACCGGTTCTGATACTGGTCGTAGCTCCACGGGCGCACCCGCCCGGTGAGAATCTCGTAGGGCAGGTCGCTCTCAAACTTCAAGTCCGTGCGCACGTACTGATTCCAGGTCCCGGTGTAAGGACCCTGTACCGCCGCGTAGCTGGGGTCGTACTCGGGGGCGGTGCCCGTGCCGGTGGCGTCGATTCCCTCCATGCGGCTGTCGAAGCGGCCCACGGTACGGCGACGGTCCCGCAGCAGTTCCTTGGTGAACGCGAAGATGGGCACCCGCAGGTTGCTCAGTTCGATGAACCGCTGGGAGAGGCCCGTCAGCCGCGCCATCTTCTGCGCCACGCGCGCCTGCTCCTCGGCCGTGAGGCCCGCGCCCTTCATCAACGCCGTGTTGTATTCCCCTATGGCGAATGCCTCAGCCTCTTCGAGCGCTTTCTTGCGGTCGCCCTGCAAGTCCTTCGGCAGCCGCTTGTGATACCACGCGGTGGCGGTATAGGTGGGGAGGAACAGCGTGTAGGGCATGTCGTTGCCTGGGTCGAACGACAGCGTGCCGAAGTGCAGCACCGAAGAGATCAGCATGATGCCGTTCAGGTTCATCCCCAGCGACTCCTGAAGGTAGCCCGAGAGCGCCGCCGCCCGCGTGGTGCCGTAGCTTTCGCCCGCCAGCAGTTTCGGCGATGCCCAACGCGCGTTGCGCGAGGTGTAGAGCCGGATGAACTCCGCCACGGATTGCACGTCTGTGGAGACGCCGTGGAATTTCTTGGCATCCTGCTCGGTGGCGGCGCGGCTGTAGCCGGTGCTGACCGGGTCGATGAACACCAGGTCCGTGGCATCCAGGATCGAGAATTCGTTGTCCACCAGGCGATAGGGCGGTGGTGTCGGGGCGCCGTCCGGTGTCATTAATACGCGCTTGGGTCCCAGCGCGCCCAGGTGCAGCCACACGGAGGATGATCCAGGACCGCCGTTGAAGCAAAACGTGAGGGGGCGCCGCGCCGGGTCCGCCACATCCTTCTTCGTGTAGGCAATGTAGAAGATGCCGGCCGTTACTGCGCCGTCGTCCTTCTTCAGGTTGATGGTGCCGGCGGTTGCTGTGTAGCGGATCTCCTGCCCGCCGATCCGTACGGAGTGCTCGGTCCGGGAGGATTTTTCTTCCGGCGGCTTCTTCTCGGCCGCGGGCGGCGTCGGAGGAGCGGGTGCGGCAGGCGGCGCCTGGGCTCCGAGCAGGCCCGCAAAAATCAACAAAACACAAGCGATGCGCATGAAACTGCTATTGTAGCTTGGCGGTGACCGGGGTCACATACGGGAACCCGCCCACGCTCCACAATTGAGCTATGAGCACTCTCACCGAACACCGGACCGTAGGCGAAATCGCCGCCGAATACCCCGCCACCGTGCGGGTTTTCCAGCGGCACCAGATCGACTTCTGCTGCGGGGGCAAGCTCCCGCTGGCTAATGCGTGCGAAAGCCGCGGCTTGGCGCCGGAGAAGCTCCTGGAGGAACTTGAGGAAGCTGCCGCCGGCCGTCAAACCGATGCCACGGACTGGAACGCCGCCAGCCTCACCGCCCTCATCGACCACATCGTCCGCACGCATCACGAGTATCTGAAGTCCGAACTGCCGCGCTTGAGCGAGATGCTCGCGCGTGTTATCTCCAAGCACAACAACAAGTACGGGCAGATTCCTGAGCAATTAGGTGAGATCTTCGAAGGACTGCGAGCGGAACTGGAGAGCCACCTCATGAAGGAGGAGAATGTGCTCTTCCCGCTGGTGGAACAAATGGAAGCCGCAGCCAAGGCGGGCGTTTCAGCGCCCCCTGCACACTGCGGGTCGGTGAACAACCCTATCCGGGTGATGGTGCACGAGCACGATTCCGCCGGAGGCGCGCTGGCCGAACTACGTGCGGTCTCGCGCAACTACGCGGTGCCGGAGGACGCCTGTAACACGTTCCGGGCGCTCTATCACGACCTGGAAGTGCTCGAAGCGGACCTTCACCAGCACATCCACCTGGAAAACAATGTGCTCTTCCCGCGCGCCGCGGCCCTCGAAAAACTGGTTTAGGAGATTGGGCCGCGAATGAACGCGAATGAACGCGGATAAAACTAACACAGAAACAAAAAAACGTTCTGTCTTATTTGCGTTTATTCGCGTTCATTCGCGGCCATAACGGCTCTAGACGGCCGCCATCCCTACGGGATCCCACTTGCAGATGCGCTTCTCGTAGTAGCTGGTATTGGCCAGCAGCGCGGGACCGGCGGCGCGGAAGCCGAACACGGCATCTTCGATAGACGGCTTGCCCTTGCGGATGGAATCGAGGAACGCCCGGTGATGTTCGCGGTGGGCGTTGTGGCCCGGGGGTGTGTCGTAGGTGTTGCGGCGGTCGGGCACCATCGTTTCGGCGCTCGGGGTGCGCGCCGGATACTTCGAGCGGTACTCCCGGATGATACGCTCCTGCAGGGCCTTGGGGAAGGTGCCCACGCCGAACCCGGGTTCGGTCTCGTCGGAACTGTTATCGAGCACAATGCCGCTCATGCTGGTGGTCATTATGCCCTGGCTGCCCACGAAGCGGAAGCCGAACTGCTCCTGGGAGACGCCGCTTTTGAAGTTCACCCGTAGCGCCAGGGTGAATTCGGGATGCTGCTGGGTGGCTGGGTAGTCGAGCATCGCCAGCATCACGTCGGGCACGTCCCGACCGTCCTTCCAGTAGCGCAGTCCTCCGGTGGCCATGATCCGCTCGGGGCCCATCGAGCCGGTCACCAGGTGCAGGCCGGAGAGCAGATGGACGAAGAGGTCGCCCGCCAGACCGGTGCCGTAATCGTTATAATTGCGCCACCGGAACAGCCGGATGGGTTCGAACGGGCGCTTCGGCGCACGGCCCAGGAAGCGATCCCAATCGACGTTCTCGGGTGTGGCATCGGGCGGAATCGTGTACTGCCAAGCGCCCATGGCGGTATTGCGGTCGAGCCACGCCTCCACCATGTTCAGCTTCCCAATGGCCCCGGACTTCACCAGGTCCCGTGCCTTGATGTACACCAGGGAGCTGACGTACTGGCTACCCACCTGGAACACCTTGCCGCTGCGTTTCTGCGCGTCGATGACGCTCTTCCCTTCGGAAACCAACTGCACCATCGGCTTCTGGCAGAATACGTGCTTGCCGGCGTCGAGCGCTTCGATGGAGATCTTGGCATGCCAGTGGTCCGGGGTGGCGATAATCACCGCGTCCACGTCTTTGCGGGCGAGAATCTCCCGGTAGTCCCGGGTGGTAAAGATGTGTTTGCCCCAAACCTCTTTGGCGCGCTCCAGGCGGCCGTCGTAGATGTCGCACACGCCCACGAGCTCGGCACCCAGCCCGACTTCGGTGGTGGTGTCGCCGGTGCCCATCCCTCCAATCCCGATTGTGGCGATGCGGATGCGGTCGTTGGCCGATGCCTTGCGTTCCTGGCCCGCCAGCGCGGGGGCTAACCCGGCGGCGCCGGAAGCGAGAAATTCACGCCTGCTTGCGTTCATGACTCCCATGTTACACCGCGGCTGCACGGCGCGGTATGATGACCCCGGAGCGGAAGGAACTCATGCCAGATTCCCAGATCGACAGAAGACGGTTCGTGGTTGCCACCGGCTTCTCGGCCGTGTCGGCGGGCCGGGTGATGGGCGCGAACGATCGCATTGCCGTGGCCAATATCGGTTGCGGCGGCCGCGGCCTGCTGAAGGAAGTCCTCCAGTTCGCGCGCGAAACCAACGTGGAGGTGACCGCGGTCTGCGACACCTGGCGTCAAAAGCGCGAACAGGCCGCCGCGGCCGTGAACGCGGCGCTCGGCAGCAACCCCGAGCAGTTCGTGCATTATCAGGATGTGGTTTCCAACCCCAAGATCGATGCCGTAATCATCGGCACCCCGGACCACCAGCACTGCACTCAGCTCACGGCCGCCGCACGCGCCGGCAAGGATGCGTACGTGGAAAAACCCCTGGCCATGGACATGAAGGAACTGGTCACGGCCGTGGACGAGGTGAAGAAACACCAGCGCGTAGTTCAGGTGGGCACGCAAATCCGCAGCCTTCCCTCGTCCATGGCGGCGCGCGCCTTCGTCACTACCGGCGGCCTGGGCAAGGTGTTGAAGGTGGAACAGTCGCGCAACAGCTACGAGCCCTACTGGGCCCGTTACGGAGAGCGCCCCGTCACCGAGGCCGACGTGGACTGGAAGGCCTTCCTGATGCACCGCAAGTTCCGGCCGTTCGAAGCCCGCCAGTACGCCGGGTGGTACGGCTACCGGGAGTTCTCACGCGGGCCGCATACGAACCTGATGGTGCACTTTATCGACACGGTCCACCACATCACCGGCTGTGGAATTCCCAGCCACTGCGTCACTCTGGGCGGCACCTTCCGCTGGAAGAACGGCTACACCGCGCCCGATTCCGTCGAGACCATCCTGGAATACCCCGACGGCTTCATGGTCCGCTACTGCTCGGTGTTCGGCAACAGCGCCAACAACTACTTCAAATTCCTGGGGACGCGCGGGGTGTTGGACGCGTCGCGCTGGAACTGGAACACGCCGTTCGAAATCAGCGGAGATGGCTCGCGCGAGCCGGATAAGATCGCCGCCGGCGCCAAGATTCCGCCCATGGACAGCACGCCCCACATGAAGAACTGGCTGGAGTGCCTGCGCAGCCGCAAGCAGCCGAACGCGCCGATCGAGGCGGGATACCAGCACTCCGTGGCGGTGATCCTGGCCGACGAATCTTTCATCCGCGGTGTCCGCATGGTTTACGACCCGGCCAAACGCGCCGTAAAGCAGGGTTGACGCGGGCCCGGCGCGCAGTAAGAATAGACAGGATCAGCTTATGCAACGACGCGACTTGCTCAAATCCGCGGCGGCTTCCGCCGGCTTGACGATTCTGCGCAGCGGCACCCTGCGCGGCCAGAACGCCCCCAGCAACAAGTTGAATATCGCGCTAATCGGGGTGTGGGGGCGGGGAACCGCTCACTACCAGACGCTCCGCAACGAGAACGCGGTGGCGTTGTGCGACATCAACGACCGCCGGACGAAGGAAGCCCTGCGCGTCTTTCCCAAGGCCAAGACTTACTCGGACTGGCGCCGCTGCCTGGACCAGAAGGACGTGGAGGCCGTCATCATCTGCACCGCCGACCACCACCATGCCTTCATCGCCAACTGGGCGCTCAACCGCGGCATGCACGTCTTCTGTGAGAAGCCGCTGGGTATCTCCGTGGACGAAGCGCGCACGGTGCGGGCGAATTACCTGAAGCACAAGGGGAAGGTAGCGACGCAGCACGGCACGCAGCGCCATGCCTACCCGAACTTCGAGCGGTTGCGCGAGCTGATCCTGGACGGCGTTATTGGGGAACTCAAGACCGTGCATGCCTGGGACGCCCGCCAGCTCCCCAGGCCCGGCTATCCGAAAGGCGAGGGCATGCCGCCCGCGGGGCTGCACTATGAGCAGTGGATCGGGCCCTCGCCGTATCATCCTTACAGCCCGCAGTACTTCGGAGGCTCGAACGGACTGAACTGCCTGTTCTGGAACATGTACCGGGATTTCGGCGTCGGGCAGATGGGCGACATGGGCGCCCATACAATGGACCTGCTCTGGAATGCCATCGATGCGGGCGCGCCGGCGGCAATCGAGGTGGACCAGGAGGTGAGCGATAAGTACGACCCCAACATCTGCCCGGTGAAGCTGAAGGTGGCCTTCGACCATCCCGCGAACGCCTGGCGCGGACCCGTCAAGGTGGTGTGGTATCAGGGCGGGTTGAAGCCGGAGTCTCCGCGGAACTACATCGAGGTGGCGGGAATCGGGAACGGCGCTATCTTCGAGGGTAGCAAGGGGAGCATCCTGGCCGACTTCACCAGCCGCGTGATCCTTCCTAATAACGATGACGGCGACCTGACGTACTACAAGCGCCGCGGCAAGGGCGAGTTGCTGCCGCTGGTCGCGGGCACGGGGCAACCCACGCAGGCTCAGGCCCGCCGCCCGGGACGCGCACCAGCCCGCCCCGCAACCGCACCCGCGCTCCCCCGCGGCATGACCGCCATGCCGAGTGCACAGCCCGGGCCCAGCGGCTTTCCGGAGATCCAGATGCTGGAGGGCGGAGTCCCCGCGGCGCTTGGTCTGCCGAATCCCGTGGTGGAATCGATGCTCCAGGCCGGAAACGCGCCCGGCCCCAGGCCCGACCCGTTTCAGACGGATTGGGTCGACGCCTGCAAAGGTAAGAGCAACAGCGTGGTGCACGGCACCAGCAGCAAAACTCACTGCGACTTCGATTACTCGGGAACCATGATCGAGCAGATGCTGCTGGGGTTGGTGGCGCACCAGGCCGGCAAGCGGCTGGAGTACGATGCGGCGACAGGGCGAATTACGAATGCGCCGGAGGCCAATGCGTATCTGAAGCGGGAGTACCGGCCGGGGTGGACGCTGAACGGGTAGCTAGAGATTGATACTGCTGGCCGTCATGGGCATCCCGGCGCTGCGGGGCTGCTATGGGCTGTGGTGCGGATTCTCGAGACGACCAATCCCGGTGCTGACGGTACAAGCATCACGGAGGCAACTGCGACTGCTGCAAGTACTCCGCGAACAGCGGTTCCGGGATGCGGAGATCTCCGCTTCACTGGGTGCCAATCAACCAATTCCTGCAAAGACGAACCGGCCGCCCGCTGTGGGTGCGCTCCGAGCGGCGAAATGTGAGATTATGTACTTGCTATGTCGGCACCACTGACGCCCGAGCAGTTGCAGGCCGCCGCCGCAGTCTTGAACACCAAGCTGCGTCCGTGTTCTGCGTGTGGTGCAGTGAAGTCATTTCGACTTTTGGCTGAAGGCCATGTTCTCGTGCCCGTGGGAGAGACGCTTGGGCCCGCACTGCCGTGCGTCGCTGCAATCTGTTCGAATTGCGGGCTCGTTCAGTTGCACCACCTTTTCACGCTGGGTTTAGGTCCAGTTTTCGGGGTTGAGCCCGTGAGAACAGGGGGGTAGAGAATGGAGAACTCGCAAGCACTCTCCAGCCACGGTCCACAGATTGAGCTCTCTCCCACTCCCGCGCCCCTAACTGTGCAATACACGACGAGGACGGTCATGGTACATACCGTAACCGGCATGGAACTCGACACTATTGCATCGCTCAGTAACTCTGTCCACTTGACATTCTTCGGTATCTGTCTTGGAGCACTCGTAGCATTTGGAATTGTGTTGTCGACCAGTCAGATTACGGAGCCCCTTACGTACAGTGCTTATGTCTCTCTGCTGGCGGTCTCACTAATTGGTACTTCGTATTTTGGACTCAGGGGTGTGATCGACTACCGCGAGGCGAGACGCAAAGTGAATGACCTTAAGTTAGGCAAACAATAGGACCGCCCCCGCCCTACGCGCCCCTATCGCCCGCCACTCCACGCGCCGCAGCCCGCCCGTCGTCGCGTACGACGCGAATCCGAACGGCGCGGATAACTCAATCTCGCCTTCCCGGAGCGCCACGTACTTTCCCTCGATTCCGATGTCGATCACCCGTTTTTCGTCGATCCATGCACTAATGCGCTCCGGGGTAACCTGGAGGCGCAGCGCGTACCAGCGGCCCTTTTCGAAGTTGTAATATGCCCGGGTCTGG
>DATMYF010000075.1:0-39041 GCA_035561075.1 Bryobacteraceae bacterium
GCATCGCGCTGCTCGTCTGGATGTACCTGATCGCGGCCATAGCGCTGGTGGGCTGCGAGTTCAATGCCGAGCGCGAGCGCCTGGCGGAGTCCCGGATGCTCCGGGTCACTTCACGCCGGCCGTAGCCGAGGCCACCTGGGATGTGCAGAACGCGCAACGCCGCGCGTCGATGGGAATTTCGCTCAGGCACTCCGGGCATTTCTTCGTGGTGGGGTCCGCCGGAGGCTCCCTACGCGCGCGCGACACCAGCGCGTTCACCGGCAGCACCACGAAGTAGTACACGGCTGCGGCAACCAACAGGAAGGCGATGAGCGCGTTCAGGAACGAGCCGTAGAGGAATTTGCTGTTGTTGATGGTAAAGCTGAGGGATGAAAAATCCGGCTGGCCGACAATGGCCGCAATGAGGGGCGTGAGCAGGTCCTTCACGAATGAACTGACTACCGTCCCGAAGGCCGCGCCGATAACGACGCCGACCGCGAGATCGATCACGTTGCCCCGCAGTAGAAACTGCCTGAAACCTTGCATGGGTCCTCCACTCGGTACAGCGTACTCCCTTCAGGTTGGGAACGGCGCTAGCGTTCCGTGCGAAAGCTCACAAATGGGCGAGTTCGTCCAGGCTGAGACGTCCCGCATAGATCGCCATCCCGAGCGCCGCGTTCACGTTCATGGAGGCGAGCGCCTTTACCTCATCCAGGGTGGTGATGCCGCCCGCCGCAGTCAATTCGAGCGATGTGGCGGCGCGAAGCCGCCGGAACCACTCCAGGTCGGTGCCCTGGAGCATGCCTTCCTTATCGACGTATGTGCAGAGGAAGCCGGAGCAGTAGGGCTCCAGTTGGCCGAGCACCTCCTCGGCCGTCAGGTTGGTGGCCTCCCGCCAACCCTTCACCACGATGTGGCCGTGCATGGAATCGAGCGCCACCACCAGGCGGTCCCGGCCGGCTGCTTCGGCTACCTCGGAGAGGAACGCATGGTTGACCCCGCCGGTGTGGAACGCCGCGGTCCCCACGATGATCTTCCGGGCGCCCTGCTCGACGAGTGTCGTCGCGCGTGCGGCCGATCGCACCCCGCCGCCCACGCGCGTCGTGGCGTTGGCCGCCAGTAATTGCACCAGTTCGTCGTTCGAGCCTTTCCCGATGGCGGCATCGAGGTCGATCACCTGGATTTCGGGGAATGCGGAGAACTTCCGCAGCATCTCCAGCGGCGCGTCTCCTTCGAGCGCTTTCTCGCGCCCCTGGACAAGCTGGACCACCTTGCCGTCCATCAGGTCGATACAGGGAATGATCATGCCGTTTTCCTTACCGGGACTCCGTGGCGGTAGAGGTGTTCCTTCAGTTCGCAGATCCGCATGGTGCCGTAGTGAAAGACGGAAGCCGCCAGCGCCGCGTCGGCCTCGCCCTCGGTAAGCACTTTGACGAAGTCGTCCATGTTGCCCGCGCCACCCGAGGCGATCACCGGAATGCGGGTAGCACGGGAAACAGCGCGGTTGAGCGGGCAGTCGAAACCCTCCTGCACGCCGTCCGTATCCATTGAGGTGAGCAGGATTTCGCCGGCCCCCAGGGCTTCCCCGCGCGCCGCCCACTCGACGGCGTCGATGCCTTCATCGTCGCGGCCGCCTCGCGTGTAGACGTTCCATGCGCCAGGGGCGCGCCGCCGCGCGTCAATCGCCAGAATCACCGCCTGGGACCCGAACTCACGGCTCAATTCCGTGATCAGCTCGGGATGCCGCACCGCGGCCGTGTTCACCGAAACCTTGTCCGCGCCTGAGAGGATGATGCGACGCGCGTCCGCAACCGAGCGGATGCCTCCGCCCACGGCCAGCGGGATGAAGACCTGCCGCGCCGTGCGGGCCACCACGTCAGCCATGGTCTCGCGCGCGTCGCTCGAAGCGGTGATGTCGAGGAACACAAGCTCATCGGCGCCCTCGCGGTTGTAGCGGTCCGCAAGTTCCACGGGATCGCCGGCGTCCCGCAGGTTTACGAAATTGACACCCTTCACGACGCGGCCGCCGGTCACGTCCAGGCAGGGAATGATGCGTTTGGCTAGCATCTCAGATCTCCACGAAATTGCGCGTCATCCGCAGCCCCACGGGCCCGGACTTCTCCGGATGGAACTGCACGCCGAAGACGTTGTCCGCCTCCAGCAGGGCCGTATAGGGCGCGGCGTAGGAGCAGGTGGCCGCGGCTTGCGGCACCACCGGCACGTAATAGCTGTGGGCGAAGTAGACGTAGGGTGGGGTATCCAGACCGCGAAGCAGCCGCGCCGGACGGACGGGTTCCAACTCGTTCCAGCCCATGTGGGGCACCCGTGCGTCTTCCGGGAAGCGCCGGACGGCTCCCGGGAAGAGTCCCAGCCCGCGCATCTCCGGGGCCTCGTCGCTGCGCTCGAACAGCGCCTGCAGCCCCAGGCAGATTCCCAGGAAAGGGACCCCCGCGCCGATGCGCTCCACCAGCGCATCGCGCACGTCCATCTCATCCAGCGCGCGCAGCATCTGGCCGAAGTGGCCTACCCCGGGCAGAATGATCTTCGACGCCTGCCGCAGGCCCGCGGCATCCCGCACCAGCACGTACTCCGCCCCGATAGCCCCCAGGGTGTTTTCCACCGACCGCAGATTCCCTGCGCCGTAATCGAGGATCGCGATCACAGCAGTCCTTTCGTCGAGGGCAGCTCGTCGCGCAGCCGCTCGTCATGTGAACAGGCGAACTTCATGGCCCGCGCGAAGCACTTGAACACGGCCTCCACCTTATGGTGATTGGAGCGCCCGTAGAGCACTTTGGCATGCAGGTTGGCGCCCGCGTGATTCACGAACCCGGCGAAGAAATCCTCCATCAGTTCGGATTGCAGGTCGCCGACCAGCCGCACCCGTACCAGGTCCTTGTAAACCAGCGCGGGACGGCCGCCCAGGTCGAGCGCCACCACCGCCAGGGTCTCGTCCATGGGCATGACGAAGTAGCCCGCGCGATTGATGCCGCGGCGGTCCCCCAGCGCCTTCGCGAAGAGTTGCCCCAGCACGATGCCCACGTCCTCCACGGTGTGATGCTGGTCCACGTCGAGGTCGCCGGTGGCCGAGAGCGTCAGGTCGAAGCCGCCGTGCTTGGTGAACAGCTCCAGCATGTGGTCGAAGAAACGGATCCCGGTGGAAATCTCATACCGCCCGTGGCCGTCGATCTCGAGCGACCCGCGGATCTGCGTCTCTTTCGTGATGCGTTCGATCTCGGCTTGTCTCACAGCACGGACTCCAGTCCGTTGATATCGTCCAGCACCGCCTTGGCGCCCTCGCCTTTCAAAGCGGCCACCAGGTCGTCATAGCGCGGATTACCGGGCGCCGCGATCCCTACAAACGGCACGCCGGCGGCCTTTGCGCAGCGCGCGTCATCCACCGTGTCCCCCACGTACCACGCTTCGGAGCACTCTTCCAGGATGCGCAGCAAGCCCTCGGGATGAGGCTTGTGGTGGGTTACGCTATCCATCCCCACGATGGGCTTGAAGACCATCCCGGGGGCGAAGCGCTGCAGCGTCAGCTCGGCTTCCCAGCACAGCCGCCCGGTGAATACCGCCAGTTGAAAGCGCTCGGCGAGCCGCTCCAGCAACCCCTCGCGCGCCATCCAGCGCTCCCGCAGGATGAGCCCGTCCGTGCCGTTGCCGTGGAAGATGTGCTGAAAGTGATCCACCACCTCCTGGAACTTCACCTCCACACCGCGCTTAGTGATGATGTGGTGGGAGAGTTGCCAATCGTCGTTCCAGCCGCCCTGGTTCTTGTAGTCCTGAATCTCTTCGTGGGTGATCGGCGCGCCGGTGAAGTGCTGAAGCGTCTGGACGATGGTGTCCCGGTAGGACGCGGTCACGTCCACCAGGACGCCGTCCATGTCGAAAACGAGAAATGGACGCGGCATGTCAGGCCTCCTTCCCTACGGCCGTCGGGCGCCAGACCTCTTCGAGGGCGGTCAGCATGCGGCGGGTCTGCTCGCGCGTCCCCACCGTCATCCGGACGTGCCCTGGGATCTCGTAGCTGCGGTCCCGCACCAGAATGCCCTGGTCGCGCAAATAGTCCCGCACCTTGATGGCGCGCTTGCCGAAGTTGCCCAGGATGAAATTGCCGGCGCTGGGAACATAGGGGATCCCGAGCTTCTCCAACCCGACAATCAGCAGTTCGCGCGCGGCAAGGACCTCCGCCACGTAGCGCTCTATGTAGGAGGTGTCCCGCACGGCTTCCCCTGCCGCGAGCACGGCCAGCGCATTCACGCTATAGGGCGATTGCGCCTTGTGCAGGTACGCCACGTTCGCCGGGTGCGAGAAGAGGCAGCCCAGCCGCATGGCCGCCATCCCGTAGACTTTCGAAAACGTGCGGCAGACGAACAGGTTCGGGATGCTCTCAATGTGCGGCAGCGCGGTCACCCCGCTGAACTCGAAATACGCCTCGTCAATCATCACCACGGCCTTGCGGGCGCGCTTGAGGATCCGCTCGATGGCCAGCAGCGAGACGCCCGTGCCGGTCGGATTATTCGGATTTGCGATTAGGATCGCGCGGGTCTCGGGCGTGATGGCGTCCAGCATCTCTTGAAGCGGAAAGTCCATCAGCGGCGGCTTGAAGTCGATCTCCCGCACCTTGGCGCCAGCCAGTTCCGCGTAGAAGCGGTACATGGCATAAGCCGGGCGCAGCAGCAGCACCTCCTGGCCATCGTCCACGTAGGTGTTCAGGAAGACCTGGATGGCTTCATCGGTGCCGTTAGTGAAAACGAACTGGTCCGGCGAGACCCCGAAGGAGCGCGCCACGGCCTCCTTGGCCTCGCCGTATTCGGGATAGACGGCGAGCTTGGCGGAATCCAGGCGGTCCCGCAGGAATTCGATCACGCGCGGCGAGCAGCCCACGGTGTTTTCGTTGAAATCCAACCGCAGCTTGTCACTACGGCCGGCGGTGGGCGGGGAGTACGGCGCCATCCCGATCACGGCGGGCCGCGGCTTGACCGCGCCCTTGGGCAGCCGGAGTGCTTTAGCCATTGGTCCTTACCTCCACGGAGCGCGCATGCGCTTCGAGGCCCTCGGCCCGCGCCAGCGTCGTGATGGTAGGGGCCAGCGCGTCGAGTGCACCGCGGTTCAATTGCTGCACCGAGATCACTTTCAGAAAGTCGTTCACGGAGAGGCCGCCGCGAATGCGTGCGGCGCCGCCGGTGGGCAGTACGTGATTCGGGCCGGAGGCATAATCGCCCGCGGCTTCGGGGCTGAACGGCCCCACGAACACGCCTCCCGCGTGGGTTACTTTTTCAAGCATGGAGGTATCGGGGATACTCAGGTGTTCAGGCGCGAAGCGGTTGGAAATTTCCACGGCTTCGTCGAGCGAGCGCACCAGGATGATGGCGCTATTGCGCGCGATGGCCTTGCGGGCCACCGGCGCGGTAGGCAGAACGGCAAGCTGCCGTTCGACTTCCTTCGCTACCGCCGCGGCCAGGCGTTTCGACGTGGTGAGCAGGACCGCGGAGGCGTCCGTATCGTGCTCGGCCTGCGCCAGCAGGTCCGCCGCGAGGTGCTTCGGGTCGCCGTCGGCCGAGATAATCAGGATTTCCGTCGGCCCGGCGACGAAATCGATCCCCACCTCGCCCGCCAGCAGTTTCTTCGCCGCCGCGACGTAGATGTTGCCCGGCCCCACGATGCGGTCGGCGCGCGGCACCGTCCGGGTGCCGTAGGCGAATGCCGCGATGGCCTGCGCCCCGCCCATCTGGAAGACGTTCGGCACCTTCAGCAGCGCCGCTGTGCCCAGGACTTCATCCGCGGGGCGCGGACACGCGATCGAGATGCTTGGGACGCCCGCCACCTGCGCCGGTACCGCCGTCATGATGATGGTGGAGGGCAGGGGATAGCGGCCGCCCGGAATGTAGGCCGCCACCGCATCGAGGGGCCGCACCACCTGGCCGAGCCGCATCCCTGGCTGTACTTCCAGGATCTCTTCCGCCGGCATCTGGAATTCCGCGAACGTCCTGATATTGGCCGCGGCCTTTTCCACCGCTTCGCGGAACTCCGGCGAGAGCCGCCCGCAGGCCTTCTTCAACTCGCCATCCGGCACCCGGACGGACTTGCGGTCGAGATGGTCGAACTCCCGGGCATACTCTACCAGCGCCTTATCGCCGCGCTTGCGAACGGCTTCGAGAATCGGGCGGACGGTCTCTTCCGCTTCGGCGAAACGCGCCTTGCGGCGGGCCAGCAGCCGCCCCACGTCTTTCGAGGGCAGAATCCGGATCATAAAACGATTTTGTTCAGCGGGTACTCGACAATGCCCTGGCCGCCCGCCTCTTTCAGCCGGGGGATGATCTCGCGTACGGCGGTTTCATCAAGAATAGTGTTCACCGCCAGCCACTCCGCGTCGCTCAGTTGCGAGATGGTGGGCCGCTTGAGCGCCGGCAGCACTCCCAGGACGGCGTCCAGATTGTCCCGGTGCACGTTGAGCATCAGCCCGACTTTCCCCAGCGCCGCGATGGCGCCTTCGAGCAGCATGCGCATGTCTTCCAGCTTGCGGCGCTTCCACCCGTCCTGCCATGCGGCCTTGTTGACGATCAACTGGGTGTTCGATTCGAGCACCGTGTCGATGATCTTGAGTTTGTTGGCGCGCAGAGAGGAGCCGGTCTCGGTGACCTCCACGATGGCGTCGGCCAGCACCGGCGGCTTAACCTCGGTGGCGCCCCAACTGAACTCGACCTTGGCAGTCACGCCGTGCGCGGCCAAATACCGCTTGGTTGTGGCTACCAGTTCCGTGGCGACGACTTTGCCTTCCAGGTCCTTCGCGCTGCGGAAGCCGGAGGCTTCCGGTACGGCCAGCACCCACCGTACTTTGCCGAAGCTTTGCTTGGCGTAGACCAGGTCGGCGATGGGTTCCACGCAGGCTTCGCTCTCCTGCACCCAGTCGCGGCCGGTGAGCCCGGCGTCGAGAATGCCGTCCTCGACGTACCGTGCCATCTCCTGCGCGCGGATCAGCATGCACTCGATCTCCGGGTCGTCGATAGCCGGGAAGTAGGAGCGGCTGCTGGTGCTGATGGTGTAGCCCGCGCGCCGGAACAGGTCGATGGTGGCGTTTTCAAGACTACCTTTGGGAATTCCGAGCTTGAGCATTAGTGTTTGCCTCCATAAACCGCGTCGGGGTCGTAGGCGCGCTGGTCGGCTTCCACCCACGCGCCGTCTTCAAGCCGGCGGTAGAAGCAGCTTTCGTAGCCCGCGTGGCAGACGCCCGGCCCGAGAGCCTCCACCCGCACCAGCACGGCATCGAGGTCGCAATCCGTGGAGATCTCCTTCACCACCAGGCGATGCCCGGAGGTCTCCCCTTTGAGCCACAGCTTGCGCCGGGAACGGCTCCAGAACGTGGCAAAGCCCGTCTCCACCGTCTTCCGGAACGCCTCTTCATTCATGTAGCCGACCATGAGCACACGGCCGGTGCGGTGATCCTGAATCACCGCGGTGATCAACCCGTCTGATTTGCCGAAATCGAGATTCATGCCGCCAATAACAAAAAAGCCCGCCTAATCAGGGCGGGCGTCCTTTCGTTTTCGTGTTTGGAGTGAAATCAGAACACCGCCCGTCGCAGATGGATTGCACCATGATGATGATGGTGTTGCCGGGCGACGGTGGGCATAAAAGATGAGTATAGCTGCTCGCGCGCGAAAACGCAAAACCCAGGCCGCGTTGACAGCCGTTGAGAGGCATCGGATAGTGGAGTCGTGTTCAAAACGGTCCTGATCGTGGCTGCTTTGGCGGCGTGCAGTGTCGACGCACAAACCACCGCCCCCGCCGGCGACGCGCGAACCTATGAGTACAAGGTTCTCGCCACCTCGCGGACATCCACCATGGATAAAGAGATGAACGAGGCCGCCCACGCGGGCTTCCGGTTCGGCTCGGTGATGGGTGGGGATACCGCCGGGGGCGGCAAGGAAGTCGTCACGGTGATGTACCGCGGCACTCCCGCGGCGAAGCCGTGCTGCGAGTACCGGCTGCTGGCCACTTCCCGCACCTCGACCATGCAAAAAGAGATGCAGGAGGTCGCCGACGCCGGCTTCGTCTACCGCGGCCAGACCGTGTTCCAATCCGCCTTCGGGGGCAAGGAAGTGGCGGTGATTATGGAGCGCGACCGCGAGGATCCAGCCGCCCGTTACGAATTCAGGCTGCTGGCTACCTCCCGCACATCCACCATGGAGAAGGAACTGGCGGAGGCGGGGTTGGCCAGCTTCGAGATCGTGGGGATGACCGTCGGCAAGACCGCCATGGGCGGCAACGAACTCGTCACCATTATGAGGAGGCCGGCGAAGTAGAAGAAAGGCGCCAGCCAGCCTATTCCGCCCGCTGCAGATCGGTATCGGGCGCCGGGTAACCCAGCAGGCGGAACATCGCCACCACCTGTCCTTTGTGGTGGAACGCGTGTGTCGTCACGTGCACAATAATGAACGCCGGGCTGCGCGGAGGCCCCACCCAGTTGGCCGGGAGTTGCCCGATCTCGCGGTTCAACTCCGCCTCATCCAGGCGGTCGATGTACGCCTGTGTCGCCGCCTGCACCTCGCGCCGGGCTCCCCGGATTGCCTCTACGGTCGGGTAGTCGCTGCCCCGCCATGCGAGCCTCGGCAGCATCTCCAGGCCGCGGATCCAGGTGGATTCACTGGCCAGCATATGTACCAACTGGTCCCGCAGGCAGGCTTTGCCGAATCCCGCCACCTCCCGGGTCAGGAGTTCCGGCGGGAGCGTGGCCGCGTGGTCCAGCAGCGCCTCAAACCGCTCATGTGTCCAGGTGTGCAGGCTTCGCACCGCCGATTTTGTGAAGGACATACGCGCTCACGACAGCTTGCGCAAATTCTCCAACTGCTTCTTGATCTCCGCGACGTCCCGCTGGAGTCCTTCAATCGCGGAGGACAGTTGCCGCAGTTCATCCTCGGACGGCTGCGCCCGGCGAGGCGGGGGCGCTGCTTCGGCTTCGGCCGGCGCGGGCGGTCCGGAGAGCAGGTGGGCGTAGCGCGGTTCCCGTGAGCCTGCCTGGCGTGCTAATCGCGTCGCCAGGGGCTCGGGCTGCCACTCCATGAGGCGGTTCAGGGTGGACTCGACGCCATCCAAGTCGTCGAAATGATGCAGCCGTTCGGTGCGGCCCCGCAGTTCGCCCGGCGTCTGCGGACCCCTCAACAGCAGGACCGAAAGTACAGCCGATTCGCGCCGTCCCAGGTTGAAGACGTCCGCCAACCGGTGGCCGTGCTTGGGAACCCGCATATCAGAGCCCGTGATCCGCACCGCCAGGCCCTTGTCGCGCAGCCGGTCAAGCGCACTCTCTACCGTGCCTTCGTCGTAGGAGACCACCGGCTCGCGGTTCGATTTCTGGTTGCAGGCGTTCACCAGCGCGTTCAGTGAAAGAGGGTAATACTCGGGGGTGGCGGCTTCCTTTTCCAGTAGACAACCCAGCACCCGAGCCTCCACGTCGTCCAGTTGGAGCTCCATTGTCTTATTGAACCACGGGTGCAGCCCGGCGGCTGTCCTACAGGCCGCTCGGGTTGATCATCCAGATGATCAGGAATGTAAACCACGAGATGCTGGCGGCGGCGGGGATGGTGAGTACCCAGGCCCACAGAATGCTGGTTGCGATTCCCCACCGTACGGCCTTGAGCCGGTGGATGCTGCCCACGCCCGCGATAGAACCGGCGATGACGTGCGTGGTTGAGACCGGCAGGTGCAATTCCGTGGAGAACATGATGGAGATGGCTGCCGCGGTCTCCGCACTGAAGCCGCTGCGGGGCTTCAATCGTGTGAGCCGCCCGCCCATGGTGTGAACGATGCGCCACCCGCCGCTAAGAGTTCCCAGCGCGATGGCCGCGTGCGCCGAGAGGATCACCCACGTGGGCACGTCTTGGGTCTTCAGGAACCCTGCCGTGAACAGCACGGCGGTCATGATCCCCATGGTCTTCTGCGCATCGTTGGTGCCGTGCGCGAAGCTGTAGGCGGCGGCGGAAACGAGTTGCAGTTTTCGGAAGTAGTAGTCCATCGACTTCGGGCTGGACCGCTGGAAGATCCAGTAGATGGCGATCATGATGATGTACGCCAGAACCAGGCCGATCAGCGGGGCCACCGCGATGAAGGCGAGGGTCTTCGGCCAGGCGCCCAGCGTCAGGGCATCCAGGCTGTTGCCGAACCCTCGCGTCAAGGCGGCCTTGGCCACCGCCGCTCCGGCGTAACCTCCGATCAGCGCGTGGGACGAACTGGTGGGCAGCCCCCAGTACCATGTGATGATGTTCCACACGATCGCCCCCATGAGTCCCGCCAGAATCACCCACGGGGTGACGAAGTCCTGGCCGTCCAGTTTGAGGTTGACGAAGCCTTCGCCCATGGTTTTCGCCACGCCGGTGCCGAAAGTGAATGCGGAGACGAAGTTGAAGAAAGCCGCCCACAGCACCGCCTGGAAAGGCGTCAGAACGCGTGTGGAGACGATCGTGGCGATGGAGTTCGCCGCATCGTGAAACCCATTGAGGTAGTCGAAGATCAGGGCTACCGCGATGATCAGAACGACCAGCGCTAGTGGGGACATGCTAGCTGTTCTTCACCACTACGTTCTGCAGCACGTCCGCCACGTCTTCACAGCGGTCCGTGGTGGCCTCCAGGAACTCGTACACTTCCTTCAGCTTGATCAGTTGGACGGGATCTTTCTCTTTGTCGAAAAGATCCGCCACGGCCGAGCGCACCAGCCGGTCGGCTTCGTTTTCCAGCCGGTTGATTTCGATGCAGTGGACCATCAGCTTTTCGTTCTTTTCGAGCGCGTGGAAGGCTTTCTCAAGCACGCTGCCGCAGGACGAGATGATTTCGGCCAGCAGGATCATCGTCGGCGGAATCGGATTCACCTTGTAGGCCACCATGCGGTGTACCGCGTCTTCGATGCCGTCCATCACGTCGTCGAGTTTTGACGAGAGGGCGTGAATGTCTTCTGGGTCGAGCGGTGTGATGAAGGTTTGGTTCAGGCGAGTGAAAATCTCGTGAATGACCTCATCGGCCTTGTGTTCCAGGTTGCTTATTTCGGTCGCGACTATAGCCAGCCTCGAGTTCCCGGTCCTGGCTCCCTCGAGCAGGAGTTGGGATGCTTCGGAGATCAGCTCTGCCTGGCGAAGGAACAGGCAGTAGAACTTCTCTTCGCGCGGAAGCAGTCTCATATGGGGTTCAATGTTTCCGGAGAAACCTCATTTAAGCATCTGGCGCGTTGCCGGTCAATAAAGGCGTGATTACAGTTCGGTAACAATCGGAAACGGGATGGAGGGCTCCCCGGCCTTCCCCTCCACGTCCAGGAATCGTGTGTCCAGAAGCCGGGCCGGCTCGATATTGCCCATCGCCGAAAGGATATTCTCTTTCAGATGTGGGTAGTCCTTTTCAAGGTCCGCGAACATCCCGCGCAGCGACTCCCGTACGGTGCCGGTCTTCTGCGAACATCCGCACGGTACCAGGGGTATTCCGAGTTCGTGGGCGTAATCACGGGTAATATCCTCCGTGACGAACACCAGCGGCCGCACGAGCCGGAACTGGCGGTCGCGCGACCAGGTCACCGGTGGCAACGCCGTCAGCCGCCCGGTGAACATGATATTCCGGAGCAGCGCCTCGCAGAAATCGTCGGCTGTATGACCGAACGCGATGACGTTCGCGTCCAGGCCCGAGACCACCTCGTAAATGGCGCGCCGGCGGTAACGGCTGCACAGGTCGCAGCCATGTCCGGGCTGCTCTTCGATCAGCCTCACCGAGGGGCCGTCGCGAAAGTAGGTCCACTTCACACCGCGCTGTTTCAGGTACTCCGCCAGCGGTTCCACCGGACGCAGGAACTTGCCCTGCTCGATGGTAAACGCACAGACGGAAAAATCGACCGGAGCCGCCTTTTGCAGCAGCAGTAACGCTTCGAGCAGGGTTGCCGAATCCTTGCCGCCAGAAAGCGCCACGGCCACACGATCGCCGTCGCGGATCATTTTAAAGCGGTGGATGGCCTCCCCGACCTTCCGGAGTAGCCGTTTTTCGAGGTGCACTTCCTCGATTATACCGGCCGCGCGGTAGAGTCAGAGCATGGCTGTTTCCCCCGCGCGTCTGGTTGCGTATGAAGTGCTGCGTGCCGCCGAAAACGGCGGCTACGCGTCGGACCTGCTGGCTGCGCGCAGCCGTGGGCTCGATTCGCGCGACGCCGGGCTCGCCGCTGAAATCGTTTTCGGCGCGCTGCGCTTCCAGGCTCAGCTCGATTTCCTGATCCGGCACTATTCCGGCTGGCCGGCCGAACGTCTCGACCCCGAGGTGCGGATCGCGCTCCGCATAGCCATCTACCAGATGCGTTGGCTTGAGCGCGTACCAGCGCATGCCGCCGTCGGCCAAAGCGTGGACCTGATCAAACGCGCGCGCAAACGTTCCGCCGCCGGCTTCGCCAACGCGGTGTTGCGCAAAGTGACCCGCGAGCCCGTGGCATGGCCGGACCGTGCCACGGAACTCAGCCATCCCGCCTGGATGCTCGAACGCTGGGAGTGTCAATACGGGACCGAGGCCGCCTCGGCCATCGCGCGCGCCAACCTCGTTGCCCCGGAAGCCTACATCCGGGTGCCGCCCGGCGCCACACCGCCTGAAGGCGCCGAACCGTCGGGCGTTCCCGGCTGCTACCTGCTGGGGACGGCGGAACCCGGCCGCTACTGCCTACAGGACATCGGCTCGCAATCGATCGTGCCGCTGCTGCGCCTGGAACCCGGCCAGCGCTTCCTCGACCTGTGTGCCGCGCCGGGCAACAAGACTGCCCAGGCGCTCGAGACCGGCGTCCGGGCGGTGGCCTGCGACATTCACCCCCATCGCATCGCCATGCTCAAGGGATTGCCCGCGGACCTCCTGATTCTTGACGGCTCCCGCGCCCTGCCGTTCGGCCGCCGTTTCGACCGCATCCTTCTCGATGCCCCGTGCTCCGGCACCGGTACTCTGGCACGCAACCCGGAGATCAAGTGGCGCCTTCGGGAAGCCGATATCGCCGCGCTGCACGGCCTTCAGGTCGAGCTGCTCGCGCAGGCGCGGTCGGTGCTGGCGCCCGGAGGACTGATGGTTTATTCCACATGCTCGCTCGAGCGCGAGGAGAATCAGGACGTGGTGGCCACCGTCCCCGAACGCCTCTTGCGGGAAACCATCAACCGCCTGCCCGGCCGCGACCCCGGGGACGGGTTTTTCGCTGCTGTGATAGAATCTGATTAGCCCGCAAATGCTTGAAATCGTTCCTTCAATCCTCGCAGCTGACTTCGCGCGACTGGCCGAGGAGATCGCTCGCGTGGAGCGCGGCGGCGCTTCCATGCTGCATCTTGATGTGATGGATGGACATTTTGTACCCAACCTGACCATCGGGCCCCCGCTGGTCGAATCGGTACGGAAGGCTACCCCGCTCAAGCTCGATGTCCACCTGATGGTGACGAACCCGGAGCGGTTCATCGGTGCCTTCATCGATGCGGGTGCCGATTGCGTCTCTGTCCACCAGGAAACCTGTCCCCATTTGGACGGTATCCTGCGGGACATCCGTAAGCGCGGCGCCAAGGCTGGCGTGGTCTTGAATCCGTCCACTCCCGTGGCAACGCTCGACGATGTGCTCGAACTGGCGGATTACGTGCTTGTTATGAGCGTGAATCCGGGCTTTGGGGGCCAGAAGTTTATCCCCCGATCGCTCGACAAGATCCGCCGCCTTGACGCCATCCGCAGGGACTTAGGACTTCCCCTGACGATCGAAATCGACGGCGGAATCACCAAGGACAACCTGGCCGAGGTGGTCCGCGCGGGGTGTGACTGGATGGTCACAGGATCATCTGTTTTTCACACTCCCGACGCCGCCGCGACCGTCGCCGAAATGCGGCGCATCGCTGCGGAAGCGAGTATGATTAGCATTTGACCGTAAGGTTTCGCCCCGGAGCGGCGCCCGGGAGCCGGTTTTTTGGATTGTTGCTATGAATCGAAACGCGTTTCGTTACGTGCTGGTTTTGGCCCTGGCGGCCGGTCTGCTGACGTCCTGCGGCCGGAAACGCTACGAGAACCCCATTTCCAAGGACACGCAACAGCCCGACAAGGTGCTGTTTGACAAGGCGATTGGGGACATCGAGCGCAGCCGTTATGAGATCGCGCGCCTCACGTTGCAGACCCTCATCAACACCTACGATACGAGCGAGTACCTTGCCAAGGCGAAACTGGCGATTGCGGATAGCTGGTACCGCGAAGGCGGTTCCCACGGGCTGGCCCAAGCCGAGGCGGAGTACAAGGACTTCATCCTGTTCTATCCCACTATGGAAGAAGCCGCCGAGGCGCAGGAGAAGGTCTGTTCCATTCATTACCGGCAGATGGAAAAGCCGGATCGCGATCCCCTGCACGCCCTTCGCGCGGAGGATGAGTGCCGGCAGGTGCTGGTCCAGTTCCCTAACAGCCGCTTCGCCCCAAAGGCGCAGCAGTTGTTGCGCAATATCCAGGAAGTGCTGGCCGCGCATGAATACCGCACCGGTGTCTTCTACCACACCAAGGGCAGTTTCCCCGCGGCCGCCAACCGGCTGCAGGCGATGGTGGACCAGTATCCACTCTTCAGCGAGGCGGATGAGGCGCTGTGGAGCCTGGGTGACGCTTACGCCCGCATGGGCGACCGTTTCGAGGACCGCGCCGCCAATGCCTACACGCGCATCGTGCGGGATTACCCGCTGAGCGTCCGGGTGGATGCCGCGAAGGAGCGGTTAGTGGCCATGAACAGGCCGGTGCCGCAGGCGGACCCCGTGGCCCTTGCGCGCATGAAGTACGAGCTTGAGAACCGCGACAATCCGGGCATGATGCACCATGTATGGGGCATCTTCCGGAAGAGCCCGGATACGCAGATGGCCGCCAAATCCGGGACCCCAACCATGACGCCCTTGCGGCCCACGGTTCCGGCCAGCGTGCCGGTCTCCGCGGACGCCGCCGCCGCGGCAGCCGGTGGCGCCGTGAACGCGGATGTTTCGGTCTCGACCGTCACGGACTCGACGGCGCTCGACAATAATCCCGACGCGCGGCAGAATCCGCCGAAACCGGAAGGCGCCGCTGCTCCTGCGCCCGCCGCTACCGCTCCCGCTACCGGCACTGGCGCGGCGGTTACCAGCCAGCCGCAGCCGCTGCCGTCGAACCACCAGATGTCCCCGAAGAAGGCAGACAAAAAGCAGAAGCAGAAGAAGGACAAGAAGAAGAACGAAGCCAAATGAGCCGGATTCTGCTCGCCGATGACAGCCCGCATGCACAGCGGATGGGCGAGCGCATCCTCACCGAAGAAGGCTTCGAAGTGGTGACGGTGAGCGACGGCGACTCCGCCCTCGTGCGGCTGGAGGACGTCGACCCGGACCTCGTAGTGGCCGATATTGTGATGCCCCGCCGCACGGGCTACGAGGTCTGCCGCTACATCAAAATCAGCCCCCGCCACCGGCACGCGCGCGTGATCCTGACCGCGGGCATACAGGACGCCGTGGATGAGGCTGAAGTCAAACGTTCGAACGCCGACGGCTTCATTCGCAAGCCATTTGAGGCCTCCGTTCTGGTGGGCGCCGTTAAACCGCTGCTCGAAGCAGCGGGCCGAGAAAGACCCGAGGGAACCAGGGGACGAGCGGGAGAGGGGGCCAGGAGAGCCGCACCCACGCTTCCCGTGGTGGCCCTGATCGACCCGGAGCAGGTGCGGGCCGCCGTTACTCTGGCGCTTGACGCCTCCCTTGACAAGCTCGTAGACGAAATCACCGAAAAAGTGCTCCTGGCCCTCAGTTCCAAACACTGATCCGTACCCATGCCTGATAACACCTTCGACGTCGTATCCAAAATCGAACTCCCCGAAGTTGCCAACGCCGTTCAGCAGACCATGAAAGAGGTCATCACGCGTTTCGATCTGAAAGATTCGAAATCCACCGTGGAGCTGAACGAAAAGGACAACAAGATTCAACTGGCCAGCAAGGACGAGTTCAAGCTCAAGTCGGTTGTGGAGATTCTCCAATCGAAGCTCGTGCGCCGGCAGGTGCCGCTCAAGGGCCTCGTCTACGGTCCCGTAATCCCCGCGGCCGGCAGCAGCGTGCGCCAGGAGATCACGCTCCAACAGGGCATTCCCATCGAGAAGGCCCGCGAAATCGTAAAGAAGATCAAGGACAGTAAGATCAAAGTGCAGGCCTCCATCCAGGGAGATTTCGTGCGCGTAAGCGGGCGCGACCGCGACCTCCTGCAAGCCGTGATCAAGCTGCTGCGCGACACCGATTTCGGCATCGACATGCAGTTCACCAATTACAGGACCAACTGAGGTGGCACGGCGCATCGAGTCGCACCTGCTGGACGGCCCGGCGGGAAAGCTCGAAGCCCTGCTGGAGGAGCCGGCGGAGGGCGAGCCGCGGGAAGCGGTGCTGGTGTGCCATCCCCACCCGCTTTACGGCGGCACCATGCACAATAAGGTGGTTTACCGGCTGGCGCGCGGGTTGCGGCGTTCCGGCTCCGTTGTGCTGCGGTTCAACTTCCGCGGAGTGGGGCGTAGCGAGGGCAGCCATGCCCACGGCGCCGGAGAGGTGGAGGACGCTCGCGCGGCGCTTTCCTGGCTGCTGGCGCGCTACCCGGCACTTCCCGTGTCACTGGCGGGCTTTTCCTTCGGTTCGCGCGTGGTTCTGAAATTAGGCTGCGAGATCGGCGTTCCGCGACGTATTCTGGCGCTTGGGTTTCCTACCGCCCTGGGCGGCGCGGAGTACCTCTACAAGTGCGTAAGCCCCAAGTATTTCATTCAGAGCACCCACGACGAGCATGGCCCCCGCGAAAAGCTCCTGGCGCTGTTCGAGCGCTTCGCCGAGCCAAAGCGGCTGATCTGGGTGGAGGCCCGGGACCATTTCTTCGCCGGGGCCCTCGATCAGCTCGAAGAGGAAATATTCCGTCTGGAACCGCTACACGTGGCGCCTGGCGGGCACTAACCCTGGCGGAGTGCGCGGTCGGAACGCCGGCTGGCCCGGAGACCGATCAGGTCAGCCACTTGTCCCAACAGACTGAGAAGGTCTTCGGTGTCGATGGACACCTGCTGCTCGCCTTCGCAATTGGGCTGACGGCAACAGTCGGGCTGCCGCCAGGCAGTCACCAGGGCCGTCGCCGGCCGGTACTCTTTCAAACGAGCGTAGGCCAGCAACTTGCGGCCGGCCTCCGGCTCTTCCATTTCGAGGTCGCTCAGTACCAATTCGTACTGGTTATCATCCAGCTTGGAGTATGCCTCGGCGGCTGAAGCCGCCACATCCACGGAATATCCACCAGCCTGCAGCAACGTCTGTAGGGTTAGTCGTGGGGCCAAGTCGTCGTGAACCAGAAGGACACGGGCTAGCTCCAAATTGTACGGTGACACCGGGCGACGCGAGTGGGTCGCAGGTACAAACATCCTCTTCTACTTTAAACCGAAAAACATCAATTCGTTACCACGAAGTTGCGACGGTATCCGCCCGCCCGGGAAGTACTGTGCGGATGTGACCATGAATGCTGATCGTCGGCAATGTACTACTTGGCTACCGTATCGAGTCTTCCACCTCGTGCAGCCAGTCGGGCCGCTTGAGCACTTCGCGTGGTTTGCTGCCGTCCGGAGGGCCGATCAGGCCATCGCGCTGCATCATGTCCAGGATGCGGGCGGCGCGGCCGTATCCGAGGCGCAGGCGGCGTTGCAGGATCGATGTGGACGCCTTGCCTGCCTCCAGTATTACCCGCACGGCATCCTCGTACATGGGATCCTGCTCGCCGGAAGGGGCCTCTTCGGGTGCTTCGCCATCCTCGGCGGGAGGTGCCGCGAGGAAGGACTGATCGTACTCCGGCTGGGCCTGCGCTTTCCAGAACTCCACAACCCGGTTGATCTCGCTCTCTGTGACAAAGGCCCCGTGCACCCGCACCAGCCGTGAGGAGCCGGGCGGCAGGAATAACATATCGCCCTTGCCCAGCAGGTGCTCCGCCCCCATCACGTCGAGAATCGTGCGGGAGTCCACCCGGGTGGCCACCCGGAAGCTGATGCGGGCCGGGAAGTTGGCCTTGATCAGCCCGGTGATCACGTCCACGCTGGGCCGCTGGGTGGCCAGTACCAGGTGCATCCCCACAGCGCGCGCCATCTGCGCCAGGCGCGTTACGCTTTCCTCCACGTTACGGCCTTCGAGCATCATCAGGTCGGCCAACTCGTCGATGAGGATCATGATGTAGGGCAGCGGCTGGAGGTCTTCCGGCGCGGCCGTTACGTCATCGTCCTCAAAGAGCTTACCCGGCACCTCCATCAGCTTCCGGATTTTGCGGTTGTACTGGTCGATGTTCCGCACGCCCTGCTCGGCTAAAAGGCGCAGCCGGCGTTCCATCTCGAGTACCGCGTTGCGGAGCGCGTTGGTGGCTTTCTTGGGATCCGTGATGACGGGAGTGAGCAGATGCGGGATGCCCTCGTAAAGTCCCAGTTCCAGGCGCTTGGGGTCCACCATGATCAGCCGTACCTCGTCCGGGGTGGACTTATAGAGGATCGACATAATCATGGAGTTGATCATCACGCTCTTGCCGGAACCGGTGGAGCCGGCGATCAGCAGGTGCGGCATGGCGTCGAGCGCCGAGACTTTCATCCGCCCGTTGATGTCCTTACCGAGCGGCATCGTGAGGTGCGAGGCGGAACCAGTGAATTCATCCGATTCGAGCACCTGCCGCAAGGCGATCAGCTCGCGCTTGCTGTTCGGGACTTCGATTCCCACGGTCGGCTTTCCGGGGATGCGCTCGATCAGGATCGATTCGGCCTGCAAGCCCAGGCACAGGTCTTCCCTTAGGGGGGTGATCCGGCTGTACTTGATGCCCGCTTCGGGCTTGAACTCGAAGGTGGTGACCACCGGGCCGGGGTTAATCTGCACCACCGAGCCGAGCACGTGAAACTCCTCGAATTTTGCCTTGACGCGCGCGGCGATATCCTGCAACTCCTGCTCGTCGTAGGTGTTACGGGGCGGCGGCTCGTTGAGAAGCGAGGTCGGGGGTAGTTTGAATACCGGGGAAGGGGGTGCGGGCGCAGGGGCTGTGGCTACGGCCGGCACCGGAAAGGGGTCCGCGGCGGGCGCTTCGCTGGTTTCAAGCTGGCAGATGGGAATTCCGCTCAATTCCGGGAGGGTTTCGGGTTCGAGGATGTCGAAGGGGGGCCTGTCGTCGTCCTCCAGGTCCATGCTGGGCGCGACGGGGGTTTCGGGGAGCGTGTGGAGCTCCGGCTCGGGCCTGGTCTTGGCGCGCTTCTCCGCAGCTCTGGCTTTGGCCAGGGCCTGCCGCTCCTTCCTGCGCTCCTGTGCACGGCGCCGGCGGGCCTCCTTCCATGCCGCCCAGCGTGCCCCGATGCGCCGGCAAAGGGCGATAGGCCCGGCGAACCACGCCGCCAGTTTCGCCATCGTGAAGCTCGAAACCAGGTAGACCGAAACGATCAGGGTGGTGGCCGTGAGGACCATCGCGCCCGCTATGTTCATGGTATTCAGCAGGTAGTCGCCCAGCAGCCGCCCTGCCATGCCGCCCAAATGAATGGTGCCGCCGAACACTGCCCAGCCGCGGGGAACCGAGCAGACCGCCGAAACACTCGCCAAAAGCAGAACCGTGCCCAGAATTTTGGCCACTGGCGCTTCCACGTCCTCCGAGCGGATCCATTTCCAGGCGAGAAGCAGGTTCAGTACCGGAAACAGGAAAGCCGCCAGCCCGAACGCCTGCAGCAGGAGATCGGCCGCGTAGGAGCCCGGGTACCCGATGAGATTGAGGGGGCGCGCCGCGCCTGCGGCAGTATTCAGCGAGGGATCCTGGGCGTGGTAAGACACCAGGCTCAGGAGAGTCAGGAGCGCGAGCGACAGCAGCAGGAGGCCCGCGACCTCATTGAGGCGCTTGTGTTGCGTCGGTGATAAAAGCTTCATCCCGCTGGCTAGCGGGAGAGAGCCAGAGCAAGCACTATTATGCCAAAAACGATCCGGTAATACACGAAAAACCGCAGGGTTCGGTGCCGCAGAAAGCGCAGGAACCAGGCGATTACCAGCCAGCCGGTCGCCGCGCTCACCAGTACCCCAACGGCGAAAGGCACCACCATGTCGCTCGCCATGCCCCCGTGCTTGACCAGATCGTAGACCGCGTTCAATGCCGCGGCCCCGATGGCCGGGGTGGACAGCAGGAACGAATAGCGCGCCGCAGACTCCCTGTCGATGCCCCGGAACAGCGCCGCCGTGATGGTGATCCCGCTGCGGGAGGTTCCGGGTACGAGGGCGAGCGCCTGTGCCAGTCCGATGGTGGCGGCATCCTTCACGTTGACCGTGGCCAAGTCGCGCTTCCGGCGGCTGCGGGATTCCGCGATCCACATGATGACCCCTACCACGATCAACATTGACGCCATTACGTACGGATTGCGCCAGGTTGTCTCGGCGTAATCATGGAACAGCAGCCCGCAAACCCCTACGGGGATGGTGCCGATCACCATCAGCCAGAACAAACCATGGTTTTGCCTGAGTTGCGGGTCTTCCCCGTATGACATGCCCAGCCCTTGGGCGATAATCTGCACCCAGTCGCGGAAGAAGTAGACCAATACGGCCGCCAAGGTGCCGATGTGGAGCCCAATATCGAACTCCAGCGCTTGCGGGTTCCAGCCCAGGAGCCAGGAGGTGAGATACAGGTGCGCGGTGCTGCTGATGGGCAGAAACTCTGTAAAGCCTTGCACGATGGCGAGGATGATCACCTGATACAGGGGCATTAAGTTCAGAGTGGCGGGCGAACTCCGGATCTGTCAAGTCGGGGCGTCCGGCACCGCACACCGCTTTGCTCAGGGTGCGCCGGCAAGGGAGAATGGAGTATTCGATGCCAAATACCAAGATTGTGGTTACGCTGGGGCCTGCCACCGACGTCCCAGGAATTCTGCCGCGCCTGATCGAAGCAGGGGCCGACGTTTTCCGGCTCAACATGTCCCACGGTACGCAGGAAGAGCACGCCGCCCGGATCGAAGCTGTGAGGCGCGAATCCGCGGCGGTGGGGCGGTTTGCCGGTATCCTCTTGGATTTGCAGGGTCCCAAGATCCGGCTCGGCAAGTTCAATTCAGGCGGTTGCGTCCTTGCCACAGGCACAGAGTTCGTGATCACGGCGGAAGATGTGCCCGGCGACTGCTCGCGCGCACACACCAGTTACGCGGGGCTTGCCCGGCAGGTCCGGCCGGGTGACCGTATCCTACTGGCCGATGGGGCCGTGGAACTCCAGGTGATTGAAACGGATGGTGTTGCCGTGCGTACCCGGGTGGTATCCGGTGGCCCCATCGCCAGCAATCGGGGGATCAACCTGCCCGGCGTGAGCACAGGGATCCCCTGCCTCACCGAGAAGGACCTTGCGGACCTGGAGTTTGGGCTGGCCGCTGGGGTGGACATGGTGGCTTTGTCTTTCGTGCGCACCGCCTGGGATGTCCGCCGCCTGCGCGAGCGCGTGGGGACCAACGGCCCCGCCGTGGTGGCCAAGATAGAGAAGCCGCAGGGGTGGGAAAACATTGAGGAGATTCTGGACGTTTCCGATGGTGTCATGGTGGCGCGCGGCGACCTGGGCGTCGAGGTGGCGCTCGAGAAGGTGCCGCGCATCCAGAAATCCATCATCCGGCGCGCGCGGGCGAAGGGTAGATTTGTGATTACCGCCACTCAGATGCTGGAATCGATGATCGACCATGCGAGCCCAACCCGCGCGGAGGTGAGCGACGTCGCCAATGCCATTTACGACGGCACCGACGCGGTGATGCTCTCCGGCGAGACGTCGATCGGGAAATATCCGGTCGAGGCGGTGTCGTTGATGGACCGGATAGCCGCGGAGAGCGACGCATCCGTGCGGTCGATGGGCTACCAGGAGATGCCCGCGGCGCCCGACCGAACCGTCGCCGCGGCATTGGCGGACGCCGCCTACCGGGTAGCCCACGAGGCCGGGGTAGTGGCGATTGTGGTGTTCACGGCCAGCGGCTCCAGCGCGCGGCTGATTTCACGGTACCGCCCGCCGGTAGCGATTTACGCGGTCACGCCGGCATTGACGGTGGCGCGCCAGCTTAGCATTAACTATGGCGTTACTCCCGTTCTGGCGCCCCACGTTGCGTCCACGGACGAGATGCTGGCCCAGATGGACAGTCTGATGACGGAACGGCGGTATCTGAAGCACGGGGACATGGTGCTGTTCGTGGCGGGCCAGCCGGTGGGCCGACCGGGGACCACGAACATGTTGAAACTGCACCGGATCGGGGATGCCTAGGGCTCGCTGAGCAGGTGTTCGATGTCGTGGCGGAAGACCCTCTCGGACTCGGCTCCCCGATAGGTCTTCGCCACCCGGCCCTGGCGGTCGATCAGGAGCGTGGTGGGTAGCGATTGGACTCCCGCGGAGATCGCGTCGTCCGCCGGGGGGATCAGGACGGGGTAGGGGACTTTGTAGTCGGCCACAAAGCGGTGTACCTCGTCGGTGCCTTCGTCGAGCGAGATGCCGGCTACAGCGACCTTTCCCGCGAAATCATTGGCAATGCGCACCAAGCCGGGCGTTTCGGCGCGGCAGGGCGGGCACCAGGTGGCCCAAAAGTTCACCAGGACGACTTTGCCGCGGTGGTCAGCGAGGTTCCACGGGGTTCCGTCGAGACCGGCCATCCGGAGTTCCCCGAAGCTTGAGCGTTCCGAAGCGGCCTCCAGGTCGCTGGTTGCCGCGTCGGGCTTGAACAGCAGGATCATCAGGCCTGCCGCGGCGATGGCGCCCATCATCGGTAACAGCTTATCGCGCATGGTCGTCACGTTGCGGGCCGCGCTCCGGCTCAGTCGCTTTCTTGATTTCGCGTCGAGACTCGACGCTGCAGGAATTCGCCATTCAAGTGGGCACGCCCAAGCCGGGCAGCACCCATTTCATGAGGGCCAGGTAGCCGGCCACGATCAAAACCATCCAAAGCCATTCGGGCATGCGTATTCTCACTGCTACTATATTCTTGGATGCAAGCCGGAGGCGGTTCGTAACAGAGGTGGTGCTGAAGCCCGATTCGTACCACACTATAGGGATGAGCCTCGATATCCAGCAGCGGGACCACGAAGGCATCACCGTGCTCGATCTGAACGGCCGGATCACCGTCGGGGAGGAGGCCAGCCTTCTGCGCGAAACGGTGACCTCGCTGGCGGCGGCGGGTCGCTTGAACGTGATCCTGAATCTCCAAGGCGTGGACTACATCGACAGCACCGGTCTGGGCGCCCTGGTCGTCTGCGCCACCAGCCTGCGAAAGCAGAACGGCAATCTCAAGTTGGTGAACCTGAACAAGCGGAACCTGGAGTTATTGGTGATTACGAAGCTTGCCACCGTTTTCGACCTGTTTTCCGATGAACAGGACGCGGTCAACAGCTTCTATCCCGGCCGCGAGATTCGGAAGTTCGACATCCTGAGCTTCGTCCAGCAGATGAGGCAGGAGGATTGATGCGGCTGCTGGTGATTGGTGGTGTGGCGGCGGGCCTGAGCGCAGCGTCGCGGGCGCGGCGTGTGGACGCATCGTTGGAAATCGTGGTGCTGGAGAAGGGCGGGGTAATCTCATACGGCGCCTGCGGGCTGCCCTACCTGGTGGAAGGCCGGGTGCGGACGCCGGAAGAGTTGATCGTCTACACCCCGGAGTATTTCGCGCGCGAGCGCAACATTACGGTGCGGACGGGTGCGCGCGTGGAGTCGATCCAGCACGGGCGGCGCGAAGTGGTGCTGGCCGGCGGGGAGCGGGTGCGTTACGACCGGCTGGTGATCGCTACGGGTGCGCGACCCTCGACGGCGCGCATTGCCGGCGCCGACCTGCCGCACGTTTTCACGCTTCACACGATGGACGACGCGCTACGCATGATGCGCTTCCTCGACGAGAAGCGGCCGCGCCGCGCGGTGGTGATCGGAGCTGGCTACATCGGTCTCGAAGCGGCGGATGCCCTGCGCGCGCGGGGGCTCGAGGTCACGATCTTCGAGGCCGGCGCCAACGTGCTGCGCCGCGAGGACCCGGAACTCACCCGCCACGCGGCGGTGCACATGGCGTCTTCTGGGGTGGCGCTGCGGCTCAACGCGCCGGTAAAGGCCATCGAGCCGGACCGTGTGGACGACGTCGCCTGCGACATGGTGGTGCTCGCGGCGGGAATCACGCCCAACGCCGAGCTAGCCGCGGATGCGGGGATCGAACGCGGGCGCACCGGCGCCATCCGGGTGGACGAGCGCATGGAGACGAATTTGCCGGGCGTCTATGCGGCGGGCGATTGCGCGGAAGCCGACCACATGGTGACGGGCCGGCCGGCCTACATCCCGCTGGGGACCACGGCGAACAAGCAGGGGCGCGTAGCGGGCGCCAATGCGGCGGGCGGACGCGAGCGCTTCGGGGGAGTGACCGGCACCGCCATCCTGAGCCTGTTCGGTAAGGGTTTCGCGGTTACAGGGCTCTCCGCGGAGCAGGCGCGGCGCGAGGGCTTCACGCCCGTGGCCGCGCGCATCGAGGGACGCTCCCGGGCGGGCTATTTCGACGGCCGCCCCACTGCCGTGGAACTGGTTGCGGATTGCGGCACGCGGCGCCTGGTGGGCGGCACGGTGATCGGCGAGGATGGAACCGCCGGCCGCATCAACGTGATTGCCGCGGCACTCCAGGCGCGCATGCGGGTGGAGGATTTCGAAAACCTGGACTTGGCCTACGCACCGCCGTTCGCTCCGGTCTGGGATCCGCTGCTGATCGCCGCACAGCAGCTTTCGAAGGCGCTCGACCGCGGGTAAGCCCGGCACACGGGTACTTTCGATTAAAGCAGCGCTTCCTGGCGCAGCAGGCCTTTCAGGCGATCGAGATCGCGCTGCATGATGGCCAGCAGCTTTTCTTTCGGGATGGTGAAGGTCTTCTGGCCGGTGTCCGCGCCTGCCAGTTCCGGATACTCCATGTGGAGTTGCAGGGGGCCGGCGAACCCGGCTTCCTTCAGCATGCGGAAGAACTGTCGGAAGTTCACCATCCCATCGCCCAGGCCGCACCAGCCGGGACGCCAGACACCCTTCTCGTTCGCCTTCCAGAAGAAGTCTTTCACGGCGACGCCCTGCATGTAGGGCATGAGCAGGCGCGAGGTGTGGATCCAGCCGCCGAAGCCGCCCTCCACGGTGGCGTGGCCGATATCATAGTTGGCGGAGACGTAGTTCGGATCGAAGTCGCGCAGCAGCAGCCAGAGGTCCCACATACAGGCGCCCACCTGTCCGATGCCGGAATGCGTATGGTACATGGCGCAGACGCCGTACTGCTTGTTGAGCGCGGCCAGGTCCCTGACGCGCGGGCGGAAGCTATCGAGCTGTTTGGGGATGGGTTCCCTGTCGTTGTACCGGAAGCCTCCCCAGCGGTAGTGTTTTACGCCCAGTGAGGAGAGCGTCTTCACCACCGCCTCGGCGTGCGGGGTGGAGGCGTCCACGATGTGGCTGGTCACCATGGAGAACTTCAGCCCGGCCTTGCGGATGGCCTCCGCGGCTTTCGGCAGGTCGTCGGCGACGCGCTCGGGAAGGACATGGCCGCCCGACCGCAGCGTGAGGTCCATACCTTCGTAGCCGAGTTTCGCGCATACCTCGGCGGCTTCGGGCACGCTGGCCCAATGGAAGTGCTTAGAGAAGGCACAGATGGTGAGGCGCTCCCCGACGGCTTTCGGGGCGGGGGCAGCGGCGAGGGTGGCCATCCCGGTCATCCAGTTACGTCGGCTGATCGGCTGAGACATTCAAAGCTCCAGTTTGAAGAGACGCACGTCGAACGGCGCGAAGCGTTCCCGCACGACGCTGGTGCGAAGCCCGCGGATCGAGACATCCACGGGGTTGGGGTCGGCGTTGACGCAGGCGAGGAGCCTGCCGCGCGCGGCCCATTCGATGCCACGGTCCAGGCTGTGGCCGGTATCGTGATACTCCAGTTTAAGCGGCAGTTTCGAGGGTGGAGCCGCGAGTTCCGCGCGGTACTGCCGGAGTTCCGCGAGCACGGCTTTCAGGTCGCCCCAGACGGGCGCCCCGGGCGGGTTCGAGGAGAGCCCCCAGTAGACCACACCCTCCACCCCGTGTATGATCGCCTGCCACGTCATGAAGCGGATCTGGGAGCGGGTAGGGTAGAGGACCATGCGCGGATCGCGGTCTTTTCCGCGCAGGTTTTCCCACGCGAAGGCCTGCAAGACCATGAAGACGGCGCGCTCGGGGCCGGCCACGCGGCGCATCTTGTCGGTATAATCGCCCACTTGGCTGATGTGGGTATTGAGCAGGTCACCCTGGCGTCCGCCCGGCCACAGTGCATACTGCTCCCGGATGCCGTGGGGAATTACCGGGTAAACGTCAGTGGCCACAATGTCCGCACCGGCGTTATAACGCTGGAGCGTGCCTACCAGGTTGGTGGGGGAGTGGTTCAGGTATACCGGGCGCTGCGGGTCCAGGCTCTTGATCAGCCGGTAGGCGGCGATGATGCGCTCCGGGGAAACCCGGACGGCTTCGGGCTTCTTCCACACGAAAGTGGGTTCGTCCTCGGTTTCCCAGAAAAGTAGTGCGGGGTTGTTCTTCGCGGCCGCGACGGTCTGGCGGATTTTCGCAGGGTCGGCGCTGGTGGCCAGCCATGCACCTAAGCCATGCTCGTGCGCGACGTCAAGCTGCCCGGCTTTACCGGCATTCACGACGTTTACCCCGGCTTCGGAGACTTCCCGCCAGGGATCGGGCACATGGGGAAGGGAATAGAGCCCCACCGTAAACTGGCGCTGGCGGCCGGACGGTGCGGCCGCCAGCGGAACCGCCAGAGCTTTCAAGAAGTTGCGCCGCTGGAGCATCGAACCACCATGGTAGCGGAAGGTGCCGAAGCGTGCGGCCAAGCGCGTTGGCAGGACTGTTGCGAGCCTTCAGTAGAGGAGGCCCCTATGGCCAGTGCACACCACGACGTCATCTCCACCTTGAACGATCTGATTTCCACCTGCCTCGACAGTGGAGAGGGTTTCGGAAAAGCCGCCAAGGGCGCGCACTCGGACGAGTGGCGTAGCCGATTCACGGAGATCAGCGGGAAGCGCGGTGGCTTTGCGGACGAACTCGCGGCGGAGGTGCGGCGCCTGGGAGGCACGCCCGTGACCACACCCCACTTCGGCGGCATCCTGCGGCCCGGCTGGGTGGACCTGAAAGTCGCATCCGGCCCAAGCTGGATGAGGAGTTTCTGGCCGACTGCGTGCGCGGCGAGGAAGGCACGCTGAAGCATTACCGCTCCGCACTGGAACAGAACCTCCCGCCGGAGACGCGCGGAGTGGTGGAGATGCAGGTGCGCGACATAGAGGCAACGGTCGCGTTCCTGCGCGGCGGGCCGCTTCACGCGGGTATATAATCCGAGGTTGTCCAACCGCGTGTTCGTGCTGCTTGCCGCCTTTGCGCTTTGTGCGCCGGCACAGGTGCCGCAGAATCCATCCCCGATGGTGGAGCACACCCGGACGCACCCGCGGTTGCGCGAAGCCACGCCCGAGGGACGGCGGGAAACTCTCGAACTCGGTACCCTGTTCATCCCCGGGAAGGCGTCCGGGCGGCGCGCGATGCCGCTGATCGTAGCGCTCCACTGTGGGACGTGGCTGCCGGAAGTGGCGGCGGCGCAGTATGGGCGCGCGGCCGTGATGGCCATCCAGGCCGGCTCGGGGTCGGCAGTATATGCACGCACCTTCGCGGACGCGGCGCGCTTCGGGAAGTTGCTGCGCGAGGCGGAAGCCAAGGCGGGGGTGCGCTTCGAATCCGTCTCGCTGGTCTCGTGGAGCGCCGGTTATGGGGCTGTGCGGGAAATTCTGTCACAGCCCCAGTACTACGGCATGGTGGGGCGCCTTCTGCTGATCGACGGCCTGCACACGGGCTATACGCCCGAGCGGCGTTTAGAGACGGACGGCCTCGACGTTTTCCTGCGGTTCGCCCGCGACGCCGTCGCCGGGCGCAAGCAGATGATTGTGACGCACTCCGAGATCTTCCCCGGCACCTTCGCCAGCACTACCGAAACCGCGGACTATCTGCTCGAGTCCCTCAACCTCCGGCGCAAGCCCGTATTGAAATGGGGCCCCATGGGAACCCAGCAATTAAGTGAGACGCGTGCCGGCCGTTTTCTGCTGGTGGGCTATGCCGGAAACGCCGCCCCCGATCATGTGGACCAGTTACACTCTCTGGGGGATTACCTGCGCTGGTTCAGATAGATGCGCTCCCCGTGGGGCACGCCGGCGGTGTAGCATATTAAAGCTGGCATGCGCCGGCAGGAGACCAGATGAACGCCTTTCCCAAGCTGCACAATGCGATGTGGCCAGGCTTGGTCGGCAAGGGCCCGGATTCCGAGCCGCCGATCGACCTGGATACCATGCTCGACCTGACCGCCGCCGCGTCCGTGAACGGCACGCGGTTCGACGGGGTGGACCTTTTCCTCTCCGACCCACACGTGAGCATCGATTCCAGCGACGACGACCTGAAGAAACTGGCCGGGAAAATTCAAGCGCGCGGTTTTGTGGTGGGATCGGTAGTGGCGCCCGTATGGGGGCCGACCGGCGGCGGATCGGCGATGGGCAGCCAGGAGGAGCGCAATCGCTTTCTGTGCCAGGTGGACAAGGCCTGCCGGATCGGCCAGAGGCTGCGCGATCTGGGTGTGCGGCCGTACGGCGTGGTGCGCATCGATTCGTCGGCGAGCCCCGAGGACTGGTACCGCGACCCCGCCGGCAATACGCGCCTGATCGCCCAGACGTTCCGGGAGGCCTGTGACGTCGCGGCGACGCACGGCGAACGTCTGGCCGCCGAGGGCGAAATCTGCTGGGGCGGCATGCACAGTTGGAAGGCTATGCTGCGGCTGCTGGAGGCCGTCGGACGTCCGGAAACGCTGGGTTTCCAGGCGGATATGGCCCACACCCTGCTGTTCACCCTGGGTCACAATGCTCCCGAAGACCGCATCCTGCCGGCGGATTTTGACTGGAGCCAGAAGGACAAGCTCGATGAAGCGCTGCGCACCATGGCTGCCGCGCTGCGTCCCTGGACGATCGATTTTCACGTGGCGCAGAACGACGCGACGGTGAGGGGCTCCGGCTCGCACGACAAGACCGGCCGCCACTGCCTCCCTAACGATCCCAACGGCAAACTGGACATTGTGCGGGCGGCGGGCTTCTGGCTGCGCGACGACGGCGGGCGCGTCACCCGCGCGGTCCGCCACCTCTGCTGGGATGGCTGCATGTTCCCCAACGAGGTGATGATGAGGCCGGAAACATGGAACAGTATTCTATCCACGATGGTGGCGGTGCGCGAGGCGCACGGCTGGAACGAGTAACGAGGTGAAGACACGATGAAGACTCTGAACGTCGGCCTGGTGGGCTGCGGCTTCATGGGCCGAACCCATTCCAACGCCTGGGGCAAGGTGAGCCAGTTTTTCGACCTGCAGTACCGGCCGGTCCTGAAGGCCATCTGCGACGTGGAGGCGGACAGGGCGCAGAAGTTCGCGGAGCAGTGGGGCTACGAGTCGGTGGAGACCGACTTCCGGAAGCTGGCAGCGCGTCCCGATATCGACCTGATCGACATTGCCGCTCCCAACAATATGCACGCGGAGATTGCCATCGCCGCGGCGGAGGCCGGGAAGATGGTCTCCTGCGAGAAGCCCCTCTCCATGAATCCAGAGCAGGGCGAGCGCATGGCGGCGGCGGTGGAGAAGGCCGGCGTCCGCAACATGATCTGGTACAACTACCGGCGCATTCCCGCGGTAGCTCTCGCCAAGGAGTTGATCGACGAAGGCCGGCTGGGCCGAATCTTTCATTATCGGGCGAAGTTCCTCCAGGACTGGACCATCTCGAAGGACGTGCCCCAGGGCGGGCAGGCCGCCTGGCGGTTGGACGCCAAGGTAGCCGGTAGCGGGGTCACGGGCGACCTGCTGGCCCACTGCATCGACACGGCGCTATGGCTGAACGGCGGCATCGACACCGTCACCGCCATGACCGAGACGTTCATCAAGGAACGCAAGCACACCCTCACCGGGAAGGTGGAACCGGTGACGATTGACGACGCCAGCCTCTTCCTGGCGCGCTTTGCGAACGGCTCGCTGGGCACTTTCGAGGCCACCCGGTATGCTCGCGGCCACAAGGCGCTCTATACCCTGGAAATCAATGGCGAGCACGCTTCGATCTTCTGGGATTTGCACGACCTGCACCGGCTCCAATACTTCGAGCACCGCGATGAGGGCAAGCTGCGCGGGTGGCGCTCCATTCATGTAACCGACAGCGACCACCCCTACATGAAGCACTGGTGGGTGCCCGGCCTGCAGATCGGCTATGAGCACAGCTTTGTGCATCAGGCGGCCGACTTCCTGACCGCGCTGGGCGAGGATAAGCCGTTCCACCCAACCTTCCGCGACGCTCTGGCCACCGACATGGTGACGGCAGCGGTGCTCCAATCTGGCGCCAGCGGCCGGTGGGAAACCGTGCAGCGCGCGGGCGGCGCCACCGCGGCGTAGGTTCGCTTCTCTTCTGGGGCGGCCCGGCTTGCGGCCGCCCCGCAAAAAACTGCATTCCCGCGCTGCGGCGGGTTAAGATCAACGGAGTAAAGGTTCTACTTTGCTACGTATTCGCAGCCGCCGCTTCGCTGGCCGTTGTGCCCGCCATAAAAACTACAATCCTGCCGTCGATGGCCGTAACGGCATCATGGGCGCCTGCCCACGCTGCACACTGCTGGCCGAGATTTCGGAAACCGCATTGAAGCTGAACGGCCTCATCAGACGCTTCGATCCGGCCTTCGATGACCTTCAGAAGCCGGCTTCCGCTGACGCCGGCAGTGCCGTGGATGAGCGGCAGATGAGCCTTTTGGGGCTGTAGCCGACGGCCTGACCACAGGCGGACGCACCGGCAGCGAGGCAAGCGCGCCGTGCCCCAGATGCCGTTTCTTTCTCCTAGTCCCGTGTTTGAATACCGTGTCCCGCGGGATAGACCCCTGCCAGGCCGACCGGCAATCTCCCACGGAATACTGGGCAGCTCCGGTACCAGATCCAGCAGGTACGGACTTCCCAAACAGCACGAAGGCGAGCGGTAGCTGAATGGCCGAAAGGTCCCTGAGCAAACCAACTGCGCCGGCGAGAGGTCCACGGAACCGTTGTAAGCGAAGACACGCCGGGCGAGTTCGAGAATGAGCCGCGCCGTGCCAGGAATTCCCGCGCGAGGCGGCTTTATGCTCCGCTGAGCCTATGGCGTCCAGTCGCTCCACAGGGATCGTGCCGCGGCGAACCGCGCGCACCAGGGCGTTAAATGCGGGGCTTTTCCGCTCCGGCCAGGAACGCGCGGATCGCCGCATGGGCTTCCGAGTAGGGGGCGTGATCCCTCCCATGAGTCGGTCACAACCAGCCCCCGGAATCGCATCCGCCCGAGCAGGCATTTCGAGATGGGCGGTTGTCGGCGATGCCGGGGCGTTTGTCTCCGGCCGACTCCCTGCCGGACGAGACGGTGAGCCGAACTGAGTTGCTACTGCGCGGTCCCCTTCATCATCGGACATTGAGCCATGGACTGCCGCATTGAGTTGTCTCCAGACTGAGCCATGTGCTCGCCCATGTGCGCCATCATGTGGTCTTGCATCCCGGACATTTTCGACATCATCTGCTTTCGCTGGGACGCCATCTCGTTGATTACGGCCGCCATCGCGTCAACCCTCGCGTTACCTTTGGCCGCGTTCATGGCAGCGATTTTCTGATCGAGGCTGGCGTCCATGGCTTTCATGTCCGCCATCATTTGGCTGTGCATGGACATCATTTGCTTACAATGGTCGGCCATGTTCCCGCTCATCATGCCACTTTGGCCGCTGCTCTTTGGCTTCGCAGCTTTTGGCTGGCCTTGCTGTGCGAGCACCCCGGTTGCCGTCAAAGCAGCAGCAAGCGCGACGACGGCGATGAATCCTGAAATTGCCTTGACTCTCATTGCTTCCACCTCACCGAACAATAGACGGACTTACAGTTGCACTTTCTTCAGGCGCAACGCATTCGCGATGACGGACACGGAACTGAATGTCATGGCCGCGCTCGCGATCATGGGACTGAGAACCAATCCAAAGAACGGGTACAGAATACCGGCGGCGATCGGCACGCCGATGGAGTTATATACAAACGCGAAGAAGAGGTTCTGCCGGATGTTATGCATGGTCGCCTGGCTAAGCCGCCGGGCACGTGCGACACCGCGGAGGTCGCCGCTAATCAGCGTAACGCCGGCGCTCTCCATGGCCACATCGGTGCCCGTGCCCATGGCGATGCCTACGTCCGCCTCGGCCAGTGCGGGCGCATCGTTCACGCCATCGCCGGCCATGGCTACCTTGCGGCCGGCTGCCTTGAGGCTCCTGACCACTTCACGCTTCTGGTCCGGGAGAACCTCCGCCTGAACATCGTCGATCCCGATCTTTCGCGCGACGGCTTCCGCGGTTCTGCGGTTATCACCCGTAAGCATGGTGATGCGAACGCCGGACTGATGGAGAAGATCGATGGCCTCCTTCGTCGACGTCTTGATTGGATCCGCAACACCGAGCAGACCTGCCGCGTGGCCGTCAACGGCGACGAACATTACGGTCTGGCCTTCAGCGCGCAGGCGCTCGGCTTCCGGCGCCAGGCTGTTCACGTCAATCGAAAGCGAATCCATCAAACCGGCATTGCCGGCCGCGATCTTACGCCCGTCCACGACCCCGGTTACACCTTTGCCCGTTATGGAATCGAAATCCGAAACCGGCGACGGAGCGATGCCCCGTTCTTCGGCGGCCTTCACGATCGCGCTCGCCAGAGGGTGCTCGCTCGCGCGTTCCAGGCTTGCCACTGCCTGCAAAACGGTGTCTTCGTCGAGCCCGGAGGCAACACTGAGAGTAACGAGGCGTGGCTTGCCCTCGGTGAGGGTGCCGGTCTTGTCCACAACTATGGTGTTCACCTTTTCGAGTGTTTCCAGTGCCTCGGCGTTCCGAATCAAGACGCCTGCCTGGGCGCCCCGGCCGGTGCCCACCATAATTGACATCGGCGTAGCCAGTCCCAGCGCGCAAGGGCACGCAATAATGAGCACGGCAACCGCATTAACGAGCGCATGAGCCATCCTCGGCTCCGGTCCGAAAATCGCCCATACGATGAACGTAGCAATCGCGATAAGCACCACAGCGGGCACGAACCAGCCCGAGACACGGTCCGCAAGGCGCTGAATGGGCGCTCGTGTCCGCTGCGCCTCGCTGACCATGCGGACGATCTGTGACAGCATGGTATCGGCGCCGACGCGCTCAGCTCGAAAAACGAAGGTTCCGGTTCCGTTCACCGTACCGCCCGTGACCTTGGTGCCCTGCGATTTCTCCACCGGTATAGACTCGCCGCTGATCATTGACTCATCAACGGAACTCTTCCCCTCCAGAACTTCGCCGTCCACCGGCAGTTTCTCGCCAGGACGCACCCGGATTCTGTCGCCTATGGCGATGCGCTCAACCGGAACGTCTTGTTCGCTTCCATCCGCATTGACTACCCGCGCTGTCTTTGGAGCAAGGCCGAGCAGAGCCTTGATCGCGCTGGAAGTGCGGCTGCGGGCGCGCAACTCCAGAACCTGGCCGAGCAGCACGAGGGTCGTGATTACAGCCGCCGGCTCGAAGTACACGGCGATCTGGCCGCTCATGTTCCGAAACGACTCCGGTATGGCGCCGGGGAACAGGAGTGCAAACACGCTGTAAAAATACGCTGAGCCCGTGCCCAACCCGATGAGCGTGAACATGTTCAGGCTTCGGTTGCGGATTGACAGCCAAGCCCGCTCGAAGAATGGCCAGCCACCCCACAACACGACGGGCGTAGCCAGTGCGAACTGAACCCATTGCGACAGCCTCATGCCGACCGCGTGCAGCAGCGGATCTCCGGGAATCAATTCGGAAATCATGAACGCCAGAATCGGAACGGTCAGCCCGACGCTGATCCAGAACCGGCGCTTCATGTCCACCAGTTCCGGGTTCACCTCTTCGCCAGTGACCTCGCGCGGTTCGAGCGCCATACCGCAGATCGGGCAGGAACCCGGTTCGGTTCGAACAATTTCCGGGTGCATCGGGCACGTGTACTCCGTGCGCGTGGCGGGTGGGGCGTAAGTCGCCGGCTCCAGTGCCATCCCGCATTTCGGGCAAGTGCCGGGACCCATCTGGCGCACTTCGGGGTCCATTGGGCAGGTATATTCAACGTCTGACGCAGAGGCAGGGCCGCCGTGAGGGACGGCGGCGGTGCGTTCAGAAGTGTCCGGCCGTACGAACTGACTTGGGTTTGCGCTGAACCGTTCCTGACAATGGGGTGCGCAGAAATAGTAGGTCCGGCCTTCGAATTCGGTCTGTCCGGCAGCATCCTCGGGTGCGAAGCTCATGCCGCAGACGGGATCGGTGACTTCCATAGTTGACCCATTACCGGCCTGCGGGGTGGCCCTGTGGCCACCCTCACAGGAACAGCCCTTATGGCCGGATTTCAGCACTCGTAGTTCCTGTCTCATTTCTTTGCGTATTGTTCCGGACTACCATCGAACTTCTTTTTGCAAACCGGAGAGCAAAAGTAATAAGTCTTGCCCTGATGCTCACTCTTGCCGGCTGCGTTTTGCGGGTCCACCTGCATTCCACAAACGGGATCTTTTTCCATATGCGCTTCACCTCCTGTTCATTGGCTTTCATTAGGCGTGCCACGGCACGCGAGATGCCATGACGATGTGTCCTTGGGGGATTAGCGGGAATGTTTATAGATCAATTCCAACAACTCGTCGTACATGGCGTTTGCCTGATCTATTGGACCTTCTGTGACGGCTTTCGTGACGCAATTCCGGAGGTGGTTTCGCATCAATTCGCGCCCAACGATCCGCAAAGCCTCCTGCGCGGCCGAGATCTGAATCATGATGTCCGGACAATACCGGTCCTCTTCCACCATCTTCTGCAGGCCGCGCACCTGCCCCTCGAGTCTCCGCAGCCGTCGAAGGTTAGCCGCTTTCGTTTCAGCATCGACCGCTACGGCTTTTTTCCCCTCGCCGCTGGGCATGTCGATCGAAGCACAACCGCAGGATGCCTTTTCAACCTGCCATTGGTGCTTGCTTGTTTTCGGCTTGCCCATATCCCTGTTCGGTATCATATACCCCTGGGGGGTATCCGTCAAGAGCTATTGGAGGTGGCTGCTCAACCGTTTCGCCAATATGCGCGCGATCCGCGCGCTGGTACGCCCATCCCCGTAAGGGTTATGAATACGGGACATCCGGAGGTACTCTGCCTCATCCTGAATGAGGCGCACGGTTTCCCCAACAATCTTGCGTGGGTCCGTCCCCACAAGTTTAACCGTACCGGCCTCTACCGCCTCGGGCCGTTCCGTGCACTCGCGCATCACCAGTACGGGCTTCCCGAGCGAGGGAGCTTCTTCCTGAATGCCTCCCGAATCGGTAATCAGCAACCATGCGTGGCGCATTAAGTCGACGAAAGAGATGTAGTCCAACGGCTCGAGGAGGAGGACATTGGGGCAAGCCCCAAGGCGCTCCGTGACCGGCCCCAGTACGTTCGGGTTGCGATGAACAGGGTACACGATCTGAACGTCTTCCCTTTCCGCGAGCGTCGCGAGAGCGTCACAGATATGCCGGATGCCGTCGCCGAAGCTTTCACGCCTGTGTGCGGTGACCAAGATCAGCTTCTTGCTGCGATCCAAGCGGTCCAAGCCCGTTGCGGAGTGGAGATCTCCCCGTTCCAGAGCACGGGCGACGTATAAGACCGCATCAATGCCGGAGTTCCCCGTCACGAAGACGTCATTCGCGGGTGTTCCTTCGGCCAGGAGATTCTTGCGGGCGCGCTCAGTGGGCGCAAAGTGTAGAGCCGCGAGCCGCGAGGTGGCTACCCGGTTCATTTCCTCTGGAAACGGCTGCGCCATGTCGCCGGTTCTGAGCCCTGCCTCAACGTGGGCCACCGGGACACGCCGATAAAATGCGGCCAGCGAAGCGGCCAGCGTCGTTGTGGTGTCTCCTTGAACCACTACCATCCGGAAAGCACCCGCTTCAAGGATTTTGTCCAATTCCAGCAGGATGCGGCCGGTCATTTGCGCCAAAGTCTGCCCCGGCGTCATCAGGTTGAGATCGTAATCGGGCTGGATGCCAAAGCCGTGAAGCACCTGGTCTAACATCGCCCGATGCTGTGCGGTGACGCAGACTTGCACCTGAAAGCCCGTCTCGCAGCGCACCTGCCGCACGACAGGGCAGAGCTTGATCGCCTCCGGACGCGTTCCGAAGATAAAAAGAATACGTTTTGTGGAGTCCACTGTTGAGGCCGCTTGCTTACGCCAGCGCCCCACTAACCGAAACTATGGGATGCCGACACGTAAGTACGGGTAACAGTTTAACAGAGATACCGTCCTGCCTCCCGGTCACGCGGGTTGCGTGTCGGCGCAACGTGAGAAGTTCCTAATAGAGCAAAGTTACGGTTCGGGTGGAAGGGCGACTGGATGGGACGATGGTGGCGGGTAAACGGCGATGGCGGGCCAGCGCCACGTGCCGCCGCCCGGACAGAGCCGTTGGATAGATCGATTTAGCGTGAAGGGCAACCCAGCTTGGAAGGCATACAGACAGCGGGAGGTGGCCACGCTTTCAGCCCCGCTCCGGTCGCCCTCCGGGCTCCCTCCGCGGGGCTGAAAGCGGAACTTTCTACTTTGCGCGAATTAGGAACTTTCTATTTTGCATTGACAGGTCTCGCGGGTTGCGTCACACGGCCGACTACGGCGCTAGCAATGCAATTCGCCGCGTTCAAGTAGTGGAGATTGGGATGGTGGAGGCGGCGGGAGTTGGAACCCGATCCCACCTCTGAAGGATCGTAACTTATTGATTTTTATAAACGCCCAAAAGGCGGAAATCGCCAGAAACGCCGATCTGAGGTACACGGCGGGTACACGGAGCCGGATGAGCCGGTCGCGTCCTTGTTGCGGCGCTCCGCCTGCGGCAAGCCGGCGCTGACGCACCGGCAGCGAGGCAAGCGCGCCTGCAGACGCTCTGTCAGATGGTGATGATCAGCAAGGCCAAGCTCGTGATGGGGTGCTGTATTCCACCCGGTCGCACCTGCGGCATTGCGCGTCAAGAATGAGCATTGTGCGTCACAAATGAGCATTCCGCGGCAATTTGTCGAGCATTCGGGCGGCAGTGGTGCGCCATGAACCGACAATCGTGAGCAATTGGCACCGAGAGCCTCGGCGGTGGCTCCACCACACGGCGCCGGCTCAAGGATCCGCCAAGCCACACTCTCGTAGAACACGCGGACTCTCCGGCTGGATCCTCGCCCTACTTGATGATTCCAATCGAACCTTGCCGAGGCGAAGCAGATAAAGCACTTGAGCATAGTCCTGGCGGGCAGTGTGGCCCAGAGGCCGCCGCAACGCCAAACTGATCGGCCCGGCTGAAGGGAGAGTAAGGCGGAGAGCGACTCTCCCTGCATTGGTGCGGTGACCCCATTCCGCCCGAATTGCCACCACTCGCTGTCCTTGTATTCCTGCACCCGCGGTATTTGTATAGGCAGAGGCTCGAAGGACCCCGCCCAAGAATTTCTCGGCCGCGACCCCCGCTAAATCCGCACCCTCTCTTCGGCTTCGGTCTGCGTCGTTCTGCAGTTGCACCCAGGCGCCCGATGAAACGGTAAGGGGCTCCGCCCATGAGGCATTCTTCTGGGCACAGCGAGGGGTTGCCGCGACCGCCCCCAGGCCGAAGGAAAGCCCTTCCCCCAAGCTCCCAGTCTGGCATCAACGCGGCACGTGTGAGGCTACGTCGTAACTGACTCACACGCGCAAACCCCTTACAAGAAAGAGCTTAGGACCATCGTGTGAGGCTGTGAGGCTGTTTTACCCAAAGGCGAATTACATACCGAGTACAAGCTAATTAGAATGCTGCGTCGGCAGCCTCGCACACCTCACACGGATACGTATAACTTACTCTGACATCGATACTTATCGTGCGATAGGGAAACCTGTCAGCCTCACACTAACATCCGTAGGTGGCCTGGGTGGAGGGGATCAGTCGGACGCACCCCTCATCGTTCCACAACCATTTCGTTTTGGCGCATCCGAATCCTCCCTGAAAGTGTTTTAGATCCGCGGTCCCTCGACACCGATTGACAGGAGGCTTTTGGCACACCATCCTTCTAACCGTGCCGGCCACCTTGGCCCGCTAGGATTCCCGGCCGTCCCTACGCCCAAAACTCGGATTCCGCGGTTCGCCGCACGCCCGTGACCGCCGCCGGCCCTGCCCCTCGGCTCCCGGGGGACTCCCCCATAGGGCCTTTTTGAAGTTTTGGTTCCATAGCCCCCTTGCGCTCTGTTTTTCAGGTTTGCGCGCCGGCCGAGACGGGGGCCGCGAGCGAGGAACACCCGATTGCGCGGACGTGAGGACGGGTGCGGACACCAGAATAGAGGTTTTCTGCCAAATGGATGTCCTGGGAATAAGAACCGTGATTGCGGGTCCGCATACGTCCTCACGTCCGCATGGACGAGGACGCTAGCACATCCGCGTGAATATTGTGCCTCAGGTATGCGGCGGGCCAGGTCGGGCCGGTGGTCAACTGCTGACCTGCTTCCCCGGTCTGCGTGGCGCGGTCCCGCTGGGATCTTGCCGTTTGCGTCGGCGCCGTCCGACCTGCCCTGGTCCGAGCCGCGCCCGTCCTGCCAGGGCCTGTTCCAAATCTACGCAGCGGGCTTTTGGCGCGCACCCGGGCCGTCTTTGGCCGCCTGGAGGGCCCTTGCTACCGTCCCCGCGCCCAGGCTCGTCTCCCGGGCAATCTGGCGGATCGAGTGCCCCTCCTTCACTAGCCGCACGACGGCCTCGCGATCGAACACCCGCCGGGGCCGCCCAATCGGCCGGCCAGACTTGGTGCCCCGCTCCCGGGCGTACTCCAATCCCGCCATAACGCGCTCACGGATCACCCGCCGCTCAAGTTGCGCCATCGCGGCGATGATCGCGAACATGGCCTCGCCCATAGGCGTGCTGGTGTCGAGCGCCTCCCTTTCCGAAATGAAGTCGACGCCCAGCGTGCGGAACTCCTCCAGTGCCAGGACCAGTTGCTTAACGCTCCTCGCAAACCGATCGAACCGCCAGACGACGACCACGTCAAAGGCC
>DATMYF010000076.1:0-9370 GCA_035561075.1 Bryobacteraceae bacterium
CGCTGGCCGCCATCAACGACCAGCCCCGCGAGAACCGTTGGGTGCTGCACCTGCTGCACTACATCCCCGAGCGCCGCGGCCAGGACTTCGACATCATCGAAGACGTAATCCCGATCCATGACGTCAAGGTTTCGCTCCGTACGCCAAAGACCGTAAGAGATGTTTCACTCGCGCCGCAAGGCACCGCGCTGAAGTTCACAACAGCGAACGGCCGCACCGACTTCGTCCTTCCGAAACTCGAGGGGCACCAGATGGTAGCGGTACGTTTCGCGTAAAACGATTGGGCCGCGAATGAACGCGAATGAACGCGAATAAGACCAAAACGGTCTTCGTATTATTTGCGTTTATTCGCGTTCATTCGCGGCCATAATTCCCTTCACACCAGCTCGAACTCGACGGTCTGGGAGTGCACCGTCTTCGCCCTTACGGCGAGCCGGTACTTCCGGGGCTGAAGACCATACGGGAGCGGCGTGTTGATCTGCCTCAAACCTTGCTTGTCCGGTCCGGAAATGTAGTGCGGCGCGATCTCACTTCCGTTGATGCGCACAACTGTGTTGTCGCGATCGGCTCCGTCCGGCAGGCCCCTCACCCACACCGTTACCCAGCTGTCGGTTCCGCCATGGACTTTGTTGCACTCCCACGTCTTGCCGTCGGTCAGGCTGGCGATTTCGAGTCGCGGCTCACCCTGCTCGACCGGCTCGTCTGTAACATCGATGCCGATCCGCAGGCTGTTGCTGAGCGCGCTTCGCCCGACACTCAGGGTTACATCGTGCCAGCCGGATCCCAGCCCCGGGGGCAGTTTGCAGTTCAGATGCCAGCCGTTGCCGCCCGAGTTGCGCACCGAGACCGCACGGGAGCCGAAGCCGCCGATTCGCGGAAAGACATCATCGGTGGTGAGGTTCGATGCCTCGGTCTCGAACCACATAGAGACGTAATCGTCCCGGCGGTTCGAAAAGCTGAAATCGAGAAACGCGGAGTTCTCCACACACGCCAGTCGCGGCGGCGCGCCTTCCGGGTTTTCGACAGGTTCCCACTTCCGGAAGCAGGTGACGTGCGCACGATCTCCGAGCACGCTCTCGAATTGCACCCGCGCAAAACCGACCGTCCGGCACATCGCCATTAAGGCCGGAACGTTCGGCCCGAACCAGTTGTCGAATTGTCCGCAGAGTTCCGTTTTCTCGTAGAATTCGAGACGCGGAGGCGCGGCCATGTCGCTGCCATCGTCCGTCACGAACGACTCGACACAGACCATCTCGGTCGCAAGTTCGCACACTTTTTCGAGGCCCAGCAGCGGATGCTTCAGGTGGTAAAGCACCCCCAGGAACAACACGATATCGAAATAGCCGAGCCGCTCGGGCGTAAGACGGCAGACGTCCTCCACCACGTACTCAACTTTCGACCCCAGCATCTCCCGCGCCTGAAGGAAGGTCTTGTTGGGAGTCGAATCGACGGCCACCACGGCCGCCCCGCGCCGTTCCATCTCGAAGCTGAACCAGCCGTCCCACGCGCCGATGTCCAGCACGCGCTTGCCGCGCAGGTCGCGCGGAATGGGGAACTGCTCGCATCTCAGCTTCAGGTGCTCGATGCTCTGCAGGCCCGGGATGACCGTTCCGTCGGCGCATTCGATGCTGTGATACCAACCGAGCCGCCGCAGTTGCTCAATCTGTGCGGCCGTCCGCGCGGTTCTCGCCTGGTTCTCGTCCATGCCCGCCTACAGATCCATCGGGAACGAATCGAGCGCCGTCACCCCGTCCTTCCCTACCAGGTAATTGTGTTCCAGGCGGATGCCGCCGCGCAGTTCTTCCCCGTACAGGCCGGGCTCACAGGCGATCACTTCACCTTCCACCAGCGGCTGGTCGCTGCCCGGCGTCAGCCATGGAAACTCCCAACCGTCCATCCCGACTCCGTGGCCGGCATGGTGACTGAAAGACCCGCGAAATTTCGGGTACGACTCCATGTGGTCCCGCACTGCGCGATAGACGTCCCGGCCCGTTGCCCCCGGGCGCATCACCCGGCACGCCACGTCGTGGCCCGCCATCACATGCTTCCAAGCCGCCTGCTGCTCCTCCGAGGGCGTCCCCACCACGAACGTGCGGCAGAGGTCGCACACATAGCCCTGGTGCAGCGGGAAAAGGTCCAGGATGTAGAGGTCGCCGGATTCGAGCCTGCGATCGGTGGGCGGCCCACCGCCGTTGATCCCGCGCGTTCCGGCGGCAAAATCGCCCCGCACCTCGACGGACCTCCCGGCGGCGTTCACCATTGCCTCGGAAATGATGTTGTAGGCCTGGTATTCGGTCATGCCCGGCTCGAGCCGTGCCTTCACCGCCCCGTACGCCGCCTCCGTGATCCGGATGCACTCCCGGATTGCCGCGATCTCATCGGCATCTTTGCGCCGTCGCATGCGCTGGAGGTGGGGAGTGATGTCGCCCACCGGATCGAGCGCCGCGCCCAGCGCGTGCCCTGCGTAATCGAATTCCAGCGCCACCGGCCCGGATCGGCGGTAGCGCCGCGCCACCATCGCCACCAGTTCCTGGTGCATGGTCGCGCGGCTGAAAGGGCGCTCCAGCGTGTAGCCGGTATAGAGCAGCACTTCGTCCGCAGCCGCCTGCTCCGGCCTGGCGTTCGTCACCAGCAGTGTCTCGCCCGAGGCCCGGATGCCGAATGCCTGCGGCTGCGCCGGGTCCGTCAGGGCGCCGCTGAAATAGTGAATGGTCTTCGGATTCGACAACACCACCACGTCCAGCCGATGATCACGCATCACGTGCACCAACCGGGCCTGGCGCTCGCGGCAGTTCAGCAGACTCAACATACCGTTTACGGTTTGAGGGGCAGCGCCACCGCCCGGCCCGTCTTCACGGACTGCTTAGCGGCCTCGATGATTTCCACCACCCCGACGTTGATGTCCAGCGCGGTCATGCCCTCGATGGGCTTCTTGCTCCGGATGGCATTTACCATGAACGCGATCGGCTCGGCCTTTTCCTGCGGCAGCGGCTCAAGCGCCACGGACTGCGCTTCGCCACGGCCCTTGCGCAGTTCCACACTCGCGTTGCGCATCAGGAGGCTGCCGTCCCGGCCGAAAACCTCCACTTCCTGGAAGCCTCGCGGCAGGTCCCAGCTTCCCTCGTAGATGCCCACGCCGTTTTTATAGTGCAGCACCATGACGGAGTTGTCCTCCACCTTGGGGAAGGTCTCCGGACGCAACTGGTTCACCTGGGCGAAGACCGTCTCGGGCTTCCCCAGATACCACAGCGACCACAGCGCGTTGTAGCAGCCGAAATCCATCAGGGCGCCGGCGCCGTTCTTCACCGGGTCCGTCAGCCAATCGAAGAAGTACTTACTGGCCACCCCCTGGCTGCCCGGTCCCCCATGCCCGACAATGCCGTGCAGGCGCCACACCTTGCCCACCACGCCGGCATCGGCCTGCGCTTTGGCTGCGTAATTCGCCGGCCACCAGGCCATCTGGTAATTGCACATCACCTGGATGTCGTGCTTCTTCGCCAGCCGCTGGATGGCCAGCGCCTCCTTGTAAGTGGACGCCAGAGGCTTCTCGAACATGACGTGAATCTTGAGCGGCGCGCAGGCTTCCACGATCTCCAGATGGCGGTTGTTCTCGACGAATGCCCACACGATGTCCGGCTTGGTTTCGGCCAGCATCTTCTTATAGTCGGTGTAGAACGCAGCAGAGGCGGCGCCGCGCTTTTTGGCTTCGGCCACCAACTCGGGGTTGCTCTCGGCGATGCCGACAAGCTTCGCCTGTTTGCCCTCAACCATAGTCTTCAGGTGGCCCCAGACGTGGGAGTGCACCAGTCCGACGACGGCAATCTTGGATTCCTGCGCGGCCAGCGGCAGCGCCAGGAGGAAGAGAAACGCGCAAATTCGCTTCATAAGGGGGTTTTCTCGAACCCTTATCCTAGCACTTGCGTCCGGACGTTGGCCCCCGGCGCCGGTTACACTGGAGTTTCCCATGCAGCACACCGCAACCCTCTTGATCAGTTGTCCGGACCAGCGCGGCCTGGTCGCGGGCATCGCCAATTTCCTCTATTCGCACGGCGCCAACATCCTGCACGCGGACCAGCACCAGGACAGCGAATTCGGCCTCTTCTTCATGCGGGTGCAATGGGATCTGGAGGGATTCGACCTCCCGGACGAAGCCGCCGTGCGGGAGGCCTTCATTCCCGTGGCCGAGCGTTTCGAGATGCGCTGGCGTCTGGAGTATTCCTCGGCCCGCCCCACCGTCGCAATCTTTGTCTCGCGCTACCAGCACTGCCTGGCGGACCTGCTGCACCGCTACCGCGCCGGCGAACTTCCCTGCACCATCCCGCTGGTGATCAGCAACCACGCGGATGCCGCGGAAATCACCGGCTTCCACGGCATCCCGTTTCACCACATTCCAGTGGACCGCGCTAATAAGGAAGACGCCGAGCGCCGCCAGATGGAGCTATTACGCAAACATGGGGTGAACCTGGTAGTGCTGGCGCGCTACATGCAGGTACTCTCTCCGGCCTTCGTGGCCTGCTACCCGCGGCGCATCATCAACGTGCACCACTCGTTCCTGCCGGCCTTCAGCGGCGCCCGCCCGCATCACGCCGCCTATCAGCGAGGGGTCAAGCTGATCGGCGCCACCAGCCACTACGTCACGGAAGTGCTCGACGACGGCCCCATCATCGAGCAGGACGTCACCCGCGTCACCCACCGTGACAGCCTTCAGGACCTCATCCAGAAAGGCAGCGACCTTGAGCGCGTCGTCTTATCACGCGCCGTCCGCTGGCATCTGGAGCACCGCATCCTGTGCTACAGCAATAAAACCGTGGTGTTCGACTGAGGGAGCATGAGCGCGCCTCGGCGGCACTGTCCGTTTTTGGGATTGGGTTCGTTTGGTATTCCCGGGGTGTTGTCAAAGACCCCGCCGGCGCGAGCCGCCGGGCCCGCCACCGGCACCGACCTGATCATAGACCCGCTGCGGCCGCGTCCCAGGCGGGCGACGGCGCGCGAGGTTGAAGATAAAAGACAAAATGTCTGGCGCGGATGGTGACCATACGCCTGTTGGCCGTGGCGGTGGCCGTGGCACCCAGGCCCACGGAAGAGCGTGCTCCAGCTTCGGGCGAGTCCCACCAGAGTCCCTCCAAATCTCAGAAACAATCCCCTCTTGGCGCGTGTAACTGTTGGGTTCGCAACGCGAGGCGGCTAACCGAAGGGTTGTAGGTTCGAGTCCGAGTCGAGGAAGCACAAGCCCGGAGAACCTCCTCATAAAACCAACTTATAGCTCCGCTCTCCAGATGGAACGTGTTCATCTCGGTCCCGCTGCACCGGTTGACAACTCGCGTCTGGGCCGATTGCAGTATGTTTCTGAGTGGGAAGGAGTTGCTCCAGCGAATGCGCGAGTACCTGAACTTTGCCCCCTCCGCGCAACCGGCCCCAACGCTTTTCTGGGCGGAGCCCGGAAGTGATACAATCGTCCCCACGATGGGGAGCAGGTGCTTGGGTGAAGGCGAGTATCAGCCACGTTCCAGTTCGGAAGCCCCGGCAAGACCCGAGGAGCCAGATCCGGTAGAGCTGAGCTTCAGCAGGATTCTCGAGAGTCGAACGTTCCGGCAGGCGCCCACTCTCCGCCGCCTCTTGTCGTACCTCTGGGAACACAAGGGCGAGGCGTGCAAGCAGTACGCTCTGGCCGTTGACGTGCTCGGCCGCAAGCCGGATTTCGATCCCAAGACCGACGCCGCGGTCCGGGTACAGATCGCCCGGCTTCGGCAGAGGCTGAAGGAGTTCTATGAGGTGGAATCCCCGGGGTTCCCTCTCCGCCTCTCCATTCCCCTCGGCTCCACCCAACTGATGTGCAGCTTCGAGGAGCCCGGCGACCCGGCCTGGAGTCCCGATTTTACGCGGCGGGAAACCCCTCCGCACCGACGCTTGGTCATCGCCCTCTTGGTATCTTGTACCCTGCTAAGTGCCGCGCTCGGCTTCATCGTGATCGACAAGACGCTGTCATCGAGGGATCCCCAGCGAGACGGGGTGGCGCGATCCTCCGTCTTTCTGGAGGTCGTTTCTGGAGAACCGCCGGCCGGTGGAACTGGTCGTTCCGACTCCTGTTTGCCTCCTTTGGGAGGACCGGCAGGTCGCGATGCGGAACGCGTACTTGACGCAATTCGAGCTGTGGCGGGAACGCCCGGGTATTCGCTTGCTGGCGAAAGCCTGGGGCGCCCCCAGGCTCTACCAGGAATACACGTCCGCCAGGGACGCGTTCGCCATCATCCGGCTGGCACAGTGGCTGGAAAGGCATGGCGTCCAGACCAAGATTTCCACTACTCCCAATCTCCCCGCGGAGCTTCCGGAAGCCAATCTCATTTTCTCCGGTGTGCCGGGCAGCAGCCGCCACATCGAGAGACATCTCCGGACAGCCAGCTTCCACGTGGACGTAGGGATGGCCTGGAGGGTTTACAATCGGAACCCGAAGCCCGGAGAGCGGGCCGAGTACGATGAGCAACGGCACTCGGGCCGCCGTCTGGTCCAACCGGGTATTCTGGCCCTCCTCCCCGGTCTTTCACACAACGCCAAGCTTCTTCTACTCGCCGGCCGTCCCACGCCGGCGTTGGCGACGTTTCTCACCTCCTCCGAGGGTTTGATACCGTGGAAGCCCGGCTCCGGAAAAAGGGAACCCCTTTGATGGGTGGGTATCTGGCCGCTAAGCTGGCCCAACAGAAACCTGGGGCCTCGTTAGCGCTCCGCATAGCTGCTTCGAGCGGCTCACAACCGAAAGCCCCCGGCTTTGCCGTGAGATGATTACGTCATGCGGAGGATGCCGGGCCGCAACTGGCGGGTTGGATTATCAGGCGTATGCCCAGCAGGGTGACGGTCGATTGGAGATAAGAGGAATTGGGAATGAATCGAAGGACGTTTCTGGCAAGCGGGATGACACCGGCGTTGAGCGCGGGGATCGCCGCCAAGGCTGTAGGATACCGGTCAGGCTTCGCCGAGCGGGACATCAGCCCGAAGATCGGCATGGAGAAGCCGGGAGGATTGGGGCCTTCCTACCATACAGAATTCCACGACCCCTGCAAGGTCAGGGCGGCCGTCTTCGACGACGGCAACAAACGGGTCGCCCTGGTTGGCGTAGACACGGTCGCGATCGGCCGGTACGTGGTGCAGGCGGCGCGCAAGGAGATCGAGCGCCGTTGCGGAATCGCCCCTGAATCGGTGCTGGTCGCAGCCTCGCACTCCCACTCCTCGGGACCGGTCGCGCGCTTACATCCCAGCGACTACGCGCACGCTTCGCCGCTGATGCAGAAACTGGCGCAGGAGCGCGCGGGCGATCTGCAGTACACGGCGGACGTGATCCAGCAGATCGCAGCCGCGGTGACGGAGGCGGACCGCAAGCGTGTGCCGGCGTTGTGCGGCGCGGGTTCGGGACGGGAAGACCAGGTAGCGTTCAACCGCCGTCACCGGATGAAGAACGGCCTCACGTGGACGCATCCGGGCAAGGGCAATCCGGACATGCTGGACTATGCGGGGCCCGTGGACCCGGAAGTCGGAGTCGTCGGTAGCTGGGACGCATCGGGGAAACTCCTCGGCTGCGTAGTCAACTTCGCCTGCCACGCCACTACCAGCCCGCGAGGGATCTCGGCCAACTGGATTTACAACATGGAGCAGGTGATTCGCGGCGCGATGGGACCGAACGCGATCGTTGTCTTCCTTCCAGGCGCGTGCGGCGACGTCACGCAGGTGGATAACCGAAGCCCCTATGCCGAGCGCGGCGGCGAGAACGGCGCGGCGTATGTCGGCGGGCGCATCGGAGCCGAAGTCGTGAAGACGCTCCTTACCATGCATCCCGGCGTGCTTGCGCCGATCGACGCGCGCTCGACCTTGTTGCGGCTGAATTACCGTGTGCCTTCCCCGGGGCGTGTCGAGCGATCTTTGGAACTGGTCCGAAAAGATCCGAAGGCCGTGAACGCCGCGGACCTGGGCTTCGCCAAGCGCGCGCTGCTGCTTCACGCCCTCACCCTCAAGCAGCCCTATGAAGAGGTCGAGGTCCAGGCTGTTCAATTGGGCGGCGCCGTGTTCGTCACGAATCCAGCGGAGTTGTTTTGCCGGTATGGTCTGGACCTGAAGGCCAAGAGCCCGTTTCCGAAGACCTTCCCCGTCGAACTGGCGAACGGATGGGTGGGATACGTACCCACCGAGGACGCTTTCGGTCCGAACGGCGGCGGCTATGAGACGCGCATCGGAGTAAGCCGGTTGGAAACGGCCGCCGGGACCAAAATGGTGAACGCGGGTCTCGAACTCGCGCGGCAACTGAAGCCGGGGGTGGTGCCCGAGCGGCCGAAAGCCGGACCGTTCAAAGCGCCCTGGTCCTACGGCAACGTTCCACCGGAACTGACCTGAACTCCCGTGGAGGAGGCGCGTTCGGCAGATCGCGTTCTCCGAAACAGGACAGGTTCCGGTTTGAGCACCCCGGTACCGTGCTCGGAGGTAACCTGCTCACGCTCGCATCACAGGGCGGCGGAACGGGCCCAGACAGTCTCGTTCCGCAGGTCGATATCTCCGTGACCAAACGGACGCAAATCACCGAGAAGACGAGCATGCAGTTCCGTGCGGAGGCCTTCAACGCCACCAATACCTATTCGATGTATATCCAGCAGTTCACCAACGATCCGAACAGCGCGCTTTTCGGAACCTGAACAAGAACGCGGTGTCGAGGGGCAACTCGAATACGCCGCGCAGCATCCAGCTTGGGCTGAAGTTCATCTGGTAATCGGGTTCACAAGCACGGTTCTGCGCGCGCCTGACGCCTTGCAGAACCGTCTTTCCCGCCAGCGCGCCAGATGGCGAACGATACGTGAGCAGTGATCCGGGGCAATACGGAACGGCGCATACCGGCAGCGCTAGTCACGCGCTGCCGGCCGATATGCGGGCTTGTACTTCGATTTTTTTGGTCCCGCCGAAAAGAACCTGTCAGCTAATCACCCGCGCTGATGTTGCATCCACAGGAGCGCGCCTCGCGGAACAGGTCGTAAGGTACGCGCGAACGCCTAAGATGCTTGAGAATCATACCCATGGAATGGGCTTCCGGTCGCAACGGAGGCCCGGTCCAGCCGTCCTGGCGCCGCCCGGTGTTAACCAAAGTCAGTATTGGAGGCCAGCGGATCAGAAACTATACTCATCCTGCCATGGAACCATCCACATCAGTTCTAGTTTGCTCCACGCTACTACTGCCAGTTCTCCGGCCTTCGTTATGGAAGCGCCTCATGCGGTGGTTTTCCCGCTAAAGATCTGCGCGGCGCCGAGTTAACCCTGGGACGCGCTGCCTGCAGCCGCGCGCATGTTAGCGCATGTTCGCAGAACGGGCACCGCTGGAAGGTTCTTGTTGAAAGGAAAA
>DATMYF010000077.1:0-28875 GCA_035561075.1 Bryobacteraceae bacterium
ACCCTTCCACTTTCCTCGTCGATGCCTGTAATCTGGTATCCAGGCAGGCCCAGTATTGCCTCTGATCTGATCAAACGTTTCCTTTCAAGAATGTTTTATCAGTTCAGAGGTGGGGCCTGCCCCCATTGATGATCTAGAGCCGACGGGCCGCTCGCGCCCAATTGTGCCCGTCCACAAGAATGATGTAGGCGCAACCGGGAAGCCTTCCATATGCTCACGGCATGGGGCGACTCCTCGCTTGTTTGAGCTTTAGTCTGTTTTCTCTCAATTCCTTCAACAGTTTTGCTGCGCAATCGCCCGGCAATGCCGGCAGCCTGGGGGGGACGGTCACGGACCCCTCGGGAGCGGCGGTTCCCCAGGCAGCCGTCAGCATTATCAATCGCCTTTCAAACTACAGGCAATCTGTAGTGACTGATAATACTGGTGCTTTCCGGTTTACGAATATCCCGCCCAACCCTTACCACATGGAAGTGAACGCTCCGGATTTTGCCCCCTACGATCAGGACGTGACGGTTCGCGGCGCGATTCCCATAAACCTCAAAGTCCAGCTTGCACTCGCGGGAGAGAAGACCACCGTAACTGTTGAAGCGGCCAGTGCCGACCTCCTCGAGAATGTCCCCTACGCCCACAACGACGTTGACACTAAAACTCTCGACAAGCTGCCCGTTTCTACTCCCGGTTCAGGATTGAGTGATGCCGTTACATTGAGCAGTGGGGCCGTGGCCGCCGATTCGAACGGTTTCTTCCATCCCTTGGGCGATCATGCGCAGACGAGCTTCTCGATAGATGGCCAGCCGATCAGCGATCAGCAGAGCAAAAGCTTCTCCACGCAGGTACCCATAAATGCGATTCAGTCCATGGAACTCATCACCGGCACGCCCGCGGCTGAGTTCGGCGACAAGACCAGCTTGATTGTAAATGCCGTCACGAAATCGGGTCTGGGGCAGAAGCCGAGCGGGCGTTTCATGGCGCAGTGGAACTCGTTCGCCACCTACTCGGAGGATGCCACGCTGGCACTCGGAGGCCCTAAAGCCGGTAACTTTCTCGCAGTCAACGCACTTCGATCGGGCCGTTTTTTGGATACACCCGAATTCATGCCGATCCACGCGGTCGGCAACAACGGGACTATCTTCGATCGCTTCGACTACCAGCCAAGCGGCACTGACACGATCCATCTCAACCTGTTTGCGGCCCGCAATTGGTTTCAGATTCCTAACACTTACGATCAGCCCGGCCAGGATCAGAAACAGAAGTCCACAACCTTCAACCTGGCGCCAGGTTATCAACACACCTTCGGAGCCAAGATGATACTGACGGTCAACCCTTTTTATAGAACGGATCATGTGAACTACTATCCCAGCCGGGATCCCTTCGCTGATCTGCCGGCGACAATCGCCCAGGACCGGACCCTGACGAATTGGGGCATCAAAGCGGATATCTCTTATGCGAGTGGACGTCACAACCTGAAGATCGGTACCCAGCTCATGCAGACCCGCCTGGACGAAAACTTCTCATTTGGAATAACGGATCCAGCCTACAATGCGGTTTGTCTGGATAACACGGGTGACCCGCAGCGGCTTCCCACGATTGCCGACCCGGGGATGTGTGCCGGTGCGGGTTTCGTGCCCAATCCTGCATTGCTTCCCGGACTGCCGCCCTACGATCTGACGCGCGGTGGAAAACTGTTTCGCTTCACCGGCAGCACCAATGTCAATGAGTACGCATTCTATGTCCAAGACTCCCTCAGCTTCGGAAATCTGACGATTCACCCGGGTCTGCGCGTGGACTCTTACCACGGGATTATCACAGACTCAAGCGCCCAACCTCGCATTGGATTCTCCTATCTGATCAAGCCGACGGGTACCGTGATGCGGGCCGGCTATTCGCGAACATTTGAAACTCCATATAACGAAAATCTCGTCTTATCGAGCGCCACGGGAGTCGGAGGGCTCGCATCGAATGTATTTGGGGCAGTAAGTGAACCTTTGCGTCCAGGAACTCGCAACCAATACAATGCCGGGCTCGAACAGGCCTTCGGTCGTTTTGTGGTTGCCAGCGCCGACTATTTCTGGAAGTACACGAAAAACGCTTATGACTTCGGCACGGTCTTGGATACTCCGATCGCATTCCCGATCTCCTGGAGGAAGTCGAAACTGGACGGAGTGGCGGTGCGGATCGGGACTCCCAACCTCCACGGCTTTATGTGGTACACCACTATGGGCCACACCAGGGCCCGATACTTCGGCCCGGAAACCGGTGGCCTCATCTTCAATAACGATGTACGCGGCGATGCCGTTTTCCGCATCGACCACGATCAGGCCTTTCAGCAGACAACCAACTTACGGTATCAGCACGGCAATACAGGGCCGTGGGTCTCCTTCACCTGGCGGTACGACAGTGGGATGGTCGCCGGATCAGTGGGCAGCCTGGAGGATGCGCTCGGACTCACGGGCGCACAGCAATCCGCCATCGGCTTTTTTTGCGGCGGCGCGCGGCCAACTCTCGACGCTCCGCTCACGGGCGCCGAATGCAATTCCACTAATTATGGTGCCACCAGGCTGGTGATACCGAAAGAGGGCGCCGAAAACGACGATCACAATCCCCCCCGCGTGGCACCCCGCCATTTGTTGGACATCGGAGCAGGGACGGACAACCTGTTCCATGCCGAACACGTGCGCGCTGTTCTCCGGTTCGCCGTCACTAACCTGACCAATAAGGTGGCGCTCTACAATTTCTTGTCCACGTTCAGCGGCACGCATTTCGTAACGCCGCGCTCGTATCAAATTGCGCTCGGCCTGGTGTTCTGAACAACGGACGGCTTACTGGGCGGCAGCCGTCAAGCCCTTTGGCTTCGCGGCCGCCCGTTTGCGGAACCGCACCGTGCCGTAGACCAACAGGGCCGCACCTGCCAGGAGCGTAACCCCCACCAGCGGCCGGAAGGTGATCCAGGCGACCGCGATCGTCAACAGCGACAGGCACAGCGCGACCACGAACGAGAGCACCCCTACTCCGGCCCGCAGAAGACTACCCACGAACGGCACAACGTCACCGAAAGTCGCAAGCGGGTTGAGCACGAGCGCCAGGCCGATCAGCATCAGGATCAGCCCCACACCCCGAAGGATCCAGGTCCGCACGACGTTCTCGGTTTGGGCCCTGGCGAACATGGCATCGGCACTCTGAACCCCCATGGCCACGAGTTCGATGGCACCGCCGGCCTTCGCACTGTAGGCTTCAAACCTGTCGCCCAACTGGCGCGCCACCACGCTCACCTCCACCGGTTTCAGGCGGCTGAAAGTAATGCGCAGATCGCCTACTTTTGGAGAGGCCGGATCGCCAATCTGGAAGCCGGACTCCAGCGGGTGCGCCCGGCCCCGAATGGAATCGGGCAGTCCAGCCGCGGAAACATCAACGGGATCTCCCCCGGTCAGGCGGGCCACCTGATCCCCGTTCAGCCGAAAGGCGCCGAGCATCACCCGATCGGCTACGTAGTCTGCGGACCTGAAGGGCATTGCGGGGTTCTGATGCTCTTCTGGACGTTTGAAGGCCGCGGATTCGATCGCTTGTTCCGACCAGACCGGCGCATACCGGTAAGTCGTCCTGGTGGTCTCGCTGCCGCCGACGTCCTTTTCTTTCCGGCTGGACGAACTCTCCTTCCACTGATACATCTCGACTGTGCGACGTAGCCGAATGCCCTGGGCGGATACCTTGAAAAGCGGATCAGCGACAGTTTCGGTGGTGGTCGCGAGACCGGCCACGTGCACGAGTTTGCCTTCATTCGCCGGGTCGACTCTGTCCGGCATCACGCTGATGACGTCGTGCGCGCCCTGGCTCAAGGACCGTGCCGTTTTTACTGCATAACCCTCGTTGAACCACAGGACCGGAAAGCCGGCGACAAAGAGAACCAGCCCAAGGAGCACTCCTTTGATCGACTGCAGCAACCGGCTTCCGAGTCCTTGTGTTGTTACCTCGGTGAATCCGTCCATGACTTCCCCAATCGGCGGCGCTCAACGCCTTTGATACACAAAAAAGAGAGGCTACTATCCTTTTCTCCCGAAAGCAAGCTCACGCGGCAGCGTCCGGAGCTTGGGAACACCGCCCGGCCTTCCGGAGTCTAATGCGACACGGGAAGGCGACCAGATGCTGAAAGTATCGAGATTGACGAAGCGGTATCACCACCGGGCGGTCGTGGATGAAGTGAGTTTCTGCGTCGGCCGGGGTGAGGTACTTGGCTATCTTGGGCCTAACGGCTCCGGGAAGAGCACCACCGTCAGAATGCTGACGGGACTCCTTGAGCCGACCTGCGGACAAGCTTGGTACGGCGGCCGCAATATCCGGGAAGATCTCGTGGCGTTCAAACGCGTGCTGGGCTACGTCCCCGAGGAGCCGTACCTATACCCGTACCTGACCGGGCGGGAATACCTGCAGTTGACCGGGCGGTTGCGCGGCCTGCCCGAGAAATCCCTCAACGAGAAAATTGAGGCGTTGTTGAACCTGTTCTCTCTCTTTGAATACAGGTTCTCCCCGATCGCATCGTACTCGAAAGGCATGAAGCAGAAGGTGCTGATTACGGCCGCGCTGCTTCACGATCCCGAAGTGCTGATCTTCGACGAGCCGCTCTCGGGGCTCGACGTCACTACCGCGCTGATCTTCCGCAACCTCATCCATTCACTGGCCCGCGAGGGCAAGGTGATCCTTTACAGCTCGCACGTGCTGGAGGTCGTGGAAAAAGTCTGCACGCGGGTGCTGATCCTGCGGCAGGGCAAGGTGGTGGCCAACGATTCGGTGGAGCACCTCAGGCGCCTGCTTGAGTCGCCTTCCCTTGAGGATGTGTTCGCTCAACTGGTGGTGCAGGAAGACACCGTCAAGATTGCCGAAGAGATGGTCGCCGTTATGAAAGGCTAGTCACCATGTCCCCCCTCAGCAGCATCACAAACGGGTACAGGCAGTTTTGCGAAATGCGGCGGTTGTTCTTCGTCCGTTTCCTGGAGAACGATCTCATCTGCCTGGACGGGGATACGCGCCCGACGCTGGTGGGCATCCTCGCAATCTTGACCGCACCGGGGGTGTTCGTCCCCTTTTTGGAGTACCTGCATTACTCCGCTTCGAGGGCGCCGCTATGGGCCCGCGACATGGCGTCCATCCCTGACAAGGCCATGTACGTTTCCTTTTCCATGACCGTGCTGGGGATTGTGACCGTGCTGGAGTGGGATGCCCTGCTTCCGGACAATCGCGACTATGCGGTGTTGCGGCCCCTGCCGATTCGTCTGGGCACCATCTTCGCCGCCAAGACAGCCGCGCTGATCGGGTTCTGGGCGGTGTTCACACTGGTCATGAACGCTGTCCCGACGGTGCTGTTTCCGGCCGCCATGGTGCAGCATGCCCCCACTAGCGCGCTGCTCTGGTCGATCCGCTGCCATGCGCTCGCGGTGGTGGCGGGCAGCGCGTTCGTCTTCCTTGCGATGATCGCCGCGCAAGCCGTGCTCATGAACGTCCTTGGGTGGCGCAGGTTCCGCCGTGTGGCGCCGCTCGCGCAACTCCTGCTCGTGGCTGCACTGCTGGTGGTATTTTTCCTTTCGCTCGGGGCGGCGTGGCAGGTGCCGCACAAAGTTCCGGCCGCGCTGTGGCGCGTGCTCCCGCCGTTGTGGTTTGTGGGCCTCTACCAGAACGAACTCGGGTGGACCCAGCAGATATACCGGGAGTTGGCCGGGCAGGCGTGCTGGGGGCTTGGGCTGGCCGGACTGATCGCGGGCGCCGCATACTCGTTGAGTTACAGCCGCAGCGTATCCAGGTCCATCGAGGACGTGGAGCGTCACGGGGCGCCGGGCTGGACAGCCCGGGTGTTAACCGCAGTTGCGGACCGCGTCCTGTTGCGCACTCCTGCGGAGCGGGCCTCGTTCCACTTCGTGTGGCAGACGGTCTCGCGCAGCAGGCAACACCGGGTGCTGGTGGCCGCGTACGCGGGAGGAGGGTTGGCACTTGTGCTGCAGAGCGTAGCGGCGATGATCGCGCACGGCAGCCGCACGTGGTGGCAGAGTCCTGAAGGCGTGCTCCTGCCGGTTCCCCTGGTAATGTCGCTGTTCCTCCTCTCCGGGATGCGTTATGCATTTACGGTGCCCGCCGAACTGCGGGCCAACTGGCTGTTCCAGATTGCCGAGAGCGGCGAGCCGGCCGAGTACATGGCGGGGGTGCGGAAAGCGATGGCGCTGTTGGCGATTGTCCCGCTCTTCGCCGCGCTGCTGCCGTTACATGTGGCGATCTGGGGCTGGACTGCCGGCGGCCTTCACATAGCGTATGGAGCAACCGTTGCATGGCTGCTGATGGAAGTGCTGCTGGCGGGTTTCGAGAAGCTGCCGTTCACCTGTTCATTTGTTCCCGGCAAGGCCAATGTGAGGACGCTGTGGCCCTTCTATGTTATCGGTTACCTGGGATATGTGAGCTTATTCTCGGCCCTGGAGCTGTTTCTCATGCGGCAGCCGATTCGTTTCCTGTGGTTCCTGGCAGCGTCGGCGGCGGTAAAGACTGGAATTGAAGTCTACCGCCGCCTTGTGCCGCAGGGCTTCGAACGGGTTTACGACGACCAGCCGGAGCCCGCCGTCCGGACCCTGGAACTGCAACAGTAGAGCGCCTAAAAGTCGATTCTTCCGCGCAACTCGATCTTCCGTCCGCGGCCCCCTTCAACCAGGTTGCTGACCACCCCCACGCTTCCGGGCGACGAGATGTTGGCCGCCGGGACATCGAAGTTCGGATGGTTGAACGCGTTGGTGACCGCCGTTGTGAAGTTGAAGCGAACGCGCTCGGTGATGGGAAAGGTCTTGGCGATGGAGATGTGCTGCATGTTGTAGCCCGGTCCTTCCAGTACGTTCGCACCGGAGTTGCCGAAGCGGCCGGCCGGCGGGACCGTGAAGCACGATGCGTCGAACCAGCGATCGACGCTGCGCTCGCTCGAAGGCAGGTTGCCGTTGCATACGCGGTCGGGTCGACCGCCGTTGGTGTTGGTGTTCGACGGGTCGGCCGCGGAGAACGTGGGCGAGAAGAAGTGGCCCGTCTCGAAATACCCGATCCAGTAAAGTTGCCACCCTCCGAGCACCTGGTTCACCACGCCCGGCGCGTTGCTGAGGTACCGCCGCCCCTTGCCGACCGGCAGTTCCCAGACCGCACTGATGACGGCGCGCTGCCTGGAGGTGAATGGGTCGCGCTCCCAGAAGAGCGGCGCGTATGGGTTCTCGAGGTTCTGGTAATTGCTGTAGTTCGAGGCCAGGGTCCAGTGGGCGTCGAACGTGAACGCTCCGGCCTTTCGCTGTCCCTGGACGGTGAAAGCGTTGTATTTCTGTTCGCCGTTGTTGCGCCACACGGACGCGCCAATGAACTGCGGATACGGCCGGCGCGAAGCGGTGAACGGGATCAGGCTCGGTTGCGGCTTGTTGATGCCGATCGCATAGTTCATCCCGTAGTTCCGGGAACCCACGTACGAGACCCGCACACCCGTGTCGCCGAACTGTCGCTCCACCGTGGCGTTGAACTGGTGAATCCGGCCATTCTCCGTCTGGCTTGGGTAGCCGGTAACACTCTGGCTCGGCACGTTCGCCACTGCCGTTGAGGCCGGGAAAGGATTGGGGAAGGCGAACAGCGGAACGCCGTTCTCCACCGTGTTGTTGTATGTCTCGCTCAGTTGGAACGGCCCGGCGCTCTGGACGCGGGCGTAACGGCCCAACGTTTCGGTGAAGATTCCATAGCCACCTCGCACCACCCAGTTGTCGCTCAGTCTGTAAGCCGCCCCGATGCGAGGGACGAAGTTGCCGTTATCGGGACTCGGCTTCACGTCGCCGGTCACCAGGCTGATCGTCTTCGGGTACAGCGGGCTAACGGCACCGGTGCCGCTTGATGGGATGATCACCTCGCCGGTGGACGGATTCCAGTTGAAGATCAGGCCGTCCTCATATGTGGCCGCGCCGAAGCGGTCCCAACGGACGCCGAGATCCATGGTGAGGCGCGACGTGACCTTCCACGAGTCCGTAATGAACAGCCCCAGTTCATTGGCCTTCAGGGTACGCTCGGTGAGCGGGTCGAGCCGTGTACTGGCGAACGGCAGCCCGAGCAGGAAGTCCGCGTAGCCGTATCCGGAAAGCCTGCCGTTGAAGTTGAAAGACCCGTAGGTGCCCTCCGGGATGTTGCCCTGGAAGCGCGACTGCGGCTTATACTCTCCGCCGAACCGCAGCACATGCTTCCCCTTGGACCAGGTGGCGGTATCCGCGAAGCCCCAGTTCTTGTCGTTTTGAACCTCGCCGCCGGGCTGCGTCCGCAGCGTCGGGTAACCATCGATGTCCATGCGGGGGAAGCCCTGTGCGCTGTAGCCTTTCGGGTTTACGCCTTGAATCCCGAGTTCCTTCACCGCCTCGTCGCCCTTGAACGGGGTGACGTCGTAGAGCGTATCGCCGTCGGTGATCTTCTCCTTGTAGAAGCCGACCCGGAAGGTGTTGACGAGGGTCGGGGAAAACACGTGCGTGTCCTCCACCACGGTGTGGACGTTAAAGCGCACGCGCGTCCAGGTGAACGCCGGGAAGTTGGTGGGCAGCACGTAAAGGCCCCAATTCTCGATCACCCGGCCCATCAAGCGATTGTTACTGGAGAACTGGTGGTCGACCCGCTGAGTGAAGTCCTTGCGCAGCGCGTAGTCCGTGGGGAACGGAAAGGTGAAGCCGAAGTTGTTGGACAGGGCGTCGGCGCCGCCGCGATTGGGCAGCGGGAGGTATTTCTCGTTTACACGGGCCGAGACGGCGTTGATGCGGTCGGCGGGAATTCTGTTATTGGGGAATGGAATGCCTGTGAGGGGGTCCCGTACCACGATCGGGGGGCTCTGGGTGAGCAGTTGCGAGAAGTCGCCGGTGCGCATCTGCGCGGTGGGAACGGTCCGTAGGTAGAACTGCTTGCTGGGCACCTTCAGGATGTTCGCCGAAGCGTAAAAGAACGTCTTGTCGCGGATGATCGGTCCAGACAGGCTGCCGCTTGCGACGTGGATCAACTGCTTGGCCTTCTCTTCCTCAAAAAATTCGCGCGCCCCGAGTGCGGAGTTCTGGTGCCAGTACATGGCGCGTCCGTGGAACTGATTCGTGCCGGACTTCGTGACCAGGTTCATGTAGCCGACGCGGGCAAACTCGGCGGTGTTGTTCACGGCCACGATGGTGACCTCCTGGACATCCAGGATGTCGTTGATTTGGTTCACCGGGCCGTCGTTGGTATGGCCGTCCTGGCCCTCCTGCACCTGGTTGGAATTCTGGCCCGCCCATTGCGAACTCCACACCCCATTGGTCTGGGCCACAAGCGGCGCCGTAGTGATTATCAGGCTCGGATCGAGTGTCGCCTCCGCGCCCACTAATGGTACGTCCGCGTACCTCTGGCTGCTTATGGAGGTCTGGAGTTTGGAGGAATCTGTCGAGATTACGGCGGCCCCTGCATTGACCGCGACCTCGGTCGCGACGGAGCCGACCTCCATTGTGGCGTTGACGCGCCGGATCTGGTTCCCTTCGAGAATGATGTTGTCGGCCGCGAAGGCATTGAAGCCCTCGGCAGTCACTGTGAGGCGGTATGTGCCGCGCTGCAGGTCGGGCACCTCGAAATCGCCGCTTTCATTCACGGTGGTGTTGCGAACCGCGTTGGTTTGGACGTTGGTGACCTTCACCGCGGCGTTAGTCACTACGGCGCCGGACGGATCCGTCACCGTGCCGCGAATGGTGGAAAGAGTGAGCTGCGCATGAGCTGCGGCGCAGGCCAGCACGAGACAAAACGACAAGATGCAAAAGCGATGCATGTTTCCCCCTCGGCGGCACATCCCCGCCTGGCAATTGGGGATAATGCTACACCCGGGCAGCAGCCTCCGTCAAGGCGGGTTTCCGCCCTACCGAGGAGAATTTCACTTTGAGATGTGCATCGGAGAGTCGGGCAGGTCGCTGTGCTGCCGGCGGATCCTCCGCCAGTGGGTGGCGCGGCTGCTGTCGCCGATTTTGGCGAAGACATCGGATACAGCGAGGGCGCAGCCGGCAAAGCCGCTGTTCTCGATCATCATCCTGCATTGCGCTTCCATGCTGGTGAAGGCGTCGAGGGAGTTGACCGGCTGCACACCGGCGGGCGGAGTACGCATGTAGACCACCGCCTGGGCGTCCTGGTAGACGAGTTTCCATTCTTTCTGGGAGGGGTCGGCCAGGGCGGCGGGCAATAGGTAGACGCTGCCCAGCGAATCGAGCATGGGCATCGCGATCACATCAATCCCGTACTTGCGCAGGAGTTCCTCCGCGGAGGGTCCCGTCGCGTCGGCCTCTGCGTTGTACGCGATGCGCTGGCTGTCGGCGTACACCGATTCGTTGAGCGCGCGGCCGTCCACGAATACCTTCAATTGCGGCCACAGGCGCCAGATCAGGTAGCCACCGGTATCGTAGGTGTTGAATAAGCGGCCGGAGGCGCGGTGCTGGAGAAGAAAGTCCGCCGCGCCGGAGGGGAGATTCCAGGCGCTGCGATAACGCATGGCGCCATGCGAGAGTTGCCAGCCCAAACCGGCGGTGAGCAGCGCCAACGCGAGGAACTGTACCGCGGTCGTAACCGCGCGCTTCCACGGTAGGTAAGAGGCGATCAGGATGGGTCCGATGATCCCCACCAGGATGATATTGCGAACGGCGCTGAGAGCCGCTGCGGCGAACAGCCCGAACAATAGCCAGTCCGCAATCCGCACCCTGCGGCGTGCCAGGAAGAGCACGGCTGCCGCTGCATACAGCACCACCGTGAACGCCGATACCTCCCAGAACTTGGGGCGATACCACTCGAAGATCATCTTCTGCATCGGGCTGTTCCGATAGAGCAGCAGCACTTCGAAGACGCGGAACCCGTCCGGATTGATGCCCGAGATCAGGATTGAGATCGCGGTCGCCAGGAAGAGGCGGCGCTCACCCTTCACAGGCTGCCCGCGCCGGCGGAGGTACAACGCTTCGGCGCAGTATGCCCCCATCACCACCCAGCCAAGGAAGAAGCCGCTGTGGCAGTTGGCCCAGAACAGCAGGATGGGAGGTAGCAGCCACAGCCAGCGGCGATATTCGAGAAGCGCGATTGTTACCCCGACAAACAGGAACGTGACCAGATACGGGCGGTCGCGCGCTACGAATTGCGCCACAGCGGCGGCAGCGAGCGCGGCGCCGAGGGCGCGGTAGAATCCGCCGGATCGACGCCAGGCCACCAGCCCTACGATGGCGCAGAGTGCGGTCAGCACCAGTTGGCGGGCCAGGATCAGCCCCGGAAGACCGGCCGCGGCGAAGATCCAGTACATGATCACCTGCGCCAGCCACTCGTGCGTCAGGTTGAAATCGCGCACCAGTTTCTCGCCGCGGTACAGCGGCTTCCCCATATAGGTGGTCTGGGCAAACGGATCGGGCGTGGGTAAGGTGCGATTCTGCCAGATGTACTCGCCGGTCTTGAGATGCCACCACGCATCGTTGTCGGTTACGTCGCCGGAGAACCAGGTGAACACCAGGAGGGTGGCAACCAACAGAATCGCAGGGCGCAGCCACGGCGGTTCTGCGTGCGGCAGCGGCGCGTGCTCCGGGAGCGTCGCCACAGCGTTGCGTTTCAGTTGCCTGGGCTTAGACACGGCACCGCCGGAGTGCGTCCATAGCTCAATCGTAGACGAAGTGCAGAACCTTCTTCAGGTCTTCCCATGCTTCGCGCTTGGCCTGCACATTGTAGGCGCGGAGCAGGTAGGAAGGGTGGTAGGTCACCATCACGGGGATATCCCGGAACTTGAACCAGTTGCCACGCATCCGGGTGACGCCGTCCTTGCTGCCGGTGAGGTACTTGGCCGCCGTGCCGCCGAGCGCGCAGATCGCCTTGGGCCGGATGACTTCGAGTTGCCGGGCCAGGAACTCGCCGCAAATCTCCATCTCGTCCGGCTCCGGTGTCCGGTTACCGGGCGGGCGGCACTTCACCACGTTGCAGATGTAGACGTCGGACCGCTTGATCGGGAACCCTTCCTTCGCCGCGGTGTTCTCAATCATCTGGGTGAGCAGTTGGCCGGCGCGGCCCACAAACGGCAGGCCCTGTTCATCCTCGTCCGCCCCTGGACCTTCGCCCACGAAGACCAGCTTCGCCTGCTCATTGCCGGTTCCGAACACGATCTTGTGGCGCTGCTCATGCAGCCGGCACCGGTGGCAGTCCCCGATGTCCTGAAGAATGCCCGGCAGGCCCGCTTCGGACTGGGCTTGAAGGCCTGGGGCAGGGGATTCCGCGACGGGCGCGGGCGTGCGGCGGTAGAGCGTTTTGATGCCCAGGTCCTCGTAGAACGACAGGTATTGACGCAGTTGCTCGGGGTTCATCGGGCAGCGTGGAGGGCCAGGCGGAGTTTGAGCGCCTGATCGAAAATGCGGTCGGCTACTTCGCGCTTGGCGGCGCGCGGAATCGTGATGGTCTCACCGGTACGGAGTGCCAGCACCACCTCGTTCTCGTCACTTTCGAAACCCGTCTCAGTGCCGCCTACCAGGTTGCCCACCACCATGTCGCAGTTCTTGGTTTCGAGCTTGCGCCGGGCTTCCTGCGCCAGGTTCTGGGTCTCGGCGGCGAAGCCGATGAGCAGGCGGTCACCCTTCTTTCGTCCCAGCTCGGAAAGGATGTCCGGGGTGGGGTCGAGCTCCAGCGAGATGCGGGCGGCGGTCTTCTTCACCTTATGCTGCGGCACCTTGGCGACATGGAAGTCCGCCACTGCGGCGGCCTTAATCACGATGCCGGCGGCTTCCAGGTTTTCGAACACCTTGTCACGCATCTCCAGGGCGGTCCGGACATTCACCACGGTTACATTTCGGGGAGGCGACAAGTGCACCGGGCCGGAGATCAGGATGACCCGCGCTCCGCGGGCTTCGGCGGCGGCGGCCAGGGCATAACCCATCTTGCCGCTTGACCGGTTGGAAATGTAGCGCACGGGATCGAGCGGTTCCTGCGTGGGACCGGCGGTGATCAGGACCGTCTCGCCTTCCAGATCCCGGCGGCGTCCAAGTTCGGCATCTACGGCGCGGGCGATCTCCTCGATCGCGGCCAGGCGGCCCGGGCCCACCACTCCGCACGCGAGATACCCGTCCTCGGGATCCACGATGCGGTGTCCGCGGCTTCGCAGCGTTTGCAGGTTAGCCTGGGTGGCGGGGTGCCGCCACATGTTCGTATTCATCGCGGGCGCCAGCACCACCGGGCCAGTGAACGCCAGGTAGAGGGTGGTAAGGAAATCGTCGGCTATCCCGGCTGCGAAGCGGGCCATCAGGTTGGCGGTGGCAGGCGCCACTACCAGTACTTCGTTCTCCTGGGCCACTCCGATGTGTTCCACGGCGCTCGACAAAGTGGCGTCCGGGCTGGCTTCCGAAAACATCCCGGTTATCACCTTACGGCCGGTGAGGGCGGCAAAGGTCAGGGGGCGGACGAATTCCTGGGCATGGGCGGTCATCACAACCTGCACGCCGCATCCCCGCTCCATGAGGGCGCGGGCGAGCTCGGCGGCCTTGTATGCCGCGATGCCGCCTCCCACCCCGAGTAGGACGTTCATGGACGCCCGCCTAGAGTGCGACTTCGGGCACCGACGTTTCCGGCTCGCTATCGTCGCCGGGCATGTAATACTTCACCAGGCCGCGCCGAACCTCTTCAACGGCGATGACGGTGGGCTTTTTCGACGACGTGGGGAGTACCGGCCTTGCGCCACCCTGCAACTGGCGGGCGCGCTTGGCGGCGACGATGATGAACCGGTAGGTGCTCTGTTCCGCATCGTCGGGAAGGGTGCAATGAATGTTGTTTCTCGGGGCTTTGTCGGGCATAGTTACCGCTGCTCGTTTGTCAGAACGTCGAACGACTCCAGAATCGGCCGGATCTGCTCTTCCACCCGGGAACGCCGCGCGCGTTCACCGCGCACGATGGAAGCCAGCGTCAGCTCCGATTTCTCGAGATCGTCGTTGATCAGCACGTAGTCGTACTGGTCGTAATTCCGGATTTCCTCCGCCGCGGCGCGCAACCGGCGTTCAATCACTTCATCCGAATCCTCGCCGCGAGAGCGCAACCGTGCCTCCAGGCTTTGCCGGGAGGGCGCCAGGATAAAAATTGTAACCGCGTCCGGAATCTTACACTTCAATTGTCGCGCACCTTGGACGTCGATGTCGAGCACCAGGTCCTTACCGGCGGCCCGGGCCTGTTCCAGAACGCTCACATGCGTCCCGTAGTAGTTGCCGAAAACGCAGGCATGTTCCAGGAACTCGTCGCGTTTGATGCGGGCCTCGAACTCCTCGCGCGAGATGTAGTGGTAATTCTCCCCCGCCCGCTCCACCCCCCGCGACTTGCGGGTGGTGTAGGACACCGAAAACATCAGGTCCGGCACGCTGGCCATTAAACGGTTGACCAGCGTAGACTTGCCGGAGCCGGAAGGGGCGGAAATGATAAAAACGGTACTCATTACCAGTGGTGTTACTATTCCAAATTCAACGACTGCTCCCGGATCTTATCAATTTCCGACTTCGCCGCCAGGGCGAGATCCGTAATGGTCAGGCCGAGGTCGCCCAGTCCTCCGGTCTTCGAGAGCACGGTGTTCGACTCGCGGTTCATCTCCTGGAGGAGGAAGTCCAGGCGCTTGCCGACTTCGCCGCCTCCGGCGAGCAGTTTTTCCACTTGGCCCGCATGCGTCCTCAGGCGCATGAGTTCCTCGCTGACGTCGCTGCGATCGGCCAGTATGGCAGCTTCCTGCGCGATCCGCTGGGGTTCCATTCCCACGCCCCGCAGCAGTTCCTTCAGGCGTTCCTGGAGCCGCTTCTGGAAGGCGTGCGTGGCATTGGCCCGGATCGCCTCCATGCGTGCCACCAGTTCGACGATGTTGCGGCAACGCTCCAGCATCTCTGAGGCCACGGCCGCGCCCTCGCGCTCCCGGAATGCGTTGAGCGCCTCCAACGCTTCCTTCATGGCTTCCCGCAACGCGCTCTCAACGCCGGTATCGGCGTCCGCTTCCACGTCGGTTCGAAGCATCCCGGGAATGCGGAAAGCGGCGTTCAGGTCGAGCGTTCCTTCCAGGTTGAACTCGCGCTGCGCCTGCCGGAAGCTCGCGACGTAGACCTCCATCAGGGGGAGGTTCAGGCACGAGCCGCTCTCCAGGGAAGCCCGGTTGAAGGAGCCCTGGATTTGCAGGTGGCCCCGCGCCACGCGTCCTTTCACCGCCCCCCGGAGGGCCGTCTCGTACGGGTCCAGTTCGGGCGGCAGGTGGAAGTGCATGTCCAGCCCGCGGTGGTTCACGCTTTTGACGCTCAGGACGATTTCGCCCGTGGGCAGCGCCTTCCGGACCCTTGCGAAGCCGGTCATGCTGCGGACGCTCACAGCTCCGCCCCCGTGCCGGCACCCGCGAATTGCAGGTCGTGCAGTCTCTGGTACGTTCCGTTTCGGGTCATGAGATCCTCATGGGTGCCGGCCTCGCAGATGCGTCCGCGTTCGAGCACCACGATCTTGTCGGCGCGCCGGATGGTCGAGAGCCGGTGGGCGATCACGATCACTGTGCGGTCCGCCATCAGGTTGGCCAGGGCGCGCTGCACCAGCATCTCGGATTCGGTGTCCAGGTGCGAGGTGGCCTCATCCAGGATCAGGATGGGGGCGTTCTTGAGCAGCGCGCGTGCGATCGCCAGGCGCTGCCGCTGCCCGCCGCTCAGCTTTACCCCGCGCTCGCCGGTCACGGTCTCGTAGCCTTGGGGCAATTCCCGTATGAATTCATCGGCGAGGGCCGACCCGGCGGCGCGTTCAATCTCTTCGCGCGGCACGTCCGGGCGTCCGTAGGCGATGTTGTTGGCCACCGTATCGTTGAACAGGAAGGTCTCCTGCGCGACGATCCCGATCTTGTCGCGAAGCGAGGCCAGGTCAAGCTCGCGCACGTCGCGCCCGTCGATCCGCACCGCCCCGGAGGTGACATCGAAGAAGCGCGGCAGCAGGTTGGCAATGGTCGTCTTGCCCGCGCCGCTCGCCCCCACCAGCGCCACGACTTCCCCGGCTTTCACTTCAAGGTCCACGCCTTCGAGCGCGAAGCCATTACCGTTCGCGCCGGGGTAGCGGAAGTGGACGTCCTCGAAGGTGATGGAGTGTTCGAAGCGCTCCAGCTTCACGGCGCCGGGCTTCTCCGCAATCTCCTCGGCGTGGGCCAGGTACTCGAACACCTTCTGGGAAGCGCCGATGGCCTGCTGGAAGATGTTATGGATGCCCGCCAGCCGTTTGACCGGTTCGTAGAGCAACAGCAGTGCCGCTACAAAACTGAGGAACTCCCCCGGGGTAAGCCCGCTCTGTCGGGCGTAGGCGAGCAGCGCCACGATAGTGAGGGCGCCCATCAGTTCGATCACCGGCGATGAGATGGCCTGTTGCAGCACGTAGCGCAGGTTGCTGCGCAGCAGTCTCCGGGCGGCTGCGCGAAACCGGCGCGACTCGTACTGCTCGGTCCCGAACGCCTTCACCACCTGATGGCCGCTCAGGGTCTCCTGGAGGATCTCGTTCAGCTCCGCGGCATGGTCCTGGGTGTGGCGGCTGGTGCGCCGGATGCGCCGGCCGATGTGCGTGGTGGGCAGCAGCACGAACGGCAGCACCATGAGGCTCAGGGCGGCCAGCTTCCAGTCCATCGAGATCACCACCAGCACCAGCGCGACGGCCGTAAATATCTGCCGCAGGAAGTCCGCCAGAATGTGCCCCACGGCGACCTGGATCCGGTCGATATCGTTCATGATCGACGACATCAGCCGGCCGGTGCTGTGCGCTTCGAAGAACTGCATCCCCTGCTTCACCACCTTATCGAAGACGGTGTTGCGCAGGTCCGTGACGGCCGAGAAGCCGGCGTAATTCACCAGGTAGTTGGCCAGGTAGTCGCACAAGCCCTTCACCACGAAGGCGGCCAGCAGGGCGAATGTCACCATGGCCAGGATGTTCTCGATGCCCGGCGGCACGATCTGGTCGAGGTAGAAGGTGCGGTTGATGATGGGGACGCGGTAGAGTTCCGCACGGGTATCGGGCGCGGCGGGGTTCAGGACCCGGTCGATGACGCTGCGGATCAGCAGGGCCACCAGCCCCTGGGCCGCTCCGACCGCGGCCATCAGGATGACCGACGCAGCCAGGTGCGGGGAGTAGCGGCGGGCATAGCGCAGCAGCCGCAAAAGATCGTTCATGCGCGCACCCGCAATCGTTCGAGGGCTTCTATCGCCTCCACGGGCGGAATCGCCGCGATGCCCTCCGGCGAACACAGCACCTCCGACGCGGTCTTCCAGGGATGCCAGACGTCCGCGTCCGAAGAGCCGAAGATCACCACCACGGGCAACCCGAACGCCGCGGCCATGTGGGCCGGGCCGGAATCGTTGCCCAGGAACAGCGCGGCGCCGCGCAACAGCGTTTTCACCTCGGCAAGCGGGGCGGCTTCGATCGTCCGGTAACGACGGAAGGGGGTCATATCGTCGGACGGTCCGGCGATGAAGACTGGTTCCAGGTCGAGCGCGTGGTCCAGATGCTCGGCGGTGGCCAGAAAGTGCTCCGCGGGCCAGGTTTTCGCCGCTTCCGATGCCACCGGATGAATAACGGCGTAGGGGCGGCCGGCCGGCGGCGGGTCGGCGTAGAGCCGCGCCCGGGGGATTTCGCGGCCCGGCGCACCAAGGTAGAACATGGCGGAGGCGAGGTGTTCGGCGGTGTGGACCTTGCGCTCCACCTGCAATATCTCCTGTGCCCGTGGAATCTTCACGTTGTACACGAAACGGTGGCGGAAATGCGCGAATCCCGCGCGGAAGCGCGCTCCCGAAAGTGCCGTGAGCCGAGCGCTGGTACTGCCCCCGTGCAGGTTCAAAACCAAGTCCGGTTTCCAGGCGCGGATCACAGCTGCGGCAGGCGGCACCAGCGCCGCCACGGCGGGGTTGCCTTCGAAGACCGGGCGGAAGCGGTCTTCCACCACTACCGCTACCGCCAGGTCTGGCCGGGCGTCATGCAGGATGTCCAGCGCGGGCGTGGTCAGGACGCAGTCGCCGAGCGAGCGCAGCCGCACCACCGCCACCCTGGCGCCCTGCCGCAGACATTCGAGCACCCTTGCCATTCGCCGAAGCGCCTACTCCTCGATCTTGGCTTCGTCCACGAGCATCACCGGGATCTCGTCGCGCACCGGGTAGACCCGGTGGCACTGGACGCATTTCAGGCCGCTCTGGTCCGGCTTCAGTTCCACCGTCGCCTTGCAGACGGGGCAGACCAGAATTTCAAGCAGATCCTTACTGATAGCCATAATTGAACTCCAAAGTGTAGCAGAGCCGTCAGGCCGTAGCCGCCTTCATTTCCGCCCGGGCCCTGGCGACTGCTTCCAGGTACTGCTTGGCCTTCTGCTCGATGGCTTCGTAACGGCCCTCCTTGATGCTCTTGGCGTCCACCAGCTCGCCACCTACTGCGACCGCGCAAGCGCCGGCCTTCAGGAAGTCGCCCGCCGTCTCCAGGTTCACGCCGCCCGTGGGAATCATCTCGACCTGCGGGAACGGTCCCTTCAACGCCTTAATGTACTTGGCTCCGCCGACGTTGCCGCAGGGGAAGATCTTGACAATATCGGCGCCGGCGTCCCAGGCAGTGATGACTTCCGTGGGGGTCAGAGCGCCCGGGCAGATCACCTTCGAGTAGCGCTTGGCCATCTCGATAGTCTTGACATTCAGGGCGGGGGTGACGAAGAATTCGGCGCCGGCAAGCATGCACGCGCGGGCGGTTTCGGGGTCCAGTACGGTCCCGGCGCCCAGGACAATCTTGCCGCCGAACAGGTCGGCCACCTTCTCGAGCGCCTTGATGGCGCCCGGAACTGTCATGGTGATCTCGGCGGCACGCACGCCGCCGCGGTAGATGGCTTCTACCGCTTTGACCGCGGACTCCGCACTGTTCGTGCGGACGACAGGCACAATGCCGACTTCAGTGATGAAGGAGAGGACTTCCTTGCGTGTCATTTCCTACTACGTTAACACCAGGAAGCCACAGGGCGCTTCTTCGCCCGGTCTTCACCCCAGGAGCGGCCGTCAGACCAGCTTGCGCGCCCAGACGAACGCCGGCACCCCGATGCCGGGGAAACGTTCGGGGAAATTCTCCACCAGGGCCGCCAGATGATCGAAATCTCCCGGGTTGTCGTGGACCAGCGGAATGCCCCGCGCAAGGGCGGCGGCTGCGATGGCCATCTGGGAGCGCCAGCGCGCCAGGCGGTCCTGCCGGGATTCCGCTTGCGACCCCACGCGGTACGGCGGGCTGGGAGAAAACGGCACCAGGACGGCGAGTTGGGCGGCCACCAGGGCTTCGGTGGCTCCGGCGGGCAGCACCATCGCAGCGCCGGAGGCGAGTTGTTCCAGATAGCGGTCCCGCGCCGCGGCGATCATAGGGGCGCGCGACGGCTCGGCGCGTTCGAGCAGCAGGGTGTAGCCGCGCAATTGGTCGGTTACGGTGACGGGGGCGAGGCAGACCGGGAAAAGGTCCGCGTAGCGGCGGAACCAGCGGCCTGGAGCCTGGCCGCCGGCGCGCGCCAGATACCCGAGCGCCCGCGTCTCGAACAGGCAAGGCCCCGCCGTGGGTTTGATCATTGCTCGACGGGACCGCTCAAAAGGATGCCGTCCACCAGCAGCATCTCGTCATCGGTGAGCGGCGCGAAGGCGCGCTTCCAGGCGTCCGCGTGCTGCTTTCCGGCGCCCGGCGTGAAGCTCTCGCTGCCGAGGGCTTGGCGAAGCAGGGCGGCAGCGGTTTCGGCGGGGGTGGAGCGTCGCACGCGGGCGAGGTGGTCGAGCTTCGCGGAAACGTCCGCCGGAAGGCTCAGCGCCAGCTTGCGGACGGCTGTCTTGCGGGTGGCCATCTCAGGTCAGGTTATCACCCGGCTCCGGAGCAGGCAGAAGGCGCGCTCGTCGCCGGACTGGCTGGCGGGGTCGGAAGCGCTGGTCTCTCCTGTGGTGGTGAGGGCCAGGACGTCCCAGCCGCAGCGATCGAGAATGCGCCGCAACCCGGCCTGGGAGAAGATCCAGTAATTGGTCGGGTCGGCATTGGCCTCGCGCTCACCCAGCAGGTAGGCCATGGGAAGCTCGTGGTAGTTCACCTCCTTACCTGGAGTAACGCGTGCCACGCGTGTGCTCAAGAGGCAGAAGCGCGCCTGGCGAGCGACGCTTTCGAGCGCGTAGAACGGGTTCTTGAGGTGGTACAGTGTGCCCAGGAACAGTGCCAGCCCGTAGGTCCCCGGGGGCAGGGTGAAGCGGCGGTCCAGGTCGAGCTCGTGCAGTTCCACCGCGGATTCGAGGGCCGCCTTCAGTGCCCGCACCCCGCGCATTGCGTTGTAGTTCGTGGAGGGGTGATCCACGGCGTGGACCTGTAACCCGAGCGATTCCAGGAAAAAGGCCAGCATGCCGTCTCCGCAGCCGATGTCCAGCACCGGCTCGTCGCCCGCCAGATCCAACAGGTAGCGGTGCTCGCCCGCCAGCAACTGGCGCAGCGGGTAGAGGTTCATGAACGAGTCGTACGGATACCAGCCGCCCTCGATTGGAATTCCGGCCTTCACCTTGTCCAGGTGCGAGCGGCAGCGCAGCCCGGCGTCGATCAGGCGCTCCACGTCGAGACGGCCGGATGGATTCACCCGGCGTAGCTGGCGGGCAACGACGCGGCCAACGCGGTCGAGCATCTACCAGTCCACCACTGAGCCGTCATCGGCGTCATAGGATTCGGGGTTGCGCCAGTCGTGGTCGATCTTGTCCGCTAACGCCTGTTCGTCGAGTTCCACGCCCAGGCCGGGACCTGTGGGCAGATCGAGGTATCCATTGCGCACCGTGAAGGGCTGCTTCAGGTAGCCCTGCCCCAGGGAGACCTGCTCCTGGCAGAGGAAGTTGGGGATAGCCGCGGCAATCTGCACCCCCGCGGCGAGCGAGATCGGCCCCAGCGGATTGTGCGGTGCGATGGCGGCATAGTGGGCTTCGGCCATCCCGGCGATGAGCCGTACTTCGGTGATGCCGCCGGCGTGCGAGAGATCCGGCTGGAGAATGGTGGCGGCTTTCTTCTCCAGCACCTCCCGGAAGCCCCACTTGGTGAAGACGCGCTCTCCTGTGGCGATGGGGAGGAAGGTGCCTCGCGCGATCTCCGCCATCACGTCGTGGTTCTGGGCCTGGCAGGGCTCCTCGATGAACATGGGCTGGTAAGGTTCAAGCGCGTGGATCAGCAGCTTGGCCGTAGCCGGGCTGATGGCGCCGTGGAAATCCACCCCGATATCGGCGTCCTTGCCCGCGATGCTGCGCAGTTCGGCGAACTTTTCCGCGGCATATTCGACGGCGGCGGGCGTTTCGACGTAGCGCGCCGGGCGCCGCTTGGCCGGGGCGGTCTTGAACGCCGTAAAGCCGCGCGCCAACGCCGCCTTCACCGCTTCCGGGCTCCCGGCATGGGCGTAAACCCGCACACGGTCGCGCGTGGGTCCGCCGAGCAACTCGTAAACCGGCACCCCAAGCGCCTTGCCTTTGATATCCCACAGCGCCTGGTCGATGCCGCTCAGCGCGCTGGTCAGGATGGGGCCGCCCCGGTAGAACGCATGGCGGTAGATGGCTTGCCAGTGGTGCGCCACGCGGCGCGGGTCCTTCCCCACCAGGTAGGGCTCGATTTCCCTGATCGCCTCCGCGCAGGTGCGGGCGCGCCCTTCGAGCACGGGTTCCCCGAGCCCCACGATCCCGGCATTGGTGTGGACCTTGAGGAACAGCCAGCGCGGCTTCACCAGGAACGTTTCGAGCTTGGTGATCTTGAGCTGGTCTTTGGGAGCTATGGGCGCGGAATGGGCGGACGCCCCCAGGGTGCCGACGACACTCGCGATCACCGAGCGGCGCGTGGTTGTCATGGCTGTGGGGCGCTAGGAGCGGAAACCGCCCAGCAGTTTCCCCATGAAACCGGCGTCCTTCTTGCCGATCTCGTCGATCTCGCCTTTATCGAGCCAGACACCTTCGCAGGAGAAGCACTTGTCGATGTGGATGTTCCCGTAGGTGATCTCTTCCAGTTGTGACCCGCACTTCGGGCAACGCATGTGGTGGAGCTCGCGTTGCCGCTCCCGTTCCTCCGCGGCGATCCGGCTCTCGCGCTCGGCCGCCAGTTTCCGCTTGCGCTCGGCTTCCTGCCGGGCGAAATATTCCTCTTCGTTCTGCGTGGGCTTGATCGGCATGGCTATTCAGATAAGAGCATACTACAGGGCGTCGCGGACCAAGAAAGTGTGGGACAATGCACTCTCTTGCGGGACCCACTTGTCGCGCCCCTGGCTGCCATCGCCGCGGGCATCCTGGTTTCGCGCTTCGTCCTCTTCGAGACCCGCGAACTCATCACCGCGATCGCCGTGCTGCTGGCCCTGGGGTTGCTCGGGCTGTGGCGGCGCGCTCGTGTGGCAGCGGGCTGTTGCGCCCTGGCCGGGCTGGTGTTCGCGGGGGCGCTGTGCGAGGTGGCGCATCGGCCGGGCCCCCCGCCGGTGCTCGATGCCGAGGGCCTCGTGACCATCGCGGGATGCGTGGTGGAACCGCCCGTGCCCGCTGCCGGCCGCGAACGCTTCATTGTTGACCTGGAGCGCGGTGCCCGCGCGCAGGTAACCCTCTATCCCTCCGAAGGCGACCCTGCGCCGCGCCTGCACTATGGGCAGCGGGTAGAGGTGGACGCGCGTGTCCGCAGTCCCCGGAACTATCTCAACCCGGGAGCCTTCGATCACGCCGGGTACCTTGCACGAAAGCAGATCTTCTGGACCGCGACGGCCCGGGGCGCATCCTCCGTGCGGGTGCTGCCGGGGGAGTGCGGCTCGCGTTTCGAAGGCGCCGTGGCGGGGCTGCGGGCCGCCGCGCTCGAGCGCATTGCCGCGCTCTATCCGGGCCGCCCCTACGAGTCTGCCATGATGCAGGCCATCCTGATCGGGGAGACATTCCAGCTTGAGAAGGTGTGGACGGAGCATTTCCGCCGCACCGGCACCATCCACGCGCTGGTGATCTCCGGGACGCATGTGGCGGCGCTGGCGGCCTTCTTCCTCTTCCTGCTGCGGATTTGCCTTGTGCCGCAGGCGTGGGCCGTGCTCGCGACAGTCGTGGCGGCCTGGGGGTATTCCCTGATCACCGGCTGGCAGGCGCCGTGCGTGCGGTCGGCGGCGGGCCTGACGCTGTATATGGTCGGCCGCCACTTCTACCGGGAGCGCCGCCTGATGAACCTGCTGGCCGCGGTGGCCATCGGGTTCCTGGTGATCGACCCGGAACAGATGTTCGAGGCCAGTTTCCAGCTTTCCTTCCTGGCGGTGGCATTCATGGGAGCTTTCGCCGCGCCTATCCTTGAGGCCACCACGGCGCCCCTGGCGCGCGCGCTCAGCCACCTGGGGGACCACGACCGGCACCTCCGGTTACTCCCGCGAGCGGCCGAGTTTCGCCTGGAGATGTGGCTGCTGGTGAAAACCCTGCGGCACTGGCTGCCGCCGGGCGTGGCGCGAGTATTCGTCACGGTGCCCGCGACGCTCGTGTTCTATGTCTTCGGCCTGGCGGTGGTCTCGGCGGTGGTGCAAGCCGGACTGGCGCTTCCCATGGTGACGTACTTCCACCGGGTGGGAGTGACGGGCCTTTCGGCGAACATCCTCATCGTGCCGCTGATGGGATTTGTGGTGCAGTTGGGCTTCGTGGCCGTCCTGACCGGATGGCAATGGGTGGCGGAGTTCGCAGGTGTGCTCCTGGGGTGGTCGCGCGTGGTGGTGGACTGGCACGCGGCCATGGAGCCCAACTGGCGCGTGCCGGCCCCGCCGCTATGGCTTGCGGTGGCGCTCTCCGCCGCGCTGGTGGCGGCTGCCATGGCGGTACGCTCCCGGCGGTGGCGCGCCTGTGCCGCGGCGGCGGTGTTCGGGCTGCTTGCCCTGATGTTTGCGCACCCTTTCCCCGCCGATACGGTCCGGGGCAGCCTGGAGGTGACGGCCATAGATGTGGGGCAGGGCGACAGCTTCCTCCTGGCCTTCCCGGACGGCAAGCTCATTACGCTCGATGCCGGCGGCTTCCCTGTCTTCCGCGGGCGGCGCGCCGCGGGTCTCGATACCGGCGAAGACGTCGTCTCTCCCTACCTGTGGCACCGCTCCATCCGGCGGCTCGACGTGGTGGCCCTCAGCCACGTCCATGCCGACCATAGCGGCGGCGTGGCGGCGCTCATCGACAACTTCCAGCCGCGTGAGCTGTGGACCGCGGCGGTGCCGGATTGTCCGGATTGGCGCGCTATCCGGGAGAGGGCCGTGCGGCACGGGGTCCGGATCGTGGAACTGTGGCGGGGACGCGAGTTCGATTACGGCGGCGCGCACGTCGAGGTGCTCGCGCCAGCCGTGGAGTACCTTCCCGCAAGCGAGCCGCGCAACAGCGACTCCCTGGTGCTCCGCGTGAGCTACGGACGGCACTCCTTCCTTCTGGCGGGCGATATGGAACGCGCCGGTGAATGGGAGCTTCTGGATCGCATCGGCCACGCGGACGTTCTCAAAGTGGGGCATCACGGCAGCCGAACCTCCACGAGCGAGGCTTTTCTCGACAGCGTGCACCCGGCTTTCGGGCTCGTCACCCTGGGGGCCGAAAACCTGTACGGCTATCCGCACCCCGATGTGCTCGGCAGGCTTGAGGACCGCCGCATCGGCATACTCCGGACGGACAGCCACGGCCTGGTGACCTTCCGGACCGACGGCCGGCGCCTGCACGTGGACACCGCCCGCTGGACCGGCACTCCGGGGACGCTATACAGTGCCTTCTGAAGCCTGCTCCGCCTCGTCGGCGGCATCCGGACCGCTTGCCCGGGCTTCCTCGATCGTGCGCCGCGCGTCATCCAGCAGGTGACGCGGCACCTGTACCTGGAATTCCAGGGACGGGATCGTCGAGGGTCCCACGATCACCGAAGGTATGCCGTTCGCCTGCAAAAGGCCGTTGATCGCCATCGCTTCCATCTCCGCCTTGTGGTCGGAGGAGGCGAACAACGCCACCATGTCGAGCTCCGGTGATGCATCCACGAATTCGGACTCGGGTTCTCGTTCTCGATCTTCGTCCATGGTTTCAGCATATCCCGTCTTTCCTCCGTGATCCCGTTCTCCTAGAATATGAAGGGAGGCGCTATGTCCGAGCGAGCACATGCGGAAGAAGCGACGAACGGGACGGGGCGGGCCGGAACGGTGTTGTGGTTCCTGACAGGCGCTGCCGTGGGTGTCGCGGTAGGAGTGCTGTACGCGCCCTGGAGCGGCAGGGAAGCGCGGGAGCGCATTACCGGGACCAGTCGCGACCTGTACGGCCGCAGTCTTGAGTTTTATAGCCGGGGGCGCGGGCTTGTGGAAGACGCCTCCGAATTGTTCGAGCGCGGCCGCAGGCTGGCCACTCGCGATATCGGGTGATGACGAGCGTCGCCATCGGCGATTTCCGCGTCACCCTCGTCCGGGAAGCGCACCACTGGTGGGATGGCGGTGTGCTGTTCGGTGTGGTGCCGAAGACCCTATGGGCCAGGCGCACCGCTGCCGATGAGCTGAACCGCATCCGGCTGGGCTTCAACTGCTACGTTGTCGAGACCGGGGACCGCACCATCCTGATCGAGACCGGTGCCGGCGACAAGCCCGATGCCCGCGCCCGTGAGCGCATGAACCTGGCGCCGGATGCGCGCCCCATTCACGAGGTGCTGGCGGCGGCCGGCTTCGAGCCCCAACGGATCGACGTCGTCATCAATTCCCACCTGCACTGGGATCATTGCGGCGGGAACACCACCCTCACCTCCGGCGGGCCGGTGCCTGCGTTCCCGAACGCCACCTACTACACGCCCCGCGGCGAGTGGGAGCACGCCCACCTGCGCCATCCGCGCGACAGCGTGAGCTACGACGGGCGCAATTACGACGCTCTCGAAGCTTCCGGCCGGATGTGCCTGGTGGGGCCCGTGCACGAGCCGGCGCCGGGCATCCGGATGATCAACGCGCCCGGTCACAATCGCCACATGGCCATTGTCACGGCGGAATCGCGCGGCCGGACATTCTGCTTCTTCTCTGACCTGGTCCCCACTTCCATCCACCTCACCCCGACGTGGGTGGCGGCCTTCGACCTGTATCCGCTCGAAAGCATCGACACCAAGCTGCACTGGCTGGGGCAGGCCGCGCGGGATGGTTGGATCTGCGGCTTCGGGCACGACCCCGAGATCGCCTTCGCGCGGGTGGAATCGCACAAAGCCGGCTTCATCACGGCCGGCGAGATTCGCTGACCCAGCCCCCGTTCGCAGGTATGCTGGAGGCATGGAAACCCTACCGGCGTTCCGCAACGAGCCCTACACCGACTTCTCCCTTCCCGCTAACCGGCAGGCCATGGAGGACGCACTTGCCGCGGTGCGCGCCCAACTCGGGCGCGAGTATGAACTGCGCCTCGGCGGTGAGCGCCTCCGCACTGGTGACATCCTGCGATCCGTCAATCCCTCGAAGCCCTCCGAGGTTGTCGGGCTGCACCACAAGGCTACCCGGGAACTGGCTGAACGCGCCGTCGAGATGGCGCACCAGCACTTTTCGGAGTGGAGCCGCACGCCCGCCGAAGAGCGCGCTCGCATGCTGCTGCGCACCGCTGCGGTGATCCGGAAGCGCAAGCTGGAGTTCGATGCCTGGCTGGTGCTGGAGGCAGGGAAGACGTGGCCCGAGGCCGAGGCCGATGTTTCCGAGGCCATCGACTTCTGCGAATACTACGCGCGCGAGATGCTGCGCCTCGCCGGTCCCCAGCCGGTGGTGCAGTTGGAAGGCGAGCGCGACGAGATGGTCTACATTCCGCTGGGCGCCGGCGTGATCATCCCGCCATGGAACTTCCCCCTGGCGATCCTGGCGGGGATGACCACGGCGGCGCTGGTGGCCGGCAACACTGTGGTGATCAAGCCATCGAGCGAGACCCCCACCATCGCGGCGAAGTTCGCGGAGGCGCTGCGGGAGGCGGGCTTTCCCGAGAAGGCCTTCACCCTCCTGGTGGGCAGCGGCGCCGAGGTTGGCGATGTCATCGTCCAGCACCCCAAAACGCGCTTTGTTAGCTTCACCGGTTCGCGCGACGTGGGGCTGCGGATCAACGAACTGGCCGCGCGCCCGCAGCCGGGGCAGGTCTGGATCAAGCGCGTCATCGCGGAAATGGGCGGGAAGGACGCCATCATCGTGGACGCCGATTGCGACCTGGACCAGGCTGTCGAGGGCGTGGCGGTATCGGCCTTTGGATACCAGGGGCAAAAGTGCTCGGCCTGCTCCCGTGCCATCGTGGATGAACGCGTTTACGATGATTTTCTAGCAAAACTGAAGGAGCGGGTGGGGCGCATCCGGGTGGGGCCCGCCGACGATCCGGCCAATTACATGGGGCCCGTAATCAGCGAGGGCGCACGGCGCAACATAAGGGAATACATCGAGACCGGCCGCCGCGAGGGCCGCGTGGTGGCCGACAGCGCCGAACTGCCAGAGGACGGCTACTTTCTGCCTCCCGTGGTGATTGCCGACGTGCCGCCCTCCGCGCGCATTTTCCAGGAGGAGATTTTCGGCCCCGTACTGGCCGTGACCAGGGCGCGCGATTTCGAGCACGCGCTGGATCTGGCCAACGACACGCAGTACGGGCTCACCGGCGCGGTCTATACCAACGATCCCGGCCGCCGGCGGGCAGCCCGTGAGCGCTTCATGGTGGGGAACCTCTACTTCAACCGGAAATGCACCGGTGCGATGGTTGGAGCACACCCGTTCGGCGGTTTCAACATGTCCGGCACCAATTCAAAGGCGGGCGGTCCGGATTACCTCATGCTGTTCATGCAGGCGAAATCGATCGCACAGAAGGCGTGATCGAGAGGGTGTGATATAGTATGGACTGCCCCGATTCGAAGGGGACCAGGAAGTTACCAATACAGGGTCAAATCCTTACGACGCGGCCCGGGCGGGGCATGAAAACCCCGCCCGGCGCAGTCTCAAGGCAAAGCCCCCAACCCCCATCCCCTAATTCCTATCCCCTGTCTTTGAGTTCCCCATCTTTCAGGTATTTGATAAACAGCACCTCGTTCCCCTTCTCGCTGTAGAGCAGCTCGTCCACCAGGTTCCGGGTGAGCAGGATGCCGAAACCGCCGGGACGCACGCCCTGCTCCTCCCGGATCTCCGCGTGCCGTGCGGGATCGTCCGGGGGATTGGCCACCGCCGCATGGCTCAGCCTGCTGAACGAGAAGCCCGGGCCGGGATCCTGGATGTGGTAGACAATGGCGCGCGAGGTGCGCACATAGGAGACCCGTATGTACTGCTGCGGATCGTTGTGGCCGCCATGCTCGATGGCGTTGAGCACCAACTCGCGCAGCGCGGCCGCGATGTCCTCGCGGCGTTCGGGGTCGAGGTCCGACTTGATCTCCCGGAGGAACTGGACCAGCCGTTCCGCGGCTTCAATCTTGCAGCGCAGCCTTACCGTAATCCAGTTCGGGCTGGCGGAGATGAGCTGGATATCATCGTGCCAGGAAGGCGTTTCAAGCGCCTGCGCCACCAGTTCCGCGACGGCTTCGGGCGAAAACGGCTTGGTGAAGTAGCCGAAGGCCTGCTCGCGGATCGCGCAGACTACGTTAGCGGGGGTACTCTCCGCGGTTATGACTATCAGCCGCGTTTCCGGCCGCAGTACGCGCATGCGGCGCAGCCAATCACCGCAGTCACCGGCGGCCAGATCGATATCGATGAGGACCAGATCGAACCACGCGCCCTGGAGGAGCGTCACGGCATCGGCGGCGGTAACGGCCGTATCAATGTGCCAGCCCCGCTGCCCAAAGATCTCGATCAGGGCATCGCGGGACGTCTCGTCGCCGACGATCAGAATCTTCGGGCTTTCCGCTTCCGGCATGGGCCGCCGTTCATGATCTTACACGATCAGGCGG
>DATMYF010000078.1:0-2316 GCA_035561075.1 Bryobacteraceae bacterium
CCGACGAGGTAGGCGTGCTGGAATAGCTCTTGCATCTTTACCTCTCGCTAAATTCGACGCTGGAGCCGCGAAAGCACAGCGTCCGCTTTCTTGCGATGTCGAAACATATCCGCTTGTCTTTCGGGATCGGCGCCCATTCGCCATCCGCGTCTGAGTCGGACGCGACGAGCGGTGCTGCTTCGCTAGCGCACTCCAGGCAGATCGCGCGCAACTTCAGCGCAACGATTGCCCGCCGCCGGGCCGGGGAAAGTTCGCTGCCGCACGATTCGCATGTGGCGGGGGTTGTAAACGGGGAGTTTACGCACTCACGGAATTTGCCTGTCCGCGCTACGCTATGGCTCAATGGCGGTGCTGCGGCCTGAAATTCGGCGGCGCAAAAAGAGGGGGCGGCCATATCACGCAGCCCTCCGTCCCATGAGTCGAACCGCGACGCCCTGCCGCTCTACCTGGCGTACCAGCCCGAGCAGCACCATCTCCTGAGCCCGGCGTCGGGTTACGCCGTACTGCTGCCTGAGCCGGTCGAGCGATCCGCCGCAGGCCACGAAGTCCCTCGGCGCGTCATCGATCAGGCTCGGAAGCATACTCGCGGTCGGACGCGCTGCAATACGCGCTTTCAAGTCAACAAGTTGCAAGGCAGTACGTTGTGTGCCTTGCTTTGGTGGGGCAGTATTGGCACATGCAGCAGCCATCACATCTTCTCCTGAGTGGAATCGGGGGCCTGAAAGTCTTGAATCATGGCAACCTCACTCAGCGCTGGATATCCGGCCCAAGCGTATGGCCTCGCGCTCGCGCGCCAGGGCTTCGGAGATCTTCCGGGAGACGGCCTTTCCGCCATTGACCTTCGAGACCATCGACACGGTTGTTCCGGTGATCTTCGCAACGCGGGTAAGAAGTCCCCGTTCTTCCGGTTTGCGCTTTTTCCTTTGCTGTGCCATGTTGTTGTTGAACTCAAGATGAAGAATACGTGAAAACGTGAAAACACGCAATAGCGTTTTCGCGAAAACGTGTCGAGATAAGAATTTTAAATGCAGGGCGAAACTACATTAAGCACGCTTATACCAATTGAACTCGATGAGGAGTTCGAGGTCGCATGTGCTAGGCGGCGTCTCAAAAAGAAGCCGGCTGTGGCTCAAGCGTTGCGCGCATGGGTCGTATCCGCCAGTTCAACAATCCCCCCCATTGCCGACGCCCCCGCAAGCGCCGGTGCGGCAGCTAACCTACAGGAGGATGAACGCCGCGCCGTCGATCTGCTTGTGCGTATCCTCAGATCGCCAAAACCGGGCCTCGCCAGAGCCATCGAACAGAATCTCCGGCAGTTCGCCGATGCGGCAGAACTGTATGCCACGAGTCATCACGCTACCAACAAAGCCCGAACCGATAAATCGGGAGAGGTGGGCGGAGTCGGTCCATCTAAGGCTGACACTGAACGAGTTGCAGAGGACATTAAAGTGCTCCGAGAAAGCCTTGAGGAGGCTGAGAAAGTCCTACGAAGACTTAGAGCGCAAGTGGATCAAGGACAGAAACGACATGCTCGCATCCCTGGCAAGGGGAGCGGAGATTGAGGGTGGGGGAAGGATTGCGGTAGTTTTGGCTGCCGCTGCGGTGTCGCTTCTGGGCTGATGAAGCGGAGAGGTCCGCGCCGGGGATGCAAGGAAGTTGGGGCAGACGGGGGCCTTTGGTCAGTACTCCCCGGAGTCTTAACCATGAGGCTCTATAGCCTTGTGTCAAAAGGGGCAGGATGAACCTTACTTCTGCCTCCCGGCGTCTCCAGGTGCCGGTCAGCGCAAGCTCAGGGCGGCTCCCAACCGCCACGGACTCCCTCCGGTGTCTCCCCGGCGGGTTGCTCAGTGTTCCTGCTCCAACTACCCACGCGCCCTAGATCGGGTTCTACTTGTTTTCGCGGGCGCCACCAGCCCAAGGATCGCCATAAACTGGCACGGTGCGCTATCGCACTACCATATTTTAACACTTTAGGATCGACAACTCCACAGATTGTGGTACAGTGGAATTGCTTAGTGTTACCAACTACCTGCCCGCTGCGGTGACTCCACATCCGGCGGGCATTCTCTTTTATCCCTACCAGATGATCGGCGTCAGCACCGGAACCACAGTGGATGCCAGCACCGCTACCGCGCCAACATCGCCGCCGTCGTGGGCTGTTCCCCGCAGCGCAACATTCCGCGGCGCATAGCCAGCGCGAACCCAGGCCAGCAGATCAGCCATCGGGGAAGTGCCCGCGACCGTAGCCGTCCGGATTGCATGGAGGCTGGCAAACTCCCAATCCGTTCGCCAGGATGCGCCGACGTTCGGCTCCGT
>DATMYF010000079.1:0-2135 GCA_035561075.1 Bryobacteraceae bacterium
CGATACCAATGCCGTACACGTCCGGCTGGGCGATAACGGCGAGGTGATTCTCGATTCGGTGATCAAGGGCGACACGGTCCGGGAGGTGCTCAATTACGTGCAGTTCTCCTCCGACGCCCTGGTAACCAAGCTGCGGCGCGACGTGGAGACGGCGCTGCGCGAGGGCCGCATCGGCTACGAGGAATCCGGCCGCCTGCTGCGCTTCTACGAAGAAGGGCTCCACGGGTACACGTACCTGGAAGGCGGAGAGTAGGGCTACCGCAGACCGGCCAGGGTTTTCACCACGTTTAGCGCCTGGGAACCTAGCGTAATGCCCACATTGGCAGTCACCAGCAGAGGCGGTATCAGGGCGCGCCATGCACCCGCGGCGATGGCTTCGAACATAACGAACAGAAGCAGGGGGGAGACCGCCCGTCCCCAGGCGTAGGCTTCACTCATTACCGCTTGTCCAAGCACCAGGGCGACGGCAGCGAACAGCAGCGCGCAGATCTCAGGTGGGCCAGGGTTCCTCTGCCACGCCCAACGGACAACCAGCACGAGGCTGCCGAGGAGACCCGCCAGTCCCAGAATCCCGAGCACCTGAAGCAGTATCTGGACTGCCGGATTGGGGTCTACCGGCGCGTACGAGAGCCGCCGGATAAAGGCGACCAACGGGAAATCCAGGCTACCCGGTGTCCGCACCGCATGCGCGTGCACCGCCACGAAAGCGTACCAGCCGAGCGCGGGCAGGATCGCCGTGCCATGCACCGCGGCGCGGAGCCAACGCCGCTTCAAAACCCAGTAGACCACCACCCCGGCAGCCAACAGCAGTCCGGTCTCCCGCACCAGCGCGGCCGCCGCAGAGATCCCGTAAACTTCGCCCCAGGACTTCCGCGCGGCGTAGAGAGCCAATCCCGCGAAGCACGCCGCCAGGGCGGCATCGGTGAGCATTCGGTCGATGGAGGTAATGGTGGCAGGCAACAGCAGGAAGACGAGCCCCCAGGCGCAGTGATGCCCCCGCGACGCCAGATAGCGCGCGCTCCAGTAGACGCCCAGGAACACGGAGCCCAACACGACCGCAATGAAGGCAGCGTCGATCCATTTGGCACTCCCCAGCGCCAGGGTCCAGGCCAACAGCGGCACCAAGCCGCGCCGGTAGCGGAAGTGGGGCGAGTCGATAAAGGCGGCATAGCCCTTTTGAAAGAAGGGATCGTGCGCTATATAGCGGTAGAACTGGCCGTCGTAGCCGGGGGAGTTGGGGAAGCGCCATGTGCCGGCATCCAGATCGGGAGGCACACGGAACTGTCCGCCAGTGCAGAACAGGCCCGTCCAGTTGCCGCCGAAATTAGTGTAGACATTCAGTCCCAGCCAGACGAAGACCGCAACCACGGCTAGCGCCGCAAGTCCCAGGGGTGACCATACCGCCGAGCGGGGCACGCTTTCTGAATCCTGCAGGGAGGTCAAGCATCATGGTAGCAAGGGGACCATACCGTACGTCCTATACCGTCTCCGGGCAGCCGCTCCCGGCCGTTCACAAGCGTATAATTAAGGTGAACCGTGAACTGGGTCACGGGTCGCACTCACTGGGACAAGGATCGCTAATCGATGTCTACACTTGAGGTTTCTCCCGCCGGGACAGTTGTGTCCGCGGTGGGCCGCTCCGTTGTCAACGACTTCAGCATTCAGGTTGCCACCGTAAACGGTTCGGGCAGCCAGACCGCCAACACGGTCCTGATGCGCTCCATCTTCCAGATGGGCATACCGGTTTCCGGCAAGAACATGTTCCCCTCGAACATCGCCGGCCTGCCCACCTGGTTCACCATCCGGGCCAGCAGCCACGGGTATGTGGGGCGCAAGAAAGAAGTGGACTTCCTTGTGGCGATGAACCCGGAGACCGCCCGCGAGGACGTTGCCGCGCTCCCGCCCGGTGCGGCGGTGGTCTATGACGAGCCGCTGCGTCTCAACGCCTTGCGGTCGGACCTGCACTTCTATCCCGTGCCCTTCGACAAGCTGGTGACCCCCGTCTGCCCCGAGGCCAAGCTCCGTAAGCTGGTCCGTAACATGATCTACGACGGCATCCTGGCGCACCTCCTCTCCATAGACATGGAGGAGGTCCGGCGCGCGCTCGTCAAGCAGTTCGGCAAGCGCAAGGCAAA
>DATMYF010000080.1:0-24597 GCA_035561075.1 Bryobacteraceae bacterium
GGAGATGGTGATGCCGGGCGACAGCGTGAACTTGGAAGTAGAGCTGATCACCCCGGTGGCCATGGACAAAGGGCTGCGGTTCGCGATCCGTGAAGGCGGCCGCACCGTGGGCGCCGGCACCGTGACCGACATTCTCGAGTAGGCAAAATCAATGGCGCTGAGAGAACGCATTCGCATCCGTTTGAAGGCATACGATCATCGGGTGCTCGACCAGTCGACCACGGAGATCGTCGATACGGCCAAGAGGACCGGCGCGCAGGTGGCCGGACCGATTCCGCTGCCGACTTCGCGGAGCATCACAACGGTGCTGCGGTCGCCCCATGTGGACAAGAAGTCGCGCGAGCAGTTTGAAATCCGCACGCACAAGCGGCTGCTCGACATTCTGGAGCCGACCCAGCAAACTGTGGACGCGCTAATGAAGCTCGACCTGCCCGCGGGCGTGGATGTCGAGATCAAGGCGTTTGGCAAGGAACATAGGTAGGAGACAGGGGATGGGGGATGGGAGACGGGGTTTGACCCCCGCCTCCGCCTCCCGCTCCCAGACTCCGAAGACGTTGACAATCAGGGGCTAGGGACGAGGACTTGGCCGGTGGGTTCGCCCATCTGCCGTCTCCCGTCCCCCATCCCCCAAGGAATTTTAGAGATGAGTCCAGGAATCCTTGGCAAGAAAATCGGAATGACGCAGGTGTTCCGGCCGGACGGCCAGGCCGTTCCGGTGACGCTGCTGAAAGCGGGTCCCTGCATGGTCGTGCAACGCAAGACACCCTCGGTGGACGGCTACGATGCCGTGCAACTCGGGCTTGTCGAGTTCATTAAGCCTGCACGCATCAACAAACCCGAGACGGGCCACCTGAAGAAGGCCAACGTGGAAGGGGCGAGATTCCTGCGGGAGTTTCGGCTGCGCCCTGGTGACGATGATTTGAAGCCGGGCGACAAAGTTCTCGTGGACCAGTTCCAACCCGGGGCCAAGGTGGACGTGATCGGGGTAAGCAAGGGCCGCGGTTTCGCGGGCGTGGTGAAACGCCACCACTTCCGCGGGGGCGAAGCCACCCACGGCTCCATGTTTCATCGTGCTCCGGGTTCGATTGGCGCGTCCAGCTATCCGTCCCGTGTCATGCCGGGTATGCGCATGGGGGGACAGATGGGAGACGAACAGGTGACCGTCAGGAACCTCGAAGTAATCGACGTGGACACCGAGGACAACGTGCTGGTAGTCAAGGGCGCGGTCCCGGGGCCGAACGGCGCCTACGTCATGGTGCGGAGGGCTAAGAGGTAAGGCCATGCCGATTGTCGATGTTGTCGATTTGAACAATCAGAAGGTCGGGGAGCTGGAACTCTCCGACGCGGTTTTCGCCGCCGAGGTGAATGAAGCGCTGCTGTATGAAGCGGTGCGCCATCACCAGGCTGGGATGCGCTCGGGCACGGCCAAGACCAAAGTGCGGCGGGAAGTCGCCGGCTCCGGCAAGAAGCTGTGGAAGCAGAAAGGCACCGGGCGCGCGCGAATGGGGTCCATCCGGTCGCCGCTGTGGCGGCACGGCGGGACGGCGCACGGTCCTGTCCCACGGGACTACAGCTACCGGCTGAACCGCAAGATGCTGTTGGGCGCGCTGCGGTCTGCGCTCACCGCCAAACTGCGCGACGGCGAGCTGAAAGTGGTCCAAGGTTTCGAACTCGCGGACCACAAGACCAAGAACGCCGTGGTGACGCTGCGCAAGCTCGAGGCGTCCCGGAAAGTTCTGGTGGTGGATAACGGCGATGTCCGCAATCTGAGCCTCGGCCTGCGAAATCTGCAGGGTGTGACGCTGCTGCCGACCAGGGCAGTGAACGCATTCCACCTGCTGGGTCACGACCGCGTGCTGCTGAGTGAAACCGCGGCTCGCAAATTCTCGGAGGCGCTCGCAAAATGAACATCCATGAAGTGCTTCGCCGGCCTCTGGTAACGGAGAAGGGCGTAACCAAGAAAGACGAAGAGCGCACCCTGTGTTTCGAGGTGCCCGCGGCGGCCAACAAGATTCTGGTGCGGCAGGCGGTGGAGAAGCTGTTCAAGGTGAAGGTGGAGGATGTCAGGACCGCCAATTACCCTGGCAAGCTGCGCCGCCGCGGCCGGTTCACGGGCTACCGGTCCGACTGGAAGAAGGCGTACGTGAAGCTGAAGGCCGGCGAGAAGGTGCCGGACTTCGCGGAGGTTTAGGGAATGCCGATCAAAACCTACAGACCGACGACCCCGACACGGCGTTTCCAGACGGCGGTGTCGCGGAAAGATATCACCAAGGACCGGCCGGAAAAGTCGCTGGTCACCTCGAAGAAGCGCACGGGCGGCCGGAACAGCACTGGCAGAACGACCTCGCGGTTCATTGGCGGCGGTTCGAAGCAGGCGTACCGGGTAGTGGACTTCCTGCGCGAGAAGGAAGGCGTACCGGCCAAGGTTGCGGCGATCGAGTACGACCCGAACCGCTCGGCGCGCATTGCGCTGCTCAACTACGTGGACGGCGAGAAGCGCTACATTATCCAGCCCCATGGCCTGGAGGTCGGGATGACCGTACTCTCCGGCCCGAAGGCGGACATTCTGGTGGGCAACGCGCTGCCGCTGAAGAACATGCCGGCCGGCACGGTGGTCCACAATATCGAGCTGAAGCCGGGCAAGGGCGCCCAAATGGCGCGTTCGGCGGGAGCTTCGGCGCAGTTGGTTTCGCGCGAGAACGGCCTGGCGCTGCTCAAGCTGCCGTCGGGCGAGATCCGGCGCGTAGCGGAAGAGTGCATGGCGACGGTGGGGCAGGTAGGCAACCTGGACCACGAGAACGTCTCGCTTGGCAAGGCCGGGCGTACCCGCTGGCTCGGCAAGCGGCCGCATAACCGTGGTGTCACGATGAACCCGGTGGATCACCCGCACGGCGGCGGCGAGGGCAAGACCTCCGGCGGTCGTCATCCGGTGACCCCCTGGGGCCAGCCGACCCGCGGGTTCAAGACGCGCAACAACAAGCGCACGGACAAGTGGATCGTGAGCCGCAAGAGCAAGAAGCGGTAAGGCGGAGAGATCAAGCATGGGACGCTCAGTCAAGAAAGGGCCGTTCACTGACGGTCACCTGGAAAAGAAGATGGAGACGCTCAACGTCGCCAACGAAAAGAAGGTGATCCGCACGTGGTCGCGCCGCTCGACGATCCTGCCGGAATTCGTCGGGCACACCATCGCGGTGCACAACGGCAGGAAGTTCATTCCGGTGTACATCACCGAGAACATGGTGGGGCACAAGCTGGGCGAGTTCTCGCCGACCCGGACGTTTAAGGGTCACGCCGCCAAGGCGGCGACCGAGAAATCCGCCAGGCCGGCGTAAACGAGGAGCAGGGACATGGAAGTGAAAGCAGAAGCGCGATACATCCGGGTCTCCCCGCAGAAGGCGCGGCTGGTCGTCGACCTCATTCGGGGCATGAAGGCCGGTGACGCCATCACCACCCTGCGGACGACCAATAAGCGCATCGCGCCCACGGTGGAGAAGGTGCTGCACTCCGCGATCGCCAATGCGCAGAGCCGCAATGAAGACGTGGACGTGGACGGGCTAGTGGTTTCCGAGGCGTATGTCAACGAGGGGCCGCGCATGAAGCGCATTCGCCCGGCGCCGATGGGGCGGGCATACCGGTATCAGCGGCGTATGGCCCACATCGTGGTGAAGGTGGCGTCGAAGGAAGAGAAATAGCATGGGACAGAAAGTACATCCGTACGGTTTCCGGCTAGGCTTCAACAAGCCGTGGCGCTCCCGCTGGTTTGCGAAGCAGGGCTATGCGGCTCTGCTGCAGGAAGACCAGAAGTTGAAGGAAAATCTGCGCCACCGGCTGAAGTCGGCCGGCGTGAGCTCGGTCGAGGTCGACCGGCCCGGCAACAAGCTGCGGGTCACCATCCGCACGTCCCGGCCAGGCATTATTATCGGCCGGAAGGGCGCGGAGATCGAGAAGCTGAAGCAGGAGCTGGCCAGGCGCACGAAGCGGGAAGTCTTCATCGACATCCAGGAAGTGCACAAGCCGGAGCTCGACGCGCAGCTGGTCTCCGAGTCGATCGCGCTGCAACTGGAGAAACGCGTGGCGTTCCGGCGGGCGATGCGCAAGGCCGTGGATTCGGCGCTGCGCTTCGGGTGCAAGGGCGTGAAGGTGCGGGTTTCGGGCCGGTTGAACGGCGCTGAGATCGCGCGCAGCGAGTGGTACCTGCAGGGGCAGCTCCCGCTGCACACCCTGCGGGCGGATATCGATTACGGCACAGCGGAAGCCCACACCACGTATGGGGTGATCGGGGTGAAGTGCTGGCTGTACAAGGGTGAGATTCTGGGCGGCAGTTCGCGCCGGGGCGGACTTGCGGCCATGGAGCCGGAGCCGCGCCGCGACCGTCGCGACCGGGACCACCGGGGCGACCGTGGGGATCGAGGTGACCGCGGACCGCGCCGCGACCGCGAGCCGGTTCCTCCTCCGGCGCCTGTCTCCGCCGAGCCCGCCGGGCCGGCCGTGCAGACGGCTCCGCCGGACCTGCCGCGTCCCGCGACAAGACCGGCCACGCCGATCCTGCCGCCGCTGACGGCGCCGCAGCCTTCGTGGAAGCAGGAAGCCAGGCAGACCGAGGCCCCCAAGCCGGCCGATACCAAGCCGGAAGGAGAGTAAACCGCCATGATGATGCCGAAGAAGGTGAAGTACAGGAAGCAGCAACGGGGACGCATGACGGGCAAGGCGTGGCGCGGCTCCACGATCGCTTTCGGCGAGTACGGGCTGAAGGCGCTCTCCTGCGGCTGGATCACGGACCGGCAGATCGAGGCCGCCCGTGTCGCCATGACGCGTTCCATCAAGCGCGGCGGCAAAGTGTGGATCCGGCTCTTCCCGGACAAGCCCATCACCAAGAAACCGGCCGAAACCCGTATGGGTAAGGGCAAGGGCGCCCCGGAGCAGTGGGTGGCGGTGGTTCGCCCCGGCAAGGTGCTGTTTGAGATGGAAGGCGTGGCGCAGGACGTGGCGTTGGCCGCAATGCGGCTGGCCGCGCACAAACTGCCGATCCGGACCAAGGTGGTCACGCGCGAGACGGCGGAGTAGAGGGAAGCGATGAAAGCGCAGAAAGTTCGGGACCTCGACGTGAAGGAGCTGAACCATCAGCTCAAGGAGATCGAGGAGCAGATGTTCCGGCTCCACTTCCAGATGTCCATGGGGCAGATGGATGGGCTCAAGAAGGTGCGGACCATGCGCAAGGACCGCGCCCGCATCTATACGATCCTGCGGGAGCGCGAGCTGGCCGAGGCGCGCCAGTCCGAAGGGAGCAAGTAGCCATGGCCGAGCAGCAGGTCAACAAGACCAAGAACGAGAAGGTTGGCGAAGTGGTGTCGACCAAGATGGCCAAGACCATCGTGGTCGTGGTGAGCCGCCGCGTACCGCATCCGCTGTACAAGCGCATCGTGACGCACCGGAAGAAATTCTACGCCCACGACGAGCAGGGTACGGCGAAGAAAGGCGACGTGGTGCGGATCATCGAATCGCGCCCGCTAAGCCGGCTGAAGAGATGGCGGCTGGCCGAGGTTGTGCGGCGCGCCGCGCAGGTCGGCACGCAGCCCGCGGAACTGGACGTAAAGGCATAAGGGAGCCAGGGGGCGGTAAGCCAGGCGGCGGGGCGGTGTTCCCCGGCAGCCGGCGCCGATACCAGGGCCTCAAGGAGCAAAGCGACTTATGATTGGAATGCGAACCATTCTGGAGGTGGCCGATAACAGCGGCGCGCGCAGGCTGTCGACCATTCTCCCCCGCGGCGGCGATCTCGGCCTGCGCGCCGGTTTGGGCGACGTGGTTACGGCCAGCGTGAAAGAGGCCGCCCCGGACTCCGCCATCAAGAAGGGTAAGGTGGTGCGCTGCGTGATCGTTCGCATGCGCAAGGAGACGCGCCGCAAGGACGGCACCTACATCCGCTTTGATTCGAACGCCGCCGTGCTGATCAACGACGTCGGCGAGCCGATTGGAACGCGCGTGTTCGGTCCCGTCGCCAGGGAGCTGCGCGATAAAAAGTATATGAAGATCGTGTCCCTGGCGCCCGAGGTGATCTGATGGCAGCAAAGCGGAACAAGCCGGTTGAACCGGTACGAATGCAACTGAAGAGAAACGACACCGTGAAGGTGATCGCCGGCCGCGACAAGGGGAAGCAGGGCCGAGTGCTCGACGTTCGGCGCGATACCGGGCGGGTGCTGGTGGAGCACGTGATGATGGTGAAGCGGCACACGCGTCCCAACCCGGCCAAGCAGATCAAGGGCGGCATTGCCGAACGCGAGAGCCCGATCGCGGTTTCGAACCTGATGATCGTGTGCGCGCAGTGCGGCCCGGTCCGCATCGCCCACACTGTGGAGCAGCTCCCCGGCGGGAAGACGCGAAGGACGCGTGTTTGCCGCAAGTGCGGGCAGCCGCTGGACAGGAAGTAAAGATATGGCAGCACGACTCAAGCAACACTACGTGAAAGCGGTCGTCCCGGCCCTGGAGAAAGAGTTCGGCTACCCGAACCTCATGGCCGTGCCCAAAATCGAGAAGATTTCGGTCAACATCGGCATGGGCGAGGCGACCCAGAACGCCAAGCTCATGGACGGCGCGGTAGGGGAACTGGGGCAGATCACCGGCCAGAAGCCGGTGGTGACCAAAGCGCGCAGGTCCATCTCGCAATTCAAACTGCGGGAAGGCATGGCGATCGGCTGCATGGTCACGCTGCGCGGCGACCGGATGTACGAGTTCTTCGACCGGCTGGTGAACGTGGCGCTACCGCGCGTGCGCGACTTCCGCGGCGTTTCGTCCAAGTCGTTTGACGGCCGCGGCAATTACACGCTAGGCGTCCGGGATCAGCTCATCTTCCCGGAGATCGACTACTCCAAGGTGGATAAGACCAAGGGAATGAACATCTGCATCACCACCACCGCCCGTACGGATGCCGAGGGCATGGCGCTGTTGAAGCAGATGGGGATGCCTTTCCGGCAATAGAGGAGAAAGAGACAGAAGCATGGCCACTACCGCCAAGATCGCCAAAGACAACAAGCTCGCGAAGGCGAAGCGGGCTCATACCCCGAAGCTCGGTGTACGGCATCGCAACCGCTGCTGGCGCTGCGGCAGACCGCGCGGCTTCCTCCGCAAGTTCGGTATATGCCGGCTGTGTTTCCGGCAACTCGCGCTCAACGGGGAGATTCCCGGTGTGATCAAGGCGAGCTGGTAAGGGCCAGGAGGTATCGATGACAAGCGACCCCATTGCCGACATGTTGACCCGCGTGCGCAACGCGATCAGTGCGCGGCACCCGAAGGTGGACGTCCCGGCTTCGAAGGTGAAAGCCGAGATCGCGCGCGTTCTGAAGGAAGAGGGTTACATCCTCAACTACAAGGTAGCCGAGGAAGGCCCCAAGAAGACCATCAAGATATATCTGAAGTACGGCCCCAATAACTCGCCGGTGATTTCGGAGATTAAGCGTATCTCGCGCCCCGGTTGCCGCGTGTATGTAGGCCAGACTGAAATCCCCCGTGTGCTGGGCGGACTTGGGATCAACATCCTGACCACGCCCCGCGGGGTCATGACGGGACGGGACGCCCACAAGGAGCACGTGGGCGGCGAGATCCTGTGCCGCATATGGTAAGCAGGAGATAGGAGACAGGGGACGGGAGATAGGGACTAAGCCCCATCTCCCAACTCCGGTCTCCCATCTCCAGAGGTTCAACTATGTCGCGAATTGGCAAGAAACCGATTCCCCTGCCGCAAGGGGTCAAAGTCGAGATCGGCGAGCAACTGGAAGTCACCGGGCCGAAGGGGAAACTCACGGTCCCGATCCCGCCGGGGATCCGCATCGAGCAGGCGGACGGCCGGCTGGAACTGAAGCGGGACAGCGACCAGCAGGCGGCCCTGCACGGGCTGACCCGGGCGTTGGCGGCGAATGCGGTGCAAGGCGTTTCCACGGGTTTCACCCGGGAATTAGATATTGTTGGGATCGGTTACCGCGCCGACGTGAAGGGGCGGATCGCCTCTTTCACCCTGGGCTACTCGCATCCCATTGAGGTCCTGCTGCCCGAGGGCGTGGACCTGAAGATCGACAAGCAGACTCATCTGGTGCTGGGCGGGCATGACAGGCAGTTGCTCGGCCAGGTGGCAGCCAACATCCGCGCGCTGCGCCCGCCGGACCCCTACAAGAATAAGGGGATCCGCTACACGGGTGAGGCACTGCGCAAAAAGGTCGGCAAGACCGGTGCGGGGGGCAAATGATCCACAGAATCGCCAAGAACGAGATCCGCGAGCGCATTCACGATCGCATCCGGCAGAAAGTGCGGGGCACGGCGGAGCGGCCGCGCCTGGCGGTGTACCGGAGCGTGGGGCACATTTACGCCCAGGTTATCGACGACACCGCGGGACGCACCTTGGCTTCCGCATCCACGGTCGAAAAGGACAATCGCCGCAAGGGCGGCAACGTGGCGGCGGCCAAGGATATCGGCAAGGTGCTTGCCGAGCGGGCCAAGGAGAAGGGCATCAAGCGGGTGGTGTTCGATCGGGGCGGCTACATCTACCATGGCCGCGTGAAAGCGCTGGCGGACGCCGCCCGTGCGGCCGGTCTGGAGTTCTAATTTCATGGCAACGGCAATAGCGAAACGCATTGATCCGCAGACGCTCAACCTGAAAGAGCAGGTGGTTTCCATCAACCGCGTCACCAAAGTGGTGAAGGGCGGCAAGAACCTGAGCTTTTCCGCGCTGGTGGTGATCGGGGATCCGGGCGCCAAGGTGGTTGGGTTCGGGGTGGGGAAGGCCAAGGAAGTACCTTCGGCCATCCGCAAGGGAATCGAAGCGGCGAAGAAGAATCTGCGCAAGGTGCACGTGCTCGAGACGACCATTCCGCACCAGGTGCTGGGTCGGTTCGGGAGCGGACTGGTGCTGCTGAAGCCGGCGCCGGAAGGCACTGGTGTGATCGCGGGCGGTCCGGTGCGCGCCGTGATCACAGCGGCCGGTATTCCCAATGTTCTGACGAAGTCGATCGGCACCCACAATCCGCACAACGTGGTGAAGGCGACCATTGCCGCACTCGAACTGCTCCGCGACAGGCAGGAAGTGGCGGACATGCGCGGCCTGGCATTGGACAAACTCTAGGAAGGGGCGGGATGCCGGGGGTCGGGGCCGGACAAGCCGGCGAGCCCGCCCGGATCTGCTCAAAGGGTTGGATATGGAAGGCACGATCAAGATCAAACTGGTGCGCAGTCCCATCTGCACGCCGCAGAAGCATAAGAGAGTGGTGCGTGGGCTTGGGCTGCGCAAGCTGAACCAGGTGGTGGAACGGCCGGACACGCCTGTCTTTCGCGGTATGGTGAACAAAGTACCGCACCTGCTGCACGTGGTGGAATAGGAGAAGATCATGAATCTGAGTGGATTGAGACCGCCGGCCGGGCAGACGCGCGAGCGCAAGCGCATCGGCCGTGGTATGGGTTCGGGGCGCGGAAAGACATCCACCCGCGGTTCGAAGGGCCAGAAAGCCGTCAGCGGCTTCAGCCAGAAGCGCGGTTTCGAGGGTGGCCAGATGCCGCTCCACCGCCGCCTTCCGAAGCGCGGCTTCACCAATATTTTTAAGAAGGAATTCGCAATCGTGAACCTCGGGCAGCTCGACAAGCTCGAAGGCGACTCGTTCACGCCGGACCGGCTGCGCGACCTGGGCGTAGTCAAGAAACTGGGCGACGGCCTGAAGATCCTCGCCTCCGGCGAGTTGACGCGCGCCATCCAGGTGGAGGCGCACCTGTTCTCGAAAGCCGCCCTTGACAAGATTCAAGCGGCCGGCGGCAGCGCCACCGTCATCGGCGCAACCGCGTCGTAGGCGCCGGGAAGCATAAAAGGCCATGTCGAAGTTTTTTGAAGCGTTTGCGAACATATTTCGCGTCCCGGATCTCCGCCGGCGGGTGATCTTCACCCTGGCAATGCTGGCGGTTTACCGCTTGGGTTCGCACATTCCCACGCCGGGCATCAATCTGATCCGCTGGGAAGAGTTCTTCGCCAACAACCAGGGCACGATTTTCGGATTCTTCGACCTCTTTGCGGGTGGCAACATCCGGCGGCTGACGGTGTTCGCCCTGGGCATCATGCCGTACATCACGGCGTCGATTATCCTGCAGTTGCTTACGGTCGTGGTCCCGACGCTGGAGAAACTTCAGAAAGAGGGCGAACTCGGGCGGCGTAAGATCACACAGTATACGCGCTACCTGACGGTGGGGCTCTCGATCGTCCAGTCGTTCGGTATCGCCCAGGGTCTGATGGCCATGGGCACCGGCATCGTGATCAATCCCGGTTTCGGATTCACGATGCTGACGATCTTCTCCCTGACGACCGGCACGGCGTTCATCATGTGGCTGGGCGAGCAGATCAGCGACCGCGGGGTGGGCAACGGGATGTCCCTGATCATCTTCGCGGGCATCGTCGTCGGTTTGCCAGGCGCCATCCAGAACGTCTTTACGAACACGTTCGTTACCAAAGAATGGAACGTGTTGCAGTTAACCGTCATCCTGGTGCTGATGATTTTGGTGGTGGCGTTCATCGTGCTTGTGGAGCGCGGCGAGCGGCGCATCCCGGTGCAGTACGCCAAACGTGTAGTAGGCCGGCGGGTAATGGGCGGCCAAGCCACCCACATGCCGCTGAAGGTGAACGCGGGCGGTGTGATTCCGGTCATTTTCGCCTCCTCGATCCTGGCATTTCCGCAGACCCTCGCGACGCTGCCGGCCACCAAGAACATCGGGTGGCTGAGCGCCATGCTGCGCAGCATCGCGCACGGCGAGCCGCTCTACTACGTGCTCTTCGTGGCGGCCATCATCTTCTTCTGCTTCTTCTACGTGTCGATCATTTTCAACCCCAATGAAGCGGCCGACAATATGCGGAAGTACGGCGGTTTCATCCCTGGGATCCGGCCCGGCAGGAACACGGCCGATTACATGAACAACATCCTGACCAAGATCACGGTGGTGGGCGGTCTCTACTTGTCTCTGCTCTGCCTGATTCCGGACATCATGATTTCGGGAATCAAGCTGCACCACCTGCCATTGATCGGGAATTGGGTGGATACGTACGCTCCGCGGTTCCTGCTGGAAGGCCTTAACGTTACGTTTTACTTCGGCGGCACCTCGCTCCTGATTGTGGTAGGGGTGGCGATGGATACGGTGAACCAGGTGGAAGCGCAGTTGATCATGCGGCACTACGAAGGGTTTACTCCGCGGGCTGGGCGAATCCGGGGGCGGAGGACGTCGTAGGGCCAAGGCGCCGGATTGGCCGGTGGTGATCCATTCCGCCGTGGATTACAATGTAGTATTGCTCTAATGGCGGCGACGGTGGCGGTGTCTCTGGCTGCTGCCTCGATCAGGAATTGAGTAGCGCTTTAGATGATCATTCGTAAAACACCGGCGGAACTGGAGAAAATGCGGCGCGCCGGTCTTCTGGTATACAAGATTCTCCAGAAAATGCGCGAGCTCGCGGTCGAAGGCTCGACCACGATGGACCTGGAGGTCGCGGCGGCCCAAATGATGGCCGATGCGGGCGCGCGACCTGCGTTCAAGGGGTACTATGTGCCTGCCGCAGGCGAGGCGTACAAGTTCGTGCTGTGCACGTCGGTGAACGACGAAATCGTCCACGGAATGCCGAATGTGAAACGGGTTCTGAAGTCGGGTGATATCGTCTCGATCGATACCGGAGTGCAACTGGACGGCTATTACGGCGATTCGGCCGTAACCGTGGCGATTGGGAAGGTCGCGGACGAGACGGAGCGGCTGCTGAATGTGACCCGGGATGCCCTGGAGCACGCAATTGAGCAGATGCGCACGGGCAATCGCCTGATGGATGTCTGCGGTGCGGTCGAGCGGCACGTCGAGAGCAATGGGTTTTCGATTGTACGGGAATACGTAGGGCACGGCATCGGAACGAGATTGCACGAGGAGCCGCAGGTTCCGAATTACGTGGACCGGCGGAACGAGAATCCCCGGCTGAAGGAAGGCATGGTGCTGGCGGTTGAGCCCATGGTGAACGCCGGGAAGCCGGAGTGCATGGTGGCACGGGACCGCTGGACGGCCCTCACCCGGGATGGTTCGTACTCGGCGCACTTCGAGCACAGCGTCGCGGTGACCTCGAACGGGCCGTGGGTTTTGACGAGGCCGTGAGCCGGGTGGTAGAGGCGACGGTATTGGAAGAGCTGCCGAGCGCCATCTATCGCGTGGAGCTGGAAAACAGGCAGCAGGTCCTGGCGCACACGGTCGGGACGGTGAAAAGGAATTTCGTGCGGCTGCTGCCGGGCGACCGGGTGGAGTTGGAGTTGATGCCGCACGACTACACGCGCGGGCGGATTACGCGCAAAGTGACAGGAAATACGAGATCATGAAAGTACGCGCATCGGTGAAGAAGATTTGCGATAAGTGCAAGGTGGTCCACCGCGAGGGTGTGGTGCGGATCATTTGCGTGAATCCGAAGCACAAACAACGTCAGGGGTAACGAGAGGAAGTCTATGGCACGTATCGCCGGGGTGGATCTGCCGCCCAAGAAGAGAGCCGAGATCGGGCTCACTTATATTTACGGAGTCGGGCGGACCCGTTCGCGGTCGCTGCTCCACAGGGCCGGCATCGATTTCAATAAGAAAGTGTCGGACCTGTCCGAAGACGAGGTAAGCCGGGTCCGCCAGATTCTTGAAGAAGAGGGTGCCGTAGAAGGCGACCTGCGCAAGGAAATCTCGATGAATATCAAGCGGCACATCGAGATGGGGTCCTACAGGGGACTGCGGCATCGCCGCGGGCTGCCGGTGAGGGGCCAGCGGACCCACACCAACGCCCGGACCCGCAAGGGACCGCGTCGCGGAACGGTGGCAAACAAGAAGAAAGCCACGGGCAAGACCTAGTTGAGATCGTATGGCGAAAGCACCAGCTAAAGGTACCAAGGGAAGCAAGAAGAAGAGCTTCAAGAAGAAAGAGAAGCGCTCCGTCCACAGCGGCGTAGTGCACATCCAGGCCACGTTCAATAACACCATCGTGACCATCACGGACCAGGAAGGGAACACGGTGGCGTGGTCCAGCGCCGGTTCGCTTGGGTTCCGCGGGTCGCGCAAGGGCACTCCGTTTGCCGCGCAGCAGGCAGCTATGACTGCGGCCAACAAGGCGAGCGAAAACGGGCTGCGGACGGTGGAGGTGCGGGTCAGCGGGCCTGGTTCCGGCCGTGAATCCGCGGTGCGCGCTCTTTCGACCGCAGGCATCGACGTCCGCGCGATTAAAGACGTGACCCCCATCCCGCACAACGGGTGCCGGCCGCCGAAAAAGCGCAGAGTCTAGGGGCGGATTTTCACCCCTTCTTTTGTTAAGCAGGACGGAAGGTCTGCCATGACCGTAAACTGCACCTGGAAGAAAAGGTAAGGAGAAGCAACTTGGCGAGATATATTGGCCCGGTTTGCCGGCAGTGCCGGCGCGAGGGCATGAAGCTGTTTTTGAAGGGCGAGCGCTGCCACACGGAAAAGTGCGCCATCGAGCGGCGCAATTTCGTGCCCGGGCAGCATGGGAAAGACCGCAAGGCGAAGCTGGTGGGATACGGCCTGCAGCTCCGTGAAAAGCAGAAGGCGCGCCGCATTTACGGCGTGCTGGAAACGCAGTTCCGGAACGCTTTCGAGAAGGCCGCGCACCAGAAGGGCATTACCGGCGAGAATCTGCTGGCTAACCTGGAGCGGCGGCTGGACAACGTGATCTATCGCATGGGTTTCGGCACCAGCCGCAACCAGGCGCGCCAGATCGTGCGGCACGGCCACATTGAGGTGAATGGGCGCAAGGTCAACATTCCGTCGGCCGTAGTTAAGGCTGGCGACGAGGTGTCGGTGCGCGAAAAGAGCCGCAACAACCCCACCATCCTTGCCGCGCGCGATGCCACGGCGCACGCGCCCGCCCCGGGCTGGATGGACGTGGACCGGGACGCATTGAAGGCCCGCATCACCGGCCTGCCCAAGCGTGAAGAGCTGGTACAGATTCAGCTCAACGAGCAGCTCATCGTCGAGCTGTACTCGAAGTAAGCCGGCCGACCGGCGGCACCGCTGGCAGCATTCGAGGTTTGATATATGTTTAAGGGCTTTCAGAAACCGAAACGATTGGTAGCCAATACCGATACCCTCACGGAGCGGTATGGCATGTTCACGGCGCAGCCTTTTCAGCGCGGCTTCGGCACTACGGTCGGCAACGGCCTGCGCCGCGTGCTGTTGAGTTCCATTGAGGGCGCCGCCATCACGGCTATCCGGATCGATGGCGTGGAGCACGAATTCAGCCCCATTCCGGGCGTGGTGGAGGATGCTACCGACATCATCCTCAACCTGAAGCAGGTGCCCTTCAAAATGATGGGCGAAGGCCTGAAGACGGTGCGGCTTACCGCCGACCAGCCCGGCGAAGTACTGAGCGGCCAGATCCAGACCGACCAGGACGTTGAAGTGCTGGACCGCAACCTGCACATTGCCACGATCAACGAAGGCGGCAGTCTCAATATCGAGATGCGGCTGAGAACGGGCCGTGGCTACGTGAGCGCCGACAAGAACTTCGACGAGGACCTGGCGCTCGGCTACATCCCCATCGATTCCGTGCATTCCCCGGTGCGCAAGGTGAACTTCGCGGTGGAAGCCGCGCGCCTGGGACAGATGACGGATTACGACAAGCTGACGCTGGAGGTCTGGACCAACGGCGCCATCTCTCCGCAGGATGCCATCGGCTACGCGGCCAAACTGCTGAAGGACCACATGTCCATCTTCATCAACTTTGAAGAGGTCCCGGAACAGCAGGAAGAGATCGCGGACCGCGGCATGGACAAGATGAACGAGGTCCTGAACCGCTCGGTGGAGGAACTGGAACTCAGCGTCCGCTCCTACAACTGCCTCAAGAACGCCAATATTCAGACTATTGGGGAACTGGTGCAGAAGAGCGAGGCAGAGATGCTGCGGACCAAGAACTTCGGCCGCAAGTCGCTCAACGAGATTAAGGAAATCCTGGCCAATATGGGGCTCGCCCTGGGCATGCGGATGGACGCGCATGGCCGGTTGGTGGCTCCGCCTCCGAGCGCGGCGGGTGAACTGCCGCCCGAGGACGAGGGCCAGGAACAGGAACAGATGGGGAGTTAGGACGGCACATGAGACATAGAGTTGGCGGATACAAGTTAAAGCGGGACGTGGGAGCGCGCAAATCCCTGCTGCGCGGCCTGATCACCAGCGTGATCGAGCACGAACGCGTCGTTACCACGGTGCCGAAGGCCAAAGCGGTGCAGCCGCTGGTGGAGCGGATGATCACCCTCGGGAAGCGGGATACCCTGCATGCCCGGCGCCAGGCAGCCGCGATCCTGAACACCCCTGATTCGGTGAAGAAGTTGTTCGACACCTTGGGCGCGCGCTTCGGCCAGCGCAATGGCGGCTACACTCGTGTAGTGCGGCTTGGGCCCCGCAAGGGCGACGGCGCCGAGCAGGCGATGATCGAACTCGTGGGTTCCGAGCTGGTGAAACGCGCCGCCGAACGGGCGAAACGCCGTGAGGAACGTGAGCGGGCGCAACGCGAAGGACGCGAGCCCGAAGAAGAAAAATAGACTTACCGTTTTCCTGGTCAGTTTCAGCCGCGAGCGGTCCTCAAGGGCCGTTCGCGGCTTTTTTGCGTGGACTCTTATCTCCCCAGGAACTTTTCGATCTTTTCGACCTGCCGCTCGGCCTTCTCGGTGAAACTGCGGGCGGAGGCGGCGTCTCCGGCTGTTAGTGCCGAGTTGGCGCCTTCGAGGAAGGTGTTGGCGAGGTTGGCAGCTTCGGTGATGTCGCCGCGCATTCCCAGGCCCGAGGCCGCTTGCGAGCGCTGGATGCTTTGCAGGCTGGAGCGGGCGGTTGAAAACCGGGCCGCCACCATGACGAGTGATTCCCGTACCTGTTGGAGTTCAGCGCGGGACGGTGCAGGTGCGGCGGCCGCCGCCTGCGGAACGGGTGCCGTACGAGCCTGGGGTGCCGCTACAGGCGCGGCATTCCCAACCTGCGGTGCAGCAGCTTGCGGGGCGGCCGTTTCAGGCGCGAGTCTGGGCTGCCGGGACGTAGGCGCGGACTGCCTGGGGGCCGGAGTCGCTGCGAACTGCTTCACGGCCGGAGCCGAAGCGGGCGGCTTCACAGCGGCGCCGGCCGCCGTCTGAGCGGCCTCGACCGGCATCGGCGCAGGCTCCGAGACGGGGGCGGAGACCACTGGCGCGGGTTCCGGAACTGGTGCGACTGTGGTTTGGGGCGCTTGTGCGGGCTCTCCCGCGGCTCCCGCCTTCTTCCAGGGGCCGAATTGAATGATGGCTACTGCCGCCAAGGCCATTGAGAGCGCTCCGGCAGCCAGCCAAAGGCCGCGATGGCCCTTTCGCGTGGGACCAGGTGCGGGGCTGGCAACGGCAGCAGCGGCCGCTTGCGCCTGCGCGGCAGGGGCAGAGGACGGGGAAGGAACCGCCGCCCCTGCCTTCGTCGCGAAGACGCTGGCGGGCCGGCCGATGCTCCCCTGCACGCTTAGAAGCGCATTGCGGAACGCGTCCGCCGTCTGGAAACGCGCATTCGGGTCTTTCCCGACCGACAGAAGGATAATGTCGTTCAAGGCCGCCGGCAGCCGCGGGTCGATGGTTACCGGGGGGGCGGGAGCCTTCTCCAGGTGCGCCGCCATGATGGCGAACTGGCTGTCGCCGTCGAAGGGCCGCTTGCCCGTCACCAACTCATACAGCGAAACCCCTACCGAGTACAAATCGCTGCGCGCATCCAAGGTGGAAGCGCCCTGGATCTGCTCAGGCGACATATAGTACAGCGACCCCATGGTGGTGCCGGTCATCGTCAGTTTGCGGTCGGTGGCCGCCTTGGCGATACCGAAATCCATGAGCTTGACGGCGCCCTGGGGTGTCAGCATCATGTTCGCGGGCTTGATGTCGCGATGGATCACGCCCCGCTGGTGCGCGTACGACAGCGCGGAAAGCGTCTGGGCGATGTACTCGACGGCTTCGGCGACCGGGAGGGGACCTGCCTTGAGCCTCTGGTCGAGCGTTTCCCCCTCGACGAACTCCATCAACATCAGCAGTTGATTCTCGACGCGCAACGCCGTGTGGAGCGCGGCGATGTGGGGGTGCTCGAGGCTCGCCTGGACCTTGATCTCGCGCACGAAGCGATCCGCGAGGTCGGCCTCGGTGGCCAGGTCCGGCAGCAGCACCTTAAGGGCTTCGACGCGGTCTGAGATGACGTTGCGCACCTTGTAGACCTTGCCCATGCCCCCGGCGCCCAGCATACCTACGATCTGGTAGTCCCCGATGGTGTTGCCGATTTCAAGATTCATACGTCTCCAGCTACTGTTGCCTCAGTTCTTAACCGTGTCGCCCACCTTGGGCTGCGACGAACCGGTGAACTTTCCGACCGCGGACTGCTCGTCGAGTTCGGTAATCACCATGTCGCCCAGTTTGTCTTCGACGCTACGGATCACCTTGCCCGTTGCCGGGTCGCGCACCTCGCGCAGCTTGCGCTTTACTTCCAGGCGGTCCCCCAGTTTCAGGCCGGAGCGAGAGCCGACGTTAACGATGACGGTGCCGTCCGGGGAGGCGTCGGCCACCAGGCCGCTGATCGATACGGTGCGAGTGGGTAGCGCCGAGGCTTTCCCATTGAGCTGCGCGGCGATATCGGCCACCGCTTTATTGGTGGCTTCGCCGAGCACTGTGTCGGCGAAATTGGAGGCGCGCATGTCAAGCACGCCGCCGGCGATGGTTCCGGCGCCGCCGCCAGCCCCGAGTAGGCCGGTGCCGCTGCGGCTGGATTCGCCCTTGCCGCTGGCACTGGCCAAGATCTCGGCCGTATCGGTGTTGATCATCCGCGCTGTGATTCCCACCACGGCGGTTGCTTTGCTGCGCTGCACGCCGCCGACTCCGAGCCGCCCGGTAAGTCCTCCCATGGCGCCGCCCCCGACGTTGGTCTTCTTGTCGTCCCGCCCGAACTGCGTGATGCTGCCGATGATGATGGCGTCCACGCCCAGGATACGAGCGATCTTCGCCGCGCTGGTGCTGTCGGCGCGGTCGCTGTTGGAGAAGTTCTGCTCGGCGAGAACTTTGTCCAGAGCTTTGCGCTCAATCACCGAGTAGGCGCCGGAGGCCACCAGCTTATCGACCAGCAGGTCGGAGATTCCCTTGCCGATGTCCTGGTTGGCGCCGAAGAGGGCACGCACGCCGCTCTGGACCGTGGCGTAATCGAAATTGAGTACGGCCACCCGTTTCTTCTGCTGGGCCGCAACGGGCCCGGCCGCTGTAGCGATGAGCAGCAAAACACACCCAATCCGGATCATCGATCCCCCAAGTTGATTTCTGAGCATATCCAATGTTCAACATTAGTGTAGACGTGGAACGGAGTCAACTGGGACGGGCGCGGGCCAGTCGAACGCTCCGGTCGTGATTCTGCCAGGATTTACATCGCGGTCCGCAGCAATACCGAATTTTGCCGCGTTACGAGTTAGGATTCCAGCACGGAGGGGATTCCATGCAAGGCTCGTTTTCTGTTCTGGGCCGGATGGCCCGCCTTACCGCATACGTCGCGTTGGCTGCCGCTGCCCAGCAGCAGCCGGAACTGGGGGAAACGACTCGGGACGGACGATTGGCCCCGTCGCTAAAGAACCTGGGTGACCTGCAGCACCGCGTGACCACGAAATCACCCGAGGCACAGGCGTTCTTCAACCAGGGGCTCACGCTGGTCTATGCGTTTAACCATGCCGAGGCGCTCCGATCGTTCCGCGAAGCGGCGCGGATCGATCCGGATTGCGCCATGGCGTACTGGGGGCAGGCTCTTGCCCTGGCTCCGAACATCAACGATTCCGCCATCGGGGAGGGCCGCGAGCAGCAGGGTTACCAGGCGATCGCCGAAGCCGTGAGGCGGAAAGCCGGCGCCGGCGCGCGGGAACGGGCGCTCATCGAGGCGCTCCAGGCGCGCTTTGCCGCCCAAGCCACCCCCGACCGGGCCGCTCTCAATCAGCGGTATGCCGAGGCCATGGCCAAGGTGCGGGCCCGGTACCCCAATGATCCCGACGTGGCCACGCTCTATGCCGACGCCGTGATGAACACCATGCCCTGGAGCTACTGGACCCGAGACGGCAAACCCAAGCCCGGCGTCGCGCAGGCGCGGGCGGCCCTCGAGAACGCCATCCGCCGCTATCCCAATCACCCCGGCGCGAACCACATCTATATCCACCTGATCGAGGCATCGGACGATGTGGATCGTGCGGTGCCGTCCGCCGATCGCCTGGGCGGACTTGTGCCGGCAGCCGGACACCTCGTCCACATGCCGTCTCACATCTACATCCGGGTGGGCCGCTACGCGGATGCGGCGGCGGCCAACATCCGGGCCATCGCCGCGGATGAGGACTACATCACACAATGCCGCGCACAGGGGATTTACCCGGCCGCGTACTATCCGCATAACATTCACTTTCTGAACGCCGCCCTGACCATGGACGGCCGCAGTAGGGAAGCGCTCGAATCCGCCCGCAAAGTGGCCGCGCAACACGATCACAAAATGCTTCACGAACCCGGATTCGGCTTTGCACACTTGCTGAAAACCATTCCGGCCCTGACCATGGTGCGCTTCGGGCTCTGGGACGAGGTGCTGGCCGAGCCGGAACCCGACGGCGAGCAGGTTTTCGGGCGCGCCATGCGGCATTTCGCGCGCGGGTATGCCCTTTCGGCGAAGGGTAAACCGGAGGAGGCGCAAGCGGAACTCACGGCTTTAAAGACGCTGGCCGCCGATGGTTCGCTCGAAAAACTCAAAATCTTCGACACGAACACCCTCGACAGACTGGCGGTGATCGCCGTGGCCATGCTCGAAGGCGACCTCCACCTGAAAGCCAGGCGGCATGACGAGGCGGTGGCCGCCTATCGCCGGGCCGTGGACGCCGACGACAACCTGCGCTACAGCGAGCCGCCCGACTGGCCCCTGCCTCCACGGCACTACCTTGCGGACGCCCTGTTCACCACCGGCCGTTTCCGTGAGGCCGAGCAGGTCTACCGGGAGGACCTGAAACGCCACCGCGCCAACGGCTGGTCACTCTATGGTCTCGAGCAGACCCTTCGTAAGCAGTCGAAGACCAGGGAGGCGGACCAGATCAGGGCCCAGATCCAGAAGTCGTGGGGGCGGGCGGACGTCCAACTGACCTCGTCACGGTTCTGACCCCTTTGACTTTTGAGGTTTGACTTCCTTCAATATTGAGAGTGATCCAATCCGATCTCGTCTTCCGCCTGCTGCTGGTGGCGGGCCTGGTGCTGATGAACGGCTTCTTCGCCGGGGCCGAAGTGGCGCTGGTTTCGGTGCGCAACTCCCGCCTGCGGCAGATGGCGGAGGACGGGGTCGTGGGCGCCCAAACGGCGCTCAACCTGTTGGCGAGGCCGGAGCGCCTGCTGTCGGTGGTGCAGGTGGGGGTGACCGTTGCCAGCCTGGGGCTGGGGTGGGTAGGGGAGCCGACCGTGTTCCTGATCCTTGCCTCGCTGCTGGCCCCCATTCAACCTGCCGGGACGGAAGCCCTGCTGCACGCTGTGAGCTTCGTCGTGGCATTCGCGATTATCAGCTACTTCCATGTGGTTTTCGGCGAGGTTATCCCCAAAAACCTGGCCATTGAGCGCTCCGACCGCCTGGCAGTGCTGGTAGCCCCCCCGCTGCTGGTGATCTATCGTCTGACCCTGCCGTTCGTCGTGATTATCGAGAGATCGGCGGCGGCCGTGAGCCGGCTGTTGCGGATCAGCACCGGAGCGGGGGCAGGGGGGCACTCCGCAGAAGAGTTGAAGCTGATCGTCAGCTCCAGCCGCGTGGTGGCGGAAGAGCAGGAAGAGATGATCCACCGGGTGCTGGACCTGAGCCACACCTACGTGCGGGAGATCATGGTGCCCCGCAAGGATATGGTATCGATCTCCGTCGAAGCGGACCTCGACGAGGTACTTCACGCGATGATCGAGCAGCAGCACTCGCGCCTGCCGGTATGGGAGGGCAGCCCCGAGCAGATAATCGGGATTCTGCACTATAAAGACCTGCTGCCGGTTTGGGAAGAGCGAAAAGGCGCGGTCCGCTCGGGACGCCCCGCTCGCACGTTCCAGGTGCGGTGGCTGATGCGCAAGCAACTCGTGGTGCCCGAAACCAAGCCGCTCACCCAGATGCTGGAGGAATTCAAACTGGGCCGTTCCCACATGGCCCTGGTAGTGGACGAGTTCGGAACCATTGTCGGACTGGTGACCGTCGAGGACGTGCTCGAAGCCATCGTGGGCGCCATCGCGGACGAATATGACGAAAGGGCCGTTCGCCCGGCGCTTGCGGTCGCCGAAATCGAGATCGACGGTGCCACGCGGATTCGCGACCTGGACATCGACTATGGGATTGAGATTCCGGCCGACGGCGGCTTTGAAACCCTTGCTGGCTTCCTGCTCGACAAACTGGGATACATCCCTGCCGTAGGCGACAGTGTGGAGTACGACCGGCGACGCTTTACCGTAATGGCGATGGACCGAAACCGCATCGCGCGTGTGCGGATCGAGAAATTGGCCCCGCCTGCGGAGCCCATGTCAGGGCAGGGAGAGTTACGATAGTGGCAGAATGCTCGGACTCGACGCCCGCGCGGCAAGGTACACCTGGACGGCGATCGTGGTCGTCCTACTCCTGTACGGCGCCTACCTGCTGCAGAAGACGATATTCGTCTTTATCCTCTCGCTGCTGCTCGCGTATCTGCTGCACCCGCTTGTGAGCGTGCTGGACCGGATGCTGCCCGGCAGTCGCACCCGCACGCCCGCGCTGACGCTGGCCTACGTACTGGTGATCGCCGCGCTGGGATTTGTCGGTTTCCAGCTCGGCTCTCGCGTGCTGGAACAGGCGCATACCCTGGCGGGGCAGTTCCCGGCGATGCTTCAGAAGTGGGAACTGCCGGCTGCACCTGCCGCACCCGCCGCGGGCTTGCGAGCCGAAGTGATGGCGAGGGTGCAGGAGCAACTCCGGGAGATCGTCCATACGGTCGTCGCGTCTTTGCCGCGTGCCGGAATGGTGGTGCTCGCCATGGCCGGCGACCTGGTCTACGTCGTGGTGATTCCGGTGCTGGCGTTCTTCTTCCTGAAGGATGCCGCGTCGCTGAAGCAGCACTTCCTGGACTTCATTCAGGACGACACGCGCCGCGCCCTGATCGGCGGCCTGATCGCGGATATCAATCTGTTGCTGGTGCACTACATCAGGGGACTGGCATTGCTCAGCGTGGCGACGTTCGTAGCATACAGCATCTGTTTCTTCATCCTGGGGGTGCCTTACACAATCCTGCTGTGCGTGATGGCGGCGACGCTGGAACTGATCCCCATGATCGGACCGCTGACGGCGGCGGTCGTGATCGCCATCGTGGCCGGGGTGAGCGGCATCAACGTCTGGCCGATCCTGATCTTTATGGGGGTTTACCGGCTTTTCCAGGATTATGTGCTGCTGCCGCATGTAATGGGGAGCGGCGTCCAGTTGCACCCACTGCTGGTCCTGTTCGGCGTCTTCGCCGGGACGGAGGTGGCAGGCATCCCGGGGGCGTTCCTTTCGGTGCCGGTTTTGGCGCTGCTGCGGATCATCTACCGGCGTTTTGCCCTGAGGTCCCGCGCGCCGGGAGCACTGGCGGGTGTGCCGAGGCCGGTCTAAACGCCGGGCGGCAGGCCGAGGAACTCGCGGGTTTCGGTCCAGATGCGGTCGATCACATCCACCAGATCGTGGCCGGAATCGAAGGTGCGCAGTTTGGCGTTCGGGTGGGCGGCGGCGAAATCCACGGAGTAGCTGAGGGGCACGGTCTCGTCCCGCGAGCCGTGGAAGATCAGGGCCGGTTGCGTAAAGCCGGGGTTGTCCTCGTATCGCGCCCCGTCCTCAATCAGCGCGAAGGAGAGCCGGCGGGTACGCTTTTCGGCCCAGTGCCAGGTTTCGAGCCAGCCGGTGCGGCGCCAGTCCTCAAGGCGCTCGGCTCCCATGGAAGCCGGCCAGCGGCGCGCAAAACCGAACGCCGGGGCCATCAGGACCAGCTTGGCGACCTCCGGATGGCGCGCGGCGTAGAGCGCGGCCAGGTAGCCACCCATGCTGGAGCCGATCAGGACGGCTGCCTCTCCCGCGGCAATCCGTTCAACGACGCCAAGCTGGCCGGAGATGGTCAGGTGCTCGAAATCGCCTGCGGCGAGGTCGGGAGCCAGCAACTCCGGGGCGCCGGTGGCAAAGCGGTCGCGGAAATAGCGCGCCTTGGTGGAGTCGGGGCCGGAGGCGAAGCCGTGCAGGTAGATGTACTTCAAGGGATCTCCGTGAATTTGATCTCGGTTTCCGCGCCGAACTTCTTGAAAGCGGAGTAGCGGAAACGGTGCTCCGTCACGAGTTCGCTGCCAGCCAGGCTGCGGTGCAGGACGGCGGCCGGGGCGATACTACCGTAGGTGGTCGGGATGTAATCGACAGCGGCTTGTTCAACGTAGGGACGGCCGTTCTCTGTGCGTGCGGCGCTCAGGGTAATGCGGATCGGGAGTCCGTCGGTCTTCCTGAGCAGGACTCGGCCCTCAAGCGGCTGCCGGACCGTGTTGCGGCCGCTGAATACGGTGAGATTCGCACCTCCTCCGGCCTGCTTATAGGAGAGCACCAGGACTTCATCGGCTCCGAGGCGCGCGGTTCCTGCAGCCGTAAAGATGTAGTTGCGGATCTGCTCGCGGGTGAATAGCAGAATCAGCGGGCCGAAATCGACGGCCGCACCGGTGAGTCCGTATGCCTGGAAGTCCTCGAGCATGCGCTTGCGCGACCGATCGTCGGGCGAGGTCATCCCGAGAGAAAGGGTGTGCCGGGCCTTCTCCGGTTTGCGGACGGCGCGGCCATCCACACGAATCACCTGGCGGAACTCGTGCAAACTGCCGTGCGAGCTCTCCAGGTGCCCAATAGTGTACTCCGACACGATCTCGCGCGTGTGGAACGCCGCTGGACCGGAAGTCCGGGACGGCAGCACAACGCGCTGCTCCAGAGTCTCCTCCGCAAGGGTCTGGGGCGCGAGGCGTCGGAAGTTCTCGGCTTCCGAGGAGAGGCGGGAGAGCAGCGGTACGAGATCCTGGCCGTGTGCGGCGAAGGCGCAAAACAGGGCCAGGAGAGCTTTCATACGGCCGATTGTAACGCCTCGGCTGGGTCGCCGCGGGATGTGAGGAATCACACCGGAAAAATTCGACAGAAACATGAGAAAGGCCTTGCGCACCTAGGGTGCGTTTGATATTCTGAGGAGGTCGCCAAATTCTGAAGGGAAACGAAACCGAAACAAAAGGGGCACTTGCCACCAAGTTCGGTAACGTGGTAGAAGTAGTAAAGACCTTCTGAACAAGGATAGGTAACAAAACTTCCCGCGGGCCACCGCGCGAAGCGGAATACGACCTTCCTGCTTGGATCTTTTCTAAAATTTTTTGAGTTTGCTGCTGGAGCCACGCTGTTGGTGGCGGAGGCAGCGCAAGTTTCGAGGCCGGCAGTGCTGCGGAGATCTTCGGAGATTCGTAAGTGCTGTCAAGATCATTGACAATCTGGTTGGACGCAAAGAGATACGACTCGTCAAAACTCTGAGTACAAGCTGGGGCGATAACTCACAAATTCA
>DATMYF010000081.1:0-64959 GCA_035561075.1 Bryobacteraceae bacterium
GGAAGTCGAGGTAACCGCCGGCCGCCGATAACCGCCGAGTCGCCTGCCAGGCAGCGCGTTGTAAGATCCGCGCTTCGACGGCATCGAGATTTGCATCCGCCGGCAATCTTTCGGGCGATCGTCCGGTGAGTGCCGCATAGATGGAGCTTGCGGCCAGGTACGACCCCGCCGGCGCCGGGTGCGAGCCATCGGGCATGTAGAGATTCAGTTCGGGATTTTCCGTCCGGACGGTGTACCAGGCCAGGCCGGCGGGCGCTACGGAGGCGCCGGTTTCCCGCGCAATGGTCAGGTAGGCGTGGCTCAAGTGCTGCTGCTCTTCGGGCGCTGTCCGTGCGGACCACGTCAGGAACAGCAGCATGCGCGCACCCGCATGGCGGATCTCCTCCGCGAAACGGCGGACGGCGGCGTGGAAGCGCCGCTTACCAGTGATGCGGGGGATGCCGTTCACCAGCAGCGGCTCGCCCAGGCTGCTCTGCTCCTGGAGGACCACCCAGTCCCAGCCGCCTTCCCGAATAGCGAGCCGTGCGTCGCCGCGCTCCCAGTGGCCGCCCAGCGTGCTGCCCGCCACCGCTATCGTGCGGGTGTGGATCCGGATGCCGGCGGCGCTCCCCATCCGCTCGACTATAGCGGGCAGGTTGTTGCAGAAGGTGTAGCTATTCCCGATGAAGAGGACCCGGAGGGCGGTATCGGTTCCGGCCGGCGACGCGAGTGCGAGAAACAGCACTACGACGCCGATGACCGTGCGGGTCATACCGCCGGGTATAGACGCCGGATTCGGTGCGGCGGTTACGGGAGGCCTCGGCGGGCTGCTTGATAGAATAGAAGCATGACGCGTCCCGGAGCGAGCGCGGCGGTTTCGGTGGAGCGCTTCTTCCAGTTTTCGCTTCTGGGGCTGGTGGCCAGCGGCTACTTTGCCGTGGCAGGCTCGGGATACCTGGATACCCCGACGGTGGTGCTCACCGGCGCCGGACTGGCCATTCGGGCGCTGCTGATCGCCGGCATCCTGCGCTTTCAGATTCCCGCTCGGGCCGTCACCTGGGCCGCCCTGGCCTACATCGGCTTTTACGCCGTCGATTATCTGCTGATCTCACGCGGTTTCCTGGCAGCCACCGTGCATCTGGTGTTCTTCCTGGCGGTGGCCAAGATCCTGAGCGCCCGCACGAACCGGGACTACGCGTACATCACGGTGCTGGCATTTCTGGAACTGCTGGCAGCGGCAATTCTTTCCGCCAACCTCAACTTCTTCCTGTTCCTGACGCTGTACCTGCTGTTCGCCATGGCCGCGTTCACCAGCGCAGAGATCCGGCGAGCGATCCAGCGTCCGCAAACGATTGCGCGCAGCGGGTTGCGGAGATTCCATCCTCGCCTAGCTGCCCTGGCAGTGTCGGTCACGGTGGGGATTCTTTCGCTCACCGGGGGGTTGTTCTTCATGCTTCCCCGCACGGCCACGGCGGCGCTGGACCGCATAGGCGCGCGCCGCATCCTGCTGCCCGGCTTTTCGAACACCGTGACGCTGGGTCAGATCGGCGAGGTGAAGGGCAGTTCCGAAGCCATCATGCGGGTGCGGGTTTCGGATCCCACGGCGGCGGCCAATGCCAAGTGGCGCGGGGCGGCGCTGGGGGAATTCGACGGCTTCCGCTGGTCAAACCCGAGGAACGACGGGCGCATCGACCGCATCGGCGGCGGCCGCATCGTGCTGGCCAACTACGGCGGGCGCGCCGGGAAACATTTTTCTTACCAAGTGGATTTGAACGCCGTCGATACAGACACGCTCTTCTTCGCGGGCGTGCCGGAGGTGCTGGAAATTGAGCACCCGAGGCTGGTGCGCACCGCGGAGGACAGCTTCCGCCTGGGCCACCTGGCGCCCCAGCGCCTTCGCTACAAGGTGTACGCCTTCCTGGAGGACCCCCAGGTAGCGGAGTTGCAGCAGGTGCCCGCGCTGCCGGCGGAAGAGCGCCGGCGCTACCTGCAACTGCCCGCCATTGATCCCCGGATCGCCCATTTGGCGCGCACCATGTCTACGGGGCACGGCACCGACGCCGCGCGTGCCCGCTCCATCGAAGCGCGCTTGCGCCGCAATTACGGCTACACCCTGGAACTGCCCTCCGAGAAACCCGCGGATCCCCTTGCGAACTTCCTGTTCGAGCGCCGGCAGGGCCATTGCGAGTACTTCGCCTCCGCGATGACCGTGATGTTGCGCAGTGTGGGGATCCCGGCGCGGCTGGTTACGGGGTTTCAAAGCGGCGTTTGGAATCCCTACACCGAGATGTACGTGATCCGCGCCTCCGACGCGCATAGCTGGGTGGAGGCGTGGCTGCCGGGCCGCGGCTGGACCACCTTCGACCCCACTCCGCCTGACCCGGGCCGTGCGATGGCCGGGCTGCGGTATCGCGTCGCCCTGTGGATGGATACCGCCGAGACGTTCTGGCAGGAATGGGTGCTGGGGTACGACCTGGGCCGCCAGGCCATGCTGGCGGGCAGCATGCACGACTCCGGGCGCAGCCTGGGGACTCAGTGGTTCGAAAGCCTGTTGGCCCTGCCGGGAAGATGGGGGAAGACGGCCGAAGGCGCTGTGCGGCAGTATGGGCCGGGTGCGGGAGTGTTCGCCGTCTGTCTCGCGCTGGCAGGTTGGCTGGGCCCGCGCGGGCTGCGCACGCTGCGGATACGACAGCGCGTGGCACGCGCACGGCTGGGGCAGGCGAGCATGGGGGACGCCACGCTACTGTATCTCCGGATGCTCGAACTGCTGGAGCGCCGCGGCTACCAGAAGCCCGGGTGGTTTACCCCGCAGGAGTTCGCATCCACCCTGCCTCCCGAGTTGCGCGTGCTGGTGGCGCAGTTCACCCACGCGTATAATAAGTTGCGCTTTGGGGCCGACCCGCTGGCCGCTCCGCGACTTTCCGAACTGCTCGACCGCATTGAAGGCAAACACGCGTGAATGGTGACCAGAACGAGCGCCTGGACGTGATCTCCAGCGCGCTCGCCCGCCTGGATCGGCGGCAACAGGAGATGCTGCGGCGCCTGGAGCGGCTGGAGTCCGCGGCCGGAGTGAAGGCGGCGAGCGAAGAGTCCGTTGCGCCACCGGTTGCGGCACCCGCGCCCCTACCTGCAGCCGCAACAGCCGAGGCTCCTGCGCCGGAGCGCCCCCGCGGCTTTGAAACCCGCATGGGACTCACCCTTGTCAACCGCGTGGGTGTGGTCACGCTGGTGCTTGGGGCCGCCTTCTTCTTCCGTTACGCGGTGGAGGCGGGCTGGCTGGGGGTGAACGCGCGGGTGCTGCTTGGAGCCGTCGCCGGGCTTGCTGCGCTGGCACTTGGGGAACGCATCTGGCGCACCGGTCAGCATGTCTATTCCGTGGGGATTACGGGAGCAGGGATCGGGATCCTGTACCTCACCGTGTACGCCGCCTTCGGGCTGTACGGGTTAGTCGCGCAGGCGCCGGCGTTCCTGCTCATGGCGCTGACGACCGCCGCGGCGGTGGGGCTCTCGCTACGCTACAATTCGGCGGCGCTGGCCGCCCTGGGCCTTTTCGGCGGCTATGCCACTCCCCTGCTGCTCTCCCCAGGCGGGCAGCCGTGGTTCGTCCTGGGATACGTGCTGCTGCTCGACGTGGGTGTGCTCTACACCATCCGGCGGTGCGGCTGGCATGCCCTGGAGAGCCTCGCATTTCTCGGCACCGTGTGGGTCTATGGGGCGGAACTCGACACGCCGGTCGAACCCGCGCGGCGGGCGGGGTACACGCTCTTCGCGCTGGCCTACTACGGGGTATTCGCGGCCATGCGGGGGCGCTGGATCGGGGTCGCGGGGCACGTCCTGGCCGCGCTTGCACTGGCGGTGATCTGGGGCCACAGCATGGCGCCGTTTATGGGGTTGGCGCTGCTGCTGGCAGTTGCCGGGCTCGCCATCGCGGACCGGCGCGGCTGGGCCCTGCCGGTGCTGGCGGCGTTCTGGCTCTCCTATGGCCTGTGGGCGGAGGCGGAAAAGCGCCCGGTTGCCCCGCTCTTCTGGTTCCTGAGCGCGGCCTTCGTTCTCTTCGGTGCCTGGCTACCATGGCGAGTGTGGGTGCGGCGGACGACCGCGGGTTTGGAATCGCTGCTGGTGCTCGCGCTCAACGCGGGGGCCTACTTTGCGGTCTCGTATGCGCTGCTCTCGCCGCTTTATCGCCACTGGGCCGGGCCGCTGGCGGTAGTAATGGCCGCTCTCCACATGGCGCTTGCGTGGCGGCTGTGGGAGCGGGATTCGCGCGCCGCGCTGCTCGCCGCAGGCGCCGCCTGGGCGCTGCTGGTGCTGGCCGTTCCGGCGCACTTCGCGGGCTACCGCGTGACGGTAATCTGGGCGCTCGAGGGCGCGGCGCTGGCCTGGACCGGCGCCCGGCTGCGTGAGGTGCGCGCCACTTATGCCGCGCTGGCGGTCTTCGCGCTGGTGCTGCTGCGGCTGGGAGTGGCGGATGCCTGGGCCTATCCGTCGCCCCGCGACTACGGATTGTTGCTCAACGCCCGCTTCGTGACGTTTCTGTTATCGGCGGCCTGCCTGTGGGCGTCGGCGAGGTGGACAGCACCCGGGTGGCCGGCGGCTGCGACGTACGTGACCGGCCATTTCGTCGCGCTTTGGGGGCTGGGGCTCGAAGCTTTCGGCTGGGCGGGCCGTACCGCCGCTGTGGCCGACCTGCCGAGCGTCGAGAGCACCGCGCTTTCTATCGTCATGGCCGCATACGCGGTGGGGCTCGTCAGCCTGGGAGTCTTCACCGGCACGGTGATGAACCGTGTCCTGGGGCTGGGGTTGATTGGGGTGGTGGTGCTCAAGCTGTACCTCCATGACGTCTGGTTCCTGGGGCTGTTCTACCGGATGGCGGCCTTCGCGGTGCTGGGCGCGCTGCTGCTGGTGATGTCCTATCTTTATTCGCGCTTTCGCGTCTCCATCGAAAGCTGGTGGCGCGACCGGCGCGCCGGGTGAAGCGTTACAATCGTCCGCATGACGCGGAACTGGATTGCGGCAGCCACGTGCCTTGTGGGTGCGCTGGCGTGGAGTGCCGGACGCCCGGACGAAATCCCTTTCACCAAACATGCGCTCGATGCCGGCGCTAATGAAACCGCCGCGGTGGCGGATGTCAATGGTGACGGACAGCCGGACATCATCTCCGGCGAAAACTGGTACCAGGGCCCCGGGTGGACGAAGCACAAGTTTCGCACCCTGAGCTTCTCGAACAACTACATCGACGACTTCAGTGTGCTGCCGCTCGACGTGAACGCGGATGGCGCCATGGATCTCGTCTCCTGTACCTGGTTTTCGCGACGCCTGTACTGGAGCGAGAATCCGGGCCGCCGCGGAGGCGCCTGGAAGGAGCACGATATCGAAACCGGGCACCCTATCGAGTTCGCCTTCCTGGTGGACCTCGATAACGACGGCAAGGCGCGCGAAGTGCTGCCGCAGTTCGGGAGCAAGGAATCTCCCACGGCCTGGTACGGGCTGGCGGGGGGCAAGTTCGCAAAACGGGTCGTGAGCACCGCCAATTACGGCCACGGCATCGGCGCGGGCGACGTCAACGGCGACCGCCGGAACGACGTCCTCACACCGAAGGGATGGTTCGAAGCTCCCGCCGACCTGCGCGCGGGAGACTGGAAGTTCCATCCGGCGTTTGACCTCGACTCAACCGGCTTCATGCATGTACTCGATGTGGACGGCGACGGCCGCAACGATGTGATCACCTCGTTCGCCCACAACTACGGCATCTTCTGGATGAAGCAGGATTCGGCCGGCGGTTTCGGCAAGCCCATCATGATCGATGACAGTTGGTCGCAGGCGCACGCCCTCACCCTGGTGGATTTGAACGGCGACGGCCGCATGGAACTGGTGACCGGAAAGCGCTTTATGGCTCACAACGGCAAAGACCCCGGGGAGCGCGAGCCGCTAGGCGTCTACTGGTACGAGTACCGCAAGTCCGACGATGGCAAGCGCGTCGAGTGGACTAAGCACGTGCTCGATTACAGCACCCGCACGGGCGGCGGCATGCAGATCCCGGTGGCCGACGTGGACGGCGATGGCGACCTGGACATCGTGGCACCGGGCAAGAGCGGACTCTTTCTCTTCGAAAACCTGACCAAGCGGAAATAGAGGCAGTGCCGTAACATGGAGTAGTACCGGATCGCCGGACTTTCTATGAATCAGACCCGCCGTCATTTTCTTACCGTTCCCGCCGTCGCAGTAGGGAGCGCCGCGCTGCTTTCGGCGCAATCGCCCAACGACACCGTGCGTGTGGGGGTGATCGGAACCGGAAACCGCGGCTCCTATCTGCTGCGGACCATCCTGCAGGTGCCGGGTGTGAAGATCGTCGCGCTGTGCGACATCGACCCGGAACACCTCGCCAAGGGCGTGGAGATCGCCAAAGCCGCAGGGCACCAGCCGGAGACGTTTACGGAGTACCGCAAACTTCTCGATCGCAAGGATATCGACGCGGTCCTGGTGGCTACTCCCGTTGACCGCCATAAGGAGATGGCCGTTGCGGCGCTGGAGGTCGGCAAGCACCTATATTGTGAGAAACCGATGGGGATGACGCCGGAGGAGTGCCGCGCGATTGCCAACGCCGCGCGCACGTCCAAGGGCATCTTCCAGGCGGGGTTCCAGTTACGGCACGACAACAACCGCGCCGCGGCCATGAAGTTCATCCACGGCGGCGGCATCGGCAAAGTCCTGTTCCTCCAGGGCTACCGCAACACCAATGACCTGCCGCGCGGCACGGCGTGGTATTTCGACCGCTCGCGCTCCGGGGATAACATCGTGGAGCAGGCCTGCCACATCCTCGACCTGATGGTGTGGGCGGTGGGCAAGCCCCCTCTGCGCGCGTATGGCTCCGGAGGTATCAATCTTTTCAAGGACGTACCGCCCGGCCGCACCACCATGGACAACTACAGCGTCATCTACGAGTTTCCGGACGACGTGCGCCTGACGTTCACGCATCTCTACTTCGACCCCCCGGGATTCAGCGGCATCAAGGAATGGGTGTTCGGTGCCGAGGGTGCTATGGACCTGACCACGGCAACCTGGACCGCGCGGGAGAAGCGCGGCGGGATGAAGTTGGACGTGCCGGATGCCGCGCTGGGCGACCGCTCGGGGTACAACTCCCTGGCGGCCTTCATCGATAACGCCCGCGGCAAGAAAACTCCGCTCAATAATGCCGAATCGGCCCGCATCTCCACTCTCACCGCGATGATGGGACGGAAGTCGATCTACGAAAAACGCGTGGTGACATGGAAAGAAGTAGACGTTTAACTCTTCTGGCACTGGCCGCCTGCGCGCTGCTGGGCGCGCAGGACCAGCCGCAGCTTGTCTGGGAGGGTGTGGTGGACGGCACCAGCATTCTCTCGGTACGTGGCAGCCGCATCCAGATTGAAGACCGGGAAGGTTTCCCGGTGCAGAGGCAGCGGCACCGCTTTTTCGAGCGCCTTCCCGACAGCCGGCAGGATGTCCGGCTGGAGGTGCGGGAAGGGCGCGGGCGGGTGCGTATCCTGGAGCAGCCGCGGCTGGAAAATAACTATGTCCTGGCGGTTTCGATTGAAGACCGCCAAGGCGGTTCCTCTTTTTACTCCCTGGAATTCTACTGGAACACGGAGCGCGGGGGCTTCTTCGAGCGGCCGCTCGATCCGCGCGCCAGCTCCAGCGGCGACGGTGACCGCGTCACCTGGGCGGGACGCGTGGACGATGAAGTGATCGTGGAATGCCGGGGTAACGAGTGTCGTTCACAGGCCACTCGCGGCAATCCCGTGCAACGCGAGCGAGCCCGGTTCACGCGCCCCCTTCCGGATCGGGACGTCAGCCTGAGCCTTGAGGACGTTGAGGGCCGGGGCGAAGTGCGGCTTGTCGAGCAGCCTCGCCGGGAAAACGGGTACACCGCTCGGGTACGCATTCGGGACCACGACGGCGGCGCCTCCGACTACGGCTTCACGCTGGTATGGAGGCGTCCGGCGCGCTCCGGTTCACAAGACGGCATCGCCCGCCGCGGCATGACGTGGGCGGGCCGCGTGGACGGCCGCGTGCGTGTTGTCGTGCAGGGCAACCGTGCCCAAAGCGAAGTGGTGAAGGGCGCGCATGTAAGCTCCGAGCGCTTCGATTTTCAGCGGGAGCTTCCGCGCCGCCAGAACACCAACGTCAGCGTGCGGCGCATTCGCGGCCGGGGTCGCGTGGAACTGGTGGAGTATCCCTCCCGCGGCAACGGCTTCAGGCTGGTCTTCGAGATCGACGACAGTTCCGGTGGCGCGGACGATTACGAAGTGGAAGTAGGCTGGTGAATTCACGGGGCTGCCGCGTGTAGCCCCGTATAATGGGAAGCAAGGAGAGGCCAACTTGCTCACCGACGAAACCTACGCCAGGATGCTCCCGGCTGTGCCCCTCACGGTGGAAGGCGCCAGCGTGCTGCACCAGATGATGCGGGTACGCTGGTCCGACTGGAACGCTCAACCCGCGGACAAGCGGCGCGACATTGCCGATGAGGCTGCTGTAGCGCTCAGCGGCATGGAGGCATCGGGCGAAGCGCACAGCGCCCTATACTCCCTCATGGGCCACAAGGGCGACCTGCTTTTGCTCCACCTCCGGAAAGACTTCCAGGCGCTGCACGAGGCGGAGCTGACGCTGCGCCGCCTGCCGCTCTGGGAGTACCTGGAACCGGCTACCTCCTACCTTTCGGTTGTGGAGCTAAGCCTCTACGAATCCACCGCCAAGGTCTATTCGGACCTACATGAAAAGGGCGTCGCCGCGCACTCTGAGGAATGGAACCGCGAGATCGAGGAAGTGCTGAAACGCCAGCGGACGGCCATGGCACCGCGGCTCTGGCCCGAAATTCCGAGCTCGAAGTACCTTTGCTTCTACCCCATGGATCGCAAGCGCGACAGCGCCGCGAACTGGTACCGGGCCTCAATGTCCGAACGCCAGCGCATGATGCGGGAACACGGGCTCATCGGGCGGCGCTACGGCGATGAGGTGAGGCAGATCATCAGCGGCTCAATCGGTTTCGACGACTGGGAGTGGGGCGTCGATCTTTTCGGTGACGACCCCCTGGCCTTCAAGCGCCTCATCTATGAAATGCGCTTCGACGAGGCGAGCGCCCTTTACGCGGCCTTCGGGCCGTTCTACATCGGGCTGCGCCGGACGGCGGCGGAACTGGATGCGCTGCTCAACGGGTAAAGCCCGTCCTCCCCGGCGAAGTACCGCTTCCTGAACCACAGCGCCACGCCCACGAGCGAGACGAGCACCGGTACCTCCACGAGGGGGCCGATTACCGCCGCGAATGCCGCACCGTGGTTGATCCCGAATGTCGCGATGGCCACTGCGATCGCCAGTTCGAAATTGTTCGATGCGGCGGTGAATGAAAGGGTGGTCGCTTCGGGGTAGTTCGCGCCCACGCTCTTGCTCATCCAGAAGGAGACCAGGAACATCACCCCGAAGTAGACCGTCAGGGGGATGGCGATCCGGACGACGTCCAGCGGCAGTTGCACGATCTTCTCCCCTTTGAAGGAGAACATCACCACGATCGTGAACAGCAGCGCCACCAGTGTGATGGGGCTGATTTTCGGGATGAACTTCATCTGGTACCATTGCCTGTCCTTAACCCGGATCAGGGCGAACCGCGTCAGGAAACCGGCGATGAACGGGATCCCCAGGTAGATGAAGACGCTTTTTGCGATCTCCGACATCGCGATATCCACCCGCACCGCCGACATCCCCAGCCATCCGGGCAGAACCGCCAGAAAGAAGTACGAGTACACCGAAAAGAAGAGCACCTGGAAGATGGAGTTGAAGGCCACCAGTCCGGCGCAGTATTCGCGGTCGCCGCGAGCCAGGTCGTTCCAGACGATCACCATGGCGATGCAGCGTGCGAGACCGATCAGGATTAGTCCGGTCATGTACTCGGGCTTGTCCCGCAGGAAGAGGACGGCCAGCACGAACATCAGGACGGGCCCCACGATCCAGTTCTGAATCAGCGAGAGCGCCAGCACTTTGCGGTGTGCGAACACCCGCCCCATCTCTTCGTACTTCACCTTGGCGAGCGGCGGGTACATCATCAGAATCAGCCCGATAGCGATAGGTATAGATGTGGTGCCGACGCTGAACCGTTCGAGAAACGGGACGACGCCGGGGACCAGGTACCCGGCTCCGACCCCTACCGCCATGGCGGAGAAGATCCAGAGCGTCAGGTAGCGGTCCAGGAAAGAGAGACGCGAGGCGGTTTTGGCTTTCATCCGGCTATTCCTTTCGAGCGGCACGCTTCATAATGCCGCGATCAGCGCTTTCAGCCTGCGTAGGGCCGAGGATTGGATACAGTACCCCGTTCGGGCCCCGTCGCCGCTGCTGGTAATCAGGCCTGCCTCCTTCAGGATGCGGAGATGCTCGGAGACGGTCGATTGTGCCAGCGGCAACTCGTCGACGATCTGGCTGCAAACCCTGGTCTCCTTGCGCGCAAGGAGGCGCAGAATGCGTACCCGCGCGGCGTGGCCGGCGGCCTTGGCGAGCGCGGCGAGTTCCTCGTCCGCTTCCGGCCCCTCAACCGGACGGAGGTCCGGCTCCGGGTGCTCCGTAATGGGGCAACAGGAGACGTCGGATTGCGTTCTTCGCCTCATCGTCTATCGTCGATTAACGATAAAATACTAGCACGATACTCGAGCAGCCGCTACAATTGCACCTCGAAAACGCAGTTCAGGACGAATCTGACGCCCACCGATAACGGCCGTTGTCCGGCGCGCCGACTAAGCGATCACCTTGAGGGCGATGTCGTTTCCACGGCCGCTGCCACTGAGGCCACTAGCAGCCGCCAGCAGCAGGTAAGCGCGCTGGTTCATCATGTCAGGCCAGAATTGATTTCAGTTCGCCTACGGAGGGCACCTTGCCGACGACCTTCACCTCGCCATCCACGGCGAGCGCCGGCGTGGCTATTACGCCGAAGGCAATGATCTCCGCGATGTCTGTTACTTTGCGGATCTCGAACTCGAAACCCAGTTCGGCGGCCGCCGCGGCGGTGTTTTCCGCCAGCTTCGTGCATTTCAGGCATCCGGTCCCAAGTATCTGAAGTTGTTTCATGGTTTCTCCTCTTTCAGGCCACGAACCCGCCATAGATGATGCCGGTGGCTGTGGCCATGATGACCACCAGCACGACGTAAGCAACGGTCTTCCGAGTCCCCATGATGCTGCGCAGCACCAGCATACTCGGCAGCGAAAGGGCGGGGCCTGCGAGCAGCAAGGCCAGCGCGGGACCCTGCCCCATGCCGCTACCCAGCAAGCCCTGGAGGATGGGAATCTCGGTCAGGGTCGCGAAGTACATGAAAGCTCCGGCTATCGACGCAAACAGGTTGGCGCCCAGCGAGTTCCCGCCCACAGCTCCGGCCACCCACCTGGAAGGGATCAGCCCTTCGTGCCCCGGCCTGCCGAGCAGTGCACCCGCGATCAGGACGCCTATCAGCAGCAGCGGCAGGATCTGCCGGGCGAAGCCCCACGTGGCACCGAACCACTCCGCCGCCTCGCCCTTCGCGGTGCTGAGTACCGCCGAGAAGGCGATCGTCGCGAAGGCGAAGGCGAGAACGGGTTGTCCGGGGGCGAACGTTGCCAGCAGGATTGTCGGGAGCGCAACCGCCAGCACCCTCCACCAGGCCAACTTCAGCCAGGCGATCAGGATAAATGCCAGCAGCACCGCCGCGGCTGACGTAAGCTGCCATTTAATTCCGAAGACGAATTGCCAGAACCCGACGGCTGGCTAGGTTGACCCCAGTTCGCAAACACCAGGATCGCCACCATCGATCCGAAGTAGGTTGCGGTCTGCCAAAGCGGCCGCACGGTTCCCGGCGGCGGCAGTTTCGCCCACGCGAGCTTGCGGCCTTCCTCGCTCCGGAATAACCGCTGCATTATAAGTCCGATCACCACGCTGAAAAGGATGGCCCCGGCCGCCCGGGCAATGCCCATCCGCAGCCCCAGAATGCGGGCGGTCAGGATAATCGCGAGCACGTTGATGGCTGGGCCGGCATAGAGAAACGCAGTGGCCGGTCCGATGCCGGCGCCCATTTTGTAGATCCCCGCGAACAGCGGCAGCACCGTGCAGGAGCACACCGCCAGCACGGTTCCGGATACCGAGGCCACCGCGTAGGCGAGCACCTGATTCGCCTTGGGTCCCAGGTACTTCATTACGGCCGCCTGGCTCACGAAAACCGAGATCGCGCCGGCAATGAACAACGCCGGCACCAGGCAGAGTAGAACGTGCTCCCGGGCATACCACTTCGCAAGGTGGAGCGATTCCAGTACGGCCACGTCGAAACGCCCGGTGCCCACCGGCAGGTAATAGGCGGCCGAAAAGATCGCCACCATCGCCAGCAGGGCCTTCCACTCGTTCTTCCAGTCCATGAGAATCTCAGCGGATCGTGAGCAGATCGCGGTCTTCCTCCGCGTTGGAACTCAAAACCGCCTCCACGCAATCGAAAAACTTCAGCACACAGCGCACGCGCAGCGTGTAGAACACCTGCGCACCGCGCTTCTCATCCGTAACGATCCCGGCGGCCTTCAGCAGGGAAAGATGCTTCGACACAGTGGAGATATCGGCGCCTACCATTTCGGTCAGTTCGCAGACGCAGCGCTCCTGCCGCGAGAGTTCGTCCACGATGAAGAGGCGGGTGGGGTGCGCCAGTGCCTTGAGGATGCGGGCACGCGCCTCGTTCCGCACACGCAGCTTCTTCTCCATTGTTGGCTATTTTGCCAAGTGTGCAAGGGCATGTCAAGCATGGCGCGAGAACGCACAGCCGTCACGCCGCGCTGTGTACGCTGCGGCGCTTCCCGGAGGCAGCCGGCCGGAACCCCTGGGGGGCGGCCGGAGTCCCTCCTATGACGTGCAGGAGCCCACTATGACGGAAATGAACCGGAATGTCATGTATAACGTGGCGGCGGTGACGGGCGGGATGGCCATCGGCGTCCTGGGAAGCCGGCTGTTGCCCCCTCTCATCGCCCAGATGAGCGGATCGGTGCGGTCCAGGTTCGGCCGCGATCCTTTCGAGCGGCTGATTAAGGACCACCGCAAAATTCGCTTGCTGCTGGACGAGATGGTGCAGATCCCGGAGGGTGCGCCGGCCCATCGGGCGAAGCTGTTTCTAAACCTCAAGCGCACCATTGCCAAGCACGCACTGGCCGAAGAGGACGTTGTCTATCCGCTGCTGCATGGCCCGGTGCAGGAGCCCCAGCAGAGCAAACACCTTTACGACGAGCACGCCGATATCAAGATCCATCTTTATAAGATCGAGCAGTTGTTGATGGCGAACGAGAACTGGTCGGGCAACGTCCGCTCGCTGCGCGACCTGGTGGAGGGCCACATTCGCGAGGAAGAGGAAGTGCAGTTCCCCAGGATCAGGCAGTTTCTGGATGAGCGCCGGACCAGGCAGATGTCCGGTGAGATCCGCCGCGAGGAAGCCCTGGTTCTGTGAGCGGGAGGCGCTGCCGGTTCACCGCGGCGGCGCCCAAAATCTTACTGGTTCCGCCTGTCCGGTCCTTCTTCTTCGAACCGCAGGACCAGTTGGTACTTTCCGCGTGAGGCGTACCGCGCCAGGGTATAGATCCAGAGCGCGACGCCGAGCATTTCGAGCGTCTCTTCCAAAGTCGCAACGTAGCTATAGAACGGTGAGCCGGGACGGACGATCCATCCGCTCAGCATCTCCAGACCCAGCGCACCACCCAACTTAAAGCACCGCGGATGCAAGTGCCAGCGCTCGTATTCCTGGAGGAAGCGACCGCAGCCACTTCAGGTAGTAGATGGCGAGTACCGCCATCAGCACCATAGCCGGTATCACCCAGGCATGGTACAGGGGACCGTCGGTCTGAAACGTCGAGTGGATCCATGCGCTTGCGGGCTCGTGAATTTGCGCCGTTTCGTCCAACGAGAGATAGACGACGATAACCTTCAGCAGAGTCCAATGGCGCCGGTACTCGGTACGCTGCTGTTGCTCGCACACGGCGATGATCCCCAATATAGCCGCCGCCAGTAACAGGGTGGTGCCGGCGTACCAGGTGGGGATGTTGGCCTCCAGGTCCAGATGGAACAGACGGGTGAGCGGGGCCATACGATCCCTGCCCAGCAGTTCCGCCAGGAGGCGGACACCAAGGTGGGCAGCAAGCAGCAATGCAACAAGGGCGATCAGAGTCCGGAAGAGCCGGGAGGGACTCACCTTGACAACCCGGGACTTGGCGGCTTCTACTCCCATCATCCTGAGATGATGGTAAAGCGCCGTTGCTCCCGCGGCAACGGACGCATCCGGTATACGCAATCCATTGTGTTGAGCAATACGTAAGTACGTTGGGGGCCGTCGGCCAGTGTTGGTCCAGGAGGGCCACCGCCCGGCGGTGCTATCCTAAGCCTTCAAAACCATGTCCGGCCACGAGCCCTTTCAGTTCCATACACTCGACGAACTTCGCCAGCGTATTGGCGAGTTGTCGTTGCCCCTAGAGGTGAGCGACGATGTGAGCCCACTGCTCCAGCCCCTCAAGGCGGGCAGTCACACGCTTCCAAACCGGCTGGTGGTGCTGCCCATGGAGGGCTGCGACGGCACGGCCGACGGTGCCCCGGACGAGCTCACGTTCCGGCGTTACCGGCGCTTCGCGGCCGGCGGAGCGGGCCTGCTCTGGCTGGAGGCCACCGCGGTGGTTCCGGAGGGTCGCGCCAACCCGCGGCAGATCTGGCTGCATCGCGAGACACTGCCCGCGTTTGCCCGGCTGGCGGAGGAGACCCGCAAAGCCGCCGCAGACGTCTTCGGACCCTCCCACCGCCCAATGGTAGTGGTACAGCTCACACATTCGGGCCGCTACAGCCGTCCGCTCCGCGCTCCCGCCCCCATCATCGCCCATCATTCCGTCTACCTCGACCCCATCCACAACCTTCCGGCGGATTATCCGCTGATTTCCGATGACGAATTGAAGCACCTGGAAGACAAATACGTCGAGGCCGCGCTTTGCGCGCGCGAGGCCGGTTTCGACGGCGTGGACGTGAAGGCCTGCCATCGCTACCTGATTTCCGAACTGCATGCCTCCCACACCCGCGAGAACAGCATCTACGGCGGTGCATCCTTCGAGAACCGCTCGCGCTTCATCCGCAACGTTGTGGCGAAGATCCGCGATGCCGCTCCAGGCTTCCTGGTCACCACACGGATGAACGCCTACGATGCTATGGCGTACCCCTACGGCTTCGGCGTGTCGAAGGAAGACCCCTCTACCCCGGCGCTCGAGGAGCCCATCGAGCTGGTGAAGTTTTTTCGCGATTGCGGCGCCCCGCTGGTGAACATCACGATCGGCAACCCGTATTTCAACCCGCATGTGAACCGGCCGTTCGACCTGCCCACGGCCGGCGGGGCGATACCGCCTGAGCCGCCGCTGGCCGGCGTGGCGCGCTTCACCGGGGTGGTGCGCCAGATCCAGCGGGCCGTGCCCGACGTGGCACTCGTGGGCGGCGGCTACTCGTGGCTCCGGCACCTGTTCCCCTACGTTGCCGCCGCGAACGTGCGGAACGGCTGGGTGCAACTGGTGGGCGCCGGCCGCATGGCCTTCGCGTATCCCGATTTCGTTCGCGACCTCGCAGAAAAGGGGCGGCTCGACCCGGAGAAGGTCTGCGTAGCCTGTTCCGCCTGCACCCAGATTATGCGCGACGGCGGCAAATCCGGCTGCGTGCCGCGCGACTCGGAAGTTTACGAGCCCATCTACAAGGCCGGACGAGCGGAGGCGCTCGATACCATCCTGGAGATGGCCAAGACCTGCCGCCAGTGCAACGATCCCACGTGCACTACGCGCTGCCCGGCACAAGTTAACATCCCCAAGTTCATCGACCACATCGTCAAGAAAGAATTCCGCGAGGCCTACAAGACGATCCGGGAATCGAACATCCTGGCGGCGGTATGCGGATACGTCTGCCCGTCAGAGACGTTGTGCGAGTCGGGCTGCATCAACCAGCACTACACCGAAGCGGTGCCCATCCGGCATTTGCAGCGCTGGGTAAGCCGCAAGGCGGTGGAGGAAGGCTGGGCCGCCGAGCCGCGGCCGCAGTCGGCGGCAAGCGGCAAGCGGGTGGCGATCCTGGGGGCCGGTCCGGCGGGCATCGCGGCGGCCGTGCAGTTGGCTTCCGCGGGACACGAGGTTACCGTGATCGACCGCGCCGCCGCTCCCGGCGGTATGGTGCGGGACACTATTCCGGGCGAGCGCATGCCGGATTCCGTGCTTCAGCGCGAGATACAGGCGGTGCTGGCATCGAGCGGCGAACGGCTGAAATGGCGGAAAGCTGAGCTGGGGGCGGACCTCACCCTAGATGCGCTCATGGCGGAGGGCTTCGACGCGGCGCTCGTAACCCTCGGGCTGAGCGGTTCGGTGGCGCTTGCGGGTGAGCGGCCGACCAGCGGCGTCACCGGCGCACTGGAGTTTCTGGCCGCCGCAAAGAACGGTCGGATGCGGCTGCCCGCGGAGGCAAGCGTGCTGGTGATCGGGGGCGGCAATACCGCCATCGACGCCGCCCTTATGGCCAAGCGCTGCGGCGCGGGCGATGTGGCTATCGTCTACCGGCGCTCCTTTGCGGAGATGCCCGCCTGGCCGCAGGAGCGCGATGAGGCTATCCGGGCCGGCGTGCATTTTCTGATCCTCACCCAGCCGGTAGGGTACGTGGGCGCCGAACGGCTAACCGGCCTGAAAGTAGTGCGGACGCGCCTCTCAGCGCCCGGCGCCGACGGACGGCGGCAGCCGCAGGCTGTGCCCGGTTCCGAACACGCCATTCCCGCGGACCTCGTGATCGAGGCCATCGGGCAGCAGGTTGATTCGGGCCTTGCCGGCGCGCTCACGGGGCTGGAACTCACCCGCTCAGGCCGCATCCGGACGCGCGAAGGATCGCTTGCCACTACAAGGCCGGCCGTCTTCGCGGCGGGCGACATCGTGAACGGCGGGACCACCGTGGTGCAGGCCGTCGCCGAAGGTGCGCGGGCTGCCTGGGAGATCCATCAGTTTCTGAAGGGAGTCGATGATGCAATATTCACGACGACAATGGCTCGCTAGCGCGGCCGCGCTCCCGGCGCTCGCGGCGAAACGATACAACCCTTTGCTGGGAGTCCAGCTCTACGTTTGGCAACAGCAATTCGGCCGCGAGAAGAAGACCACGTTGCAGGGTGTGGAAGAGGCCTTGCCGGCGGTGTGCCGGGCGGGGTACAGGCGCGTCGAGATGACCTCCGCATTCTGGACGCCGGAGGTGCGGGACCGAACGCGCGCGCTGCTCAAGCAGTACAAGCTCGAAACCCCCATCGTCTACAACGGCGGCGCTATGCACACCGCCCAGGGTGCGCAGAAGACCATCGCCGGAACCCTGGCAATCGCGGAGGTGGCGCGCGCCGCCGGTGCCCGTGCGGTGAGCTTCAACGCTTCACCCACGAAAGAGCGCAAGACCGACGAGCAGTTAGCCGTCCAGGCGAAGGCACTTGAAGAGCTCGGGGCCAAGTTGCGCGACCGCAAGATGAACCTGCTTGTTCACCAGCACGCCCCGGAGTTGCAGGAAGGCGCGCGCGAGTGGCGTTACCAGCTCCGCCATACGGACCCCAAGCTGGTGAAGATCTGCCTGGATATCGATTGGGTGAAGCGCGCCGGGCAGGACGTGATGACGCTGCTGCATGAAGCCGCCCCGCGCCTCGCGGCTGTGCACCTGCGCAGCGCCAAGGACGGCGTCTGGATGGAGGAACTCGGGGACGGTGACGTGAACTACCGCCAGGTGGCGGCGTACCTCCGTGAGATCGGATTTGCCGGCTGGCTCACGGTGGAGCTCGCCTACGAGGAGAAGACCGCGATCACCCGCTCGCTCGAAGAGAACTTGAAGCGCAGCCGGGAATACGCCGAGAAGATCTTCCTGTAAGAAAAAAAGGCCGGTGGGCACTCGGAGGAGCGCGCCCACCGGCCAAGGCACGCAAGCTTACCGGTGGCGCAGGAGAGCCCGCGCCAAAGGCCGCGCGCCAAACTTGGTAAAGAACCTTCTGTCCTGAAAGACGCACGGCCGGGCGGACGGGTTGCCTGTCTGCTAACGCATGTAGAACAGGCTCAGGCGGGGCAGGCCGGCGCGCTCCAGCAGGTTGCGCTCCAGGTACTGCTTTTCGAGCATGGCGAGCTGCGGGGCGTCCATCTTGCCGCGGTAGGGCCGGAGATGCGCGTCGAGTTCCCGGCGGGCGTCGAACGCTTGCTCGTCGGTCTGGCGGGAGCGTGCCACCGCGATCATCTTCTCCTCAAGCGCCGTGAGCCGCTGCTCCAGGGCTTCGAGATCGGCGGCGTGTATTTCCACTTCCGCGGCAAGGCGGTCGAGCACAGCGGCAGTCTCCTCGTCGCCTGCCTTCCGCACGGTGGCCGCGTTTCCCGCGAGGTATGCGCGCAGATCCTCCATCGGAAAGGCCGGGGCGTTCTCCCGTCGCGAGCGTGGGGGCACGGTTCCCGCCATCACCTGCGCTTCGTGCAGCACCGCCTGGGCGCAGAATGCCAGCGAGTTCACCATCTGGATGCGCGATTTCCGGCTGCGCCACTTCTCGAATGCTGCGTCTATGCCCCGCAGCACCGCCTCCAGCGGCACCTCCGCATTCTTCCAGCTTTCGATCAGCGCCCAGTCGAGCGGCGAAAGCAGGAACAGCCCCGTACCACGCGCAGCCTGGAAGTGCTCCTCTATCTCGGTGAAGTAGTTGAAGTAGTTCTGGGGCCAGTCCTGGTTGCCGTTCACGGCCGTCCAGTCCGTTCCCAGATGAGCCGGAGGCCCTCCAGGGTGAGGTTTTCGTCGATCTGCTTCAGGTACCGGGAGCCGCGCGCAATCAGGGGCGCCTGCCCGCCGGTTGCCAGGCATTTGGTATCCGGCCCAAGTTGCTCGACCAACCGTTCCACCAGGCCGTCAATCATTCCGAGAGCGCCGTAGTACAGGCCGGATTGCATGGCCATCACGGTATTGGTCCCCACCAGCTTGGCGGGCGCGCGGAAATCCACCAGCGGCAGCCGCGCGGTCCTGCTGAACAACGCTTCGATGGAGATCCCGATCCCGGCCGAGATGATGCCTCCAAGGTACTCGCCTTTATCCGAAATCACATCGAACGTGATGGCTGTCCCGAGGTCCACCACTATGCATGGGCCGCCGTATTTGGCGAACGCCGCCACGGAGTTCACCAGGCGGTCGGCGCCAACCTCGGCGGGGTTGTCATAGCGGATCTCCAATCCGAGGTCGGTCTGCTCCGTGACGAACAGCGGTTCGGTGTGGAAGTAGCGCTGCGCCATGTCGTCCAGCGCAGTATCGAGCGGCGGCACCACACTGGCCACGATGATGCCGTTCACCGCCGCGATGTCGAGCGCCGACAGGGTGAACAGGTTGCGAAACAGGATGCCCCACTCGTCGGCAGTCTGCTCATGAATGGTGCGCAGGCGCCAGTGGGCCGTCAGGGTATGACCTTCGAACACCCCGATGGTGATGTTGGTGTTGCCTACGTCAATCGCTAAGAGCACGTACTCCTCCCGCCAGGATGAGGATTTCGTCGCCGCTGTCGCGGCGCACCCGCAGAAAACCCTGGCCGTCGAGCCCGGCGGTAGTACCGGTGACGGCGCCCCCGGGCTGGTCCACGCGCACGCGCTTGCCCTTGGCATAACTGGAGCGGCGTGCGAACAGTTCCAGGATCGCACCGGCGCCGCCTTCCGCGAGCATCCGGACGAAGCCGTCCACCGCCGTGAGCAGTTCTACCAGCAGGTCTTCCCGGGAGTGGACGCGCCCCGAGGCGATGCGAAGCGACGTGGCAACGCCGGCCACCTCCTCCGGAAACGCCGCGTGATTTACGTTGATCCCGATGCCCGCGACGGTGGTGCCGTCCACAAGCTGCGCCAGGATGCCCGCGACCTTCCTGTCGCCCAGCATCACATCGTTCGGCCAGCGAAGGTCGCAAGCCAAATCCGCCACGCGGGCGATGGCCTCGGCGGTCGCAAGCCCCAGCGCCAGAGTGACGGGGGGCAGGGAAGCCAACTCGATCTTCGGTCGCAGCACCATCGTGACGTAGAGGCCGCTCCCCGGCTCGGAGTGCCAGGAATGGCCGTGCCGCCCCTGCCCCGCGGTCTGCTCCTCGGCCACCACGGCGGTACCGGCCGGAGCGCCTTTGGCGGCCAGGCGCGCGGCTTCGGTCATGGTGGAATCCAAGCGGTCGAAGTAGGAGATACGCCGCCCGGGCAGGCGCTTCATGACGGCATCGATGTCAAGCGGCTTCATCGCGCGGCCAGTTCCAGCCGGAAACTGATGTCGGTGGCGCGGGCGGAGTGCGTGATGGCGCCGGAAGACACGAAGTCCGCCCCGCTTTCCGCGTATGCCCGGACGTTCTCAAGGTTGATGCCGCCCGAAAGCTCCACCTTGGCGCGACTGTCGATCAGCCGCACCCACTCCCGAGCCTCCGCGGGCGTCAGATTGTCGAGCAGTAGATGTTGCGCCCCGGCTGCCAGCGCCTCTTCCAACTCGGCACGTGTCCGCACTTCGATCTCGATGGGCAGTCCGGAGCCGCGTGCGTTCTCGATGGCCTGCCGAACTCCGCCCGCGGCGGCGATATGGTTGTTCTTGATCAGGATGGCGTCGAACAGTCCGATGCGGTGATTCGTTGCGCCCCCGGCAGCAGCGGCCATCTTCTCCAGGCGCCGCAGCCCGGGGGTAGTCTTGCGTGTGTCGAGCACCTTGCAGCCGGTGCCCGCTACGGCGTCAGTGAAGCGCCGCGCGACGGTGGCGATCCCGCTCGTGCGCTGCAGGAAGTTGAGAGCCGTGCGCTCGCATTCGAGCAGCGTGCGGGCGCGGCCCTGGACAGTCGCGATCACCTCGCCGTCATTCACCGCTGTGCCTGTGGGCTTCAGGATGCACAACTCCTGCACGCCCCCGCGCTCCGCGTAGATGAGTTCGAGCAGTTCCATGCCCGCCAGCACCTGCGGCTCACGCGCCAGGAACCGCCCAGAGGCCATGCGGTCCTCGGGCACGCAGGCGGCTGTGGTTACGTCGCCCGGGCCGATATCCTCGGCCAGCGCACGACGCACGGCTTCCACGATTTCGGGATGCAGGATCATTGGGCGATGCCGTCCAGCGCCGCCGCCACCTTCACCTGCTGCGCTTCATAATCCGCCAGCTTCTGCCGGATGGTCTCGACCACGTGCGCCGGAGCGCGGCTCAGGAACGTCTCGTCGCCGAGCTGCCGCTTCGAGTTGGCGATGTTCTTATCGAGCTGCTCCTTCTCCTTCTCCAGGCGCTTGCGTTGCGCTTCCATCTGCATCTGCGGGAGGTTCAGGACCAGGTCGAACTCCGGCGTCGAGCGGATGGCCGCGGCATTCGCAGGCGCCGCGCCCTGGCTCGATTCAAGCGTCACGTTGGCGAGCCGTTCGATGGCGCCGCTATGCGCCCGCGCGATCGCCAGCGCCGCCTCTCCGTGGGAGTAGAGCGTGCCCGAGAGCGGCGCCTTGGGGTCGATCTTCATCTCCGTGCGCAGCGTGCGAGCCAGTGTGACGATTTCCTGCAATACCCCGACTTCCTGCTCCGCGGCGGCGTCCGACAGCTCCGGCCGGGGTTTCGGATAGCCCGCCAGCGCGATGGATTTCGGCCGGTTAGGCTGGCTCGTCGCGAGCCGCTGCCACAGTTCCTCGGTGAGGAACGGCATCACCGGATGCAGCAGCCGCAGCGCCGTCTCGAAGGCCGCCAGCAGGTTGCGCCAATTCTCGTCCAGGCCCGAGTTCTCCTGGAAGCGCAGCTTCTTCAGCTCCACGTACCAGTCGCAGAACTCGTGCCAGAAGAAGCGCCACAGCACCTGCGCGGCTTCGTGGTATCGATATGTTTCGATGGCGCGGTTGGCCTGCTCGGCGCAGGCGTTCAGGCGGCTCCAGATCCAGCGGTCCTCGATGGGGGCGTCCGCGCCGGGCCGGTACTGCTCCAGGTGCTCCGGCACCCAGGGCTCCACGCCCGAGCGCTCCATGTTCATGAAGAGGAAGCGCGCCGCGTTCCAGATCTTGTTGGCGAAGGCGCGGGTGCTCTCCATGCGCTCTTCGGTGAGGACGATGTCAGTGCCCGGTGCGGCGCCCATCAGCAGCGCCATACGCACTGCGTCGGTGCCGTACTTTTCCGTCACCACCAGGGGATCGATGGTGTTGCCCTTGGTTTTGGACATCTTCTGGCGCTCGGCGTCGCGCACCAGTCCGTGGATATAGACCTGCCGGAAGGGCACCTCCCCCATGAACTCGCAGCCCATCATCACCATGCGGGCCACCCAGAAGAAGAGGATGTCGAAACCGGTGATGAGCAGGGAAGTGGGGTAGTAGGTCTTTAGATCCTCGGTCTGGTCCGGCCAGCCAAGCGTTGAGAACGGCCACAGCGCGGAGCTGAACCAGGTATCGAGCACGTCGGTATCCTGCGTGAGCTTGGCCGAGCCGCACTTCGCGCAGGCCTCAGGCGCTTCCCGTGCCACCGTCACTTCGCCGCACTCCCCGCAGTACCACGCCGGGATGCGGTGCCCCCACCACAACTGCCGCGAGATGCACCAGTCCCGGATGTTGTACATCCACTCGAAATAGGTCTTGCTCCAGTTTTCCGGGATGAACTGGATGCGCCCGCTCTCCACCGCCTCAATGGCGGGCTTGGCGAGCGGCTTGGTGCTGACGAACCACTGCTTCGAAACGAGCGGTTCCACCACGGTCTTGCAGCGGTCGCACTTCCCCACGCTCAATTCGTACGGCTGCACCTTGTCGAGCAGCCCCAGATCGTCAAGGTCCGCCACGATGCGCTTGCGGGCTTCGAAACGGTCCAGGCCAGCGTAGACGCCGGCTTCGGCGGTCATGTGGCCGGTTTCGTCGATCACCTTGATTTTCGCCAGATTATGGCGCTTGCCGGCTTCAAAGTCGTTGGGATCGTGGGCGGGGGTCACCTTCACCACGCCGGTGCCGAACTGCGGGTCGGCGAAGTCGTCGAAAATGACGGGAATGTCGCGGCCCACCAGGGGCAACTTTACGGTGGCGCCATGCAGGTCGGCGTAGCGCTGGTCCTTGGGATTCACCGCGACGGCGGTATCGCCCAGCATCGTCTCCGGCCGCGTGGTGGCCACCACCAGGTACCGGTCCTGGCCGTTGACGGGGTAGCGGATGTGCCACAGGTTGCCCTGCGTCTCCTGATGCGCGGTTTCGAGATCCGAGATGGCCGTCATGCACCGCGGGCACCAGTTCACCATGTACTCGCCGCGGTAGATCAGTCCTTTCTCGTACAGCCGGACGAAGACCTCCCGCACGGCGCGGGAAAGGCCTGGGTCGAGCGTGAAGCGCTCGCGGCTCCAGTCGCAGGAGGCGCCGATCCGGATCATCTGGCGCTTGATGGTATCGCCGTACTGCGCCTTCCACTGCCATACGCGTTCTTCGAACTTCTCGCGGCCCAGGTCCCGACGGTTGATGTTTTCAGCCGCCAAAGCGCGCTCCACCACCATCTGGGTGGCGATGCCCGCGTGATCCGTGCCCGGGAGCCACAGGGTGTTGTCGCCCAGCATGCGGTGCCACCGTATGGTGACATCGATCTCGGTGTGCTCCAGCATGTGGCCGATATGCAGCGAACCGGTTACGTTGGGCGGCGGAATGACCAGCGAAAACACGCGGCCCCCGCTCTTCCCGGCGGCGCGGAAAATGCCTGAATCGATCCACCACTGTGCCCAGTGCGGCTCGAAGCGCTGGGGTTCGTACACTTTTTCGATTTGCATGGGGAGGATCTATAATCATAACAATCTGATCGCGCCGGACGCCACGCCAGCAGCAGGAGGGACTCATGGAAGAGCTGAATACGCAGGTGGTGCGCGACATCTATGCCGGGTTCAAACGCGGCGATATCCCGGCCATCCTGGATCGCATTGCCGATGACGTTGTCTGGGATGTGCCTGCGCCGCCACACGTGCCCCACGCCGGCCGCCGCTTCGGGCGGGACGAGGTGGCCCGCTTTTTCAAAATCCTGAAAGAGAACGCCGAGTTCCACACCTTCGAGCCGCGCGATTTCGTCGCCGAGGGCGACCGCGTGGCGGCCGTGGGGCACTACTCAGGCCGCGCCAAAACCACCGGCCGCGATTTCGTAACCGATTTCGTCATGGTGTTCACCTTCCGGGACGGAAAAGTGGTGGAAATGCGCGAGTACCTGGACACCGCCGCCCTGGGTTCCGCCTTCGATACCGGTGAAAGCCATCTTGCCGGCGTGCCGGGTAACCCCTAAGCCCTGCTACCGGCCTCCTTGATCATCTGCTCGGCGTGGCGCAGCGCCTCCGGTGTGAGTTTCTGTCCGGAGAGCATCCGGCCGACCTCGCGGGTGCGCGCTTCGCGGTCCAGTTCGTCGATCGAGGCCACCGTGCGGCCGCCCTTTTCCTTCTTCTCCACCAGGTAGTGGTGCTGCGCGAAGCAGGCGATCTGGGGGACGTGCGTCACGCACAGGACCTGGCTGCCTCCGGCTAGTTTCCGGAGCCGCCTGCCCACACCCTCCGCGGCGCTTCCCCCGACGCCCGCGTCCACCTCGTCGAAAACCAAAGTGCGTTGCGGAGCGCCATCGTGCCCAGGTTGGCCGGCCGCCAGGCAGGTCTTGAGCGCCAGGGCGATGCGGGAGATCTCGCCGCCCGAGGCCACCTTGTCAATCGGCTTCGGCTGCTCTCCCACGTTTGGGGAGACCAGGAAATCGACGCGGTCGGCCCCCTCCGCGGTCCAGGGTCCGGGTGCAATCTCGATTCGAAACACCGTCCGCTCCATCGCCAGCGACGCCAGCTCCGCTTCCACCCGCTTTTCCAGCTTCCGGGCGGCCGCGCGCCGCCGTGACGACAATTCGGCAACCAGCTTCTCGTATTCCGCGGCCAGCTTGCCACGCCGGGCCCGCAATTCCTCGATGCGCTCGCTGGCGTGCTCGACCGCATCGATCTGGCCGCGAACTTCGGCGAGGAAGGCCAGGATTTCCTCGATCGCACGGCCGTATTTGCGCTTGAGGCGGTCGAGCGCGGCCAGTCGGAATTCCACCTCCTCCAGGCGCCCCGGGTTGGCCTCCAGGCGGGAAAGGTAATCGCGCAGGGTGTAGGCAGCCTCTTCGAGCGACAGCGCTGCCGCATCCAGGTTTCCCCGGATGCCTCCCAGGGTGGCGTCGATGCGGGCCAGGTCGTCCACACGCCGGGAAGCCAGCCGTACCTGCGCGAGCGCGGATTCTGGCGCATCGTACAGCGCCGTCCAAGCCGTGGAGGCGTTCTCCTGAAGTTTCTCCAGGTTCTGCAGCACGCGCCGCTCGTTTTCGAGCGCGGCATCCTCTCCGGGTTGCGGGTCGGCCGATTCGATTTCGCGCCGCTGAAACTCCCATATATCGAGCAGCCGCAGCTTTTCCTGTTCGGTGCGCTCGAGTTGCTCCAAGTCTGCCCCGGCCGTGCACCACTGTCGGTAAACGTCCCCTAGGGCAGCCACTGCCGTGCTGTTCGAGGCGAAGGCGTCCAGCATCTCCCGCTGGGTCTCCGGAGAGAACAATGACTGTTGATCGTGCTGCCCGTGGATGTCGCCAAGGAAAGGCGCCAACTCCCGCAAAAGCGCCGCCGCGGCCGGGCGACTGCCCAGGAATGCCCGCGACTTGCCGCCGGCCAGGATTTCCCGCTCGATCAGGAGTTCCCCGTCCTCGATGGCGAAGCCGGCGGGTTCGAGCAGCGTCCGGATGCGCCCGTGGTCGCGAACGTCGAAGATACCCGCCACGCGCGCCCGCTGTTCCCCAGAGCGCACCATTTCCGCGGACGCCCGGCCGCCGAACAGCAGACCCAGGGCGTCCACCACGATCGACTTGCCGCTGCCCGTCTCGCCGGTGAGCAGGTTCAGGCCCGGGTGGAACCGCACCCGCAGCCGGTCCACCACGGCATAGTTCTCCACCACCAGTTCCAGGAGCATTCCCTGAGATTATAGCGGCGGTCGCGGCTGCGTGCCGGAATAACCAAAAAGACCTGAAATTCTTAAAATAGTATCATTTTTAACTTGGTTCACTATTTCGACGGTTATATAATGTGCTTGCCGGGCGACCGGGTCCATGGGCGGGGCTCCAGAGGTGCCGTGCATGGTAAGCAGTACGAGCGGTTTGATCGACGAGTTTCTCGGAAGCGCCAACGTTCTCGCTTCCGCGATCAGCGGGCTGATGGAAGAACGCCTGCTCACCGAAACCACCGCCAAGACCCTCACCTTATCCCAACTCAAGATTCTCAAACTGCTGGCCTCGAGCGGTCAGGGCACCATCGGCGATCTGGCAGCCTTTCTCGGGGTCAGTAATCCGGCCGCCAGCAAGGCGGTCGAAAAACTCGTCCGGCGCAGGTTGGTCCGGCGCACGGAAGACGCGTTGGACCGGCGATCGAGCGCCGTCACCCTCAGCGAGGCCGCCCGCCGCATGATGGCGGATTACGAATCCGCGCGCCGCCGCCGGCTCACCCGTCTCTTTCGCGATATCTCTGCCGCCGAGTTACGTCGCACGGCGGGCCTGCTGGAACGTCTCTCCGCCCGCATCGTGACCCAGGGGGCTCACCCGGAGGAGGTCTGTCTTCAATGTGGCATTCACCTGGGCCAGCGCTGCCTGGTGCGCGAAGCCGCGAACATCAAGTGCTCCTATGAACAGCGCAGGAGCAAGAGCAAAGGAAGGACCGATGTCAGTTATCACGACAGCCCCGCTGCGGCAAATGAAATTCCAGCGGGAAGCGGATCCACAATGGGCCCGCCGCGTCAGCGAGCGGCCAGGGTGTGAGCGGCTGTTCTCGTGCCTGCAGTGCGGGGCATGTTCGGGGACGTGTCCGCTTTCCATTTACATGGATTACGGCCCGCGCCGGATCATCGCCATGGTGCGCGAAGGCTTCCGCACGGAGGCCCTGGCCTCGGAGACGATCTGGCTGTGCGCGTCCTGTTACTCCTGCGCTGTCCACTGTCCGCAGCAGATCCATATCACCGACGTCATGTATAACCTGAAGCGCGAAGCCATCGGGAGCGGCCTCTTCCCCAAGCGGTTTCCCATTCCCGTGCTGGCGCAGGAATTCTATAACGTCGTGCGGCGGCGCGGGCGGGCGGCGGAATTCCTGGTGGTACTACGAATGGCTCTGCGCACGAATCCGTTGGTGCTGTTCACCATGTGGCGCACGGGCTTCGACCTGCTGCGCACCGGCCGTCTCCCGCTTCGCGGCGAACGCGTCCGGCGCATGCCCCAACTTCCGCGGGAGGCTTCGTAATGTCCGCGTTCACTTACTTCCCGGGCTGCTCCCTGCGGGGGACCGGGGTGGCTTACGACGAGAGCTTGCGCACGCTGTTGAAGGTGCTCGGAATCGCCCTCGAGGAGCTTGACGACTGGAACTGCTGCGGCGCCACCTCTTATATGGCGATCGATGAGGGCTCCGCGTTCGTGCTCTCCGGTCGCAATCTGTCACTCGCCCGCGAGAAGGGCAATCACGAACTGCTGGCACCCTGCGCCGCCTGCTATCTGGTATTGCGGAAGACCCAGGACTACGTCGGGCGCTACCCCGCCATCGCCGAACAGGTCGGGCAGGCGCTCAGTGCTTCGGGGTTGCCGCCGCTTGACGGCGTGCGCGTGCGTCACCCGCTCGAAGTCCTCTACAACGACGTCGGGACCGAGCGCATCCGAAAATCCGTCAAGCGCAAGTGGGCCGGTGGCAAAGTCGCCTGCTACTACGGCTGCCAATTGGTGCGGCCGTTCGCCGAAGTGGACCGCGCCCACGACCCCACCCGGATGGACGAACTGCTGCGCGCCGCCGGTATCCCCACGGTAGATTACGCACTGAAGACCAAGTGTTGCGGCGGCTCCCTAACCGGCACCATCCACGACGTGGGGGTGCGGCTGAACTACATCATCCTCAAGGAAGCCGTGCGCAAGGGCGCTGCGGCGCTCGCCACTGTCTGCCCGCTTTGCCAGCACAACCTGGACGTCTACCAGCGCGAGATCCGGCGCAGCACCGGCGAAAAGCTTGACGTGCCGGTCTTCTACTTCACCCAACTGCTGGGCTGGGCGCTTGGCAGCGATCCCGATGCCCTGGGTCTCAAACGCCAGGTCTCCGGTCGGCGGCTGGTGCGGGAATGGTTCGCGGAACGGGAGGTGGCCGTCCATGGATAACGGCATTCGCATAGGCGTTTACACATGCCACTGCGGCACCAACATCGCCGGCATCGTGGACGTCAGGAACGTGGCGGAGTACGCCGCCGGACTGCCCGGCGTGGCGGTCTCACGCGAGTACAAGTACATGTGTTCGGATCCCGGCCAGGAACTGATCCAGCAGGACATCCGAGAGTACGCGCTGAACCGCGTCGTGGTGGCCTCGTGCTCGCCGCACCTGCACGAGCAGACATTCCGCACTGCCGTCGCGGGCGGGGGGCTCAATCCCTTCTGGTTCCATATGGTGAACATTCGGGAACACGCCAGTTGGGTGCACCTCGACAAAGCCGCTGCCACCGCGAAGGCACGCGACCTGGTGCGTGCAGCGGTGCGCCGCGTGGCGCTGCACCGCTCCCTCGAAAAGGGGCGCGTGAAGATTCATCCGGACGTGCTCATCGTGGGGGGCGGCATAGCAGGCATCCACGCGGCCCTCACCCTGGCAAACGCGGGAAAGCACGTGTACCTGGTGGAGCGCGAACCCTCCATCGGCGGCCATATGGCCAAATTCGACAAGACCTTCCCTACGCTCGACTGCGCCGCCTGCATCCTGACGCCCAAGATGTCCGCGGTGCGAGCGCATCGTAACATCACGCTGTGGAGTTACTCGGAAGTGACAACCGTAGAGGGGTATGTCGGTAACTACCAGGTAACCGTACGGCGCAGGCCGCGCTATATCGACGAGAGCCTGTGTTCGGGGTGTCTGGAATGCGTGGAGGCCTGCGTCTTCAAGCAGGCTAAGGTCACCGACGAATTCAATATGGGGTTGAGTAAGCGCAAGCCCATCTACATCCCTTTCCCGCAGGCGGTGCCGCAAGTGCCCGTGGTGGACCCGGAGACATGCATCCAGTTCAAGTCCGGCAAATGCAAGAAGACCTGCATGGACGCGTGCGGCGAGCGCCACGCGATCGACCTGGAGATGAAAGAGGCCACCGAGCGCATTGAGGTCGGCTCGATTATCCTGTCCACCGGCTTCCAGGCGTTCGACGCGCGCCGCACCCCGGAGTACGGCTACGGCACGTACCCGAACGTATACACGGCGCTGGAAGTCGAGCGGTTGGTGAATGCGTCCGGCCCTACCGGCGGAGAAGTGGTGCTGCGCGACGGCCGCCATCCCCGGACGGTGGGGATTATCCACTGTGTGGGTTCGCGCGACGAAAAGACCAACCGCTGGTGCTCGCGGGTCTGCTGCATGTATTCGTTGAAACTCGCGCACCTCATCAAAGAGCACACCGAGGCGGAAATCTTCAACTTCTATATCGACATGCGCACGCCCGGCAAGGGCTTCGAGGAGTTCTACCAGAAGCTCAGGGAGGAGGGCGTGCACTTCATCCGGGGGCGCGTGGCGGAGGTTACCGATTGGGCGCTCGATCCGTCCGAGGAGGGTAGCCTGGTGATCCGCGTTGAGGACACCCTGGCCGCTTTTGTGCGCCGCATTCCGGTAGACATGGTGGTGCTTGCCACGGGCCTGGAGCCGCGATCCGACGCACAGGAGGTACGGCGCCGCTTCAACGTCTCCTGTTCGACGGAGGGTTTTTTCCTGGAGCGGCACCCCAAACTGGCGCCCGTGAGCACATTTACGGAAGGCATTTTCCTAGCCGGCGCCTGCCAGGCCCCCAAGGATATTCCGGACACCGTGGCGCAGGCGGGCGCGGCGGCGGCCGAAGCGCTTGCCCTCATCGATGCCGGCTTCATCGAAACGGAGCCGAACACAGCGTATGTGAACGAGGAGTCGTGTTCGGGCTGCGGCACCTGCGCGCCCCTATGCCCTTACGGCGCCATCACGTACTCGGAAGAAGTCCGCAAGGCCGCCATCAATCAGGCCAAGTGCAAGGGCTGCGGTACGTGCGTGGCTGCGTGCCCGTCCGGCTCCATCGCCCAGAACCTGTTCGAGGACGACGAGATCTTCGCGGAAATCGAGGGAATCCTGTCTTATGCCTGAAGCGTTCGAACCGAGAATCGTGGCCATCTTCTGTAACTGGTGTACTTATCTGGCGGCCGACCTGGCGGGCACTTCGCGGCTGAAGTACGCGCCCAATATCCGGGTGGTGCGGGTGATGTGTTCAGGCCGGGTGGACCCGCAATTCGTGCTGGACGCCTTCGCCAGCGGCGCAGACGGCGTGCTGCTGGGTGGCTGTCACCCCGGCGACTGCCATTATCAGGAAGGAAACTACAAGGCCCTGCGGCGATATCACCTGCTGCGCCATATGTTGGAACAGATGGGCATCGAGCCCGAACGTTTCCGGCTGGAGTGGATTTCGGCCTCGGAAGGGGAACGGCTGCGCGTCACCGTGGACGACATGGTAGCCAGGATCCGGGCCCTCGGCCCGCTGCGTCTGCCGGAGGAGGTGCCGGCTTCATGAGCAAACCGAAAGTGGCGTTCTACTGGTGCGCTTCCTGCGGAGGCTGCGAGGAAGCCGTGCTCGACCTGGCCGAGGCCGTGCTCGATGTGGTGAACGCGGTCGACATCGTCTTCTGGCCGGTCGCCATGGATTTCAAGGAGAGCGACGTCGAGGCCATGCCCGACGGCTCGATCGCCATCAGCTTCATCAACGGCGCGGTGCGTAACAGCGACCAGCGCCGCATGGCCCTGCTGCTGCGGCGCAAGTCCCAGATCGTCGTGGCATTCGGAGCCTGCGCGCAACTGGGCGGCATCCCCGGGCTCGCCAATCTCTGCGGCCGCAAGAGCCTGCTGGATGCCGCCTACGGTGACACGCCGCCCCGCCCCGAGTCTCACGTGAACGGCCATGAACTCGAAATCGCGGAGTTGGATGCCATGGTGCAAGCCCTGGACCGCGTCATCCCGGTGGATTATATCGTGCCCGGCTGCCCCCCCATGCCGAAAATCGTTCAGCAGGCGCTCGGTGCGCTCCTTTCGGCCACTCCGCCGCCCAGGGGGACGGTGCTCGCGCCCGACAAGGCGCTCTGCGAGGAGTGTCCCCGCCGCGAGACCAAGCCGGAGCGGCTCACCCTGAAGGAGTTCAAGCGCGTTCACGAAGTCACCGCGGATCCGGCGAAGTGCCTGCTCGCCCAGGGCCTGCTGTGCCTCGGGCCGGCCACCCGCGCGGGCTGCGAGGGCGCCTGCATCGCGGGTAACATGCCCTGCACCGGCTGTTCGGGACCCACCAGCCGGGTGCGCGATTTCGGCGGCAAGGCCATCTCGGCCATCGCTTCCCTGGTGGATAGCAACGACGCCCAGGAGATCGAGCGGATTCTGGCGCACATCGCCGATCCGGTCGGAACGTTCTACCGCTATAGCCTGCCCGCCTCCTTCATGGCGCGCAGTTACAGAAAGTGATCGCCACGTTATGGCTACTGAAGAAACCGGCCGGCGCATCCGCATCGAACCCCTCACGCGGCTGGAGGGACACGGCAAGATCGAAATCTTCCTGGACGGCGAAGGCGCCGTCGAGCGGGCCTATTTCCAGGTGCCCGAACTGCGCGGCTTCGAGAAGTTCGCACAGGGACGGCAGGCGGAAGATATGCCCCAGATTACCTCGCGGATCTGCGGGGTTTGCCCCACCGCACATCACATGGCGTCCACGAAGGCGCTCGACGCGGTGTTCCGGGTAACGCCCACCCCCACCGCTCGTAAGATCCGGGAAATGGTCTACTCCGCGTTCATGACGGAGGACCACGCCCTGCATTTCTACTTCCTGGGCGGGCCGGATTTCATTGTCGGACCCACCGCGCCGCCGGCCGAGCGCAATGTCCTCGGGGTGATCGCGCGGGTAGGCATTGAGGTAGGGCAGAAGGTCATCGCCATGCGCCGCAAGCTCCGGGAGGTGGTGGCGCTGGCGGCGGGCAAGCCCATCCATCCGGTCTTCGGCCTCCCTGGAGGCGTGGCCAGGGCGCTCCAGCCGGACGATATCGCGCGTTTCCGAACCGTAGCCGGGGAGGCCGTCGATTTCGCCCAGTTCACCCTCGACTTGTTCGAGAAAGCCGTGCTTGGCCGCTCCGATTATGTGGAGATGATCCGCTGCGACGGCTTCACCCACCGTACTTACTACATGGGCATGGTCGACGAGCGGAACCGGCTTAACTTCTATGATGGCTCGATCCGGGTTGTAGGGCCCGATGGCGCCGAGTTCGCGCGTTTCCGGCCGGACCAGTACGCCGACTATATCGGCGAGTGCGCCGAGTCCTGGAGCTACATGAAGTTCTGCTACTTGAAAACGCCCGGCTGGAAAGGTCTCCAGGATGGCCCGGCGAGCGGCGTCTACTGCGTCGCTCCACTGGCGCGGCTGAACACGGCCGATGCTATGCCCACTCCGCTCGCCCAGGCGGCTTACCAGAAGTACTGTGAAGCGCTCGGCAAGCCCGTCCATCATACCTTGGCAAACCATTGGGCACGGCTGGTGGAATTGCTCTACGCCGCCGAGCGCATGCGTGAGCTCGCAGAAGATCCTGAAACCGCCGGCTCCGATGTGCGTGCGATACCCTCCGAGACACCCGGCGAGGGTATCGGAGTGGTGGAGGCGCCCCGCGGCACCCTCATCCACCATTACATCGCCGACGCGCAGGGACTCATACGAAAGGCCAACCTGATCGTCGCTACGCAAAACAACGCCGCACGCATCGCAATGAGCGTGGAAAAGGCCGCCAAGTCGCTGATTTCCGGCGCCACTGTAAACGAGGGCCTGTTGAACATGGTCGAGATGGCCTTCCGCGCCTACGACCCCTGCCTGGGTTGCGCTACGCATTCGCTGCCGGGCAGTATGCCGCTGATCGTCGAGGTGCGCAGCCGGTCCGGCGACCGGGTAGCCACGCTCAGGCGCGACTCCGATGGCCGCCTTTACCGCACGTGAGCCGGCGCCGTTGCGCCTGCTGGCGCTAGGCAATGAGATTCTCGGCGACGATGCCTTCGCCATTCTGGTGGCCCGGCGCGTCGCCGAACTCGTGCCGGACCGCATCGACGTGGTGTGTTCTTCGGCCGCCGGCTTCCACCTGTTGGATGACGTAATCGGCGCCGCACGCCTCCTGGTAGTAGATATTGTGCAGACCGGCCGCGCGCCGGCGGGGACTGTCTACGTGGTTCGGGAGCACGATGTGCACGTGGTATCGGGAAGCTCCCCCCACTATACCGGCCTCTTCGAGATGTTGGCCGTGGCGCGCCAGTTATGCCTGGAAGCCCCGCTTGAAGTACTAATTTTGGCGGTGGAAGCAGCGGATTGCCTCACCGTCGGTGGAGGCATGCACGAAGCCGTAAGAGCGGCCATCCCTCAGGTGGCAGACCTGATTGCCACCGCGACCGAGAGCGCCGACCCGCTTGCAGCTATCGAAATGCAGCTCAAGAATGTGGATTGAAGAGACGGCTGTTACAGGGTTGAGCAGCCTACCGCCGCTTCCATCCACGCAATCTCCACCCGGTTGCGGCCGTGATCTTTGGCCAGGTACAGTGCTTGGTCGGCACTACGTAACAGTGCCTCGGCCTGGTCTGTCTGCGGCGCGTCCGTCCAGGAGACGCCCAGGCTGCAAGTCACCGCCAGCGAGCCTCCCGGCAGTTCGAAGGACTGCCCCCGGAACGATTCCCGCAGCCGTTCCGCCTGCGCCACTGCCCCGGCGCCTTCGCAACCCGGCAGCACGGCCAGGAATTCCTCGCCCCCGTAGCGCCCCAGGGAGTCGTACCGTCGCAGCCCGCTCTGCATGCGCCGCGCGGCCTGCTGCAATACGGCATCTCCCGCCAGGTGTCCGTGGGTGTCGTTGACCTGCTTGAAATGGTCGAGGTCCGCCATCAGCACCGCTACCGGTGTGGACTCGCGGTTCCCGCGCACCAGTTCCTTCTTCAGGACCTCGAGAATCGCGGTGCGATTCCACAGGCCAGTCAGACCGTCGTGGGTCGCTTGGCGGCGCAAAGCCTCGCGCGCCCGCACCAGTTCCTCCTGCAAGTCGAGGATCCGCCGCCCCGCCCGCAGCCGCACCCGGAGTTCGTGGGCGTTGAACGGCTTTGTTACATAGTCGTCCGCGCCGGCCTCCATACCTTCCACCAGATCGCTGCGCTCCGTCCTCGCGGTTAGCAACAGGATGTACGTGTAGGGTTCCCGGCCGAGTGCGCGCGCCTTCCGGCACACCTCCACACCGTCCAGGCCCGGCATCATCCAGTCTAGAATTGCGAGGCGCGGACCGTTTTCGTTCCGCAGCAGATGCCACGCCTCTTCGCCATCCGAAGCCGGCACTACGTCATAGCCCCACTTCGACAGCATGTGGTGCAGCATTCTCTGAAAAATGGGGCTGTCCTCCGCTACCAGAACCTGCATAGGCGCGGCGACTACCTTGGAGCCGCCCATCTGCCCGTCAACGCAGTTTTCCACTACTAGCTCCCGCAAATCCGTATCGGCAAAATTGGCCGGAGTCTGATGACCGGCTTGTGCCTTTACGTCCGTATAACGCCTCTTATCGGCGGAAAGTGGATGAAAGCTTAGACGGGGCGCAAAATTTGGAACTTTCGCGGCCCCGCGCGACAATTCCCCATGTAAGCGGATGACGGAACCCCAACCGAGCGACGACGACCTGCTGTGGCGCATGGCCGCCGGCGACGATGGGGCCTTCACTACCCTCTACCGAAGGCGACAGGGCGCCGTTTACCGCTTCGCGCTGCACATGAGCGGATCGCCTGTGATCGCCGAAGACGTTACACAGGAGGTTTTCCTGGAATTAGTCCGTCACCCGGGCGGGTATCGGGCCGCGCGCGGGTCGCTGCCGTCCTATTTGTACGGGATCGCGCGAAACCTCGTTCTGCGAGCGCTGGCACTTGTCCGTTACACGGTTCCGGTCTCGGGGGAGGAGCGCCAGTCCGAAGGCGGTCCGCTCGACGACCTTACCCGGCGGGAGATGGTCGAGGAGGTCCGGCAGGCGGTCCTTAACCTGCCGCCGCGCTACCGTGAGGTGGTGGTGCTGTGCGATTTGGAAGAGATGGATTACGCCGGGGCGGCTGCGGTACTGGGGTGCGCGGTGGGGACGGTGCGGTCGCGGTTGCACCGTGCGCGTGCCCTGCTGGCCGGAAAGCTTCGTCCCCGGCGAGGTGCCGAACATGAGTTGTCGGGAGTTTGAGACTATTGTCACGGACCTGGGGCGTTCGCGGCCCCTCGACGCCGTCCTGCGCGCCGGGGCGGAGGCGCACGCCGCGGCCTGCTCGCGGTGCCGCGCCCGCCTCGAAGCGGAACGGCTCCTGAGCGGTGCTTTGGAAGCACTTGCCGCGGCCGGTCCCCGGCAGGCGCCGGACCGGGTGGAGCAGGCCCTGCGCGGTGTCTTCGTGGCTCGCAAACAGGCGCGACGTCGGGGGATGGCGGCTTGGGCGGTCGGCGCGGCAGCCGCCTCGGCCCTGATTGCGGCGTTGTGGATCGGGCGCCCCGCGCCTGAAAAGGCCAGCATTCCGCTTCCCGATCGTCCGATTGCTGCGCCGCCTCCCGAGGTCAAGGTGGCCGTGGCAAGCGCGCCCGCGGCCACCCGTTCGGTGCGGCCTCGCCGCCCGAGGATTGCACTGCTGCCGCGCGCGGTCGAGCGGGAAACGCAGTTCATTCCGCTGTCGTGGGTTGCGGAGCCGGCCGCCCCCGAAGACCTGTATATAGCCCGGATGCGGGTCTCCCGCGCCACCCTGGTGGCGGCCGGGCTGCCCATGAACATGGAACGCGCCGATGAGGCTGTCCAGGCAGAGGTGGTTTTCACCGTGGACGGTACCGCGCGGGCAATCCGAATCCTCAGATAAAAGGAGCAATACCCATGCGAAGTTACGGTTATCTCACGCTCGTCATGCTGGCCGGCGGTGGTACGCTGCCCGCCCAGGTCGAACAGCCCAACGTCGCGTTCGCGTTCGAAGAGCGCGGCGACGTTACCGTCTCCAGTGTGCCGGCCAGTCCTGGTGTTGCCGTGGCCGGCACCATCGGAGCTGCCGGCGCGGGTGTCTTCCGCGTTCAAATGTTAGATGCCGGGATGGCAGTCGAACCGGTTAAAGGCGCCCCTTACTCGGCCCAGGCGGTTACCGAAACCATCCAGGTGCTCGCCGACGGCAACCGCATCCAACGCAAGATTACTTCGTCCGTCTATCGCGATAGCGAAGGCCGCACGCGCCGCGAGCAGTCCATGGCCGGCTTCGGCCCTCTGGCTCCGCCGGATGGGGGGCCCGAAATGATCTTCATCGCGGACCCGGTCGCCGGCACCAGTTACATGCTCGACTCCCGCACCCGCACCGCCCACGCATCGGGAGCCCCGGCGGCAGCCATGACGATCCGCCATAAGATGAAGGAGGGCAATCAGATATTTGAGCGGCGCATCCAGATCGCCCCCGGCAGACCCGCCGAGCGGCCTGAGTTTAAGAGCGCTTCCCTAGGCACCCAGATGATCGAGGGAGTTCTCGCCGAGGGCACCCGCACCGTAACGGTCATCCCGGCCGGCCAGATGGGCAACGAGCGGCCTATCGAGATCGTCTCGGAGCGCTGGTTCTCGCCCGAACTGAAGACTGTGGTGATGAGCAGAAACAACGACCCGCGCACCGGCGAAACCACTTACCGGCTGACCAACCTGAGCCGCAGCGAGCCGCCCCGCAGCCTCTTCGAGGTGCCGGCCGATTACACGATCCCCTCTAATAGATAGCGCTCGGGCGGGGGCTTCGGCGCTATCCCGGCCCCCGTACCGCGTGCATCCGCCGTGCATCACAATCCGCACACGTCCGGATCGAAGACATTCCGACACTGCTCAATCATTCTGGCGAGCAGCATCTCTTGCCGGTCGGGCGCTGAGGCGAGCTCACTCCTGTGAAGTCAATATTCTTTTCGCTGAAGCACCAGCACTGACGCGCAGACCAATACTGTTGCTGTCACTGCCGACGCCACTACCGGAGCCCACGGCATCGGCGCCGTCGCCGGATATGAGAACAAGCTCATGCCGCGGAGCGGGCTCAGCTGCGACACCAAATCGGACCGGGGCTGTAGCAGCCACACCACCGTCAAACACAGCCAAGCGCCCATAAACTGCCACATTTCGTCAAGTACGCAGGCTAGGAATGCGGAAGCAGCATATACGGCCAGGGTGCAGACGATTGCCCGCGTTCCGTACTGGAGTACCTGCGCGATGCGTATTGCGCCCGGCATCCAATAGAGTGTAAGCCCCGCCATCATCACCACAAAAACGCAGGTCTCAATGGCTCCAAGTCCCGCCCTCACAAAAAACAGCCGCCGACGCGAAACCGGCAGAGATAAAGTGAACAGCATGGAGCGGTGAAAGCCCGACATTGCCCCATAGGTGGTTTGACTGTTGATGCCTGCGCCAGCCAGAAACAGCGCCGCAAAACAGTAAAGAAGGGCCGACCCCAGTTGAAGACTTCGCCATAGCCTCTCCGGCGGTACGCCCAGCAACGGACCTGGAAGAAATAGCAGGGCCATCGACCCGATCGTGAAAACGAAACGCCAGCGTGTTTCGAGCCAAGCTTTATACCAGAGCATTAGTCCCCCTTTACATGATCCAGAAACAACTCCTTGAGAGTTACCGGATGCACTTCCACTGATCGTGGCCCGAGTTGTCGCGTCCGGTCCACGACAGTATCGATATCCGCATGTGCCAGCAGCGATGCCGTTCGACCACGGCGGCGAACATGATCGACACCGGGGAAGTGCGCCAGTTCCTTCGGCGCCTCCCCATCGAAAACCAACAGAATTCGTCGATATTGCGATTTCAGTTCATCAAGCACGCCATCTATAACAGCCTGACCGTCGTCGATCAGGCAAACGCGATCGCAGATCTGTTCGACTTCCGCCAGTTGGTGTGACGAAAAGAAAATCGTCGTGCCGTCGCTGGCTACCAAGTCAGCAAGTGCCTCCATGATCTCTTCCGTAACCGCCGGGTCGAGCCCGCTGGTCGGCTCGTCCATTATCAGCAACTCCGCACCGCGTGCCATCGCGAGCAGCAACATGAGTTGCGTACGCATTCCCTTCGACAACTTCGGTACGGGTTTTTCCTGAGGCAACCGGAAGAGATGGAGATACTTTTTCTCCAGATCCCGCCGCCATGTGGGGAAAAATGGGCGCGTGAACCGGATCATCTGGCTCACGGTCATAAAGGGATAGAGCTCTTTGTCCTCGCTGACGAAGGCCGTGCGGCGCCTGGCCGCAATGGCAGCTTCTTCCGATGCCATCGGCTCGCCAAATAGCCGGATATCTCCGGCATCCCGCCGAAGCATCCCCAGGAGAAGTTTCAGCGTCGTTGTCTTGCCGGCACCGTTGCGCCCCAGAAAGCCGCAAATGGACCCGCGTGGCACCGCGAGATTGAGGCCCCGCACGGCCGGCTTGCTGCCGTAACTCATTGAAAGATCGCGAGTGGCGATGATAATGTCGCTCAAGTGCGCCTCCTTGCCGCGGTTGCGACGTCCAGTAGCCGCGAGACTTCGTTTTCAAAAACGCGGCGTAGTTCCGATTCCGATAAGCCGAGTGTTCGGCCCGTTTCGATCGCTTGGCGCAGGGCTTCAGCCGCTTTCTGAATCGCGGCGCTCTTCGTGGACGACGTCTTCGGTTCCGCCACATACGCTCCCGATCCGTGCCGGACGTCGATAACGCCTTCGCGCTCCAATTCGCGGTATGCCTTCGCCACAGTATTGGGATTCATGGTCAATTCCTCGGCGATCTTTCTGATGGTGGGCAACTGCTCGCCTCCCCGGATTGCGCCCGTATCCACAGCGTGTTTAATCTGCTCCATCAGTTGCAGGTAAATCGGCACCCCGGAAGAGAAGTTGATCCGCAAATCCATTTTATGTGTCTACTTAACTAGTACACTAGACTCTCAAAAGAAATCAACAGATTTCTCGGCTTGGCGGGAAACGACTACTTGGGTCGGCTGATGCTGGCCATCTTCGGAAAGAAATTGGCCTGCTTTTTCGAGACTCTCAGGTACGACTGCCTGGGTCAGTTTTGGCAAGCAGCAGCGGGTCACGTCTTTTCAAATATGTGGGGTTGGAGCGGACGGCATTAAAAATTGGGGCTCCCGGCATTGCGGCCGGGGGCCCCGTCAAGTGGAGGGAGTTACCAGCTCACGCGCAACGTCAGTTGCAGGACGCGCGGCGAGTTGGCCGAAGTGCGGGTGGTAATGACACCGGAAGTGTCCGGCATGGTGGTACCCGGCATGTTGAAGACGTTGAAGAAGTCCACGTTCAGCCGCAGGAAGGCGCGCTCCGTGAGCTTCACCGCCTTGAACGCCGAGGCATCCATGTTGAACAGCATGGGGCCGAGGAAGAACTGGTTTTGCAGCGGGTGCAACCCCGGGTTGTAGCCCACCTGTTGCAGCCGGCCGTCTTTGAGGGGCACCCAGACGGTGTTGGTCTCGTAGTACGGCCGGTTCGGGTCGGTGGCGCTGCCGCCGTCCTTCGGTACTGGAATCAGCGGTCCCTGGAACGCCTTGTAGCTCTCGGGAACGCCCATCACGCCGTTCGGCTTGCCATTGGCGTCATAGCTGTTAATGCGGTTCGCCGGAATATACCCGTTCCAGTAGAGCCAACCGTCGTAGCAGACGCCCGTGCGGCAGTCCTGTATGGGGAACTTCTCGCCGTACTTCTCCACCGGGTTCATGGGACCCCAGTTGGAGGTCGGCAGCGACCAGTAACGGCTGATGAGCGAGCCGTTGCCGGCAACCTGCCAGCCGCCGATGATGGCATCGAGCAGCCGCCCGGAGCCGCGCCCCAGCAGTTTGCCTTTGCCCGCCGGAATGTCCACCAGGAAGTTCCAATTGAAGCGGTGTTTGGGGATCGAGCTGTCCCGGCGATAGTACAGTAGCCGATTGCGCGCGTTGTCGTCGGTTGGAACCAGGCCGGGCAGGTACAGGTTCGGTGTCAGGAGGGTATCGTCGCGCCAGCCGTCGCCCGCCACCCGCAGGTTGTTCCCCATCACATAGAACGCCTGGAAGGCGAACCCCTTTGAGTAGCGATGCTCGAACTCGACTTGGATGTTGTTGCTGTTTGACCAGCCGGTCTTCTGGTACCGTTGCATCGTTCCATAGACCTGCTGGTCGTAGTTGCGTGTAGCCACGCTGGCATACTCGCCTGTGGGCAGCGGCACTCCCTGCGTTGTGTACCAGATATAAGAGTTTGGCCCTTGGTTGAACGAATACCATTGGGAGGTGCGGGCGCCGTGAGTTCCCACGTAGCCGATCTTGAGGCTGGTGTTCTGGAAGAGCTCGCGCTCGACCGTGAGGTTCCACTGGTGCGCACGCGCGGTTGGCTGCTCCGGATCGAGGAAGTACATCGATCCGCTGCCGCGGGTGATGCCGGTAACCTTGGTAACGTCCAGAGCGTTGGCGCTATTCACCCCCGCGACGATCGTGGGTACGGAGCGCAGCATGCCGTTCGGCAGCCCGTCCCCGCTCTGTTCGGCCAGGTTCGGGTTGTTCTGAATCGTACCGAGAAACGGCATCGAATTCGCACCATTGCCGGTGAAAAGCCGCAGCGATTCGGGGAAGGAATAGATCGCGTATCCCCCGCGAATCACCGTGGGATGATCGACGGAACCGACCCTATAAGCGAAACCGGCGCGCGGGCCGAAATCCCACTTGTTTGAATACGTGAGGGCTTCGGGCATCCCGGCCTGCTCGGGTGTCTCGTACTTCACGCCCAAAGCGCTGTAGGCGTTCGCGATTGCCGGCAGCACGTTCCCCATTTTGGCCAGATCGTCGAGGCTGCGCGCCAGGACGATAGCCTTATTCTTCATATCGAAGCTTGCCAGGGTGTTGTTGCGCTCCTTCATCGGGGTGATGTATTCGTAGCGCAACCCGAGATTCAAGGTAAGGCGGGAATTGACTTTGAAGTTGTCCTGGAAATAGGCCGAGCGTTCGCCGGCCCGCACGTTCACCCAGGATCGATTGAACCGCGCGCTGTAGAGCGCGTGTCCCAAGTATGTATTGGCCGCTACATGGCCGGTCAGGGGCGTGGCACCGTACGCAGAGCCGGTCGTCGGGTCGTAAAGCGATGTGGCCAGGCTGTTGAAGTTGACGACGCCCTGCTCCTCCTGCTGATCGTTTAGCGTGTCCAGCGACTCGTGGCGAAAACGGGCACCGAACATCATTTCATGGCGTCCGTAAATCTTGGTGAAGTTCTGGTCCACGTTGTAGATCCAGGCGTAGTTGAGGGTCGGGTTGATAGCCGCATCGAAGGACATCCCCGCGCCCGCCGTCGAGCTCATCGTGTAGGTGATACGCGGAAAACCGATGCCGTCGAACGGGTTCGACAGCCCCAGGCTGTTAGCAATGACTTCGCTCTTGGTGAAGGGCAATTGTCCGCGATAGTCGCGTGCGACCGAGAACAGCGTCTCACTGAAGAACGTGGGTGAGAAGGTGTGGGTCCAGTTAGCCACGCCGTTGTCGTTGTCGCCCTCATCGACGTACATGTTGGCCTTCCCGTCGAGCGTCGGGGGCGATCCCGACCCGTTCCAAGGATCGTTTGGCCGCCGCGCCGAAGAGGGGTTTCGGGAGTAGCGGAAGAATAACTGGTCGTTGTCCGTCACGCGATGATCCACGCGCGTGGTAAACGTGTACTGGTTGGTCTCGCTGGTGCCGATGCCGAACCAGTTCGGCCCCACCAGCGGATTGTCCGGGTGGGTAGGGAGCGGAGTAATGCTGTTCAGATACTTCGAAAGGGGGCTCTGGCGCGCGGGAGAGATCTGGTTGTTCAGGAACGGCTGCCGCGCCCACGTGGTCGAGTCGGTAGTCAGGGGGTCGTAAACAGTGATGCGGCGACCGATGCTATCGATCAGCCCGCTGAAATCCCCCTGCCGCATGGCCGCGGTGGGGACCGCGATGCTGCGCGTCGAGGCCTGGCGCAATTTATATCCTTCGTAGGCGGCGAAGACAAACGTCCGGTTCCTGCCGTCGTATAGTTTCGGTAGGAACACGGGGCCGCCGCCGGAGACGCCGTACTCGTTGCGTACCAGGTGCGGCGGCTTCACGTAATAGTCCTGCCGTGCTCGGGCCACCCCGAATCCGCTGTTGCGATGGGTTTCGAATACGGATCCGTGGAACTCATTGGTTCCCGCCCGCGTGGTCAGGATGACGCTGCCTGGGCGGTTCATCTTGGCCGAGGAGTTGTTCGTCTCCGCGCGGAATTCCGCGATCGTATCGAGCCCCGGCGGGCGCGCTGGGGTCGACTGCCATTCGCGGTTCTCCAGAATCGCGCCGTCCTGCAGCATCTCGGAGGCGTAGCGCAGTCCGTAGACGCGCGGCACGGAGCCGGATTCGAGGCCCGGCGTCGTCATATAAACCAGCGTCGTCACGAAGCGGCCATTAACGGGCAACTGCTCGATGCGCTCACGCTCTACCACGCTGGCCAGCGTCGGACTGTTCGTGGTGATCAGCGGCGTGACGTCCCCCGCTACGGTCACTTCGGTGCTGGTCGCCCCCACTTTCAGCACCGGGTTCACCTCGGCGCTCTGGCCGACCTGCAACGTTAAGGTGCCTTGCCAGGCCTCCATGCCGGCCGCCTTAACATCAATCCGGTATGGTCCGATCTGAACTGATGGGAATAAGTAATAGCCGACTTCGTTGGTGGTTGTGGTGAATTCGCGGTTCGTGGGCGTGTGGGTGGCAACCACGTTTGCCCCGGGGACGACCGCGCCCGTCAGGTCTTTGACGACCCCTTGCAGGTTCCCCGTGCCGGTTTGTGCGGCGGCCGGTGTGGCCCCTGCCAGCGCAACCCACAGCGCCAGCATCCCCACCATGGCCCGCCGGTTCCGGCGAGATGAGATTTTCTCGGTCATGGATTTCGCAAGGCTCCTTTGCTCAATGCGCTTCTTTGCTCCCGCTCCGCGGCGTGAGACCCGGGATAGATAAGCCGATCTATGGTTTTTAATAGATGTGCTGGTTTTGCCGGCTCCCCGTAGACCCCCGTGAACGCGTAGCCAAGGCGCGGATTTAGTATACGCCGGGTTTGTCTGTGTGGGAAAGCGTTTCAGTATGAGTTCACAAGATTTTCGGGTCTCAATTGGATGCTTTTCTGTGCTGGATCTTACATCTGCATGGCGCGCCCTGTTCCGATACAATCGACCACATGATCCGGTTCTTCCCATTGCTGCTGGCCATGTCGTTGGCCGCCGCCGATCTCCCTTCCGGGTATCTGAAGCTGATGAACGACGGCGCATCCGAGGTGAAGCGGCGCTTGGCGGCGGAACCCGCGGCCACCCTCGAAACCCTGGAAGCCGTTCCCGGCTGGCGGCACTTTCCTTCCACGGTCCTGGTTGCGGCGGTGCTGTACCAGAAGCAGCACGACCGCGATATGCTGACCCTCGCCGAACGCATCGGCGATGTGATTCTGGATGCGGACAGCCGCGGAGTCTACGCCAAGCGCCTGGACCATCACCGCGACACCTACATGTGGCTGGATGCCTATCGGATTCTGGAGCGCGATCTGGATCCCGCCCGCCGCGACCGCTGGCGCAAGGCCCTGATGGAGCACATGGCGCCCCTGGCGGCCGAAGTCGCCCGGCGGCGGGACTACCCGTGGTACCAGTCGCCCTTTATCGGGACCTCGCCCAACCACTATGCCCTGTGGGCCTCCACCCTGTACCTCGGAGGCAAAGTCTTTGGGAACCCGGAATGGGAAAGCCTGGCCGGCAATGTGATGCACCGCCTGGCTGTGGAGCAAGCGCCGGACGGCTACTGGGGCGAGCACTCGAGCGCCGGTCCCACCACCAACTACGACTACCTCACTTCGGCCGGCGTGGCGCTCTACTACGAGCACAGTAAAGATCCCGACGCGCTTGCCGCTATACGCCGGTCGATCGACTTCCACAAGCACTTCATCTACCCGGACGGGCATGGCGTCGAGACGGTGGACGATCGCAACCGTCAGGGGGGCGTCTCGATGTGGGGTTCCTTCGGTTTCTCCCACAGCGCTGAGGGGCGCCGCTTGGCCGAGTTTCTGCTAAGTCGCTATCCGGCCGGACGCCTGTCCCCCGAATCGCTGGGCCGCATGGCCCAGAACGCGCTCTACTTTCACGAGGGCCCCACCGCCCCCATCCCGCTCGATAGGCCCGCGTTCCATTACCAGATGAGCGTCCCCGCTGGGATTCGCAAATCCGGACCGTGGTTCGTCTGCCTGTCGGGCATCCTGGCCACCCAGACGCCCCGTAACCAGTACTTCCTCGACCGTCAATCGCACATCAGCATCTTTCACGAGAAGGCCGGGTTGATCGTCACTGGCGCGCAGGCAAAGCGCCAGCCGGAACTCGCCACCTTTACGGAGAAGCTAAGCGATCAGGTTGCCCACATGCCCATGAGCAGCAGGCTTCAGATGGGCGAATTCGAAGACTCCCTCGCCTTGGCGTACAACTCATTCTTCGCCGTGGTCCGGGGCACCATCGGGGATGCGGTGGAGTTGAAGACCGAGATCACCCCCAAAGGCCGCATAGCCGAAGCGGCGTTCAACCTGCAACTCCGGCTGTACCCGGGGGAGACGCTCGAAACCGGCTCCGGTAAGACCGTGACGCTCGGGGAGGAGGCGATCGACATCCCCACCGAAGGCTCCCTCCGGCACCACGGGTGGGTAATGAAGACGGACCCGGCGGCGCGCATCAAGTGGCCGGTTTACCCCTTCAACCCTTACGCCAATGGACCGGAGAAGGCGCTGGCGCAGGCGGTGGGGGTGCTCTCCGTGCCGGTGCGCGCGGGGACCATCGCGTTGACGGTTTCGGTTCCGTAAAGGTTTGGTCGTGACTACAAACCGCAGAGATTTCCTAAAAACGGCACTCGCGGCTCCCGCGGCACTGAAAGCCGCCGCGCGGAGGCCTCCAAATTTTGTGATCGTCTTCCTGGACGATGCCGGATACTCCGACTTCCGGCCGTTCGGCAAGCCTCCCTACCCGACACCCAACGTGGAGAGCTTCGCGCGCCAGGGCTGCACGTTCCACAACTTCTATGTACCCCAGGCCGTCTGCTCGGCCTCGCGTTCCGCGCTGCTAACGGGATGCTATCCCGGCCGGACCAAAATTTTCGGCGCACTCGGCCCGGGAGCGCGGGGCCTCGACCCGAGCTTCGCCACGATGGGGGAGGTTTTCCGTGCCGGCGGATACCGCACAGGCGTCTTCGGCAAGTGGCACATCGGGGACCACCCGGATACCCGTCCCCATGCCCGCGGATTCGATGAATCCTGCGGGCTCATGTACTCCAACGACATGTGGGAGCACCATCCGGAGAGGCCGGAAGTGTATAGCCGCTATCCCCTCCAGTTCTGGGAAAACGGCAAGGTGAAGATCGAGCGCGTAGGCAAAGAGCACCAGGCCATGCTCACCACCTGGTACACCGAACACGCGGTGGATTTCGTCGCCCGGAACAAGGCCAAGCCGTTCCTGCTATACGTCCCGCACTCCATGCCACATGTGCCGCTGTTCTGCAGCGACCGATTCCGGGGCAAATCCGGCGCGGGTCTCTATGGCGACGTGATGATGGAGATCGACTGGTCCGTCGGGGAGATCTTGAAAGCTCTCAGGACCGCGGGCGTGGAGGACAACACCATGGTGGTCTTCACCTCGGACAACGGGCCGTGGATCTCGTACGGGAACCACGCCGGCAAGACACCGTACCGCGAGGCGAAGGGCACCGGCTTCGACGGCGGCACCCGCAGCCCCTGCATCATGCGCTACCCGGGGTATATTCCGGCGGGTTCGGTCTCGAAGAAGGCGCTCTGCTCCGTGGACCTGCTCCCCACTTTCGCGCATCTGGGTGGTGCGGCCCTGCCCAGGAACCCGATCGACGGGAAGAACCTCTGGGACCTCATCTCCGGGCAACCCGGCGCGGTGAACCCGCACGAGTTCTATCCCTTCTGCACCAATCGCACCTTCGAGGGTGTGATCAGCGGGGACGGCCGGTGGAAACTGCACCTACCGCACGAATACCGGACCCTCGGACAGGCAGGCCACGACGGAATGGCCGGGAAGTATCGGCAGGAGGGCATTGCGCTATCCCTCTTCGATATGGAGAAGGACCCGTACGAGACCGCCAATGTGATCGACCGGTTCCCGGACATTGCCGCCAGGCTCAAGGCGTACGCCGAGCGGCACCGGCGGGAGTTCTACGAGCAGCCTTAGTTGCCCGAGGCGGTCTGCTTCCCGGTGGCCGCCGGCACGTTGAAGAGTCGGGCCGCGTTGCCCGCGCGGTTGGAACGCTTATCGCGGACCAGGGCGCGAACCTGGTAATAGCCGGATTTGTCCACCTCGATTTCGTAGGACTTAGTGACAGGTGTCCGCCCGCTCGCCGGGATGTTTGCCGGTGCGCGGAAATAGTGGGTATTGGTTTCCAGCTTCACCCAGTTGCCGTCCGGACCGGCCAGCCCGGTAGTGATTTCGAGGATGAAGCCGTGCTCACCGCCCTCCAAACGCCCGATATCGACCTTGTCGGTGTCGATCTCCAGGCTGTAGCGCAGGCGTGCTTTGGTTCCACGCCCCGCGGGCGGCGGCGGCTCGATAGCCATGCTGACCGGAAGATCGCGCAACGCCAGCGGCGAGAGCAGCGCTGCAGCGACTTTCCGCCGCGGGTCCGGTATCTTATCTGCGGCCTGCCCCTGGCCAAGGGCTGAGCTACGCGCCCGCACATCGAGGCCGGAGCGCTTCACTCGTACCTTGATCTTCCCCGGTTCGCCGGCGTTCTCCGGCAACCGGTAGCCCAGCAGGTAGTACCCACGGTTCAGCGCTTCAATGCGGTCCACGACGCTATTGAATGCGTGGTTGTTCTCGGTCAGGGTCCCGCCGGTTTCGGATGCCGCCCGGAGCAGGGCGTCGGTGTTGCCGAACATGTCGCGCTGCATTCCCGACAGGGAGATTGTGTGGATAGTGACTCCCGCCTGGTTGGCCCGCTGGGCAAGCTCTCCCATAGCCGCCGACACCATCTGGCCCTCGGGAATGCGCGGGTTATTCGGCAGCATGAACCTCGCCGCCAGAATGACCGTTTTGCGGCCCGGCAGTCCGGCAAGCAGGTCCACCGCGGTGCGTGCCGTCCGGATGGCACGCAGGTTCTGTTGCCCCAATTCCGTGAAGGTGATACTGGGTGTGGTCCGTATGAAAATAGAGGGCGCGTCGCGGGCGATGGGTTCGGCCCGCATCTTCGCAAGCGCCCCCTTCAGCGCCGTCCGATCGTTGGTGAGTTGCGCGAGCAGGCCGCTCGCCTGATCCACTTTAACCATTCCGACGAGGTCGCCCGGCTGCATCCGGTTTTCGACGAAATGGGTCATCATATCAACCGAGTCCACGCCCCCCCTCAGCGCGGCCGCGCGGAAGTTGGCTGTTGCCTCTCCGCCTAAGTCGATATCGATGCTGGGGATCGAGATGACAAACACGAACGAGCGGCGGAGTTCTTCCGGCAGCAGGCGGCCGTCGCTCTTGGGGCCGAGTGCGGCTCGGTCCCCTGTCAACGGGATGAACGAACAGTAGTCGACTGCGCGGCTCTTGCCCTTCTCCACAACTTCGAAATCCCGGGCCTCAAGATCACTCACCACCTGGCCCTTTGCGTCCGTCACTACGGCATCCACCTGGAAAACCGTCGCGTCCACCTTGAAGACAGGATCGGATTCGCGGGGCTGTTGTGCTGGCGCGAGGAAACTGAGAAAAAGGACAGTGAGCAGCCGCAGCATATTCAGATTGTACTGTCTCTTAAGAGTTCACCGACGATGTCCGGCCAGTGCTCGAACACGTGGAACGGCTCGCGGCGGCGGCGCAATTCCCTGGCGAGCCAGCGGCGGGCGAAGCGGAACCGTGGTTCCACCATGAGCGCCGGACCGAGGTCCAGAGGGCCATCACCGGCGAACGCCACGCGATCAGATCGTTCCAGCGCGTCGCGCACCAGCGCCTCTTTGTCTATGCCGCGCTCTGGGTGGTAATACGCTGAGTTGCGGGGAGGTTCCAGCACCAGCCCGCGGCCTGGCTCGATGCGGCCCGGGCTGGCATGCACCGTGGCATCGACGCCTGCCGCACGCAGTACCCGCTCGATGTACCATGCCGATCCGGCAGAGGCGATCACCAGTTCCCAGCCAGCCTGGCGCAAGAGGTCCACGGCAGAGGCGAAGCGCGCGTCCGGGTGCATCGCGGCGAGCATCTCATCGAGTGCCGCCTGGTCGGACGGCGCATGCGAGAAGACGGCCGCCATGGCTTCAAAATGCGTCAGGCGCCCCTGCTGCAATTCGGCGAAGTAGTCCGGCACGCCGGAGTTGCGCGCCAGCACCAGCGCGTAGAACTCGTGTTCCGTGATGGTGCCATCGAAATCGCTGATCAGGATGGATCGCAAAGCGCTCTAGGCCTTCGCGGCGCGCCATTTGGCGAGCATGGCGGTCTCCTGCTCCGGGGCCGGTCCGGCCAACCGCACGCGCCCGTCCGGCCCCTGGCTCTTGTGCCAGGCGAGGGTGTCTTTGATGGTGGCGGAATAGGGCCGCATGCTGAGGCCGGCCCGAATGGCCCGATCCACTTTGCGGGCATGGGCGCCGCGCGTTTCGCCGCCATATGGCGTCCAAATGGGCAGCTCCAGCTTGTGTTGCTCCAGGAACTCCGGGCTCACCACGTGAGCGTGCTCTTGGCCGGGGTGGCCCGCCGGCAGCTCTCCAGGAATGGTCCCATGGTGAGGCGTTTCGCCGGTCCCATGGCGTTGAAGATGCCGGTGGTCTGGTCTTCCATCAGCCGCACCAGCCACGCCCCAAGGTCTCGCACGTCGATGAACTGCACGGGGTCGGAGGGGGTGCCCGGCGCCAGGATTTCGCCCCCGCGATCCGCGCGCACCGGCCAGTAGGTGAAGCGGCCGGTCGGATCGTCCGGCCCCACGATGTAGCCCGGCCGGACGATCGTTGTGCGCCCGGGCATGGCCTTCTCCGCAGCCTGCTCGCAGAGCGCTTTGAGCGGGCCGAACCAGCGGTAGTCCGGACCCATGTCCTCCAGCGTAGGGTCCGCCATGGTGGCGAGGGGCGCGGTTTCGTCGGCCCCCTCCGTGCGATCATCCGCGTAAGCCGAGGCGCTCGATATGTAGATGTACTGCTTCGCCTTGTCCGCCAGCAGCGCAGCCGAGGCCGCCACCATCCTGGGGTAGTAGCCGGAATTGTCGATCACCACGTCCCACTCGCGGCCTTCGAGCGCTCGGAGGCCGTCGCCCTTTTTGGGATCGCGATCGCCGTGCAGTTTCTCGACGTTCGGGAACAGGCCGGGACGCGTGCGCCCGCGGTTGAAAAGTGTGACCTGGTGGCCGCGCGCCAGCGCCGCCTCGACCGTCGCGGGACCGAGGAAATTCGTGCCCCCCAGAATCAGGATGCGCTTCACGGTGCGGAACGCCAGCAGCGGCGCCGAGCAGGCCAAGCCGAGCAGCGCACGCCGCCGAATCAGTGGTGTCATCTCGTCACCATTCTATAGGGCCCGGCCCGGTTAGCGGGTATAATGGCCGCGAATGGACGCGAATAAACGCGAAAAACACAAAAGCCGTTTTGGTCTCATTTGCGTTCATTCGCGGCATAGAAGAAACCATGTCCACACCATCCTCATTTCAGGGTATGACCGCGCTGGTTACCGGCGCTTCGAACGGGATCGGGGCGGCGGCTGCCGTGGGCTTCGCCCGCGGTGGCGCGCATGTGCTGGTGCACTACTGCAACGACCGTGCCGCCGCCGAGTCGGTCCTTTCGCAGGTTGCGTGCTCCGGCGGCAGCGGCGAATTGATCCAGGCGGACCTGAGCTCTGCCGAGGGCGTTTACGGCTTCCTGGCGCTGGTTGCGAAGACTGGCCACACCGTCGATATCCTGGTGAACAACGCCGGCTCGCTCGTCAAGCGCACGCGCCTGCTGGAGTTCACCGACGAGCTGTGGCACCAGGTGTTCATGCTCAACTTCCACAGCGCCTTCATGATCACCCGCGCGCTGATGCCGGCTATGGTAGAGCGCAAGCTTGGGTACGTGGTTAACATTTCGTCAGTGGCGGCGCGCAACGGCGGCGGCCTCGGGGCGATGGCCTACGCGTCGGCGAAAGGCGCACTCTCCGTGATGACCAAGGGGCTCGCGAAGGAGTTCGCCCCGCAGGGCGTGCGGGTGAACGCGGTCTCTCCCGGCACCATCGACACCAACTACCACCGCACCTTCTCGACCGAACAGATGCTGGCCGGGGTGCGCGCGGCTACCCCCGCGGGCAGGCTGGGCACGTCTGAGGAGGTGGCGGACGTGATCCTGTTCCTCTGCTCGGAGGGCGCGCGTTTCATCCAGGGACAGGTGATCGAGGTCAACGGCGGTTTTCTGATGGTGTAGCATGCCCCGTGTCGTCCTAGTCCACTGGAAAGCGACGGAGGCGGAGGAGCGCGCCGCGGTGTTACGGGGTGCGGGTTACGGCGTCTCGGTGCTCGTACCGGGAAGCGGGGCGGACCTCGCCGGGCTGCGTCGTGAACCGCCCGATGCCATTGTGATCGACCTCTCGCGCCTCCCCTCGCAGGGCCGGGCCGTGGCATTCGACCTGCGCCGCGCGAAAGCCGGCCGCACCGTACCCATTGTCTTCGCAGGCGGCGAGCCGGATAAGGTGGCACGCACCCGGGAGTTGCTTCCGGACGCCGTATACGCGGAGTGGGATGGGATAGCCGAGGCACTCACCCGTGCATTCGCCCATCCGCCGGCGGTCGCCGCCCCCATTCCGGCAGGAGCAATGCCCGGCTACTCGGGTACGCCGCTGGTCAAGAAGCTGGGGATCCGGGCGGGCACCACAGTTGTGCTGCTGGGCGCTCCTGGCAATTTCGAGGCCGCGCTCGCGGGACTGCCCGAAGGTGTCCGGCTGGTTCGGCAGGCACGCGGTGCGCCCACTACGATCCTGCTGTTCGTGCGATCGAAAGCTGAACTGGAGCGTCGATTCCCGGCGGCAGCCGGCGCTCTTGCGGAGGGCGGGCGGCTTTGGCTGGTGTGGCCGAAGCAGGCGTCGGGTGTCCGATCCGACCTCACCGAGATCGTCGTGCGCGCCTTCGGCCTGGCCGAGGGCTGGGTGGATTACAAGATCTGCGCCGTCGATGAGACATGGTCCGGGCTGCTTTTTGCGCGCCGCCGGCGGTAGAATCTTGGCGAAGACGCCTGGAGATAGTCATGCACCTGGTTCCCACTCAACAGGAAGTGATCGAGCTGCTCCGCCGGACCGGAGCCCTGCGCGAGGGCCATTTCGAGTGCCTGAACGGCCTGCACACCGGCAAGTTCCTGGACGTGGCGCTGGCCCTGCGCTGCTATCAGGATCAGAAGACCCTCAGCGTGGCCCTGAGCCGCCTGCTGCGCGGGAACCCGGAGATTCGGGCGCTGCTTTCCGAACTCTCCATAGTCACCGTGACTACCGCGGGGCTCCCCATCGCCTGGAGCTTATGTGAAGCGCTCCGCGCCCACCAGGTTTACTGGGCGGAGAAGGAGACCCGCCGGTCGCCCATGCGCTTCCGGCAGTTTCTGGAGCAGGTTCCCGGAGAAAAGGTGGTCCTGGTGGACGATGTGCTGCGTGCGGGTCGCCTGCTCGCGGAAGCGCGCAAGTTGATCGAATCGCGCGGCGCCGAAGTGCTGGCCATCGCCGTCGCGGTACACCAGCCGACGCCCCAAACCCTCTCCTTCGGTTCGCTGCCGATCTACAGCCTGGCACGCCTCGAAGCTACCTATTACTCCGACCCCGCCGGCTGCGAACTGTGCCGCCAGGGCCTCCCACTGGTCCGCCAGGAGTACGTGGGCACGTCCATCGGGGTGTCGTGAGGGCCATTACAATTGCCGGGTTCAGCCTGCCTGAGCTTGTCGTTTGATGTGTTGGATCACCTCGTCGAAATCCCGCGTAGGAGAGAAGTCGACGTACTCACTGTCCTCCAGCATCTCGGGTGCATGACCGGGCGCCCAGTAAAACGCCTGACCCGCTTCGTAATCATGGTGGCCCGTCTTGGTGTACATGCGGACCTTTCCTTTCAGAACGTAGCCCCAGTGCGCGCAGTGACATAGATCATCCGGAAGCCCCTTCAACACCGGTCGCAGGTCCGTCCCCCTCTGGGCTCGAACGAACGCAACTGTCATCGTTCCAAGGCTCTGCTTCCGAAGCTCGACGCCATTGCCCTCGATTGCCATTGCAACATCTTCTCGTCTCAGACCGACCATTTCTCCTCCTCCGTTCAGAGCCAAACTGTTCGGAAATTCGCGAGTTTCCCAGTGTACACCGCCGCAACGGCCCCATTGCTTCCCACTTATGTCGCTATTCGGGGTTCAGCGAAGAACGATACTTCTCGATAATGGTTGGAAAATCCCAGCGCTAGTTCTGGTCGGGACGGGTCGCCCCGCGGACCGGCAGGTCCGTCGGGCCAAAATGCGTCGGCAGGCGTTCCAGGCGGATCTCCTGGCCGTCGTCCAACCACCAGTCTGGCACCGCCGAGAGCAAGGAGGTCTCGTGCATGTTCGCCTCCAGCAACAGCATAGGCGGGTACTACGCGCTTGCCAGGGTTACGTGGTACTTCAGCACCAGGGGCTTTCCCGCTTCGAGCGTCAGCGGCTTCAGCCCCGGATAGTTTACCCCCAGAAATCCGTAGTGCCGCAGGCACCAGCCGTTGGGATAGCCGGGATGGCCGGGGTCGATGTCCACGCGGGCGGAGGCGCGGCGGCCCTGGTAGGCCGCGGCCAGTTCGGCCCAGGGGTGCGGTGCCATGTTGGTGTCGCGCGCTTCCTTGCCTTTCTCCGTGATGATCGCCGTAGCCTCACGCGGTGCGAACCGGAACGACAGGCCGCCGTAACCCTTGTTTCCGTCGGGGGTGCCGGCGATCTCCACCGGTGCTTCCACTGCCTCGAACGTCAGCGCCAGGTCGAAGCTGCGGCGGTTCGCCGCCGCCGGATGCACCACCATGTCCACGGTTTCCGCCACTACCTTGCGCTCCCCGATGAACCAGCCGTTTTCCACCGCCAGCCGCGCCCGGCCTGCCGCGGCTCCCCTCGCCATCCAGCGGACGAAGCGCGTCTGCATTCCCGGCTCGCAGGCCCACGGGTCGTACTGCTTGCCTTCCACCCGCACCACCGGCCACATCCACGAGAGGCCGCGGTGATGGAAGTGGTCGCGCGGAAAATCGTCCGTCACCACGGTGCCGTCCGGAGCGTACACCGGGTGCAGGTAGCTTGAACGCAAATAGCGCTCCGGCACCCCCGCTTTCAACTGCATCCCATGGTGGTAGACGAAGACGGGGCGGCCGCCTTCGGTCAGCTCAAGCGACGTCGCGCTCACGTCGCGAAACGCGAATCCGGCGGGGACGGTAACCTGCGTGCGGCGCGAGGCCGAGGCGGCGCGCACCCGCTCCTCGTCCACTTCCACCCCCAGCCCGGGCCCCTTGGGCGTTTCGATGGCGCCGTCCCTCACCACCAGGGGGCGGCGCAGGAACGACGTGCCCTCCAGGAACTGCGGTCCGTTGAGCGCCGCCGGATAGCGCAGCCCGAAGGCGGCGTATAACTGCAATGCCGCGGCCAGTGCGACATCCGGGTCTGTGAGGCCGCTCCCCAGGAACATCAGCTTGTGCCGCTCCAGGAGTTCCACCTGCTGGCGGGCGGCCAACAGGCCGGCGGTGCGCGCGGGCTTCATGGCTACCCCGTCGAGCAACTCCAGCTTGATGTACTCTTCCAGGTCCGCCACCGAGACCACGCCCTCATCCAGGATGATGGGCAGCGCGCCTTGCTTCTTGAGCTCCCGGAAGCCGGTCAGCCTGTTCGAGGGTACTGGCTGCTCCAGAACGGCGGCCCCGGCCCGGGCGAGCTTCGGCACGGCTTCAAGCGCCGTCTTCAGGTCGTAGCCGCCGTTGGCGTCGGCCCACAGGAAGCCCTCGGGCGCCAGCTTCCGCACCATGCGGCAGAGCGCCACGTCGAAGGCCAAGTTGGGCGCCACCTTGATGTTGAAATTGCGATAGCCGCGTGTGCGTCCCTGCTCCACCAGGGATTCGACCTCCTCAATCTTCGTGGTGTTCACGGTCCAGCTCAGCGCCACGCGGTCGAGCGCCTTGCGACCCCACATCTCCGCCATGCTCTTGCCCGCGATGCGGCCGGCGAGATCGTGCAGGGCCAGGTCGATGCCCGCCTTAGCAATCGGCATGCCCGTTGAAAACGACGGTGCGATGACGCGGTTCATGGCTGCATGCGCCCCCGCGATGTCGGCGGGATCGCGGCCGATCAGCGCCGGCGCCAGATAGTTCTCCAGCGTCGAGAGTGCCGATTCGGGTGTCTCGTAGCTCCATGTCGGGACGGGGACGCTCTGGCCCCAGCCATACGCGCCGCTCTCGGCCGTTACTTTTACGAAGATCGCCGGCCGCTCCGGCTTGGTGAAAAATTTGAAACGGGCTGTCACCGGGTATGCCACCGGAAACACTTCGATCTTCTGAATGGCACCCGCGGCGGCCTGGGCCAGCGGGGCAAAGGGCGCGGCGACACCGAATTGCAGAACCTCTCGACGCGTAGGCATGCACCGATTTTAGTCCGGCCGGGGTTGCCTTCGTCGCGGTAGTCTGGAGAACATGCGACGCCGCACTTTCGTAGGCCTCGGGGTGGCGGCCTCCGCCGCCTGGGCGCAGCAGGGTCCGCCGCGGCCCGAGCCGATTGAGGCCATGCTGCCGGAGGCCGGGCCGCTGATCGCCATCAACCACCTCGGGTTTCTCCCAAAATCCAGGAAGCTGGTTATTTTTCGCTATGCCGGGGAAGGCGCTCCGGACGATTTCCTGTTGCGCGATATCGGCGGACCGCCCCAGCCGTTCCGCCAGACCCGGCCGCTCAAGCGCTTCACTAGCGACACAATAGATTGCCTGGTCGGCGACTTCAGCGACCTCGAGCGCGAGGGCATGTACCAGGTGAACGTCGCCGACGAGCTTTCCGTGCCATTCTTCATCCGCCCCGACGTCTGGCGCCGTACGCTGCCCAAGGTGGTGAGCTACCACCGGGTGCAGCGCTGCGGTGTGGAGGTCCCCGGCGTCCACCCGGCCTGTCACCTGGACGATGCACGCCGCCGTGACAACGGCGCGCGCGTCGATACCACCGGCGGCTGGCATGATGCCGGCGATTTGCGAAAGTGGATGAACGCCACCCTCATGAACGGCGTCGGGCTCCTGCGGCTGGCGCGCAATCTCGGTGAAAAGTGGGATGCGGCCGGTTCCGGCCTCGCCCCCATCCTTGAAGAGGTGCGCTGGGGCAACCGCTACTTTCTCAAGATGCAGGACGCGGACGGTCTGGTGTTCAACGACATCGGCGGCGGCGTAAACGGCGACAACAGCGACAATCACTGGACCGACAACCGGCCCGGCACCTCCGACGACCGCTACCTCAACCCCGGCAAAGGCGGCCAGAACCAGGCGCTCTTCATCGTCTTCGAAGCCATGATGGCGCAGGCGTTCAAGACTGCCGACCCCGAGTACGCGCGCACCTGCCTGAGCGCTGCCGTCCGCTGCCACAAAGCCTGGAAGCCCTCCGCCGGTACGACCGACCGTGCCTGGTCCGTGATCGGCTCCATCGAACTCCACCGCGCCACGGGTCGCGACGAGTTCGCCGTCTCCGCCACCCAAACCGGCGGATTGCTGCTGGGCTTGCAGAACACCGAGTTTATCGGCGACCAGAAGGAAGTGCGCGGCTTTTGGCGGACTTCGGAGACGGACGCCAGTCCCTACATGGATGCGGTGCATTCGGCGGTAGCGCCGCTGGCGCTTGTGGAGCTTGCCGAGGCCTTCCCGCGCCACCGCGACCGGGCACGCTGGGGGGACGCCGTGAAGTTGCACATCGAGGGCTACGTCCAGCCGCTGATCGCGCACTCGGCGTACGACATCATGCCTTTCGGCATCTTCGCCGGCTCACCCACCGCGGAAACCTATAGGCCGCTCGCCGGCGCCCTCACCTACCGATACTTCATGCCCGTCAGGAAGCAGTACTGGTGGGTCGGACTCACCTCCCACCTGGAGTGCTACGCGGCCATGCTGGCAGGCGCCGCCCGGGCTCTCGGGAACCCGGCATGCCGGGACCTGGCCCGCCGCCAACTGGAATGGGTGATGGGTGCGAACCCCTTCGGCGCCTGTCTGATGACCGGGGAAGGGATGCGCAACCCCTACCCGCATTCCCGTTTCGTAGGGCTCATCCCCGGGGGGATTCTGAACGGCATCGCCGGGAACGCACGGGACGAGCCGGTGCTCGACACGGCCAACGGCTTCGACTGGCGCACCACCGAGTACTGGAGCCCCCACAACGCCTGGTACGAGTGGGCCGTTTCCGATCTGGAAAGAATCTGAGCGGCTTTGCGACACCCCCGGGCCCGGCCAAACATCTATGATTGACATATGGAACGCCGTGATTTTCTGAGATCCGCCGCTATTGCCGGCGGTATTGCGGGGCGGGGCGCCGCGGCCAAGGGTCCGTTGCCGCGCCGGCGCTACAAAGACAACGTCGAGCTCTCCATCATCGGCTTCGGCGGAATCGTTGTCGTGGGGCAGGAGCAGAAGGACGCGGACCGCGAAGTAGCCCAGTCGGTCGAACGCGGGGTGAACTACTTCGATGTCGCCCCCACCTATGGCCGCGGGGAGGCCGAGACGAAGCTGGGGCCCGCGCTCGAGCCGCACCGGAAGGGAGTGTTTCTGGCCTGCAAGACCACAGAGCGCACCGCCGAGGGGGCGCGCAAGGAACTGGAACAGTCGCTCCAGCGCCTTCGCACGGACCACTTCGACCTTTACCAGTTCCACGCCGTCACCACCACCAAGGATGTGGAGACAATCCTCGGCCCTGGCGGCGCTGCGGAAACATTTTTGAAAGCGCGGGAGCAGGGGAAAGTAAAGTACCTGGGGGCCTCCGCGCACTCCATCGAAGCGGCTATCGCCATGATGGACCGCTTCCCGCTCGATTCCATCCTTTTCCCGGTGAATTACGTCTGCTACGCGCAGAGCAACTTCGGCCCGCAGGTAGTGGAGCACGCCAAAAAGAAGGGAATCGCGCGGCTGGCGCTCAAGGCGATGGCCCGCAACCGCCTGGAGCGCGGCGCGGAACGCAAGTACCCCAAGGCCTGGTATGAACCCTTTGACGACCGGGAGCAGGCCGCCAAGGCCCTGCGGTTCACACTTTCCGAGGACATTACCGCGGCCGTGCCGCCGGGCGACGAGCGGCTCTACCGCCTGGCCCTCGACCTCGCCATGGAGTTCAAGCCTCTAAGCGCCAGGGAGCGCCGCGAACTGCTGGCTTCGAGCGCCGGCATCAAGCCGCTTTTCCCCGTAGGGTAGCGGGTACGGAACGCAGTGCCCGCTACGGCCTGTGAAACCTACGCGTGAATTTTCTTGAACGATGCCAGGCAGCGCTCCACCGTCTCGAGCGGCGGGTAATCGCTGCCTTCCTGCTCGATCAGGTAGTATTCCACGCCTCCTGTTTTCTCGGCGGCCTCGAAGATCTTCTTCCACGGGCTGGCGCCTTCGCCGAACAGTACCTTGTAGCCCTTCTCCGGCGACCAGTCCTTGCAGTGCACGGACCGGATGCGGCCCGGGTTCTTCTGGATCCAGGCGACCGGATCGGAGCCCGCGTCCACGCACGTGCCGACGTCGAGCTGCAGCACCACATCCTTGGTGGTCCGGGCGGCCAGCACCTCGATCGGTTTCTGGCCGTCAATGGGCTTGAACTCGGTCTGGTGATTGTGGAACCCGGCGCGGAGGCCCTGGGTTTTGAACTTTTCGGCGCCGGCGTTCAGGCGGTCGGCCACTCCCTTCCAGCCATCGATGCCCTCCACCTTCCCCGCGCTGGCCATCACGATGATCTTGCTGCCGATGATCTTGTTTAGCTCGATAGCCTTTTCGAGGTTCTGCGGGGCGAAGGACTCGGACCCGTTATGGGTCGAGAAACAGACGATCCCGAGGTCGTCGAGCAGCTTCCGGACATCCTTGGCGTAGGCGGGCGTCCAACTAAAGTACGGCGAGTAGAACTCAACGCCCTCGTAGCCCATCTTGGCCACGGCGCGCACCGTGCCGAAGAGGTCTTCCTTCAGTTGGTCCCGGACGGAGTACAGTTCCAGGCCGACGGGGACGCGGCGCTTCGCCATGGCGGGCACCAGCGGCGCCGACGCGGCCAATGCCAGAAACGAACGGCGGGAAATCGATTGGAGTGACTTCATGGTAAGCAAAAGATACCAGAATTCGAGGTCCCCGTACCACCGGGGCGGTGGCATGGCGGTTGCGGTCCCGTTCGGGAAAGGAGCCGCAACCGCAGATGAAGGGAAGGCCCTAAATCGTCATCGACAGGAAACCGCCGTCCACTCGCAGGATGGAGCCGGTGACGAACGAGGCTGCCCTGTCGCTGGCCAGGTACACCGCCGCTCCCACCAGTTCGCAGGATTCGCCGAAGCGGTTCATGGGGGTGTGGTTCAGGATGCAGGCCGTGCGCTCCTGGGTCAGCAGTTTGCGGTTCTGCTCCGCCGGGAAGAAGCCCGGAAGGATGGCGTTTACCCGTATCTTATTGGGCGCCAGTTCGCGCGCCAGGAACTGCGTGATCTGGTTCACTCCGCCCTTGGCCACGGCATACGTGAACACTTTGGAGAGCGGCGGCCCGGAAGACGCCGACGAGATATTGATAATGGACCCGCCGTTGCCCGCTTCCACCATGGCCTTTCCGAACACCTGACACGACAGGAATACGCTCTTCAGGTCGATATCGATCAACCGCTGCCACTCCTCTTCGCTGATCTCGAAGAATGGCGTGCCGGAATTGACACCGGCCGCGTTCAGCAGGATGTCCACCCGGCCCAGACCCGCGATGGTCGCCTCCAGAGCCTTCTGAAGGCTGGCTTTACTGGTGGCATCGCATTGCACCCCGACCGCCTTGCGGCCCAGTGTGCGGATGGCGTCGGCGCGCGCTTCGGCGGCCGCCAGGTTGACATCCAGGATAGCGATATCGGCTCCCGCTTCGGCCATCCCGGCAGCCATGGCGCCGGCCAGCACCCCGCCTCCCCCAATGACCACCGCCACCTTCCCGGTCAGTGAAAACAGCCCGTTCGTTTGCATAATAGAAAATAGTAACAGATCGCATTTTCCGCCTGGGAAGGGGCACCGCGCCGCGCCGGCGCCGCCATCCACCACAACCGCCGTAGAGCGGGTATGCTTGTCGGGATGCTCCGGATGCTTCCCGTGCTCCTGCTGTGCCTGCCGGCGCTCGCGCAGTCCTCCGGCAGGGTAAGCGGCGTGGTGGTGGACGCTCGCGGAGGAGAGCCGCTGGCGCGCGTCCAGGTGCAGCTCACCGGGACCGCGTTCTCGGCCGTTACCGGCGCTACGGGCGGCTTTGCAATCGAGGGAATTCCTCCGGGCGAGTACACCCTGCACGTAAGTACCGTCGGCTTCCGCCTTCTCACGCGCGCTTTTGTGCTCGGCCCCCGCGAGGTCAAAGAGTTCGAAGTGGCGCTCAGCCCGGATACTTTCCGGCAGGTGGATCGCGTGGAGGTACGGTCGGGGCCGTTTGATCTGGTCCGGCAGGACAGCCCCTCGCAACTCGTTCTGGCGGGCACCGAAGCGAGGAACCTGGGCAGCGTCCTTGCAGACGACCCGATCCGCGCGGTACAGTCCCTTCCCGGCGTTGCATCGAACGACGATTTCAACGCCCAGTTCTCCATCCACGGCGCAGGCTACCATCGCATCGGCGTATACCTGGACGATTTTTTGCTGCACACCCCGTTTCACACAGTGCAGCAGGAGGTCGGCGGCTCCCTCACCATGTTCAATAGCGACATGCTGGAAGCCATGGAACTCCACCCGGCGGCCTTTCCCTCGCGCTTTGGTGACCGCACCGGCGCCGCGCTCGACGTCCACACCCGCGAGGGCAGCCGCAGCGAGCCTTCCTTCCGTGCCGCGGCAAGCTTTTCGAACGTATCCGTAATGGGGGAAGGGCCGCTTGGGAAGCGCGGTTCCTGGGCGGCGGGCGCGCGCAAGAGCTACCTGCAATACCTGATCGGGCGCTCCAGCACGGACTCTTCGCTGGCTTTCGGCTTTACGGACACGCAGGGGCGCATCTCCTACGACCCCGCACGCAGGCACAACGTGAGCCTGTCGTACCTCGAAGGCTATTCTGACCTCGATCGCTCGCGGGCTCGCGATCGCCTGGGCGCCAATGCCGTCATGAACGCGAACTACCATGTCATTCTGGCCAACGCCGCCTGGCGCTATACGCCGCGTGAGGACGCATTGCTGTCAAGCCGCCTGGTCTACCTGCGGGAGCGCTTCGGAAACCGCAACGCGCAGGAGTTGGAACTCGGCGCGGGCTATTACGGGGAGTGGACCTGGCGCACCGACGGCACCTGGGCCTGGAGCAACCGCACCCCGCTCGATGCCGGGATCTCGATCCGGCGCCTTCGCGACGATGGCTTCGCAAACCGCTACCAGTTCAACCCGTTCGCCGTACGCCGCCTGGACGAGTACCGCGGCAATGCCCTACGCACGGGCGGGTACGCGGAGCAGTCCTGGAGCGGATGGGAGGGCCATCTCCATGCCACCGTTGGCGGCCGTTGGGACCGGCACTCCATCACAGGGCTGAGCGTCCTCACCCCGCAGGGCTCCGTCGGGTTCGTGCTGGGCTCCACCCGGCTGCAGTTCGGTTGGGGCCAGTACGCGCAGTTCCCGGAGATGATGCAATTGCTCTCCCGCACAGGCAGCCGCGCGCTGCTGCCGGAGCGCGCCACCCACTACGTCGCCTCCGTGGAACAGCGCCTGGGGGACCGCACGCGCCTGCGCGCCGAGTTTTACCAGCGCTACGACCGCGACCTGCTCTTCCAGCCCCTGCTCGACCCTCGCATCCTCGAGGGCCGCATCTTCAACCCGCCGCTTGACCCGCCCTGGCGCAACAGCATGCGCGGCTATGCACGCGGCATTGATCTGTTTTTGCAGCGCCGCAGTGCCAATAAACTCACCGGCTGGATCTCCTACTCGCTCGGCTATGCCCGGGTGCGCGACGGCGTAGCCGGCGTGAATTTCCCCGCCGACCGGGACCAGCGCCACACGATCAACATCTTCGCAAGCTACCGGCTGCTTCCCAGCGTCAACTTGAGCGCCAAATGGCTCTACGGTAGCGGCTACCCCATACCCGGCTTCCTGGCATGGGACGGCTCCCGCCACTTGCTCGCCGCCGAACGCAACGCCTTGCGCATGGGTCCATACCGCCGCGCCGATCTGCGGGTGAACAAGGCGTGGGCCTACGCCCGCTGGACGCTCACGCTCTACGGCGAAGTCGTCAACCTGACCAACCGTCGTAACCGCCGCTTCGACGTGTTCAACGGTTACAACAGCCGCACAGGCTACGCCAACCTGACCTTCGACACGATGTTCCCCATCCTGCCTTCGCTCGGACTGGTGCTGGAGAAATAGGCCTACTTCGTGATCCCCACCTGGCTCATCAGCCATGCGTAATGGAACGCTACCTCTTTGAGGCGATCGTAGCGGCCGGACGCGCCGCCGTGGCCCGCTCCCATGTTGGTTTTGAGCAATAGCGGGCGGCCGTCGGCCTTGAGAGGCCGCAGACGGGCGACGTACTTGGCCGGCTCCCAGTACATCACCTGGCTGTCGTTCAGGCTGGTAGTGATCAGCAGGGCGGGGTACTCGCGCTTCTCCAGGTTGTCGTACGGGCTGTAGGACTTCATGTACTCGTACGCCGCCTTCTCGTTGGGGTTGCCCCATTCGAGGTATTCGCCTACGGTGAGCGGCAGGCTGGTGTCCATCATGGTGTTCATCACGTCCACGAACGGCACTGCGGAATGCACGGCACGAAACAGGTCGGGCCGCATGTTCACCACCGCGCCCATCAGCAGGCCGCCGGCGCTGCCGCCCTCAATCACCAGTCCGTCCTTTGACGTCCACTTTTCCTTGATGAGGAATTCGGCGCTGTCGATGAAGTCCGTGAAGGTGTTCTTCTTCTTCATCAGCATTCCGTCTTCGTGCCAGAGTTCCCCCATCTCATCGCCGCCGCGGATATGCGCGATCACGTAGGCCATGCCGCGGTCGAGCAGGCTGAGCCGGTTGCTGGAGAAGCTGGCGGGCGTGCCGATCCCGTACGAGCCGTAGGCATACAGAAACAGCGGCGCCTTGCCGTCCCGGCGGAAACCCTTCTTATAGACGACCGACAGCGGCACTTTCGCGCCGTCACGCGCGGTGGCCCACAGGCGCTCGGAAACGTACTCCGCGGGGTTGTAGCCGCCCAGCACCTCCTGCTGTTTCAGTAAGGTAGCCTTTTTGCCGGCAATATCGTAATCGAAGATGCTCGATGGCGTCACGAGGCTCTGGTAGGAGTACCTGTAGGTGCCCGAGTCGAACTCCGGATTCGCCGAGGGGAATGCCGAGTAGACCGGCTCCGGAAACGCGATGCTGTGCCGGTTGCCGCCATCGAATTCGTATACCTGGAGACGGTTGAGTGCCTGGGACTTCTCCACCACCACGGCGAAATCCTTGAACAGGTCGATACCCTCCACGAGCACGTCGTCGCGGTGCGCCCAGAACTCTTTCCAATTCTTCGGATCCGGGTCGGAGACCGGCGCCGTCACGATGCGAAAGTTCTTGGCGCCCTTATTCGTGCGGATGTAGAACAGGCCCTCGCGGTGGTCAATGTCATAGCGATGCTTCTTTTCCCTGGGGAGGAAGACCCGGAAGGCGCCGTCCGGCTTGTCCGAGGGAAGATACCGGACCTCCGTGGTATCCGTGCTCTCGATATCCAGCACCAGGAACTTGCGATCTCGTGTGCGGTTCACCCGGATACGGTAGAGTTCGTCCTTCTCCTCGTACAGCGGTTCGAGGGTGGGCTGCCCCAGGGTATGGCGCCACAGCTTGTCTGAACGCTTGGTGGTGGCATCCTCGGTGGTCAGGACGAGGGTGCGGTTGTCGGATGCCCATTCGATGGAGGTGACCCGCTCGGCAGTGTCGGGCAGAGTCTGACCGGAGCGGAGGTCCTTCACTGCCAGACGGTACTGGCGGAAGCCGGTAGTATCGGTGGTGTAAGCCAGCAGGTTTTCGTCATCGCTGACCGCAAATGCACCCAGCCCAAGGAACTTATGGCCTTTTGCCAGCTCGTTCAGGTCCAGCAGTACCTCTTCGGGCGCCTCCATGCTGCCCTTCCGGCGGCACTGGATGGGATACTGCTTGCCCTCCTCCGTGCGTGAGTAGTAGAAATGACTCCCGCGGCGCACCGGAACGCTCAGGTCAGTCTGTTTGATGCGCCCGAGCATCTCCTTATATATGGCCTCTTCGAACGGCTTGACCTCTTTCGTCATCGCCGCTGTGTACGCATTTTCGGCTTCGAGATAGCGCATGACCTCCGGGTCCGACTTCTGTCGTAGCCAGAAATAGGGGTCGATCACCGTGGCGCCGTGCCGCACCTCGCGGTGCTCAATGCGCCTGGCTACCGGAGGTGTGAGGGTCTGCCCGAGAGCGCCCAGGCTGAGGACGAAAACTCCGGCGGCGGCCGGACGGAGAGGTGCCATATGGAACCATTATCGCCCGGCGCCTGGTCCGAGTCCCCTGTAATAGTCGTAGAGCTTCTGTTGGAATTCGCGGTTCATAGGGCGGGAGGCGTCGTAGGGAGGACTGTGCCGCACCTGCTCCCGGGTCAAGTCGACAGAGACGGTGCGGTCGGTCCAACTCACCTTCTGTACTCGCCCCACGTCCACCAGAACGTGGCCGCCCGGCCACCACGGCTTGGTGTTCACCAGGACGTAGCGGACCAGCCAGTCTTCATCGTCGAGGATGAGGTCCTGGACGCTGCCGATACCGCCGTCGGTAGCGTTGATGTTGTAGCCGGAGAGTTCCTTCGCGCTACGGAGGTGGGGGTCGCCCCCGATATCCTGCTCGTCCGTCTCGGCGGGGATAATGCCGGGCCCCATCACATCCATTTCGGTTGGAGCGATGAAGCCGGCCGGTGCCGTCCAGTAGGCCGGCCAGCCATAGTGCTGCTGCAACTCCTTCTCGAACCTTCGGGACACCGGCTGGTCGCTATCGGCGGGCGGGCTCTCCTTGATCTGCTGGCGGGTGAGCCCAACCTCGATTACCTTCTCGTCCTGGTCGGCCGACGCAACGACGGAGGGAGCCAGCAGCACCAGACGGCCGGGAAGCCAGTACCCCGTGTCCGCCACCAGGTAGCGGACGGCCCACGAGCCGTCGTCGAAGTACCAGTCCGCAACCTTACCGATATCGCCGTCGACGGCCTTGATCCGGTGGCCCGTCATGTAGTGTGCACTTCGCAGCATGGTCCCCTCCTGGACGCGTTACGACATTTTAATAAAGATGGCGGGCGTGTCGCGGGTGTTCAAAGACAGAGACGGCGGGCGGCGGTGAGAGTTCGCACCGCGCCTAATCCAAGGGTGGGCGAGAATAGGGCTCTCGATTCGCCAACCATTGACTCCGGCGGTGGAAAATGGTGTAATCTGGGCGTATCAATCAGTTCGAGTACGGTTTCGCACGGGAAACGTTTAATTGTTGAATTGAAAGAATTTTGCTTGACATGCATACGCTCGGCAGGTTACATATATCTTTACCGCGTTTGCGTGTAGGCAATTTTGCGTTTTAACCCAGTGGGCACAGAAGAGTAGTCCAGTTAAAAACATGCCAAGCCATGTGACCACCGGGGGCAGCTTGTAGGATCCATCGGCGCGCTAGCGTCGCTGGGAAAATCTGGATCTCCGCCCGACACGGAGAAGTTCCCTAGGTTGAACGGTTATTGAGACTTCTGCTAGAGGCTCAGGTTGAAAAGAGAACTTCGACCGATTCACTACGCAATTCACAAGGAGAATAGAATGGCAGATTTTCGCAGAGTAGTAACTGCGCTAGCCGTGGTGGTCCTGCTTATGGGCTTCGCATCGACGGCGAGCGCACAGGTCACCGCGCCCTTCACTTGC
>DATMYF010000082.1:0-7266 GCA_035561075.1 Bryobacteraceae bacterium
CCGATCTTCTCCTCGTCCCGGACGTTGTGCAGCCGGTAAGTGCCGTAGCGGGCGGCGTAGCCCAGCAGGATTTCCGCGGCGCGCCCGGCAAATTCCGCGCGGCCCGTGAAGCGGTACGCGAGGCCCATATCCCGCGCGGCACGGGCGTTGCGGGTGTGGACGTGATAGAGCACGACGGCGTCGTACGGGTCTCCACGGTAGACCTCGCCGCAGCGGGGACAGCGGTGCTCCGTCGGGGTGACCGTTTCGAGCGTAACGCCATCCTTCTTGCAGCTATACCAGTGGGGCCATTGGCCGCCGCGCTCAGGGATCGTTAGCGGTGCGGCGAGGGCGCGTTCGGCGCCCGCCAGCAGGTCATCGAGCGCCGCTTTCGCCCAGGGTTGCCGGGCGGCCTTCTGCTTCGCCGCATCAATTCCCGCCTGGTCTGTCAGGAGATAGTTGCCGGGCTTCGGCGCGGCCCGCAGGCGGCCGGCCAGGAGGGCTGCGGCGCCTCCCGCAATGAGTTCCCGCCGTTTCATAACTCTCAATGCTAGCACCGGCGCCGGGAACAACCCGGCGGCCCAATGCGTATCCCAGGGAGAGGTTCCCATGTACTGCGATCAATGTGGAACAAAGCTTGAAGAGAACGTGAACTTCTGCCGTGCGTGCGGCCACCCGGTGGTCGGCGCGCCCGCGTTGCCGCGTGAGGAATCAGTCGCCGGGCACCTGAGGCTGCTCGGTATCCTGTGGATCGCGATTTCTGCATTCCGCCTGCTCCCTGCGGTGACGCTGTTCAGCATCGGAGGATTGCTGCAGTTCCCGCCCTTCATGCGGGCGCTGTTGCCCGCAATCGGGCTGACCTTTTTGGTAGCGGCAGTACTCGGCTTCGTAGCGGGATGGGGACTGCTGGAGCGCGCGCCCTGGGCCCGTACCCTGTCCATCGTGCTCGGAATCATCGCGCTGGTGGACGTGCCGCTCGGTACGGCGTTGGGGATCTATACGCTATGGGTGCTGCTGCCGCTCCGCCCGGGCATACCCGGCGTGCAGGCAGAGAACTCGCCGCTAGTGCGAAGCGAGCGCTGAGTAGGGCGGAACACCAGCCAGGCAATGAGTCCCCACGGGAAGAACACCACCAGCGCGAAGCATACCAGAAGTGCGGATTTTCCCCGCTTGCGCGCATCGGCTGCTGCCCACGACAGATACAACAAGCAGGGCACCACCAGGATGAGCCCTGTGATGAGCCTTCCGAGAAAGGTCAGAGTCTCGTTCATAACTGCGCCTTGCCATGATATCCCACAACTACTCCCGCGGATAGCATCTCTCGGATGGCGGGGGAAAGGAAGCATGCCTCTGCTACCCCACTTGCGGCACAATCGTAGGGTGCGGGTTCGTCTCTGGCGCGTGCTGCCCATCCTGTTTCTCGTCGCCTTCTACTGGCTGGGCCTGTGGACGTGGTTCTATCAGGACGATTTCGGCTGGCTGAACCTGCGGCGCGACGTCCATACGTGGACGGACGTGCTGCCCGCCATCTTCGCTCCCCAGGCGGGCCACGGCATCGTGCGGCCCCTCAGCGTCACAGGCTACTTCCTGCTGTTTTCAACCCTCTTCGGCATCGACCCGCTGCCCTTCCGGATCGCGGTGTTCGTCACCCAGGCGGGTGCCCTCCTGCTGCTCGGCGATATCATGCTGCGGCTCACCCGCTCGCGCGCCGCAGGCTTTTGGGCGCAGATCTTCTGGGCGGCTAACTCCGGCCTCGCGGTGGTGATGTGCTGGACCTCCATCTACAACCAGGCCCTGTGCGGCTTCTTCCTGCTGCTGGCCTTCTGGTGCCTGCTTCGATATCTCGAAACCGGCGAACGCCGCTGGTGGATCGCGCAATGGGCCGCCTTCCTGGCGGGCTTCGGCGCGCTCGAAACCAACGTGGTGTATCCGGCGCTGGCGGCCTCCTACACCTGGTTCGCGGCGCGCAAGCATTTCCGCCGGACACTGCCGATGTTCGCTGTCTCGGCGGCCTACGCCCTGCTGCACCTGACATCCGCCGCGCAACCCGGGGGCGTTTACGGGCTGCACCCCGGCCTCTCGATGGCCGCCACCTTCTGGACCTACTGGATTATGGCGCTGGGGCCGGACCGTCTGGCCGTAGTGCGGCAGATACCCGCGTGGACCGTGGTCGCCGCCACTTTGGCGCTCACCGCAGGGGCAGCTGTGGCACTCCTGCGCGTGCGCGGAGCTTGGCTGGGGCTCGCCTGGTTCATCTTCCCGCTGGCGCCCTTCCTGCCGCTGCGCGATCACGTAATGGACTACTATCTGGCGGTGCCCGCAATCGGTCTGGGAATGCTGGGCGGCTGGGCAGTGGCCGCGGCATCGCGCGCCGGAATCGCGGCCAAAGCGGCCACGGTCGCGGCCGCTGCGCTGTACCTGGGCTTCTCCCTGCCTGCCTCTCACGCCATCGTACAGTGGCACTACGACCGCAGCCGCGACGTGGAGAAACTGGTGCTGGGAGTCGAGGAGATCCATCGCGCGCGACCCGACGGCACCATCCTGCTCACCGGGGTCACGACGGACCTGTTCCTGGCCGGCATGGCCGACGTGCCGTTCCGTGCGCTGAACATTCCCCGGGTATACCTGGCGCCCGGAGCAGCCGAAGCCATCGCTTCTCCTTTGGCCGCCTGGTTTGTGCTGCCGGACGCGCTCGCCATCGGGGAACTGGATGCCGGCCGCGCCGCGGTCTACGACGCCTCCGGTCCTCAACTCCGCAACGTAACCCGCCGTTGGCGCACAGCCGCCGTCCTGCGCTCCGAAACACCGCGCCTGATCATCCCGGGCGACCCGCTCTATGCCCCTTATCTCGGCACCGGCTGGGAGGCGCCCCGCGACGGCTTCCGCCGCACATATGCACGGGCCACGCTGCGCATCGGCGGACCTCGCGATGCACACGACGCCCTGGTGCTGGGGGTGTATTCCGCGCCTGAGGCGCCCCGCGTGCGAGCCGCCGGCACGGAGCTCCGGGCAGAGGCCGTCACACGCCACGCCGGCCGGGCCGACTATCGTTACGCGCTCCCGGCCGCGCTTGCGGGCGCCGCGGAGGTGGAAATTGCCATCGAAGGCGCGGAGGGCTTCACATTCGGTTTTGCAGCGGTGCGATAATCGATGATTCGGAACAGTTTATAATCGATTGCGGCTTTGGTTGCCTTTTTCAGAAAATCCCTTATAGACTAGGAGCAGCATCACCATGCACACGCATTCACTGATCCGCCCTGGAGGGACGTCATCTTGAGCATGTGGGGTAAACGTCAAGAAGAACCCGCGCCGAGACCGGTGACGACTCCCAAACCGGCTCCCATGGCGCCGATTCCTACCGAAGTCAAGAAGGAGAATACACCTTTGAGCAGCAGCACCCCCCTAGGAAGAATGGAGCCGGACACCCCGCGCGGGTCGGCTAGCATCGGGAAGGCCGTCAAGATTGTCGGCCAGATCTACAGCCGCGAGGATCTGTACGTCGACGGCGACGTCGAAGGTACCATCGAGCTGAACGAGCATAAGCTCACCATCGGCCCCAACGGGAAAGTGCACGCAGGCATTAAGGCGCGCGAGGTGGTAGCCCTCGGCACCATCCAGGGGAATGTGGAAGCCAACGACCGGCTGGAAATTCGCAAGGATGCCAAGCTGGTGGGGGATATTCGCACCGCCCGGATCATCATCGAGGACGGCGCTTATTTCAAGGGCAGCATAGATATCGTGAAACCGGAACCGGCCAAACCGCAGAAGGGCCAGCAATCCGCGCAAGCGGCCGCAGGCGCCCCTCCAGTGGTGAATGCCGGGGACAACAAGCGCTAGGTGAACGATGAGGGCCGCCGCCGGCAGCCTGGCTGAAAGACTGCGCCTGCTCTTCCGCGGCCCTCGCCCCTTGAGCGAGACGGCCGCTTCTCCGACTCCGCCGCGACGCACACCGGGACGAGGCGACAAGGAGATTGTCACCACACGCCAGAGCCGTGGGCTGGAACAATTCTTCAGCTACATCCGCGACCAGGCCGGGTTGCGCATTCTCGATCTCGGCGGCGCCAGCCAGGCCAACGTCAGCTTCATAACCAACCTCGGCCACAAGCTCTACTCGGTGGACCTGCTGCGCAGCATGGAGGAAACCTTCGGGGGCGAGGACCCCACCGACCAGTCGAACGCCGGCCAGATCGACTATCTCATGCGCCAGAATCTCGAATACCCGGACGAAACCTTCGACGGCGTGCTGGTCTGGGACACCCTGGAATACATGGCTCCCGCGCTGCTCTCCGCCACTCTCGACCGTCTGCACCGCATCACACGCCCCCAAAGCTACATGCTGGCCTTCTTCCACTCCGACGAGCGGGCCGCGTCGGTGCCTTACTATAATTTCCGGATCCAGGAGTTCAACGCGCTACAGGTTTCCCAGCGCGGCAGCCGCAAGCCCGTCCAACTGTTCAATAACCGCACGCTCGAGAAGCTGTTTCAGCGCTTCGATTCGGTAAAGTTTTTCCTCACCAAAGAGAGCCTGCGGGAAGTGATCGTCAAACGTTGAACCACCGCCCCCTTAACGGGGGGCGGCAGTTTCAAGATTCAGGTCCTCGGTAAGGAAGTCCGGCACCTGGAACAAATTCCTGCCGAACAACGCCCGCAGCACGAAGTTATTCGGATCGGGAATGGCGGCACCATCGGCACCGAAGAAATTGGCTATCTGCTGCTGCGCCGAAAGCGAAATCGCGGCGGTGCTCAAATTCGGCAACTGAAGATTTCCCTCCGTGGCCAGGAACAGCACCAGGTACGCGTGCGGGTTGAGCGGCATCTCCGGCAGCACGGCGCGCGCGTAATCGTGGCGGTAAATCCACGTGGCATCCCGCATATTCGCGGCGCGAATCCAGCGCGTGCTGGCGGGATTGGGCACTGAGCGGTCGCCCCATGCGAACTGGAAGAGCACCGGCTTGATGAACATGCCCGGCAGCGTTGAGGACCGCAGGTGCGGAGCATAAGCCACCGGGTCTCCCGGCATTCCCAGCCAGTCGTAAATCTCCAGCAGTTCCTGAGCGGCCAGGGCGCCCGGGGATTGAATCACCTTGGGGTGCTGATAACGCAGCACGTAGTTCTCGTCGAAGGTGGCCGGATCGACCGTGAGAGGCGGCTGGCGGTTTCCCAACAACGCCGTCGCGATGTTGCGGTAGGTGGGGCTCCAGCGCGCAAGATCCACCACCGAGGCCCCGCCGGCATTGAGCGCCGCAGCGCGAACATCCGGTTCGATGGCGCTGAACAGCGTGCCGTAAATGGCGCCGAGGGACTGGCCGGCATAGTAGATGCGGTTGCCGTCGAGATCCGCTTCGGCGTCCTCATCGAGCTGGATACCGCCGCGGATGACACGCACGAGCTGCGAGAGATCGAGCGCAGTCTGGCGGAGGCAGTCACGCAGCACAGAGCCGGGAGCGGTGAGGACGCAGCCTTCGGTGCCCTCGATGGCGCCGTCGCCGTTGAGATCCACCCCGCGCCCCGGGGCCGGCACCGAGATGCGGTTTCCTGAGCGATCCACCAGGGTGACAGTGCTCTCCGGGCCAAAGCCATGGCCCACCGCGCTGATCGCGATGGTGGCGAAACCCGCCTGCGCCATCACCGGCGCCACGGCGGTCGGGCCGCCCACGCGGCTGTCGCCCAGGCCGTGCCCGAAGATCACCACGGGGTACCCCCCGGCTGGCTTGGGGGTGTCCGGGATGTACACCGTGAAGGCGATCTCGCTGGAGGCGGCCGGCAGCGCCACATCGGCGCCCGTGGGCACGGTATCGATCGAGTAGCGTGCGTTCAGGAAGCTCGGCGACCGGAAGGAGCCGAACGCCACCCGCGCCACCCCGGCCAGCAGCGGGTTATCGATGGGCAGGGCGAACTCGTCGAAACGGCTCGGATTGACGCCGGTCTGCCGCCGCCAGACCAGTCCGGAGAGGTCGGCCAGGCGGAAACCGCCGCGAGGCTCCGCCATGGTGGCGGCGGCCGGTGCGTTGCGTAGTTGCGCGCGCGCCTTCTCCATCCAGTCCGTCGCGCTGAGGGTGGTGAAGACGGAGGCGGCCACGATGCGCCGCGAGCCCATGACGGGAGCTGCCAGCGCCACGGCCTGCGAAACCGCCGCGCAGTACTCGTTCGGCGGCTGCGGAGAGGCGCAGGCGTTAAAGGCGGGGGCGGCGCCGACCGGATCGCCCGCGAGGTCCCGCACGGCGTCGGTCACTACCAGAGCGTAGCGCCGGTGCTGATCGAGCACGTTATCCGGCTTCGCGAATGCGGTGTTGGTGGCCGCATCCCAGAGCACCTCATTCACGGGGACGACGTCGCCGGTGCGGTTCAGCCCCCATTCATCCTGGGTGAGATTATCGAGCGCGACGAACCAGATGCCCAGGTACAGGGTGTAGATGTTGACCGGCGCGGAGAACGCCACCCGGATGCGGGGCTGCCGGCTGAAGCCGTCCATTTGGTTCACGGCGGTCAGTTCGGCGCAGAGGCTCGGCTCGGCGGCGCAGTTGGGCAGAGGCAGGTTGATATGGAGGCCGGTTTTCTGCGCGGGGTCGGGCACCGCCAGGGCGTCGGACGGGAACGGCCCCACGAGGGGGTTGGGAGGCTCGAACCGGACCGTCACGCCGGCCCCGAAACACAGCGACGCGACCAGGAAGAACAAGCACGAGCGCGAGATCATCGTACTATGATACCCGCACGTGTGCACCGCAGCGCGCAGCCGTGGTATATCCGTAACTGCATGTACGACAGGATCCTCCTCCCGCTGTTCCTTCTGGCGGCGGCGCTCCCGGCGGCGGGCCAGCCGAAAACCGGGGAATGGCAGCCGATGTTCGACGGCAAATCTCTGGAGGGATGGCGGGAGACGCCGTTCCGCGGACGCGGCCCGGTGCGCGTCGAGAAGGGCATAATCGTGCTCGGCCCCGGCAAGCCCCTGGCGGGCATCAACTGGAAGGGCACATTCCCAAAATCCAACTACGAGGTGCGCTTCGAAGCCGCGCGACTGGAAGGCGGCGACTTCTTCGCCTCCCTCACGTTCCCGGTGGGCGACTCCTTCTGCACCTGGGTGACGGGTGGTTGGGGCGGCGACATTGTGGGGCTGTCGAGCCTGGACGGCTGGGACGCCTCCGAGAACCAGACCCGGGCATATTACAACTTCGAAAAGGGCCGCTGGTACGCGCTGCGCCTCCAGGTTACCCCGGAGCGCATTAGTGCATGGATCGACGAAAAACGGGTGATCGACATCGGAATCGAGGGAAAGTACGTGGCGCTCCG
>DATMYF010000083.1:0-33155 GCA_035561075.1 Bryobacteraceae bacterium
CATTCCCAACTTCTACCGGCTGGAGACGATCGGCTCGGAAGCGGACTGGCGGTTGTGTCGCGAGCTTCTGCGGGAGACTCCCCGGCTGCAGAACGGCTGCCTTCAACTGCCCTGCGCCCCGGGTTTCGGGGTGGACCTTGACGAAAGCGCTCTGGCGAGGTATCCATATTCGCCGGAGACCGGGACGCGATAGAGGCCTTGCGGCCTGCGGTCACACTTGTACCGTGCTAATCTGAAGCAGCATGGGGAGATATGGGAGTAACAGGCTGGCTAAGTCCCTAGTGCTCGTGTGCCTGCTCGTGCTGTCACAGTGGACGGGTCTCGCCATGGTTCTCTGCGTGTCCGGACCCGGTCACATCCGCTACGAGGTGCTCGACGCCGGCTGTTTTGGCGTCGGATCCGCTGGTTTCCCAGGATATTATATGGACGCCGGGGGATGCAGGGGCTGCACCGATATCGCTGTCCAGACCGCATCGGACTCGCCCCCTTCAGCCCAGCGGCAGCTCTCGGTGGCGGTCTACGTCGTGGTTCTCTCGCATGCGGTGGCGCCCTCCCCGGGTTTTGAGGACGCCTTCGACCCGAGCACGTTCCCCTTGCCATCCCCCGCCCCGGGCGCATCCGCGCCGCTTCGCTGCTGAGTTCTTCCCCTCCGCATATCCCGTCATAGAGACTCCACGTTGAAAAAGAGGGACGTATGAGAAGTTGTTCGTCCGCGCTTTTTCGGACGGCATGCGTAGCAGGCGCAGCCGCTCTGTCCGCCCTTGCCCAGGGCGGGGGAAGCGCGAACTCACTCGAAGATCTTGTCCGGACCGCGCTGGCGCGGAACCCCGATCTGCTGGCCGCACGCCAGCGCCTGGCCGAGGCGCAGGGGGTGCTGCGTCAGGCGGGGCTCCGGCCCAACCCATCGATCGACATCTCGGTGGCGAACGGCGACGTGCTGAATAGCCGCGGCGAACGGCAGTTCGAGCTGGGGTATTCGCACGTGTTTGAGACCGGCGGCAAGCGCACTTTACAGGTAGATGCGGCGCGGCTGAGGGCGGAAATTGTCCGGCTGGAGATCGCCGACCGCGAACGGCTTCTGCGCGCGGACGTGAAGGCGCGCTACGTCGAGGCGCTGGCGGCCATGCGGAACCTGGGCAACGCGCGGGGGCTGCTGGAGTTGACGCGTAAGAGCCACGAGTTGGCGCGGGCACGCACCCGCGAAGGCGAAGGGGCGCCGCTCGAACAGGGGTTGCTGCAGGTGGAGGTGAACCGAATCGACTCCGACCGCCTGCTATTTCAGAGCCAGGTGGAGCGGGCGGTGCTCGATCTCGAGTTTCTGGCCGGAATGGATGGCGATGGAAATCTCCTGGTCACGGAGCGGCTGGCACCGCCGTTGGTGACGATTGAGCCCGAGCGTGCGGTGGAGCAGGCTTTGGCCGGACGTCCGGATCTCCAGGCCGCGCGCATCGAGGAGTCGCTGGCCGGGACGGAGTCCGCTGTAGCCAGGGCGGAAGCGTCACCCAACGTGGTCGCGACGGGCCGGTACCAGCACACCCGGTCGCGCTTCGACCAATACGGATTCGCGCAGCCCAGCGGACCGGTTACGCCGTTGCGCGACCGCGACAATGTGATGACCGCGGGGATCTCGATCGCTCTGCCGGTGCGCAATCGGAACCAGGGCAACATTGAGGCCGCCGTGGCTCGAGGGCGCGCCGCACGCCTGCGCCGCGATGCGCTCGAACGTTCCGTCCGCCTGGAGGTTCGGGCGGCGGTGAACCGGTACGAGGCGGCGCGGAGGGCGTTGCGGATCCTGGAGCAGGGCGTCGTCGAGCAATCCGCGGAGAACCTCCGGATCATTCGCGGCGCGTACGAATTAGGAGAGCTGCGGCTGCTCGATGTGATCAACGAGCAGCGGCGGTTGCTTGAGGCGCAACGCGCGTATACAGAGCTGTTGAGGGACACCAATGCCGCGGTGGCCGAGCTGGAGCGGGCCATTGGCGGACCGGTGGAGTGAGGCGCAGACGTGAAAGCCAGGAATGTTGTTTTCGCCGCGATTCTGGTCGCCGCCGTTGCGGCCGCATTCTACATGGGCCGGAGGACGGCATCCCGGCCCGCGCCTGTTGAGGCGCACGAAGCAGATTCGGGCAAGGGGAAGCTGGTGCTCACCCCGGAAGTCCAGCGCCGGTTCGGCGTGCAGACGGCCGCGGCGGAGATGCGCGCTATCGGGCGTGTGATCCAGGCGACGGGCAGCGTGCAGGCCAACGATACTCGGCTGGCGCGGGTGCGGGCCATCGCGCGCGGCCGCATCGATGAGGTGTACGTGCGGCTTGGCGACCGCGTGAAGGCGCGGCAGCGGCTGCTGACGTATGACAACGTCGAGCTCGGGGAGGCCATCGGGGAGTACCTGGCGGCGCTGGCGGAATTGCGGAAGGCGACTGCCGAGGCCGAAGTATCCAGGCGCGCGCTGGAGCGGGCGGGCAACCTCGTGGAGTTGGGTGCGGTCGCCAAGGCCGAGTTTCAGCGCCGCGAAGCCGAATCGAAGTACGCCCTGGCCGCTGTGGAGAGCCGTAAGGCGGGGGCCGCCAAGATCGAGGAGAAGCTGCACCGCTTCGGCATGAGCGACGCCGAAATCGAGAAGCTCGACCCGCGCAAAGATCTGGAGTATCACCGGCAACAGTCGCACAGCACCGTCAGGGCGCCGTTCGAGGGCGTGGTCACGCAGTTCGACGCGGCTCCCGGGGAGACCGTCGGGATCGAGGACCAGCTCATGACCGTGGCGGACCTCTCCACGGTTTGGGTGCAGGCGGACATCTACGAGAAGGACATTCATTCTGTGCGCGAAGGGCTGGAGGCCGAGGTGGCGGTGGCGTCCTATCCCGGCCGCACGTTCACCGGCAGGATTACCTATATCAGCGACGTACTCGATCCGAATACCCGGACGGCCAAGGTCAGGGTGGAGGTTCCCAACCCCGAGAACCGTCTGAAGCTACAGATGTTTGCCACGGTTCGGATTCCCGCCCCGGCGACACGCCCGGCGCTGGTGATCCCCGCGGCCGCGGTGCAGAACGACGGCGGCCGGGCGGTGACGTTTGTGAAGAGTGCCGACGGCGGGTTCGCCGAGCGCGTCCTGGAACTCGGGGCGCGGTCCGGCGAGTGGGTCGAAGTGGTCGCCGGGCTTACCGCGGGGGAGACGGTGGTAACGGAGGGCTCGTTCCTGTTGAAGTCCGAAGCCAGGAAAAGCGAGCTGGGGCATCACGAGGAGTAGCGCGGGATGATCGAACGTATTGTCGCTTTCAGCATCGCCTGGCGTGTGCCGGTTGTGCTGGCGGCCCTCGCGCTGGCGGGCCTCGGAATGTATTCAGCGGCGAACCTCCCCATTGACGCGGTGCCGGATATCACTACCAATCAGGTCCAGGTGAACGCGGTGGCTCCGTCGTTTACGCCGCTCGAGATGGAGCGGTACATTACCTTCCCCATCGAACTCGCCATGGCCGGTCTTCCGCAAGCCGAGGACGTGCGCTCGCTTTCGAAGTTCGGCCTCTCGCAGGTTACCGTAACCTTCAAGGAAGAGGCGGACATTTACTGGGCGCGGCAACTCGTGCTTGAACGGCTAATCGCGGCGCAGAAGGAGTTGCCGGCGGGAGTGAGCCCGGAGATTGCGCCCATCAGCACCGGGCTGGGGGAGGTCTATCAGTTCACCGTTGAGAACGATCCCGCGGCGCCGCGGAAGCATTCCCTGATGGAGCTGCGGACCACGCTCGACTGGTTCATCAAGCCGCAGTTGCGGGCAGTGCCCGGGGTAGTGGAGGTGAATTCATTCGGCGGCGAGGAGAAGCAATACCAGGTGCTGGTGGATCCGAACCGGCTGGTCAGCCACGGGATCAGCCTGGCGCAGGTGATTGCAGCGCTGGAGAAGAACAACGCCAATGCCGGAGGCGCCTACATCGAGCACGCGGGAGAGCAGCAACTGCTGCGCGGCGTCGGGCTGATCCAGAGCGTTCGGGACATCGAGAACATCGTGGTGGCATCGCACGGCGGCACCCCGGTGTTCGTGCGCAACATCGGGGAGGTCAGCCTGGGAGCACAGGTGCGGCAGGGAGCGGCGACGCGCGACGGCAGGGGCGAGACCGTCATGGGGATCGCGATGATGCTCAAGGGCGAGAACAGCCGGGCCGTGGCGCAGCGGGTGGAACGCAAGCTGCACGAGATCGCCTCTGCGCTGCCGCCCGGCGTGCGGGTCAGCCCCTTCTACAGCCGCAGCGATCTGGTGGACCGGACCATCGGGACCGCGATGAAAAACCTGGTGGAGGGCGGCCTGGTGGTGATGGCGGTCCTGTTCCTGTTCCTGCTGCAACTGCGGGCGGGGTTGATCGTTTCGTCGGCGATTCCACTCTCGATGCTGGTGGCCGTCGTGGCGATGAAGTACTTTGGGGTCTCGGCGAACCTGATGAGCCTGGGGGCCATCGATTTCGGCCTGATTGTGGATGCCGCGGTCATCATCGTCGAGAACTGCGTGCGGCAGTTGAGCGCGCGCCGGCGCGAATTGGGGCGGCTGCTCAGCCGCGATGAACGCGTGGAAACCATTCGGACGGCTACGGTGGAGGTGCGGCGGGCGGCGCAATTCGGCGAGTTGATCATAATTGCCGCGTACCTTCCCATTCTTTCGCTGGTGGGAATCGAAGGGAAAATGTTCCGGCCGATGGCCTTCACCGTGGTGTTCGCGCTTTCGGGCGCGCTGATCATGAGCATGACCGTGATTCCGGCGCTGGCGGCGCTGTTCCTGCGGGAGCCGAAGCGGGTGCCGAAACCGTTGGAAGGCCCCCACGGACACGAGGACAATCCCGTGGTCCGGCGGCTGATGGGAGTGTACGGCCAGGTGCTGGGGCGGGCAATGCGGTACCCGGGGCCGATCACGGTGGCGGCGGGCGCGCTTGTAGCTGTCTTCGCACTGGTGCTGCTGAGCCTCGGGAATGAGTTCATCCCCGATCTCAACGAAGGCGCCATTGCCATCAACTCGGCCAGGCTTCCGAGCGTGTCCCTGGCGCAATCCGTCAAGATGCTGACGGTGATGGAGCAGAGCATCCGGGAAGTTCCGGAAGTGGAAACCGTGGTCAGCCGCGTCGGCCGGCCCGAGATTGCGACGGACCCGATGGGTCCGGACCACTCCGACACGTACGTATTCCTGAAGCCAAAAGCGGAATGGAAGACGGCACGCTCGCAGGAGGAGATTGCGGCGGCGGTGGCAGCGAAGCTGGAAGCCATCCCGGGGATGAGCTACACGTTTTCGCAGCCCATTAAGTTCCGGATGCTGGAGCTGACCGAAGGCATCGGGGCGCGGGCGGACGTGGTGATGAAGATCGCGGGCGACGACCTGGACGTGCTGCGGGACCAGGCCGCGCGCAGCGCCAAAGTGCTCCAGGCGATCCAGGGCGCGACGGAGGCGCGCGTGCAGCAGGTGTCCGGCCTGCCGGTGCTGCAAATCAGGATCGACCGCGACAAGATCGCGCGCTACGGCATCAACGTTGCCGACGTCCAGGAATTGGTGCAGAGTGCCATTGCCGGAACGGAGGCCACCAAGGTGCTCGAAGGCTTTATGCGTTTCGACCTCGTAGTGCGGCTGCCGGAGTGGGCGCGGAAGGATGCGGAGGCCATCGGGAACCTGCTGGTGAGCGCGCCGGGCGGGCAGAGGATTCCTTTGAGCGAGCTGACTCAAATTGTGAGCGAAGAAGGACCCGCCGAGATCTCGCGGGAAAACGGGCAGCGGCGCATTTCGGTGGAGGTGAATGTGCGGGGCCGGGACATCGGCAGCTTTGTGAAGGAGGCGCACCAGCGCATCAACGCCGGGGTGACACTGCCCCCGGGGTATGTGATGACCTGGGGCGGAACTTTCGAGCACATGGAGAGCGGGCGGCTGCGGTTGATGCTGGCCGTGCCCGCGACATTCCTGCTGATTTTTCTTCTGCTGCTGGCGACGTTCAAGTCCATAGGGCAAGCCGGGCTCATTTTCACGGGGATTCCGTTCGCCGTCACCGGCGGCATTCTGGCACTCTGGTTGCGAGGCATGCACTTTTCGATGAGCGCGGGGATCGGGTTCATCGCTGTTTCGGGCGTGGCCGTGCTGAACGGAGTGGTGCTGGTCACGTTCATGAATCAGTTGCGCGGGCGGGGTGTGCCGCTTGGGGAGGCGGTCGTGGAGGGCGCCATCACGCGGCTTCGTCCGGTCCTTATGACGGCGCTGGTGGCGAGCCTTGGGTTCGTCCCGATGGCGATCTCGACCAGTGCCGGGGCCGAGGTGCAGAAGCCCCTGGCGACGGTGGTGATCGGGGGCTTGGCGAGTTCTACGCTGCTGACCCTGATCGTACTGCCGGTAATGTACCGCTGGCTGGAAGCGCGGAGGGCAGGGACGCTATAGCGCTTCGCCGGTATGGAGCGCTACGATGCCGCCGGTCATGCGGCGCCATGTGACGGCGGCGAATCCGGCCGCGCGCATCATGGCCGCGAGTTCGTCGGGGGCAGGGAACTTCCGCACCGACTCGGGCAGATAAGTATACGCGTCGCGCGAGCCGGAGAGTGCCCCCCCGATAGCGGGCAGGATACGGCGCGAGTAGAAGCTGTAGAGCGCCGCGAACACACGGTTCGGCGGCTGGGAGAATTCCAGGATCGCCGCCATGCCGCCGGGCCGCAGCACGCGCCGCATCTCGTCGAGGCCGGCCTGGTAGTTGGCCAAATTCCGGAAGCCGAAGCCAGTAGTGACGAGGTCGAGCGAGGCATCCGGGAAAGGGAGCCGCAGGGCGTCGGCTTCCACCACTCGCGCGGCGCCCTTGCGGAGTGCCCGCACCAGCATGGGGTGACAGAAATCCGCTCCGATAGCGCCAGGGCCGAGCGCCAGCAGGAGGTCGCCGGTGCCGCAGCAGAGGTCCAGGGCGCGCGCGCCGGGCCGGTCCAACACACGGCGCACGGTTCGCACCGTACTGGCGCGCCAGTAGCGGTCTATGTGGAACGAGAGCAGGTGATTGGCCAGGTCGTAGCGGTGGGCCACGCGGCCGAACATGCCGCGCACCCAGCGGGCGGTTTCCTGCTCACCGGCTACGCCTTCCGGAGTGGTGCCCCTCATTCCATTGCGGCGCGGATGGCCGCGAGCACGGAGGGGCGGTCGACGCCCGAGACGATCCGGACGCGCCCCACGGCCTCCGGCAGGACGAAGTGCACCTTGCCTTGCATCGTCTTCTTGTCGCTCACGAGGCGCGCTTCGAGGGCTTCGGCAGGAATTCCGTCGAGCGCCGGGATGGGGCCGTAGAGCGCGATAGTTTCGAGCATCATGCGCGCATCCGCGTCCGCCAGGAAGCCGCAGATTTGCGCCAGGTGTACCGCGGCCCGCATCCCGAAGGCGACGGCTTCGCCGTGCAGGAAGCGGGCGTAGTGCGTCTCGGCTTCGAGCGAGTGTCCGAAAGTGTGGCCGAAGTTGAGGATGCGGCGCAGGTCGCCTTCGCGTTCGTCGGCGGAAACCACTTCGGCCTTCATCTTCACGGAATCGGCGATGATGCGGTCGAGGGAGGCTGGATCGCGGGCCAGCACCGCGGCGCTGCGGGCGCAGAGGAAATCGAACAGCGCGGGATCCCGGATGATCCCCGCTTTGACGATTTCGTAGAGGCCGGCGCGGTATTCGCGTTCCGGCAGCGTCGAGAGCACCGCGGGATCGATCAGCACCGCCACGGGCTGGTGAAAAGTGCCGATAAGGTTCTTCCCGCATTCGAGGTTTACTCCGGTCTTTCCGCCTACACCGGCATCTACCTGCGCCAGCAGCGTGGTGGGGATCTGGAGCACCGGGATCCCGCGCATAAACACGGATGCCAGGAAGGCGGCCATGTCGGTGACGATGCCGCCACCGAACGCGATCACCATGCTGGAGCGGTCGCCGCCGAGCCGGACCATCTCTTCGGCGGCGCGCTCGATGGGCGCCAAGCGTTTCTGCTCTTCGCCGCTTGGGAGGAAGATAACCTCGTGCGGGATGCCTGCCAGACTACGTGAAAGGGCGTCGCCGTGGTGCCGCCATACATCTTTCGTAGAGATGGCGAAGACCTTGCCACGGCCCGCCGGGACATATTCGCCGGCGCGCTCCAGAAGGCCGCGCTCCACCACGGCCGAATATACGCGTTGCGGGGTTTCCACTCGGAAGGCGGACATTAAATTCAGTTTTACCACGTGATGGAAGCCCACATGCTGTTAAGCTGAAAGAAGTAAAATGAACCCGGACTTTCTCGTGATTGGCGCGGGCGTGGCTGGATTGCGCGCGGCCATCGAGCTTGCTTCCGCGGGCAAGGTGCTCGTGGTGGCCAAGGACGCCCTCCGGGAGTCCTCCTCTGAATACGCGCAGGGCGGGGTCGCCGTCGCGCTCAGCGACGACGACGAGGTACAACTGCACGAACGCGATACACTGAACGCCGGCGACGGCCTGTGCGACGGCGCGGCAGTGCGCACCCTGGTGGAGGAAGGTCCCGGCGCCATCCAACAACTCATCGACTGGGGCGCGGAGTTCGACCGCTCGGGTGCCGGACGGCTGTCGTTCACACGCGAGGGCGCCCACAGCCGCAACCGCATACTGCACGCGCATGGCGATTCCACCGGCCGCGAGATCGCCCGCACCCTCTACCACAAAGCCGCCTCCCTGCCGAACGTGGAGTTCCGCACGTATTCCGCCGTAACGGACCTGCTGACCACGGATGATGGGGCGGCCGGCGCCATGGTTTATGAAGATGCCGGGCGACGGATCACTCCGATTTACGCGCGTGCCGTATTGATCGCCACCGGGGGGCTTGGCCGCGTCTACCAGGAGAGCACCAACCCTGAGATCGCGACCGGCGACGGTGTGGCGATGGCGTGGCGCGCGGGCGCGGAGATCGCGGATATCGAGTTCGTGCAGTTCCATCCCACGGCCCTGCATGTGGAAGGCGCGCCGCGGTTCCTGCTCTCGGAAGCGCTGCGGGGCGAGGGCGCGTACCTGCTCAACGCCGCCGGCGAGCGCTTCACCAATGAGCTGGCGCCCCGGGACGTAGTGGCGCGGGCCATCGTCGCGGAACTCGAGAGGACGGGAGCGCCGCATGTCTTCCTGGACCTGACGCACCGCGGGGCGGACTTCATACGCAAGCGTTTTCCACGGATCTACGAGACTTGCCTGCACTATCGTGTGGACGTTTCGCGCGAACCGGCGCCGGTGCATCCGGCGGCGCACTACGCCATGGGCGGGGTGCGGACCGATCTCAATGGGCGCACGAACATCCCGCGGCTGTACGCCGCGGGCGAAGCTGCCTGCACGGGTGTTCATGGCGCCAACCGGCTGGCCAGCAATTCGTTGCTGGAAGCGGTAGTGTTCGGTGCGCGCGCGGGCGCGGCCATGCAGGAATGGGCCGGGGTTGCGCCGATAGACGGCGCGAGCGCGCCTGATCCGCTGTTCCCCTGTGCCGGAGAGGGCGAGGTACGGCGGCTGGCTTGGGAGAAGTGCGGCATCGCACGTACGGCAGAAGCCCTGCAGTCTGCGGCCGAGTGGCTTGACTGCGTCCCGATGGGGCCCGGAGAACCGGAGCTCGGCCGGTTCGAACTACGCAGCGTCCATCAGGTGGTCTCGCTTGTCGCGCGCTGTGCGCTTGCGCGTGAAGAGAGCCGCGGTGCGCACTACCGTACGGATTTTCCCGCCCGGCGGCCGGAATTCGCGAAGCATTCGGTGATCCGCAAGGGCCGGGAAATCGACTTCCGGTAGGCCGCAACGCGCCACGCGATAGAATGGAAGTACGGAAACAATGACGGAAAAGATACGATCCACGACGGTGTTGTGTGTCCGCCGGGACGGCAAGACGGTGATGGCGGGCGACGGCCAGGTCACCCTCGGGCAGGAGGTTCTGAAATCCTCGGCCCGCAAGGTGCGCCGCCTGTACAACGATAAGATCCTGGCGGGTTTCGCCGGGTCCACCGCGGACGCGTTCGCGCTGTTCGCACGGTTTGAGACCAAACTGGAGCAGTTCAACGGCAACCTGCCGCGCGCGGTGGTGGAACTCGCCAAGGAATGGCGCACAGACCGCATTCTGCGGCACCTTGAAGCGCTGCTGCTGGTCTCCGACACAAAACTAACTTACCTGGTGAGCGGCAACGGCGACGTGATCGAGCCCGATGAAGGCGTGGCCGCCATCGGGTCCGGCGGGGCGTTCGCGCTCTCCGCGGCCACGGCCCTGATGCGCCACACGACACTCCCCGCAAGACAAATCGTAGAGGAGGCCATGGCCATCGCAGGCAAGATCTGCATCTACACGAATCAGAACTTTACCTTCGAGGAGCTGGAGTAACCATGGTCATTTATCTGCCTGCGCAATCGATGGAAGAGGAGCCGCTGCTGGACGAGTTGACGCCGCGTGAGATAGTGCGGGAGCTCGACAAGCACGTCGTGGGGCAGGCGGAGGCCAAGCGCGCCGTGGCCATCGCACTGCGAAATCGGATCCGCCGGCAGAAACTGGCGCCCGAGATGGCCGAGGAGGTGATGCCTAAGAACATCCTCATGATCGGCCCCACGGGAGTCGGGAAGACGGAACTCGCGCGCCGCCTGGCGAAGCTTGCCAACTCGCCTTTTATGAAGGTGGAGGCGAGCAAGTTCACCGAGGTTGGATACGTGGGCCGGGACGTCGAGTCGATGATCCGGGACCTGGTGGATATCTCGATCGACATGGTGCGGGAAGAGCGGCTCGACGAAGTGGCGGAGCGCGCCGAGAGCAATGCCGAGGAGCGCTTGCTCGACCTGCTAATGCCGCCGGGGCCGGAAACCAGCGAGACTCGCGAGCGCACGCGCGAAAAACTTCGCGAGCGGCTGCGCGAGGGCAAGCTCGACGATCGTATGGTTGAGCTCGAAGTGAAGGACCGCGGCGCCACGTTTGAAATCAGCACTAACGCGGGCGTCGAGGAGATGGGCATCAACCTGAAGGACATGCTGCCCAACCTCTTCAACCAACGCACGCGCAAGCGCAAAATGCGGGTGTCGGAAGCGGCCGATTACCTGGTGCAGGAAGAGGAACAAAAGCTCATCGATATGGACCAGGTGACGCGGGTTGCGCTGGAGCGCGTCGAGACCAGCGGGATCATCTTCCTGGACGAAATCGATAAGATCGCGGGGCGCGAGAGCGGTCACGGTCCGGACGTCAGCCGTGAGGGAGTGCAGCGCGACATCCTCCCCATCGTGGAGGGAACCACGGTCAACACGCGCTACGGCTTCGTCCGCACGGATCACATCCTGTTCATCGCGGCGGGGGCGTTCCATGTGTCGAAGCCAAGCGACATGATCCCCGAATTGCAGGGTCGCTTCCCCATCCGGGTGGAGCTGAAGTCGCTCTCCGTGCAGGATTTCATCCGCATCCTGAAAGAACCGAAGAACGCGCTGGCCAAGCAGTACACGGCGCTGCTCGAGACCGAGGGCATCAAACTCACCTTTACGGAGGATGGCCTCGAAGAGGTGGCCCGCTTCGCCGCGCATGTGAACGAAACTTCGGAGAATATCGGCGCGCGCCGGCTGCATACAATTATGGAGAAGCTTCTCGAACAGGTGTCGTTCGAGGGGCCGGACCTAAAGAAGAAGACCGTGAAGATCGATGTCAACTACGTTCGGAAGCAGCTTGCCGACATCGTAAAAGACCAGGATCTCTCGCGTTACATTCTGTAAAACCGCGGGCGCCGCTTGCTACGGGCGGCGCCCGCCTGACCGCTTACTTTTCCTCTTCCTCGCGTTCGGGTTCCTTCTCTTCTCCGGTACGGCCGAAGGCCCCCGCTACTTCGCTGGTTGCGGGGATCGGACCCAGGTTGTGCCGCCTGCGCTGCATCTTCTTGGCGGACGACTTCATGCCCATTTTGACCGACGTCTGCGCGTTTTCGGCGACCGCTTCGGTGTCCTCGGGCGTGCTCACCTCCGCGGCTGCATCCCGCGTGTCCTCCCGCTTCTCACGAGCCATGGCGGCTCCGTACTGCTGGCGGTTTATCTCGTGAATCACGTCCTGGCCGCCGGGCTCGCCCCCCCTCACTTTGTAGTAGTCCGGATTGATCTTGTTCTTATGTTTGCTCATCGTCTTCACTCCGTCGGTTCCAGCCGATAGCGCAGGGTTGCGCCTACGCCTCCCACCTCAGCAAGCAGATTTGGGTCCTCGATAAAGGTGACCGTCGCTCCGGTCTTCCTCGCCTGGGCTACCAGGTCATCGGGACGGGCAGCCTGCGCCTCCGCGTCCTCAAAACGAATCAGGTCGGGTGAGGCAGCCAGAAACAACTCGTCCACCTGCCCGATGGACAGGGCGGCGAGCACGTCGCGGGCCCCTACAGTCGCCAGCCCGCCGGCACGATACTCCCCAATCATGCGCTCTACTTTCGCGGCATCGGTCTCGGCGTCGCGGCGGCGCATGGCCTCGAGGGTTGCTGTCAAGATCTGGTGCTCCGGTGTGGTGATATCGAGCCGCAGCACATCCACCACCTTCTCTGCGAGAAACGGCGGCAGTTGTTGTTGCAGAATGGGGATCACTACCTCGTCTCCGGCGAAGATAATGTGCTCGATGCGCTCTTCCCGCACCACGCGCGCGAGCATATCGAGCACCTCTTTAGCGTGGTGCAGATGGTAGTTATCTACGTGGCGTTGGTAGCGCGCTTGCGACCAGCCGCCCATCTGGGTGCGGTTCACCTTGATGTTCTGGACGGTATTCGTTTCAAGTGTGTTGCTAAGGCCGAAGACAAAGAGGCGGGCCGAGTTCGTGTCCGCCACTACAGCCGCATAGCGCGGGTATTGGTCGTTGATCCGAGCGAGGGTGTAAAGGTGTGGCTGGGCGCCGACGTGGATTTCGTGGTGGTCGATGGGCGCGCTTAACTGCAGCGCCTCGAAAAACTTGTTTTCACCGGAACAGGCAAACACTGCCAGACCGTGGGTCGAAGGTTGCAACTCCTCGCGCAGGTACGTTTGGATCCGGTCCACGTCCTGATCGAAGCTGACGCGCTCGGGGGAGCGCGCTAGAAAGGTTCTGGACCGGCCGCGGAGTTCTTTTCTGACGAAGCTTTCGTACCGCGCCCGGCCGTGCTGATCGGGCTGCGTGTTCAGGTAGAGCGTAATCACTGGAAACGTGGTCGCGGGGAACGCGGCCAACCTGTCAATCTGTTCATCAAGCAGAGTGGGCATATTCAAAACAGTCCGTGCAGTTGTAAGGCCACGGTGGGGGGACCGTGGAAGGTGTGCGGCTTACCGGCCGGTCATGGTGCGGTCGCCTTCACCGTGGGTCCGCTCCCATTCGCTGACTTCGCGGTCGGCCTGGTCGCGCGACCAGCCATACCGCTCCTGCAGCTTGCCGAGCAGTTTGTCTCGTTTGCCGGCGAATGCATCCCAGTCGTCGTCGGTGAGCTTGCCCCAGCGTTCGCGTGCCGATCCTTTCAGCTGTTTCCACTTGCCTTCGATGGTGTCCCAGTTCATGGCTGTAACCTCCACCGACGTACTATCAAAAGCCGGGCCGTTGTAATACTGGTTACGGAGCGAGGGCCTGGACGCTTGATTGCAAAGCCCGCGGCGTTGGACCATCCGAATAGATGGGGAAGGTGGGATGTGCTGTCCTGATGCTGTGTGCCTCCGCGGCAGGCTACGCCGAAGATGCGGACCGCAGCATGATCGTAAACTCCCGTGCAGCCCAGATCGAGGCTCAACGGGAGGAAAAGGCCCGCCTCCTCCAGCCCGAGCGCCCGGACAGCATTGAGAACTTCCTGAATTTTATGAAGCAGCGGCGGGTGGTGGAGCGCATCACCGCCGGAGTAGCGGGCTTTCGGGTACGGCTCGGCGGCTTGATCACAGGTTCTGGATTCGCGCTCGGGCCGGAGTATTACCGCCGTACAGCCAGCGAGAGCGTGGTTTTCCGTACGTCCGCGCGAGGCTCCTTCAAAAAGTACTACCTGCTCGATGCAGGGGTGGCATTTCCGCGGCTCGCTCGCGACCGCGTCTTCGTCGATTTCTACGCACGGCGCCGCCACTATCCGCACCTCGAATACTACGGACCCGGGCCGGACTCGCGTGAGACCGGGCGAACGACGTACCGCTTCGATGACCTTTCCTTCGATGCGCGAGCCGGGGTGCGGCCGCTGGAACATCTGAGCCTCGGGGTGATTGGCAGTTACGCACTGCCGAACGTGGGGCCGGGCACTGATGAGCGCTTCGCCGTGACCGAAAACGTTTACGGCGAGGACCAGGCCCCGGGCATCCGCCGCCAATCGGACTACCTGGCCACGGGCGGCTTCGTCCAGTACGATACACGCGATAACCCTGGGGGGCCCCGACGGGGCGGGAACTACTTCGCGCAGTATATGCTGTGGTCCGACCGGGAGTTTCACATCGGCTCCTTCAATCGCCTGGAGCTCGAAGCGGAGCGGTACATCCCGTTCCTCCACGACCGGCGCGTTATCGCGTTGCGCGCCCGCACGGTCTTCACGGACCCGCGCAGCGGGCAGTTTGTGCCGTTCTACATGCAGCCAACCCTGGGCGGCTCGGAAGATATGCGGGGATATCGCCCTTTCCGGTTTCACGACAACAACTCCCTGGTGATGAACGCGGAGTACCGGTGGGAAGTCTTCAGCGGCCTCGATATGGCGCTCTTCGCGGATGCCGGCCAGGTGTTCCATAAGACGCGCGACATCGGCAAGGGAACACTGCGGAAGTCCTTCGGGTTCGGGTTTCGTTTCAACGTGCGCAACGATGTCTTTTTCCGTATCGACACGGGGTTCAGCCGGGAAGGCGCTCAGATATGGTTCAAGTTCGACAACGTGTTCTAGCCGCGGTGGTGGGCTTAGCGCTGCTGGTGCCCCTGGCCGCGGCGCCGCGCTTCTTCCCCGACGATCCGCTGTGGAACGAGCCGGCACCCCTGCCGGTGCCTCCCCCCAGGAAGCGCAGCATCAACGAGTATTACGATTTCTTCCAGAACACTTTTTTTACCCCCGGCAAGGAACTCCGGAAGCGGGGCGCCGTGCCGCCGGCAGGTGCGGTGAATACGCTGGGTGAGGTGCCCGACGGCCCTTGGTATTGGAATCGCGACCCGCGGGCGATGAGTATCGATGATCTCGTGCGCGGGCCCGGCAATTCCAACCCGCCTTCCATAGATGGCCCGTGGACCGTGATCTCCGGCAAATCGGAAGGCATCACTCCCGGACTGATGATCAGCGATGCGCGAGGTACCAAGTACCTGCTTAAGTTCGACCCCAAGCAATATCCAGAGTTGGCCAGCGCCGCCGACGTGATCGGTTCAAAGTTCTTTTACGCGCTCGGCTATCACGTGCCGGAGAACTACATTGTCCGGTTCACGCGCGCGCAGCTAAAGGTCTCCAAGGAGGCGCGCTTCACAGACCACCGCGGCAAGGAACGGGGGATGCGCGAAGGAGACGTGGACGATGTGCTCATGAAGGTGCCCGAGGAGCCCAAGGGGCAGTACCGCGCGCTGGCTAGCATGATCCTGGCTGGCGAGCCGATTGGCGCCTTCCGCTTCCACGGGGTGCGCAGCGACGATCCTAACGACGTGGTGCCCCACGAGCACCGCCGTGACCTGCGCGGTCTTTCCGTCTTCGCGGCTTGGCTCAACCATACCGACTCGAAGGCCCTCAATACGCTGGATACCGTCATTGAGGAGAAGGGATTGCGCTACATCCGGCATCATCTGATCGACTTCGGCGCGATTCTCGGAAGCGACAGTTTCACCGCCAAATCCCCGCGCGCCGGGTTCGTCTACCTCTTCGAATGGAAAGCGGCCGCAGCGCAGTTCTTCTCGCTGGGGCTTTACACGCCCGAGTGGATGCATGCGGACTATCCTCGTATCCGCGGGGTTGGGCATCTCGAATCGGAGATTTTCGACCCGGAAGCGTGGCGTTCCAACTATCCCAACCCCGCTTTCCGAAATTGCCTCCCGGACGATGCCTTCTGGGCGGCCCGCAAGGTAATGGCGTTCAGCGACGAGCAGATCCGCGCGGTGGTGGCCACCGGCCAGTATTCCGATCCAGCCGCCGTGGACTACATTACCCGGCAACTAATCGTGCGGCGGGACAAGATCGGCCGAACGTTCTTCTCCCGCGTGCTGCCCCTCGACAGTTTCGTGGCGCGCAACGGCAGGCTGGAATTCGAGGACCTGGCCGTGAAGTACAACTTCACCGCCGCCCGCAAGTTGCAGGTGCGGTGGTCGCGCCTGGAGAATGGGTCGGGACGAACGACTCCGGCACCTGGCGATACATTTGCGTTGCCCGCGCTGCTGCGGTCGCCGGGTCAGTATGCGGCAGCCGAGATTCGTGGCGATGATCCTTCGCTCACCACGACCGTCTATCTGCGGAATCAGGGGGGGCGCGTGCAGGTGGTGGGTATCGAGCGGCGCTGGTAGGCCGGCTACAGAAACCTATTCCGGACGGACGGCGGCGCACATTGCACGAACCAATGCCGCTCCGAATTCCAGGCGGTCGGCCACCGTTGCCGGGCGCCCGAGCTTTGGGTTGGTGTCCACCATCAGTTCCATCAGGAACGCGGGCAGCTTGCGGTCGGCGAAGAGGCCCTGATAAACGGTCATCCGGCCCTTCATCCCCGGAGAGGTGGAGACAGGGCTGTCGAGCGGACCTCGCGCAGCGTGGAAGGTGGTCCCGCCGAGCAGTTTGTGCAAACGCTCGGCCAACCCCCGAAGGCGCGGGCCGCCGGCGGTTAATGGACCTTCCAGGTAGTCCTGGGCCTCGGTATTGTGGAGCGCGAGAAACAAATCCACGGTGCGGCCGCTATCCACCCAGTCGAGGATGGCTTTGCGCTGGTAGAAGGTTTCGGGCATGAGTTTCGCGTCCACGGCGTCCCAGTTGCGGTTCAGGTCGTAGCCTTTGGCATTGAAGCGGACGCCGCCGCGCGCCACGCCGTCCGGGTCAGCCATCGGGAAGACCTTGAAGACGAAGCCGTCGCGCAGGCGCGCGGCCCGCGGGTGTTGGGACAGCAGCCACCGTACGGCGCCCTCGGCCACCCACGATGTGCCGCTCTCCCAGGCGTGTTGCCGGGCCATTAGCCAGATTACCGGCTTGCCTGTCTCGGGGGTCTTAGGGTTGGTGATGGTGAGGAGCGGTATGGGGCGGCCCGCAAGGGTCTTTCCCACAACCTCCTCGTTGAGCGCCGGATGGCCGTGGAAATGGTTCAGCAGTTCGCGCAGCCGTTGGTTCGTATAGGGCGGCTGGCGGGCGATCCAGACGCGGTTTCGCGCGGCTTTTAGGCGTACCCGTATTGTGCCCGTCGTGCGCTCGAATTCGGACGCCTCGAAATGCGTCCATTCGCGATCATCGTAGCTGTAGACCGGACGCATATTGCGGAGCCCGGAGCCGTCGTTGGGCCGGTAGTTGTACTCGCCGGCCAGGTCCGTGATATCGATGGTGAGGTCGCGGCCGGCGACTCCATCCAGCCGGAAGTAGAACCAGCTTGGTTGATGGTTACGGCCGTCCTGGTCGGTTTCCCCCCGTACTCCGCAGCGGAGGTGCTGTTCCGAAAGCCATTCCACCTTCCCGATATTCCCGGCTTCGAAATGCGTGTGAACCGCGGCAGCCAACAGGAGAAGTCCCAGCATCGTAAACAATCGTACCGCAGGGCTTGCATTCATTCGGTACCGAAACGAAAATGAGGGGAGATCTACCCAGGGCAGGTGAAGATTGACATACGATCCGCGTGGTGTTCGCTTCGTGCTCACGGCTCCATCCACAGAGAGCACAGAACAGCAGTTCAGCCCCTGGAAGCAGATGGTCTACGCTTCCGTCCCGGCGCAGTTCGCGCCTCGCTTTCTCTACCGGAAGAATTTGGAGCAGCCGCTCTATCCCGATGGCACCGCCGTGGTGATGCCCTATGGCGCCCGCGTCGCGGAAGCCATTCTGCTGGAGCATTATCCGCCGGAAGACGTGGCCGTGTGCCATCCCGACGAGTTGGATCGGTTCGTGGGACCGCGCACGCGCGCGGTGGGGGTGAGCGCTCACAATCCCATCGGCGCGGCGTTCTCGACGGGCGTCTACAGCAACATTTTCGGCAGTACGGCGCGCCCGATTAACGCCTACGAGACTGAGCGCATTTTCCAGCATCCTGCCCTGAGGAAGTTCCGTCCCAAGGTGATCGTGGGCGGCGCGGGTGCGTGGCAAATCGAGAAGACTGGTGCCTTCGAACGCCTGGGCGTGGACTGCGTGATTGTAGGCCGAGGCGAGGGCGTTGTGCTGGACCTTTTCCGTGCGGCTGACGAAGGTAAGCCGCTCCCGCGTGTGCTGCGCCCGCCCGAACCCACGCTCGATCAGTTGCGGTTGCCGAAGAAGCGGTCCACCTTCGGGATCGTGGAGATGACGCGCGGATGCGGGCGCCAGTGCGCCTTCTGCACCCCGACGCTCGAAACGCGCGTCTCCATCCCGCCGGAGCAGTTAATGGAGGTGGTGAAGGCCAACGTGCGCGACGGCGGCCGTGTCATCTTCCCGGTCTCGGAGGACATCTTCATTTACGGCGCGGGTGCCCCGTTCTACATACCGAACGCCGATGCGCTGGTGGACTTCTACGCGTCCGTGGCGGGGGTAAAGGGTGTCGACTACGTGCCGCTCTCGCATGCGACCATCGCGCCCGCGCTGGTGAATCCCCATCTCATCAAGGAGCTGTCGCGAATTCTCCTGCGCAAGAGCATCCTGCGGAACCCCGCCTCCACTGACCCGGACAAGACCTTCATCTCTCCGCTGATCGGGATTGAGACGGGCTCGGCGCGGCTGGCCGCCCAGACCATGGCCGGAAAGTCGCTGCCGTTCGACGTGCGGGATTGGCAGGAGATCGTTGTCGAGGGCATTCAGATCCTTAACCGGAACAACTGGTTCCCGGTGTGCACGTTCATCGTTGGGCTGCCGGGCGAAACCGACGACGATATGCGGCAATCGCTCGACCTGCTGCGGCGGCTGCGCCACAACAAGGTGCTTTACGTGCCCTCGATCTTTACGCCGCTCGAAGAGACCCGCATGGCGCAGGGCCACGCCCTGAAGGCGCGGGAGTTGACGAAGTTGCAATGGGAATTCATCCTCACGGCGTGGCGGCAGAGCCTCGATTTTGCCGTCGTGCGGCAGCGCTCAAACCTGGCCTGGAAGCTGGGGATGTACTGCTTCTACTATGGCCGCGGGCGATGGGTGCACGGCCCGCAATTCAAGTATCCGGCGATGCGCTTCGCCGGGGTTGACGAGGCGAAGCTGGCGCCGCATCTTTACCTGGACTGGAGCCCCAACGGCCACCATTCGGAGCCCGCACCGCGCCCGCCGCGCCTGATCGCCAAGCATGCCCACCAGGACCTTGTGCAACTGGCGGGTGTGCAGAACAAGCAGCCGTTCAGCATCTATGGAACGGCGCCGGACGTGCCTTGATCATGCCGTCCAGCCGCAGGGACTTTCTGGGTCTCCTGGGCGGGGCCGGGCTGGCCTACGGTGCCCGCCGCGAGCAGCCTAACATCCTGTACATCATGTCGGATGATCACGCCTCGCACGCAATCTCCGCTTACGGAAGCCGCATCAACCGGACCCCCCACATCGACCGCCTCGCCGCGGGGGGGATGCGGATGGAGAACTGCTTCTGCACGAATTCTATCTGCACCCCCAGCCGCGCCGCCATCCTGACCGGCCAATACAGCCACCGCAACGGCGTCTACACCCTCGCGGATCCGCTGGACGGCAGCCGCAATAACGTTGCCAAGGAGCTCAAGACCGCCGGTTACCAGACGGCTATGATCGGGAAGTGGCACCTGCATAACGACCCTACCGGGTTCGATTACTGGAACATCCTGCCGGGACAGGGTCTCTACTACGACCCGGTTTTCATCGAGGGGGGCCGGAAGACAAAGCACCCTGGCTACTGCACGGACCTGATCGGCGATTTCAGCCTGGATTGGCTCAAGCGGCGCGACCCCAGGAAGCCGTTCTTCCTGATGAGCCATCACAAGGCGCCGCATCGTCCGTGGCAGCCCGGGCCGAAGTACGCCAGGCTGTTTGACGGCCGGACGATTCCCGAACCGGACAACCTCTACACGGACCATAAAGGGAAGGCGCGCAGCGTGGCCGCGGTGAAGATGCGGGTGGGGGAGGACAGCACCAAAACCGATCTGAAGGTGGACCGTCCGGCCGGGCTCGAAGGCGACGCCCTGCGCCGGTGGGCTTATCAGCTCTACATCAAGGACTATCTGCGGTGCATCCAGAGCGTGGACGATAACGTCGGGCGGTTGCTCGATTACCTGGACGCGGAGGGGCTGGCGAAGAATACCATCGTGATCTACACATCAGACCAGGGCTTCTTCCTGGGGAATCACGGCTGGTACGACAAGCGTGTGATGTACGAGGAGGCGCTACGGATGCCCTTCCTGATCCGCTATCCGGGCACGATCCGGCCGGGTTCGGTGAACCGCGATATCGTGCTGAATATCGATTTCGCCCCTACGTTCCTGGATTTTGCCGGGTCGATGGCGCCGGAGGAGATGCAGGGCCGCAGCTTCCGCGCGAATCTTCAGGGGCGTACCCCAGCGGACTGGCGCCGCGCCATGTATTACCGGTATTGGATGCACAACGACCGCGACCATGCCGTGCCGGCGCACTACGGCGTGCGCACCAGGGATTACAAGCTGATCTACTACTACGGTAAGCCGCTGGGGATGAAGGGCGCGCAGGAGCCCGCCACCGAGCCCGAGTGGGAGCTATACGACCTGCGCAAAGACCCGCGTGAAATGAAGAATCTCTACCACGATCCGGCCTACCGTAATGTGGTGGACCGGATGCGGACGGAGCTCGATCGAGTGCAGAAAGAAGCCGGGGACAGCCCGGCCTAGCGCGCTGCCATTGCCGGCAGCGGCCGGCGTTCCAGCTTGATTTGCAGCGCTTTTTCGATGCGGCGGATCTCCGGCCGCTCCTGCGGGGTGGCGAAAGTGGACGCGACTCCGATGGAGTCCATCCGGCCCGTGCGCCCCACACGATGAATGAAGTCTTCGGGCACCTGCGGGAGGTCAAAATTCACCACGTGCCCGATGTTTTCCACGTGGATGCCGCGGGCGGCTACGTCTGTGGCCACCAGGACGCGATACCGGCCCTCCTGGAAACCCTTGAGCGCGGCGGTGCGCTGTGACTGGCTGCGGTCGCCGTGAATGCGCGCCGCATCGTGGCCCGCGCTGGTCAGTCTCTTGGCTAACCGCTCGGTGCCGTGCTTGGTGCGGGAGAAGACCAGGAAGGTTCCCGTCTCCTTCGACATCAGGTTTTCAAGCAGGCCGACTTTGTTCCCGGTATCCACTTCGAAGACCTGCAACCGGACGCCCGCCGCAGGTTTGGTAGTGCTCCCGACCTCTACCACTACGGGGTTCTTCAAATAGCGGGACACCAGGTGGGCTACCGAAGGTTCGATCGTGGCGGAGAAGAACATCGTCTGTCGCAGGCCCGGCAGGTAGCCGAGGATGGCGCGGATGGCCGGCTGGAAGCCCATGTCGAGCATGCGGTCGGCCTCGTCCAGTACGAGCATCTCGACGGACGGCAGTTGAATCAGCTTGCGGCGCAGCAGGTCTTCCAGGCGCCCAGGCGTGGCGACAACCAGTTGCGCGCCGCGCCGGACACCCGTCACTTGCGGTCTCTCGGAGAGGCCGCCGACAACCAGCACGCCGTTAACGCCCATTTTAGGGCGCAGCATGGTGAAGCTTTCCATCACCTGCATGGCCAGTTCCCGGGTGGGCACCAGCACGAGGGCTTTCGACCCGTTGGCAGGGGTATTCCGCAGACGTTCTAGGATCGGCAGCAGGAAAGCAAGGGTTTTCCCCGTGCCGGTCTGGGCGGTGGCGAGTACGTCCCGGCCTTCAAGGGCCGGAGGAATCGCCAGTGCCTGCACCGGTGTGGGGGTAACTAAGGAATTCTTTGCGAGGGTCTCTTGCAGAAGCCCGCAAAGAGGCAGTTCAGAAAATCGTTTCATGTATTGTGAGTTGAGGTAGGGCTAAAACCGAAAGAACGGACAAGCTGCGAGATTAGCGTCTACGAACATTCTTAGTGTAGCACGTTCGGGTCAACGCTCCGTACGACGCCGCACGTACGCCCCCAGGGCCCGGCGGGAGAATGGGGGCATGAGCCAGAACTACCGCGTCGAGCGGGACACAATGGGGGAGATGCGGGTGCCTTCCGAAGCCCTGTGGGGCGCATCGACGGCCCGCGCCGTGGAGAATTTCCCCATCAGCGGACTGCGCTTCCAGCGGCCCTTTATCCGGGCGCTGGGGCTGGTGAAAAGCGCCGCCGCGAAGGTGAACGGCCAGGCGGGCCACATCCCGCCGGAGATGGCTAAGGCTATCGTGGAGGCCGCCGACCAGGTTGCCGCGGGCCGCTACGACGACCAGTTCGTGGTGGATATCTTCCAGACCGGCAGCGGCACCTCCACCAACATGAACGCCAACGAGGTGATCGCGCGGCTGGCGGGCGCCCACCCCAACGACCATGTAAACCGCGGGCAGTCGAGCAACGACGTGATCCCCACGGCGATGCACATGGCCGCGGCGGAGGAGGTGTCCGGCCGTCTGTTCCCTGCCATGGAGGGCCTCGAAGCGTCGCTCGAAAGCAAATCCCGGGAATTCATGGAGATCTTCAAGATCGGGCGTACGCACCTTCAGGACGCCGTGCCCATGCGGCTGGGCCAGGAATTTTCGGGCTACGCGCGGCAAGTGTCGGCGTCGCGCGAACGCATCCGGGCGGTGCTGCCGTGGATTTACGAGCTGCCGCTCGGCGGTACGGCGGTGGGGACCGGCCTTAACGCGCCGCCGGGATTTGCGGCGGCTGTGATCGCCGAGGTCGCGCGGCGCACCGGGCTGCCTTTCGTCGAAGCGCCCAACCATTTCGAGGCGCAGGCCGCCAAGGATGCGGTGTGCCTGTTGAGTGGCGCGCTGCGGGCGTACGCCGTGGCCCTCACCAAGATCGCCAACGACATCCGCTGGCTGGGTTCCGGGCCGCGCTGCGGGCTGGGGGAACTGCGGGTGCCGGCGGTGCAGCCGGGCTCCAGCATCATGCCCGGGAAGGTAAACCCGGTGATCGCGGAGAGCCTCCTTATGGTGTGCGCGCAGGTGATGGGGCACGATGCCACTATCGCCTGGTGCGCCGCGGCGGGCAGCACCTTCGAGCTGAACGTCATGATGCCGGTGATGGCGTGGGACCTGCTGGACGCGATCGCGCTGCTCGCCGCCGCCTCTCGCAACTTCAAAGACAAACTCGTGGACGGCCTGGAGGCCGACGCAGCCCGCGCCGGAGGGTTGGTCGAGCAGTCGCTCGCCATGGCCACGGTGCTCGCGCCCGAGATCGGCTACGAAAAGGCCGCCGCGCTGGTGAAGGAGGCGTACCGCGCGGGGCGCACCGTGCGGGAGGTGGCGCGGGAGAAGAGCGGCATCCCGGAGGAACGCCTCGAACGGCTGCTCGACCCACGCTCCCAGGCGGGGTAATCTAAGGGATCGAGGCTACTTACATGATCGAACCGAACCGCACCGAACTGCTGGAGGGACTCAAGGCCTTCCTGCGCATCCCCAGCATCAGTACCCTCTCCGAGCACAAGCCCGACATACGCCGCGCGGCCGAATTCGTACGCGATGAGCTGACCTCCGCCGGCCTGAAGGCCGAGTTGATCGAGGGCCAGGGCAATCCCCTGGTCTATGGTGAGTGGACCGGCGCGCCGGGCAAACCCACCCTGCTCTTCTACGGCCACTATGACGTGCAGCCGCCCGACCCGCTCGACGAGTGGAAGTCGGCCCCCTTCGAACCGGAGGTGCGCGGCGACGACCTGTTCGCCCGCGGCGCTTCCGACGATAAGGGCCAGACCATGATCCTGATCAAGGCCGTGGACCGCCTGATGAAGGCCTCGGGTCGCCTGCCCGTGAACGTGAAGTTCCTCATTGAGGGCGAGGAGGAGGCCGGCGGCGAGCACATCAGCGAATACGTCGCAACGAAACCCGCGCGCCTGGCCGACGTGAGCGCCGCGGTCATCTGCGATACGGAGATGTTCGCGCCGGAGCTGCCCACCATCTGCGTGGGGCTGCGGGGCATCGTCTACGCGGAACTGCACGTCGAAGGCGCCAATCACGACCTGCATTCGGGCGTCTACGGCGGCGCCGCGCCCAACCCCATCCAGGCCATCGCCGAAATTCTCTCGGCGCTTAAGGACCGCGAAGGTCATATCCACATTCCCGGCTTCTACGACCGCGTCCAGGAGCCCAGCCCCAAGGAGCGGGAAGCGTGGGCGCGGCTGCCATTCAACGAAAAAGCGTACACGGAAAAGGAGATGGGCGCGCGGGAACTGGTGGGCGAGCCCGGTATCCCGGTGCTCGAGAGGACCTGGGCGCGGCCGACCTTCGAGGTGCACGGTATCCGCGGCGGTTTCACGGGCGAAGGCGCCAAGACGGTGATTCCCGCCCGCGCGGTAGCCAAGATCAGCATGCGGCTCGTGGCCGACCAGCGCATCGATGAAGCCGGGCGGCAGTTGGCCGAGGCGGTACGCCACGCCTGCCCTCGCGGTGTGACTGCCGAGGTGAAGGTGATTCACGCCGGGGCGCCGTCGCTGGTGAACCCGGAAAATCCGTTTGTGCGCGCGGCGGCCGAAGCCATGGAGCACGTCTTTGGCAAACCCACGGTGTACATCCGGTCGGGCGGGTCGATTCCGATAGTGGGGCTCTTCGATCGATACCTGGGGATCCCGAGCGTCCTCATGGGTTTCGGGTTGCCCGATGACAACCTGCACGCCCCCAATGAGAAGTTCCATTTGCCCAATTTCTGGCGCGGAATCGACGCCGTGACGCGGTTTATCGAACTGACCGGGCAGGGAGCTTAGCTTCGCCCGCGTCGGTATAGAATGGATATTGATGAGCGAATTGGATCACAAGGAAACCCCCGTGGATGACGATGGATACACCGTCCCGGAGCCCTCGTTTGAAACCCTGGTCCGCTCCATCGTGACGCAAGCCCAGTTCTCCCTGGTCAGCTACGAGGGGGAGGGCGGCAAGCACGAACCGGATCTTCGCGTGGCGCGCCACTACGTCGATCTGTTGGGTATGTTGCAGGAGAAGACCAAAGGTAATTTGACCCTGGATGAAGAGCGGTTGCTCGGGAACTCCCTCACGGAGTTGCATTTCCGCTACGTTCAGGCTTACGAAGATAGCCGCCGTAAAGCCGCGTCGAAAACGGAGAGCACACAGGCCTAGATGGCGTCTAAAATTACGGTGCTCGGCTCGGGCACAAGCATGGGGGTGCCCACCATCGGGTGCGATTGCGATGTGTGCACCTCCAGCGACCCCCGGGACAACCGCCTGCGGCCTTCCGTGCTGGTGACCGCCGGCGGCCGCAATATACTGATCGATACCACCCCGGATTTCCGCACCCAAGCCTTGCGCGCGAAGATCGGCCGCATTGACGCGATCCTCTTCACCCACGAGCATGCGGACCATATCATGGGGCTCGACGACGTGCGTCCGTTCAACTTTCGGCAGCGGGGAGATATTCCCATCTTTGCCTCACCGGAAACCATGACGGTGATCCGGCGCTGTTTCCACTACATTTTCGACGGGGAGAAAAAGGAATCGAACGTGCCGCGCCTGGCCTGCCACGTGCTCGACGGCTCACCCTTTGAGCTGTTCGGCGAACAGGTGGTGCCGGTGCCCGTCCGCCACGGCTCTTACACCATCTACGGTTTCCGGATCGGGCGGGCCGCGTACCTGACCGACCACAGCGAGGTACCCGCGGAATCGCTGGATCTGCTGCGCGGCCTCGACGTGCTGTTCCTGGACGCCCTGCGATTCAAGCCGCATCCCACGCACTCCACCGTGGACCGGTCGCTCGAAACCGCCCGCATCGTCGAGGCGCGCCGCGTCTTCTTCACCCACATCTGCCACGACCTGCCGCACGCCCGCACCGAGCAGAGGCTGCCGCCGCACGTCCGGCTGGCCTATGACGGCCTCGAAATCGATGTGGAGGATTGCTCCTAGCATGCGAGTCTTCCGCAGCCTGGACGAGGTGCCCGCTGACTTCGGCCCCTCGGCTCTTACGGTGGGGAACTTCGACGGCCTGCACACGGGGCATAGACGTATCATGCAGCGCGTGCGCGCCGTGGCGGCGGAACGCGGGCTCAAGACCGGAGTTCTGACCTTCGACCCCCATCCCACCCGTGTCGTGGCGCCTTCGCGTGCACCGCGCCTGATTACCACCCCGGAACAGCGCGCCGCCCTGATGGCGGAGGAGGGCATCGAGCAGGTCCTGATCCTGCCGTTCACCTGGCAGACGGCGCAGTTGTCGCCCGAAAATTTTGTGCGCCGCATCCTGGTGGAGAAACTCGGCGCCAAGGCGGTGCTGGTAGGGGACAACTTCCGCTTCGGCCACAAGCAAGCGGGCAACACGGTGGTGCTGGCGGAGTTGGGGCGGCGCTTCGGCTTCACCACGGAAATCATCTCCGCCATCACGGTACGTGGCAAGGTGGTCAGCAGTAGCGCCATACGTGCGCTCATCGAGAGCGGCAATGTTTCGCGGGCGGCGCGCCTGCTGGGGCGGCCACACTCGATCGTGAGTGATGTCGTGCCGGGCTTCGGGATCGGCACCCGCCTGACGGTCCCCACCCTGAACCTGACGCCGGCCGGTGAGTTGCTGCCCTCCCCGGGTGTCTACATTACCCGCACTACTGACAACAGCCGAAGCTGGCCTTCGATCACCAACGTCGGCTATCGTCCGACCTTCGACGGCAGGATTCTGACCATCGAGACGTATCTGCTCGAGCCGCTCACCGGGGACAGCCCCGCCCGCATCCGCCTGGAGTTTCTCCGCCGCGTGCGCGAGGAGCGGCGTTTCGTAAATCCGGAGACGCTGCGCGAGCAGATTCTGCGCGACGTGCGCCGTGCCGAAGCCTACTTCCGCCGCGTCCGGAAGTGGACCCGCCGCGCGCATCAAGCCAAGCACTATACGTGAAGCCGCGTGTTCGGCCAAGTGCTGGCGACGATTCTCCGGTTCGAAATGTTTTTCGAGTGCTAAGGAATGTCTGTGCCTTATGACATTTTCCTTGACTTCTGTGCACTTTCTGTGCACAATCGAAGTAGACATAGAGAAGCAGACATAGAGAAGACGAACATCAAGAACGAACGCATAAGCACGAATTCGATATAAGTTAAAACAAATATACACATAGGAGAGTGACGCATGACAATACAGCATTTTGGACCTTCCCCCGCGCGAGTAGCGTCGATCATAAACAAGAGGCATCGGAGGTAACTCTCGATATCGTTCTTGTACTTTGATTTGCGTTAAATAGTAGCCGGGGCTGGGAGACGCATGGCGAACCAGCCACTTAGAAGACAGCAGCGTGAGTCTTCCCCTCAAGGGCGCTCACCTAAACCGCAACAGAATCCGATTCGGTTGACACTTCAGGTGGGCGAGAAGTGGCCGGACGGAATAGAAATAACCGAGCTTGAGACTGTTCCCGCCTGTGAAGGCCTACTCAAAACAGGCGTGATCATCGCAATTATCGTTCTTTGCAGCTTTCTAATTGCGGTCCTGACGGTCCATGCGATGGCAATCGGCCATCAGCAACGCCTGGACCGGGTCCTGGACACCGCTTGGAAGGTGCTCGGCGGTTTCTCCGTATGGGCTGTCGTGCAAAGAGTAGTGCGCACGCTTAGAGAGTAAGAGCAATGAAGAGTTCCGAGAAGAAGGTCCGAGTGACCATCGATCTCACCCCACAGTTCAATCAGCGCCTTGAACAACTTGAGACCTTGGTTGATGCCAGCAGCAAGGCGGATATTATCCGGCAAGCGCTGCAGCTTTACGAGTACGTCGCTAGGCGTAGCGTCGAAGGGTACACCTTCAGGGCGGTGTCACGCAATGGGCACGAGGAGAAGCTTGTGTTCCTCGGCGCTGGCCCAGCACCTACGGCCATCGAAGACGATGCTGTGGTTAAGGCGTAAGCGGGGATTCTACATCGACTGGGCGCAGATCCGGCGACACTGAGGGTTTAGTGGTCTAGGTTGAATCGCCGCCCGCCAAAGGAACTTCCGGGCTCTGCTTGCCTTGGACCAACTCGCACTTGGCCGTCCAGAGAACTCCGTCAGAGCAGAAGTCAGTACACAGGCATATACAAGTTTGTCCGGATCACCGTCTGCGCGCCATCATGCGGCAGCTTGCATGACATTCCATAGACAGCCCGGCGCGGCAAAAGCGCCCGTTCCGTTCAGGCCGGCGTCCATGTAGTCTGGTAGACGCCATGCGTCACCTACTCTTGTTTGTGGCGGGCGCTGTTGCGCAGGCCGCCGCTCTCGGGCCGTTCGATGAATGCTCGCCCGGGAAGGCCGCCCGCGGAACGGTCGTCCTCCGTTGCGGCGGCGGAGCCGAGGTCCGGCTGCAACCGGTCACGGCGGACATCCTGCGGGTCCGCACGTCGGCGGACGGCACCTTCCCCGAGTCCCTCACGGTCCGCTGGGGATTCGTGCGTGACGACTGGCCGCCCGTTTCCTACGAGACGCGACAAACGCCCGATGTGCTATGGATCGACACCGCAACCCAGCGAATCAAGGTGGGGCTGCGTCCTTTCCGCCTCACCATCCATGACCGTGCCGGCCGCGCCATCTTCGAGCATAGCGGGCCAGTCACTCCCAACGCTCCCGGCGGGGACGTGCAGCATGTGGCCATGGCGCAGGGCGAGCACTTCTACGGCCTCGGGTTCCAGCGCATGGCGCTCGACGTGCGTGGCCGGAAGCTGCAATGGTGGCGCGCCTTTCGGTCGAGCGAGGCGACCGTCCCGTTCTTTCTCAGCTCCCGCGGCTACGGTTTCTACTCCAACAACACCTACCGCCACGTCTTCGATTTCACCGGCGCTGACCAGTACACCGTAGCAACGGACGGCGGCCGGCAGGATTACTACATCATCCACGGCCCGGCGTTTCGCCAGATCCTCGATCGCTACACGGCCATCACGGGCAAGCCCATGCTCGCGCCGCGCTGGGCGCTGGGCATCGGCTACGAGTGCCGCTACCTGGAGGAGCAAGCCGGCGTGGTCGGGATCGCCAAGGGCTTCCGGCGCGAGGACATCCCCATCGATTGGATCGGCCTCGAACCGGGCTGGGAGGAAACCACCTACAGCATGAAGTGGAAGTGGAGCCCCAAACGGTTCCCGGACCCCGACACCATGATCCGCGACGTCGCGTCGCTCGGTGTGAAGATGGGACTCTGGGAGTCGGGCGCTGCTCCCAAAACCGGCTACACAGACGAGAAGGTGCGGGTCGAATGGTACCGCCCGCGCATTGACGCGGCCATCCGCAAGGGAATCAAGTTCTTCAAGCAGGACGACCCTTACCCGCGCATGATCAGCAGCGAGGAGATGCTGGAACCGGAACTGAACCGGGCGCTCGGCGGATCGGGCGTCTTCAGCGCCGCCGAGATGAATAACACCACGAACACGCTCTACAGCGATACTGCCATGCGGGAGTACCGGCGCGTCAGCGGTGAGCGTGCCATGATCATGTTTAACGGCTACAACTCGTCAATCGCCTCGCACCGCTGGCCGTTCACGTGGGAAGCGGACTTTCCTCTGGGCGTGGGCGCTCTCAGCGCCAGCCTCTCGGGCCATTCGCTGGTCAGCACACGCGACCGCAACGAGGCGCCGGACGGCATCCACCTGGGCTACTTGGCCCCGTTCTCCTATCTCGAGTCCTGGGCCTATTACAAAGAGCCGTGGTTCTACTCGGAGCCGCTGCTCGAGATGAACCGCTTGTACGCGAAGCTGCGGTACCGCCTGATCCCCTACCTGTATTCCTCCCTGCACCAGTCGGTAACTTCGGGCTTGCCTGTGATGCGCCCGATGGTGCTGGAATTCCAGGATGACCCCGAGACCCATAACATGGCGACCCAGTTCCTTCTTGGCGACTCGCTGCTGATCGCGTCGCCCATCGCCGAAATCACCAGCGGCGCCGAAGATCAACTGCTTCGCGACCACAAGGCAGCGCCATCGAAGGCGCGCGTCTATCTGCCTAAGGGCCGGTGGTACGATTTCTGGACCGGCAACGCGGTCGAGAGCCGGGGCGAGTGGCAAGTTTGCACGTGGCCCTCCACCGTGGGCGGTCCGCTATGGGTCCGAGGCGGCGCGATCATCCCCATGGGGCAGGTCACCGGCCATTCCGATCAGGAACCCCTGGAGGTCCTGCGGCTCGACGTGTATCCGTCCGGCACCTCCAGTTACACGGCCTATGAAGACGACGGCCGCACCTACGAATACGAAAAAGGCGCCTTCGCCACCACCGCGTTCCGCTCGGTAGAGAGGCCCGGGGGACTCGCCTTCACCATCGGCGCGCGCCAGGGAAGCTATAACGGCATGCCCAAGCGCCGCGGCTACCTGCTAAGCGTGCACACCCGGCAGATCCCCACCGCCGTGACCGTATCCGGGCGACGCTTGCCGTCGGTCCGCTCAAAGGACGACCTGCTGTACGTGGCGGCGCGCAACGGCTGGCACTATGAGGCCGATACCGCCACGCTCTGGATTAAGCCTGCCTCCGGCTGGCGCTACGACTTCGACGCCCGCGGCGCCGGCAAGGACCCGGATCGCGACACCGTCTTCTGGGACCCTTCTGCGGCTCCGGGTGGCCAGGCGATGGAGATCGCGGTCGCACTTGCCAGGCCGCCGGCTCCGCCGAGGCCGGTGTTCGGACGCCCGGCCACCCTGTCGGTAGAAACGGAACATCGCACCCTAATCGCCGATGGCGCCAGCACTTCCACCGTGACAGTCGTGGTGCTCGATGCTTCGCGGCGCAAGGTTATGGACGCGCGCCTGCCTGTACAGATTGAAGCCGAAGGCGAGGCTGTACTCGGCTGCGGCTCCCGTATTTGCCAGGTTGAAACCTCAGGCGGGGTGGCCACCACAGTCCTCACCTCCACCTTGAAGACGGGCCGCGTCCGTATCCACGCCACCGCCGCACCATTGCAGCCAGGCGAGGCCGACGTGGAGACCGTGCGCGGCACCATCCGGCTACAGGCCAGCCCGCCCGAGCGCGTGAAGTTGGTTTCTGATGGCTCGTGGCTGCCGCTGCGCGTGAATCTGTACGCCACCATTCAAGCGGGCGGTGTCACCGTCAGGTCGGCCAGGACGCGCTTGCGGCTGCACATTACCGGCGGGTCGGGCAACGTCCCGGAAGACCGGGAAGTCAGCGCAGCAGGAGGCATCGGGGTATTCCCGGATGTGCTGTTCAAAATGCCGCCGAAGTACGTGATGCACGTCAGCGGCGACGGGCTCGAACCCGCCACCATCCCCATCTACTGAGTGCCGCAATCGAAGGGCGAGGGATTGGAATCCGTCGCCCTTGTCAGGCGCCCGGGTGTTTGTACGGCGCCCGGTAGTCCCTCATCAGTAGCTTCGCTGCCGCAGTGCTGTTGGTGATCTGCTCCCTCGTGGGGTCCCAATCCACGCGCGTTCCCGCGCGGTAGCTGATCATCGCCAGTTGCACGGTGGTGGTGGAGTGGAATCCGTCCTCGGGCAGGCAAGCCGGCTGGCGCTTCTTTCGCACGGCTTCGAGAAAATCCTGCATGTGCAGCAGGCCGGCGTCGCTCTTGATTTCCGTGATGCGTCGCTCGCCCTTCTGCGGAATGACCACCATGCGGTTATCGGTGACGAAGAGGGTTTCCCGTTCGCCGAAGAACGTGATCCCGTTCTTGGTCTCCGGAGTGTACTCGGCGGCGCCCCACAGCCGGTGCCGCCAGACCACCGGGCACCGGTCGAACTCGAAGTTCACCGTCAGGGTGTCGGGAGTGGTGATTTTGCCGTTAAGTTGATACAGGCCCCCGGTGGCGGTCACCGATTTCGGGGTGGTCTCGCCGAGCGCGACCCGCACGGCGTCAATCAGGTGGATGCCCCAGTCCACCAGGTGCCCGTTGCCGTAATTCGCCTCCAGGCGCCAGCTTTTGTGCCCGATGGCCGGGCTGTAGGGAAGCTTCGGCGCCGGCCCGCACCACAGGTCCCAGTCGAGCGAGGCGGGCGGATCCTGCGGGGTCGGGTCCGGGGTGCCGGCGGTGAAGTGAATATTAGCGTCCACCTGCACGATGCGGCCGGCATTGCCGCCGCGGATGTAGCGGGCCGCTTCCCGCAGCATTTCGGAGTGCCGGCGTTGGAATCCGATCTGGACCACGGCGCCGCTCTTCTTGGCGGCGTCCACCATCGCGCGGCCCTCGCGAATGTCGTAGGCCAGCGGCTTCTCGCAGTAGATGTGCAGCCGCTTTCGGCAGGCGTCGATGAGTTGGAGGGCGTGCCATTGCGGCGGTGTGGCGATGATCACGGCGTCGAGTCCGGGTGTATCCAGCAACTCGCGGTGGTGCTTATAAGTCTTGGGGCGCGTGCCCTGCCGCTTCTCGACGGCTTCCGCGGACTCGGACAGGTGGAGGCTGTCCACGTCGCAGAGGGCCACCGCCTCCACACCCCCGGCGCGGAACGCGGCGTCCAGGTCCACCATGCCGTACCATCCGCAGCCGATCACCCCGATTTTGAGCTTCTCCCCGGCTACGGCTCGCACCGGGCGGCCCAGGGACAGCGCTGCGGCGGCGCTCAGAAACTGGCGGCGATTCGGGGTCGTCATCACGAAACGATTATATGCGCGCCAGATGGCCCTCGCATGCCGATTCAGCTATAATGTAGCCATAGCCGACTTGCGAAGGACCTGTTCTCTTTGTAAACTAATGTTTTGTCCATGGACGGGTGGGTGAGTGGTTAATACCAACAGACTGTAAATCTGTCGCCCCTTGGGGCTACGGAGGTTCGAATCCTCCCCCGTCCACCAGCAAAGCGGTGAAGAGCTTATGGGTTTCCGGTAAATTCGCCGGGGACCGTACGGGCCGTTGTAGCTCAGTTGGTAGAGCGCGTCCTTGGTAAGGACGAGGTCACCAGTTCAATCCTGGTCAACGGCTCCAGGGTTTCCGAGGGGAACGCCGGAGCGTTCCCCTCGTTGAGTCTTTCCTGTAGGGAATCCGTACAGCGAAAAGGGCTTTTTGGAATGGCTAAAGAGAAATTCGATCGCAGCAAGCCGCACGTGAACGTCGGCACCATCGGCCATATTGACCACGGCAAGACCACCTTGACGGCGGCCATCACGAAGTATCTGGCGAAGGCGAACCCCAAGGTCAAATTCCGGAGC
>DATMYF010000084.1:0-72416 GCA_035561075.1 Bryobacteraceae bacterium
ACCCTTCCACTTTCCTCGTCGATGCCTGTAATCTGGTATCCAGGCAGGCCCAGTATTACCTCTGATCTGATCAAACGTTTCCTTTCAAGAATGTTTTATCAGTTCGGAGGTGGGGCCTGCCCCCATTGATGATCTAGAGCCTCGGCACTTCAGAGTCCCATCGCTTCCCACTTCCGGCGTTCATCGGGATCCAGCGAAGAACGATACTTCTCGACAATGGTCCGAAAATCCCAACGGTGTTTCTGATCCGGACGGGTTACCGTCGTAACACCTGGGATTGAACCCACAAGCGGCCGGGAGGCCGGCAGGTGCAGAACGATGCGCTTGGGCGCGTTACGTTTGGGGGACACCAGGCTCACCTCGACACCTTTCGACTTCCCCCGTATCGTCAGATCCATAAGACCGAAATGCGTCGGCAGCCTCTCGAGGCGGATTTCCTGGCCGTCGCCCAACCACCAGTCCGGAACCGCGGAGAGCAGGTGCAGATCCTCGCCGTCTTCATGCACCAGCATGTGCCGCAGCATAATGGCGTAATTCGACGCCCCGGTGCCGTGCGGAATGGTGTCGCTCCAGGCCAGCCGCTTCTTGAAAAAGATCCCTTCGGGGAACGCGTGGGCCGCGGTCGAATGCAGCAGATACCAGTAGAAGTCCTGGACTACGGTTTCATCATCGCCACGGATGAGCGAGGCCATCACAGTGTACGCTCCCATGTACGGATGGATCGCGTCGTCCTTGAACGCCGTGCCCCTCCATTGGATCGTGCCTTCAATGAATCCGCCGGCGAAGTCTTTTCGCGCGTGTTCAATGGATGCAGCCACTCGCGGATCGTCCCGGTCCACGATTGGGGTTGGCCAGAGCGTCTCGGTGTCGCCCCAATGTGTACCCTCCTTTTCCCAACTGGGCGGAAAATGCGGCAATCCGGTGCGCTTCCATGCCGCATCGATGGCTGCCCGATACTGTGCGGCTTCGGCCCGCAATTCTTTTTCGTCTTCGGTTCTGCCCAGCACACGGGCTGCATCGGCGGTGCAGAGAAGCCCCCGCAGGTTCCAGAAGTCGTACCCGACGATATGGTTCTTGCCGCCCCACAGGTATTCTCCGTCCGCCGGAGCGGCTGTCAACAGACCGGCAAACGGCGAGTCCGCCGACGCCTTGCGGCGCTCCCGCATGGTCCACTTTACGGCGTTGAGCATGCGCAGGTACGCCCGATCCAGAAAGCCCCTGTCGCCCGTAATCTTTGCGTATTGCCAAAGCGCCCAAATTGCCTGGCCGTTAGCGTCGAATTGGTTTTGCTGCGATTCGAAGCGCCCGTCCCGGCGCTGCCGCGGGAGGAATAAATCGACCGCACGGGCGGCCGCTTCGTTCAGGCCGGCCTCTTCCAGTTCCTGGAGTTGATAGGCGCCGTCGCGAATGTAGAAATTGTCGTACAGGCCTTCGCCGCCCCGCAGGTCCCCAAGATCGCTGGCGATGAGTTGGCAGACGTGAGCCGCCAACAATGCATTGGTCGCCTTGCGGCAAGGCACTTGGATTTTGGCGGCCCGGTCCATGACGCCTCGCCAGTAATCCACGGTGCGTTGCAGCCAGAGCTTGGCGTCGGCACGATCGTACCGCGCGGGATCTTCCAGAGCGAAGTACGGGTACCGTGCCACGCCTTCCGCCGATTCGCCAGGTCGCAGCTTCCACGACCAGGAGTACTCTCTCGTATGCTTGCGGGCACCACTGAGTGCCTGTTTATCCTCGTATCCAGCGGGGTCCGGCCGCATCTCAACTTTCGCCTCGGCAGCCTCGGAAGAGGCGTTCGTGGCCTTCACCGAAATCCAATTGAGATAGTTTTCCCCTTCGGTGGGCCCACTGAACGCCTTCTGCCAGTCCCCGACGTCCGGCAGCGGCGTGGCCCAATAAGTGATTTGGTATCGTACGGGCCCATCCGCGGCCGCTACCTCAATAATCGGCATCCACCCGTTCATCGCCCGCTTGCCCTGCGCCCGGCTGAGTGCAGTGAGGCCGCGGCCTACCCGGATGCGGACGGCCGTTCCCGCCCCCACATACATTGCGTTATCCGGTGTGATGCGGCTTCCATGGAAGTAGTCCGGCAGACCGACCACATTCCAATTGTTGACGAAGTAGTCGAAATTGTCCTCGACGTCCGATGCCGCGCACGTCGCCAGGAAGGCACACGAAAGCAGGACGCGCAGTCCAAACCTGATCCTTTGCATTGCACCAAGGATATGCCACTTCTGCGCCCGCATCAACGCGGCAGCGGGGTCCGAATAGTTCTCGAGGTACAAGAGGGTCTATTTCTTCCTTGTGGCCGGCTTGGGCGGTTCCTCGCCGTCGAAGGTAATGCTGGAGTCAGTGGTGGTGATCTGCGACTCGCTGGTGAACTTTCGGTAGTTACGGAAATCCAGCGCGTTGCGGGTGCAGCGCTGGGTGCCGCGCCAACAGGAGAGATTCTCGGCATGCACCGGCAATAGATACTCCCCGCCGCCGATGCGAACGAAGGAGTATTCCACCACCCACTCGATCGTATCCAGCGGGAACTCCTGGGGGACGTTGCGCGCCTGCATCTCGATGCGGAGGACACGCCAGGTTTTCCTATCGATCCACACGGAACCCTTGTAGGCCGGCAGCACCGACTGACCGCCCATGACGGTCTGCCAGTGGGAATTGGGCTGTTCCACCTGGAAATCGTAGACCGAGGCGGCGCGGCCGGAGGAGGTGGCAGACTCGCGGCGGAGGTGGAAATCGGCGGCCGTCGCCGGGGAGAAGAGGTCGCGCAGGGTGGTGCCGAATTCGCCGCGCGACCGGGCTCCGGATATCTCGTCCATCGGTTTATTCACCGGCTTGTTGTTGATCTTGATGTCGTGGTAGCTCTCCTTGCCGTCTTCGTAGACCACCGCGGCGCTCACGATGTCGAGCGGACGCCAGTTTATGGGCCGGCCCTCGCCCTCATACCGCGTGGTGAGCTGGTTGCAAATGTAGTTGGGGAGCGCTTCAGAGAAGTCGTTCGCCGCCTGGCGGGCTTTGTCGAGAAAGGCTTCGGTTTCGCTCGCCGCGGCGGGTGCGGTGAGGGAAACCGCTGCCGGCGCCTCGGCTTCGGGCTCTTCATCGGCCGCGCGCGGGCGCGGGGTAGGCTTGCCGCGGTGAAGCTTGGGTCTGTCCGGATCCTCGGGCGCAGGGGCCTCGATCACGGTGGTCTGCTGTCCCGGATCCTGCGGCTTTTCTTGTTCCCCCGTGGCAGGCTTGGCCGGCGGTTCCGTGGGCTTTTCCAGGTTTACGTTCACCGCGTAGAAGTAGCCTTCGTTGTCCGATCGGGCCTCGATGCGCACTTCGTCGCCGGGCTTCAGAACCGCGCGCTGGATCTCCTTGTCGTGCTGGAGATACCTGGTGATTTTTGAGCACTTGAACGTGATCACACGCGTGTCGGGCGCCTGGATGGTGAGGAGGTCCTTTTCGATCTGGTCGATTTTCCCGGTGAACTGCTGAAGAACTTCCTTCGCGGACGGTTTCTTATCGCCGGGGCTCTTCTTGCCGCCCCCGGGCAAGGGCACCCGTGGGAGGGGCGTCTGGCCGCCGGGATATTGCCCAGGTGGATATTGTCCGGGGGGATACTGGCCCGGGTACTGGGCACACAGCAGGCCGGCTGCAAACAGCCATGCCAAACCCGTATTGGGGAGCCGCAAACGATATCCTCTGGTCTTCTAGACGCCCCCCGCGCGGTGCGGTTACAACGGACCGCGCTACGCACGCAAGCGGTCAACCGACTGACCAAATTCGCCTTCAAACAGAATCTCCCCAAGCGGACGGCGCGTATTCGGGTGTTCCACATTTCTCAACTTCTCGGGTAGATTGTCCGGGGGGCCGCGCCGGCCGATTGCCAACATCGCGTGGACTTCGAACTCGCCGGGTATGTTCACTTCAGCTTTCGCACGCTGGTAATCGAATCCTTCCATTCCATGAGCTACCAGCCCCCGCCGCGCAGCTTCGATGGCGAGGTTTTCCCATGCGGCGCCGGCATCGAACGCGTGCGTGATGGAGGGTTTGTCGTTGTATTCAAACCGCAAGCGGGAAGCGACTATAACCAGGACAGCGGCGTCCTTTGCCCAGACTTGATTACCGGGAGCGAGCAGACCCAAGAACCGGTTGAAATGCTCGGGCCGTTGGCGGCGACCGATAATAAACCTCCAGAGCTGCCCGTTGAATGACGAGGGAGCCCATCGCGCAGCCTCGAATAACGGAAATAGTTCTTCATCGTCGAGGGCCTCGCCGGTCATTGAACGTGGCGACCAGCGGTTCAGGAGCATGGGCGAAATATTGTAGTTCGCGTTGCGGTGCGATTTCACTTCGTCGGTGAGCATCTCGTCTTTCATCTTCTTACCTGCGTACGTCGCATCCGGCGCTACACTTTCACCGCGACCGGGTGCGCCGGAGGTGCGGGATGTTCAATCCCGGCGGCAGCGTAGACTTCGGGTTCATCGAGAGTTTCGCGCACAAGCAGTTGTTCGACGATGCGATCAAGCTTGCCCCTGTTCTCTTTCAGCAGCCGCCGCGCCTCGGCGTAGCACTCGTCGGTGATCCGGCGAGCCTCTCCGTCAATAGCGTTGAGTACGTCCTCGGACACGCCTGTCATTCTAGGATCGCCATCGGCGGGCAGGACGCTCAGCTTGCCGATGCGCTCGGACATGCCCCACCGCCCGACCATGGAACGGGCGATGCGGGTGACCGCCTCCAGGTCGCTCTCGGCGCCGTTGGTGACCACGTTGTACACTTCCTGCTCGGCGGCCATGCCGCCCAGTGCGCCAATGATGCGGCCGCGAAGGTAGGGCTCGTCGTAGCCATACCGGTCCTCATCCGGGGTCGAAAGGGTGACGCCCAGAGCTCGACCTCGCGGGATGATGGAGACCTTGCGGACCGGATCGGCCCCCGGCTGGAGCATGCCGAGTAACGCATGGCCTGCTTCGTGGTACGCGGTGCGCCTTCGATCGTGCTCAGGGATCACTACGTTGCGTGCCGTGCCGAGTTGAACCTTCTCCAGCGAGTCGGTTAGGTCGTTTTGTGAAACGGCGTCTCGACCGCGGCGAGCCGCGAGCAGAGCCGCCTCATTCACCAGGTTGGCGAGATCGGCTCCCGTCATGCCGGGCGTCGACGCAGCGAGCTGATCCAGATTCACATCCGGCGCGAGGGGAACCTTGCGCGTGTGAACGCGAAGAATCGCAGCCCGGCCCTTGTGGTCCGGCGGGTGAACCTGAATGGTTCGATCAAATCGGCCGGGCCGCAGAAGAGCAGGGTCGAGTACGTCCGGACGGTTCGTGGCGGCAAGCACCACCACGCCTTCGTGCCCGGAGAAGCCGTCCATCTCGGTCAGGATCTGATTCAGCGTCTGCTCGCGCTCATCGTGACCGCCAAAGGCTCGTGCGCCGCCGCGTGTGCGTCCAATCGTGTCGATCTCGTCGATAAAAATGATGGCGGGGGCAACCTTGCGAGCCTCCGAAAACAGCTCTCGCACGCGGCTGGCACCCACCCCAACAATCATCTCTATGAACTCAGAGGCGCTGGCGCTGAAGAAGGGAACGTTGGCCTCTCCCGCGGTGGCACGGGCCAAAAGCGTTTTACCCGTACCCGGCGCCCCGGCCAGCAGCACGCCCTTGGGCGCACGCGCCCCGAGGCGGCGGTACTTTCCCGGATCGCGCAGGAAATCGACAACCTCGTTGATCTCGGCCTCCACCTCGTCAATCCCCGCCACATCGTCGAAGGTGACGCGGACGCTCTCGGGATCCACCGGTTTGCGCGGGGCGCCACCGAAGAGCCCGCCCCCCATAGCGGCTTGCTGGCGCTTCATCATCCAGGCGTAGAACGCGATCAGTAACACAAACGGCGCCACCGAGATGAGCAGGTTCGTTAGAACGCCCCGTTGCCTCACAAGCGGTGTGGCCCGCACCGTTGCATTGTTCTCCGTGAGCTCGTTGAGCAGGTCGTCAGCGGCGAAGGTTGGCCTCTCGGTCGTGAACTTCTGATAAGTGCGGCCTTGTTCACCGCTGCCCCCCTGCTGGCCCGTGCCCTCCGGCCGGCCAGGGAGGGGGGCGGGTTTCTTGAGTTCACCCTCGATCGTGTTGCCGCGGGCAAATACCTCGCCGACGTTCTTATTTGCAACCTGGGCCTTGAACTCGGTGTACGGAACGGCCTGCGGTCCGCTCATCCGGTCCTGTACCATCAGCAAGCCGAAAAAAACTACATAGCCCAGGAACCATGCCAGCAGCGTGAACCAACCAGGCCTTCGCTTTGCAGGCTTACCTTGTGGAAGCCCTTCGGGTGGAAGCCCTTCGGTGCGCCATGGCCGCGACGGCTGCTGTTCGGGTGGCCGTCCCTCGTCCTTAGCGCTGGTTTGGGGTGGGGTGTCCTTTCCGGCCATGAGCCCTCTCCCTCTTCCGGACGTGATGACACTCGGACTCGCCGTAGCCTTCTAACGGTAGAGCGCCATTGAGCCTATTATTGCGCAAGGAGGCATTTGCGGTCCCCCGGACTGTGGGTGTTCGCACCATGACAAACCAAACGACCGAGGCACATTTCTACCAGCAGGAGGCCAGACAGGTGCTTACCGCACTCGGCAGCGATGGGCATCACGGTTTGGCTGAGGAGGAGGCGCGGTCGCGCCTTCAAAAGTACGGCAGGAACGAGCTGGCGCCAGAAAAGCCCGTGCCTGCATGGAGGAAGTTCCTGGCCCAGTTCCAGGATGCGCTCGTGATCCTGCTCTTAGTGGCTACCGCAATCTCGGCCGGAGTGTGGCTGTACGAGGGGGAAACAGCGCTGCCGTACGAAGCCATTGCCATATTCGGGGTCGTGCTGCTCAATGCTGCCATGGGTTACGTCCAGGAGTCCCGGGCGGAGTCCGCAGTGGCTGCTTTGAAGCAAATGTCCGCCGCCCACGCGAATGTCATGCGCGATGGCCAGCGCCGGAGCGTGCCCGCCGCGGAAGTTGTCCCGGGTGACATCATTCTGATCGAGGAAGGGGACACCGTTCCCGCGGATGCGCGCGTGATTCACTCGACGTCCCTGAAGACCGCCGAGGCGGCGCTCACGGGCGAGAGTCTTCCGGTAGGTAAGGATTCGGCTCCCATTGACGGGGAGGTCGGGCTTGGAGACCGGGACAACATGATCTTCAGCGGCACGGCTGCCACTTACGGGCGAGGACGCGCAGTCGTCGTCGCAACCGGCATGAATACCGAGATGGGCCGCATCGCCGGGATGCTGCGGGAAACACCGGACGAGACCACTCCGCTACAGAAGGAACTGGACCGGGTCGGGAAGATGCTCGGGTTGATTGTCGTGGTCATAGCAGTCGTGATGATCGCGACGATCATTCTGTTCGAGCATGTGCGCGGTTGGTCAGGAATCCTCGATGTGCTCATTTTGGGGATCGCACTAGCTGTGGCTGCGGTGCCGGAGGGCCTGCCTGCCGTCGTCACCGTGGTTCTTTCTCTTGGGGTGCAGCGCATGGCAAAGCGGAAGGCGATTATGCGCCACCTTTCCGCTGTGGAAACCCTCGGGTCCGCCAATGTCATTGCGTCCGATAAGACGGGCACCCTGACGAAAAATGAGATGACTGTGCGTGCGGTCGTGACGGCGAGCGGACATGTGAAGCTCGGAGGTACGGGGTATGCTCCTGTGGGGGACGTGGAGAAGGAAGAAGGAGGGCCGGTGGATGGCCCGTTGCGTACGGAGTTGATGCGTGCGCTGGCTGTTGCTGATCGCGCCAACAACGCGGTGTTGCAAGAGCGCGATGGCGGATGGACTGTCCAGGGCGACCCGACCGAAGGTGCGCTGATTGTCGCGGCCCGCAAAGCCGGACTTGTAGCTGAAGAACTGAGCGGCCGCTTCGAGCGCGTCGGTGAGGTCCCCTTTTCCTCCGAACGTAAGTTGATGAGCACTATCCACACCGACGCGGAGAGTCAGGAACGCCTGCTTGTATTTGCGAAGGGTGCGCCCGACGTCCTGCTCGCCCGGTGCTCGCGGGAACTCGTCGGCGAAAACGCAAGGCCGTTGACGGATGACCGGCGCAAGGAGCTTGCGGCCATCAACGAAGAGCTTGCCCGCCGCGCGTTGCGCACTCTCGGGATCGCCTACCGCTCCGTGCCCGCCGATGCGATCGAAATCGAAGATGTCGACGAACGGGTGGAACGCGACCTGGTATTTGCCGGTTTGATCGGCATGATCGATCCGCCCCGCCATGAGGCTAAGGACGCTGTCGAGCGCGCCAAAAGCGCAGGGATACGGCCCATCATGATAACGGGCGATCATCCCGTAACCGCTCAGGTGATTGCGCGTGAGCTGGGCATCGTTAGCGACGGACGAGCCGTCACAGGCGCCGAGTTGGAACGGACGTCGGACGACGCGCTCGTCCAGGTCGCTAAGGGTGTTTCGGTCTATGCCCGCGTGAGCCCACAGCACAAGCTGCGGATCGTCAAAGCCTTGCAACGCGAACACGCGGTCGTCGCAATGACGGGGGACGGAGTCAACGATGCGCCCGCACTGAAGACCGCTGATATTGGGGTCGCCATGGGGATTACGGGAACGGATGTTTCCAGACAGGCTGCCGACATGATACTGGCGGATGACAACTTCGCAACCATTGTCGCTGCGGTTGAAGAAGGCCGTTCGATTTTCCTGAATATTCAGAAGTTTCTGCGTTTTCTGCTCTCGTCGAACATGGGCGAAGTGCTGACGATGTTTTTTGGCGTGCTGTTGGCGAAGGTGATCGGTTTGCAGGCGGAAGAGAGTGGGATTGTACTGCCGCTGCTGGCTACTCAGCTTCTTTGGATCAATCTGGCGACCGACGGCGCACCCGCTCTCGCGCTTGGCGTGGACCCCGCCGACCACAGGGTCATGAACAGACCTCCCCGGCCGGCGACCGAAGCCGTAATCACACCGCGCATGTGGTCGGGCATCTTCTTTGTTGCAGTGGTGATGGCGGCGGGCACGCTGCTGGTTTTGGACGCATCGTTGCCAGGCGGGCTCATCGCCGGTTCGGGAAATATGCGGTACGCGCAGACGATGGCGTTCACCACGCTGATGATCTTTCAATTGTTCAACGTATTCAATGCGCGGTCTGACGAGCGAAGCGCGTTCCAGGGACTATTCAGCAATGCATGGCTGTGGGCGGCAATCGGCTTGGCACTCGCGCTTCAAATGGCCGTGCTTTATATCCCTGTGTTGCAGCAGGCTTTTTCGACGGTAGGTTTGAGCCTTGGCGACTGGCTGCGGTGTTTTGCGGTAGCAAGCTCCGTATTATGGCTGCGGGAAACGGGAAAAGCCATCACACGCATGAGGACCCGGTGAGCGGCGAACCTCTGTGCTTGTCTATACTCTCTTACGTAGTATTACCCGCGGCTTATATCGATACACTCGTATCAGGAGCTTCTGATGCCTCACGCCCATCTCTTCACACCGTTTCGCGTGGCCGGACTCGAACTGCGGAACCGGATTGTAATCGCACCCATGTGCCAGTACTCGGCGGATGAGGGCCGTGCGACGGACTGGCATGTAATCCATCTCGGTCATCTCGCGCTCTCCGGCGCGGCGCTACTGACGATAGAGGCAACCGCCGTGGTGCCGGAGGGACGCATCTCGCCGCGTGATCTCGGTTTGTGGTCGGACGAAACCGAGACTGCCCTCGCACGAACGCTGGCGAGCGTCCGCCGCTGGTCGGACATGCCGATTGCGATTCAGTTGGCTCACGCCGGGCGCAAGGCTTCGACCCGCGTACCTTGGGAAGGGGCTGCTCAGATCGCGCCGCACGAACCGGGCGGATGGCAGACGGTTGCGCCTTCCCCCCTGCCGTTTGAACAAGGAGAGAATCCGCCCATCGAGCTCGATCGCCAGGGTCTCGCCAGGGTTCGGGATGCTTTCGCCGAAGCCGCCGAACGTGCAGCCCGATTGGGCATCGATGCGGTGCAACTCCACGGTGCCCACGGCTATTTACTCCACGAGTTCCTCTCGCCGTTGTCCAATCGCCGGGAAGACGAGTACGGCGGCAGCCTCGAGAATCGCATGCGATTCCCGCTCGAAGTGTTCGAAGCGGTACGAGCGTCGTTCCCGAAGGACCGGCCCGTTACGATGAGGGTGTCCGGAACCGACTGGGCGGAGGGAGGCTGGGATATCCACCAGACAATCGCGCTGGCAAAGGCGCTCGAAGCGCGGGGCTGCAACGCCATTCATGTATCGAGCGGCGGCCTCACACCGGCGCAGCGGATACCGGTTGGACCAAATTATCAGGTGCCGCTTGCCCGCGCAGTGAAGGTTTCGACGAACCTCCCGACCATTGCCGTCGGGCTCATCACGGAGTTCGAGCAGGCCGAGGCGATCGTCGCGACGGGCGATGCCGACCTGGTTGCGATTGCCCGTGCCATTCTCTACAATCCTCGCTGGCCATGGCACGCAGCAGCGCACTTTGGAGCCAGCGTGAAAGGTCCAAACCAATATCTGCGCTCGCAGCCACAGCGCTATCGCGACCTGTTCAATTACGACGCCGGGAATCGTTAACCGGGCGGCTTCGCCTCTTCGGCTCGACTCCCTTGTTTCTGCCCCCGGTGTAGCTGATACCCCCTGTAGATGAGGACAAGACCGCCCCAGGCGCACAAAGCAACCGCAGGGTAGACCAACACCAGCGGGAAGAAGACGAAGAGAATTGCCAACGCACAAAGCAGGAGACCGCCGGTCGCCATTAGGCGCGCTTCAATGGGGCCCAACACGCGGCGATTCGTGAAAGCCGCGCCGATCGCGTTGCCGATCCGAACCGCTCCGGCTGCCGCACGTCCCCCGCTGCCCCCGCCGCTGCTCATCGCATGTGGATGAAGTGGTTCGCCGGGAGCCCGCAGCTTCCGCTTCTCGTCCAGAACCACCTCCGTTGCGTTCGCAAGATCTTCCACATACATCTGTTCCATTTCGGTCGCGAACGAACTGTCTTCGATCACTGCATCCAATTCCCAATTTCCGAACCAGCTCGCGATATTCAGGTTGGTAGATCCGACCCGCGCCCAATGTCCGTCCGCGGCAGCCGTTTTGGCGTGCAGCATCGTACCGTTCCACTCAAAGACACGTACACCTGATTCCAGAAGCGGCCGGTAACCCGCGCGTGACAGCGGACGCAGCAGGGGAATATCGGTTCCGTTCGGCACCAGGAGCCGCACATCCACTCCGTCCGCCGCGGCCGCCCGCAACGCCTGAACGTACGCCGTGGTGCCTGCATAATATGCGTCGGTCAGCCATAATCTCTTGCGCGCGAGGGCAGCCACGAGTTGGTCCAGACGAAGCATCCCGGCAGTCGCCGGCTCGCTGGCCACAATGCGCACCGACATTTCGCCCGCTCGGGCCGGCGTTTCCGTGGGTCCGCCGTCCCGGATCGGCTCACCCATCATGCTCCAAATGCGGGCGAAAGCCCGCTCGATTTCCCCCACCGAGGGACCGCGAACTTCAACTCCCGTATCGCGCCAGGGGTCGATTCCACGGGCTGGGTCTCCGGCCCACATACGCCCTACGCACAACCCGGTAATGAAACCGACCTCGCCGTCGATCGCAAGCATCTTCCGGTGGTCCCGTGAGAGCCAGCCCAGCGGGCTGTCAAGCTGGGGCGGGTTGTAGCACCGGACTTCCACTCCGCCGGACCGCAAGTCTTTCCAGAACCGCCGCGATGCCTTGCCGAAACCGCCCATCCAATCGTAGATAAGCCTCACGGGCACGCCCTGGTGCGCTTTCGCAACCAACGCGCCCGCGAATTCCCGGCCGATATCGTCCTCGTGAATGATGTAACTTTCGAAATGCACGTGGTGCTTCGCCGCCCGAATCGCGTCCAGCCATGCCGGGTAGTTCTCGCCGGCATTCTTTAGCAGGCGGACGCGATTGCCCCCGATTAGCGGCGCCCCGGCAGCTCTAGAGAAGGCCTGATCGGCGGATTCCCGCAACTCGGGAAGCACAAAGCGCTCTTCCCAATGTTGCTGGCGCAAGGCTCTCATCGGCTCGTCCTCATTTTCGCTCAGGGACAGTAAGCGGGCCTGGGCAGTTGTATGATGCGACACGATACCGGATTTCAGAGTTAGTCCACATCGGGACGTTTTGGTGGAGCCAGCGGCCGTCGGTCGCCATCCGGCTGTGCTAGCCTTTCCCTAAGCCCCGGCCGTATATGCGTTCCCGCATTCTCACCATCAATGGAGGTTCCTCCACTATCAAGTTCTCGGCGTTCTGTTCGAACGAAAAGCCTGAACGCATTCTGGCCGGGAAGGTGGAGGGCATCGGGAAATCACACGCAGAACTGTCCGCGAAAGACACATCACGCGCTGAAATGCACCATGTTGTAATCCGTGCCGGCGATCATCGCGAGGCAGCCCACAGGCTCATCGACTGGATCGTTGAATGGACCGGCCAGGAGCGGATCCAAGCCATCGGCCATCGCGTGGTGCACGGCGGCGTCAAGCTGGATCGGCACCAGGTAGTAACCCCCGATCTGGTTCGGGAACTGTGCCGGACGCAGCCGCTCGATCTGGCGCATCTGCCGCGTGAGATTGCGCTGATCGAAGCGTTCCACGAACGTTTCCCCGGCGTGGTCCAAATCGCGTGCTTCGATACCGCGTTCAACCGGGCGCTCCCGAAAATCGCGCAGATCCTGCCGGTTCCCCGGCGCTATTTCGAAGCCGGCATAAAGCGCCTTGGGTTCCATGGCCTTTCCTATATGTACCTGTTGGAGGAATTGCGCCGCATTGCCGGCACGGCTGCCGACGGACGACTGATACTGGCGCATCTTGGCTCCGGGGCCAGCATGACGGCCCTGAGTCAAGGCGTGCCCGTCGATACCAGCATGGCCTTCACTCCCACTTCGGGACTGATGATGGGCACGCGATCCGGCGATCTGGACCCGGGGTTGCTCATCTACATCATGCGCACTGAGAAGCTGACGCCGGAGCAGATGGACGAATTCGTCAGCCATGGCTGCGGAATGGCGGGTGTCTCCGAGTCCACGTCGGACATGCGCGAGCTGATCGCAGGTCGCGCCCATGACGAAAAGGCGCAGGACGCCTTCGATCTGTTCTGCTACCAGGCGAAGAAGTGGATCGGTGCGTACGCGGCAGTGCTCGGCGGCCTTGAGACTCTCGTCTTTTCCGGCGGCATTGGAGAGAATTCCCCGGAAGTGCGTGCAAGCATATGCGACGGCCTGGACTTCCTCGGCATTCAACTCGATCCTTCTCTCAACGTCAGCGTTAACGGAAACGCGGGTGTCATCTCGGCCCCTGAGTCTCGCGTCGCCGTGCGGGTACTTCCCACGGATGAGGAACTGATGATCGCAAGGATCGTCTTCGGCCTGATTACCGAAAACTGAACAGCTTATGTAAAGGAAAGATCATTATGGGCACACCTTCTCCGGATCTCCTGGCCCGGATCGACGCTTACTGGCGCGCCGCAAACTACCTGTCCGTGGGGCAGATCTACCTGTACGACAATCCGTTACTGAAGGAGCCGCTGCGGCCGGAACACATTAAGCCGCGCTTACTTGGCCATTGGGGGACAACACCCGGCCAGAACTTCGCCTATGTGCATCTGAACCGGGTCATTCGCGACTACGACCTGGACATGATCTACATCTCCGGACCAGGGCACGGTGGGCCGGCGGTGGTGGGTAACGTATACCTCGAAGGAACGTACAGCGAATTCTACCCGGCGGTGACCCAGAACGAAGCCGGGCTGCGTAAGTTGTTCAGGCAGTTCTCATTCCCTGGGGGTATTCCCAGCCACGTCGCTCCCGAGACGCCCGGGTCCATTCACGAAGGCGGCGAACTGGGTTACTCTCTCAGCCACGCTTTCGGAGCTGTGTTCGACAACCCTGGCCTGATAGTCGCCTGCGTCGTCGGAGACGGGGAGGCGGAGACCGGGCCACTCGCCACCGCCTGGCACTCGAATAAATTCCTGAATCCCATCACCGACGGCGCCGTGTTGCCCATTCTTCACTTAAATGGCTTCAAAATCGCAAACCCCACCATATTTGGGCGTATTCCAAGGGAGGAACTCGCAGAGTTCATGCGGGGTTGCGGGTGGGAGCCGCACTTCGTTGCCGGGGACGACCCTGCCGTCATGCATCCGCTGATGTATTCCACTCTGGATCGCGTAATTACGCAGATCCAGGCGATACAGCGGGAAGCGCGCCAGAACGGGTACACCACTCGACCGCGCTGGCCGATGATCGTGATGCAGACGCCAAAAGGTTGGACCGGTCCGAAAGTCGTCGACGGGCAGCCAGTGGAGGGCACTTTTCGGTCGCACCAGGTTCCACTGGCAGACCCTGCGACCAACCCGGCACATCTGAAACAACTCGAGGACTGGCTGAGGGGCTACCGGCCCCAGGAGTTATTCGATGAGGGCGGACGCCTCCGTCCCGACCTGCAGGCACTTGCGCCCGACCGCGAACGGCGTATGGGCGCCAATCCGCACGCTAACGGCGGGGTTCTCCTGAGGGATTTGCGTTTGCCCGATTTCACCCGGTACGCAGTCGATGTGCCGGAGCCTGGATCCGTCCAGGCCGAAGACACCCGCGTGCTAGGCGGCTTTCTTCGAGACGTGATCCGCCTGAATGAGGACCAGCGCAACTTCCGTATCTGGGGGCCGGACGAGACGCTCTCCAACCGGCTCGGCGCCGTGTTCGAGGCAACCAACCGGAAGTGGGTGGCCTGTACCGAACCGGGCGACGAGTTTCTGGCTGCCGAGGGCCGAGTGATGGAGATGCTGAGCGAGCATCAGTGCCAAGGCTGGTTGGAAGGTTACCTTCTTACCGGCCGGCATGGCTTGTTCAACAGCTACGAAGCTTTCATCCACATCATCGATTCGATGTTCAATCAGCATGCCAAATGGCTTAAGGTGACTCTGGATCTGCCCTGGCGGCGCAAGATCGCGTCGCTTAACTATCTGCTGGCCAGCCACGTGTGGCGCCAGGACCACAACGGATTCACGCATCAGGACCCCGGGTTCATCGACCTCGTGATGAACAAGAAAGCCGAGATCGTCCGTATCTATCTCCCGGCGGATGCCAACTGCCTGCTCTCCGTGATGGACCACTGCCTGCGAAGTCGACATTACGTGAACGTCGTAGTGGCGGGCAAACATTCAGCTCCCCAATGGCTGAACATCGACGCTGCGATTCGGCACTGCTCGGCCGGCATTGGCATCTGGGAATGGGCCAGCACCGACAAGGGATCCGATCCGGACGTAGTGATGGCGTGCGCGGGCGACGTCCCCACGCTCGAAACCCTGGCCGCCGTAGAAATTCTGCGCCGCAGTGTGCCGGGCTTGAAGATGCGCGTCGTGAACGTCGTCGACTTGATGAAACTCCAATCCCCCAGCGAGCACCCGCACGGCCTGCCGGACCGCGACTTCGACGTGCTGTTTACGAAGGATAAGCCTATCATCTTCGCTTACCATGGCTATCCGTGGCTGATCCATCGCCTGACCTACCGCAGGACCAACCACGACAATCTCCATGTTCGCGGTTACAAGGAAGAGGGGACGATCACGACGCCGTTCGATATGGCGGTGTTGAATGAACTCGACCGCTTTCACCTTGCCATCGACGTGATCGATCGATTGCCGCAGTTAGGTGCGCGCAGCGCATATGTGAAACAGGCGTTGCGCGACAAGTTAGTCGATCATCGCCGGTACATCGAAAAGTATGGCGACGACATTCCGGAGGTTCGCGATTGGAAGTGGGGTCCGTATATTCCGGGAGTGATGCACGCGCCGCCGGAACTGCACGCCTAGCGAAACACCGGTGCCGCCTCGCTAGGGCGCCGGGTGCATCACCCTTGCCCCGTGGGAGTTCTTTCGGTGTTCGGCGCCGAACCCTACACGGCGGGCCGCCCGGAGGTCCGCCGCACTGCCGCCGGTGATGCCACCCCAGCCACCACCTTTCAGGACGCGGATGGGTCTCGTCGGGGGAGTGTACGGATCTAACGGCGGTGCATGCCGGTAGGCGCTCTCATCGTAGCCGTCGGCAACCCACTCCGAGACGTTTCCGGCCATGTCTTCGGCGCCGCACCAACTCCGCCCGCCCGGGTAGCTGCCGACAGGCCGCGTGCAGCGGAGGTTCAGTCGATCCATGTTGGAGACGCCGTCCAGAAATCTGTCGCCCCACGGGTAGCGTCGCGACTCGGGGCCGCGCGCCGCCCACTCCCACTGCGCCTCGGTCGGAAGCCTGCCGCCGCGCCAAGAGGCATAGGCCTCCGCCTCATACCAACTGAGCTTCACACGTGGCTGGCGAGGGCCGTTGAAGGCGTCCAGCCCCGGATGAGGATTGGGCCGCCCTTCGTGCGCCCGCCAACCCTCCTCGCTCCAGTAGCTGCGTTCCCGGTAGCCGCCCTCGCCCGTGAATTGCCTGAAGCTCTCGTTGGTCACCTCAAAACGGTCCAACCAGAATCCGGCGCTGATGCATGCGGTGTGGCGCGGAGTCTCGTTGGCGCGGGCACTGAAGTCCTCAAAGAGACTCGATCCCATCTCAAAACAGCCTGGCGGGACCCAAACCTGCTCGATGCCTTTGCTATCGAAACGAGTCTTGAATGGCCAGGACTTTTCCTGATTGAATGCGTGAGCGTGGGCGGGCAACGGAAGTCTGTACCCGTACAACTTCCATGCTGCAAGTAGAACAACTGCCGCCACGCCGACTGCCATCCATCGTGTTGCTCTGGGCGACTGAACCATGTCTACCCTTTGGAAACCGGTGCGGGGGTAATTGTTTCCGAGTTAAATATCTCCTTTATTCTCAACCCCGAACGCCGGTCAACTACCCGTAAACAGCCGCATGATACCCCGCCAGAGCCGAAAATCGCAGACACTTGCCTGGTGCGAGCGCCGCTATTGGAGGGCTGTTCGGGTAGCCGGGAGTTCATGATGAACCACGTAGTCCAAGGCCACCGGAACTCCGCCGTTCAGCCCGATCCGAATCACCGCCTGATAGGCCTTCGGCATCGCGCCTCCGCGCCGGAGCCGGTTCACCAATGGCTCGGCGTATCGCGGATTGGTAACCGCCTCCGCCATACCCCAAATCGCCCCGGTGTCGTTGGCCGACAGCAGAATCATGTGGCGGCCCTTACGGCTCCCGGGCAGAAAACTGAGCAGGCCATACTCGAAAGTGGTGCCGGTGCTGCTCCTTGGACCGTTGAGATAATCCACAGGCTCGCCCGGACCGGGTTTGTGGCAACAAACGCCGGTTCTCCCCAGGGTGAACTCGAGGTGGTCAAGCAGATATCGGAGTTTTTCCTGATTTTTGCCGTTTCCGATAAAGATAAGGTTGTTGTCTTGGATGTCTTCCCAGGAGAGAACGCTGCCCCGCTTCAGCGTAAGCTGCGACGTCCGCGCGCCCAGCAGCCGTCCGACCAGGAACGCGCCGTGCACATCGCCGATGCCGGCGTAGTCGTAGGATGGCTTTACCCCTGGAGCCCCCACCGCGAACTGCAGATCTTTGAGGTGGGGATAGCCTTCGACCTGCGACCAGTCGTTCAGGTCAGACTGGCGCACATTCCAACCACCCACCGAGACGAACAGCGGCGAGCCGAAAGACACGATTACAGGCGTGCGTCCATCGAGCAGCGGCTGCCAGAGCGCCTCCACTTCGGGCGTCAGTTCGACGGCCGATGCGGCGGCCGGAGCGTTGCGAACCTTCAGCGCGACGGCATACGCCGCTACGGCCAGGAAGGCCGCCGCACACACCACGGCAATGAGCCGCCATTTCGCTGCGTCCCCGGCGGAATGTCCGGGAGGAGCGCTGGCGGGCGCACCCGCAGCTTCCTCAAAGGTCAACTTGTAGCCGCCCTTGGGAAACCCGATCCGCACCGTGTCGGCGCTTCCCTCACCCCGGTAGTAGTCCTCGAGTTTGCGACGCAGCCGGGCGGCGAGCATTCTGGCCGAGGAGTCCACCCGGGGGTCGTAGTGCGCCGGCCGTCCCAGGACTTCAACCCCGATGGTGTACTCCTTCAACTGGTCGGCCCGGCCGTTCAAGCTCGCTTCGCCCAGGTAGAGCACGAGATGTCGCAGATTCTCCGCGTCCCGAAGGATTTCGCTGGCGGCGACGCGGTCCAGAGCTTGCCGGGCGTCAACGCTCGTCAAGAAAGTGAACCTCCACCAATGAACTGGCAGCATTATAGCATCGGCCATTCCGAACGACCGCCCGGCGCTGGCCGGGTTCCCGGGAGGGCCGCGTGAACCGCCGTCGGGCGGTATTCCGTACCCTTCGCCTCGGCACGGCGTTTCTCCTGTTGACGGCGGTTGCGCCGTCCGAGGACCGGATGGCCTGGTTCCGCGAGGCCAAGTTCGGCATGTTCGTCCACTGGGGCCCCTATTCCGCACTGGGTGGCGAGTGGAACGGCCACCGGATCCACCCCGGGGATAATGCCGAATGGATTATGGAGCGCTTCCACATCCCGGTGGAGCGTTACCGGGAGTTGGCCCGCGAGTTCCGTCCGGACCGCTTCGACGCCCGTGCCTGGGCGCGGCTGGCCCGTCAGGCGGGCGTGAAATATCTGGTCTACACGGCCAAACACCACGACGGCTTCGCCATGTACCACTCCGCCGTCAGCCCCTACAACATCGTCGAGTGGGGCGGATTCGGCCGCGACCCCCTTCAGGAACTGGCGGCGGCCTGTCGCGAGGAAGGCGTCCGGCTCTGCATCTACTACTCGCACCGAGAAGACTGGGACGACCCGGACGCTTACGGCAACAACTGGGACTACCGCGAAGACGCGAAGAACTTCGAACGCTACCTGGAGCGAAAGTCCAAGCCGCAGCTTCGTGAACTGCTGACCCGTTACGGTCCCGTAGGCCTGGTGTGGTTCGACCGCGGCATGTACACGCCGGCGCAAGCCACCGATTTCGTGAACCTGGTGCGCTCCCTGCAGCCCCAATGCCTGGTGAACGGGCGCGTGGGCAACTACGACCAGGACCTGATGGGCGACTACCAGAACATGAGCGACAACGGCATGCCCGCCGGAGGCCTTGACGAATACTGGGAGACTCCCCAGACGCTGAACGGCACCTGGGGGTACAACCGCTTCGATCAGCAGTGGAAAAGTCCCCAGACGGTGATCCGGCGCCTGGTGGAGGTGGCCAGCCGGGGCGGAAACTATCTGCTGAACATCGGGCCGGACGGCACAGGTTCCGTCCCCGAAATCAGCCAGGACGTGCTGCGGAAAACGGGCGCGTGGCTGGAACGGAACGGGGAGAGCATCTACGGGACCGGCCCCAGTCCCTTCGGCAACCTGCCCTGGGGCGCCTGCACGGTGAAGGGCTCGCGGCTCTACCTGCACGTGTTCGAGTGGCCGCGCGACGGCGAACTGCGCATCCCGGCGCTCAACAGCGCGCCCGTCTCGGCCTGGCTGCTGGCGGATCGGGAGCGGCGGCCCCTGGCGGTGGCGAAGGGCACCGGCATCACTGTAAAACTGCCCCCGGCGGCGCCGGACGCGATCGACACGGTGGTGGTGCTGGAGGTAGACGGAGCGCCGCGCGTGACGCCGGTTTCGGTAGTGCCGGCCAACGGCGGTGGCTTGAACCTCGATTACATGCTGGCTGCAACCTATGGCAAGGCGGCCAAGACGTTCAACCGGAAGGGCGGCTTTCATATCGCACGCTGGACTTCGCCGGACGACCGCGCCGTCTGGCGGCTGCGCATCGCGGGCGCCGGACGCTACCGTGTGCGCTTGACGTATGCGGCTCAACCGGGTTGGGAGGACGGCCAGATCGAGGCCGTCATCGGAACACAGGTGCTGCGAGCGGCAGTGCGGCCCACGGGCGACTGGTACGAGTACCGCTCGTTCGAAATCGGCGAGGTGGCCTTCGCCAAGGCAGGCGACTTTACGGCCACGCTGCGGCCGGCGCGGACGCTGGCCCACAACCTCGTCCACCTGCGGTCGGTGGAGTTGATACGGGTGGACGTGAAACGCGGCGCGAGTGGCCACCCTATGGAGGCATCGAAGTGAATCCATTTTTCGAAGCGAAGGAGACCAGACCATGATGGTAGTCATTCCCACACAGCGGCGGCTCGTCGCCTCCATCGCACTGGCACTGGGATGTATGTACGTCCCGGCCGCGCAGGCGCAGGAGACGAGGGGCTCGATACAAGGCAGAATTGCGGACAGCACGGGCGCGCTGGTCCCCGGCGCCGCCGTATCGGCGACGAACGTCTCTACCAACGTAACGATCAAAGCCACCAGCAACCAGGAGGGCGCCTACAGCCTGCTGTTCCTGATGCCGGGCTTATATCACGTGAGCGCCTCCGCCAACGGCTTCAAAACCAGCCGTCAGGAGAACGTCCGCCTTCCCATCCACGAGCGCCTGCAGGTAGACTTCACCCTGCAGCTTGGCGATGTTACGGAACAGGTGCAGGTGACGGCCGAGGCGCCGCTGCTGCAGACGGCAAACTCCAATCTGGGCGTGGTGATCGATTCGCGGCGCGTCTCCGAGTTGCCCACCCCGCACGGCAGCCCGCTCAGCCTCATGTACCTCTCGGCTGGGACCATGCTAGCCCGGCCCGACTACTCGCCCCAGAACACGCCGGTGGCGGTCACCTCCGACACCGACTACCTGAGCGTCAATGGGGCGCCGGTGGGCACCACGGACTTCACCATCGACGGCACGCCGAATACCCAGACCGCGAACACCAGCAACGGGTCGGGTGCGTCAAACTCCCCGCCGGCGGACGTCGTGGAGGAATTCAAACTGGAGACCGCCTTCGACGCTTCCGTGGGCCATACCAGCGGCACCGTCATGAACGTCAGCCTGAAGACCGGGAGCAACAGGTTCCACGGCTCCGGCTACCTTTTTGACAGAGAGCCGGACTGGAACGCCAATACCTTCTTCGCCAACCGCGCCGGCCAGCCACGGGGGAACTTCACCTACAAGCGTTGGGGCGCCAGCCTCACGGGACCGGTTACCCTCCCGAAGATTTACAAGGGCCGGGACCGGACTTTCTTTACTTACGGTTACGAGGGCACCGACACGGTAAACGTGGGCACCGCCACCGCCTCGGTCCCGGACGCCACCCAGAAAACCGGGGATTTCTCGAAGCTCCTGGCCATCAGTTCGCAGTACCAGATCTATGACCCCGCCACCATCAAAGCGACAGCCGACGGACGGTACTCCATTCAGCCGTTCGCGGGGAATGTCATCCCGTCTAGCCGCATCAGCCCCATTTCCAAAAGCCTTCTGGGTCTGTACCCTGCGGCTAACACCACCGGACAGGCCGACGGTACCAACAACTTCTACACCGACGCTCCCTCGCCGGAGAAATACTACAACCACGTGGCGCGGCTCGACCACGTGGTCAGCGACCGGCAGCGCCTCTTCGGCCGATTCTCGTATGTGCACCGCCTGACAGGTCCCTATCGCGCTTACTGGGATGGACCGGCCACCGGCAATCTGTACACCGGCGATGCGCCGCAGGTGTCCCTCGATGACGTCTACACCCTCAGCCCGACGATGGTGGTCAACGTGCGCTACGGTTACATTCGCTACGGAGCCGCCCACACGCCACGCCGGGTGGGGGAGGAAATGAGCAAGTACGGGTTCCCAGCCCAAACTGTGGCGCAGTTAGGCGGCGTCATCAACATGATCCCCCTTATCGCGACTTCCGGCCTGACATCGATCGGGACCGAAGCCGCAGATTACGTTAACAGTGACGTGCACTCGCTGTTTGCCAGCGCGACGCAGCAGCACGGCAGTCACAATTTTCGCTTCGGCGCCGATCTCCGCGCGTACCGCGAGACCTACGGCACTTACGGCTATTCCGCGGGATATTTTACCTTCGGGACCGGCTACACGCAGGGGCCGTACAATACCTCCTCCAGTTCGCCGTCCGGAGTGGGTCAGGGGTTGGCCGCATTCCTCCTCGGCCAACCAACCGTCGGGGGCATCGAACGCAATGCCAACCAAGCCACGCAGTCCACTTACTGGGCGTTCTACTTCCATGACAACTGGCGGGTAAGCCGTAAACTCACCCTGGATTTCGGGCTGCGTTGGGAATACTTCGGCCCCACCACGGACCGTTATAACCGTGCCACCCGGGGCTTCGACTCGACCGCCGTGCAGGCGATTGAAGCGGCGGCCAAGGCCGCCTATACCGCCAAACCCGATGCAGCGCTCGCGGCCGATCAGTTCCGCGTACGCGGTGGGCTGTTGTTCGCCGGGGTGGATGGGCGGCCCCGCACGCTGTGGGACCGTTCGATCGGTGTCTTCGCTCCCCGCTTCGGCTTCGCCTATCAGGCGTTACCGCGGGTGGTGGTGCGCGGTGGCTTTGGAATCTACCCGATCGACACCGGGGTGCCGGCGGAACGGCGACCCTTCCAGAGCGGCTTCAGCCAGAGCACGTCGATGGTGCCAAGCCTCGATGGGGGACAGACCTTTCTCGCCAATCTGGCCAACCCCTTCCCGAACAGCGTGACCCCTCCGAGCGGCTCCAGCCTGGGAATCGCGACGTTTCTCGGCCAGTCGTTCACCGCCTACGACACGACGGCCAACTCGCCCTACGACATGCACTGGAGCCTCAATACCCAGACCATGCTGCCGGGCGCGATGCTGCTCGAAGTGGGTTACCACGGCAGCCGGTCGGTCGGGCTATACGTCTCGAAGAACATCAACGCCCTGCCGAACCAGTACCTCAGCACCTCCCCCGTCCGCGACCAGACGGCAATCAATTACCTAAGCCAAACCATTTCCAATCCCTTGGCGGGCCTGCTCCCCGGCAGCACCCTGAACGCCTCTACCTTTGGACGATCGGCGCTTCTGCAGCCCTATCCGGAGTTTGGAAGCATCGTCCTCCGGCAGCCGCAGGGTTACAACTGGTACCACGCCCTGCACGTTCGGGCGGAGAGGCGCTTCAGCCACGGCTTTACCACGCAGGTGGGCTACGGGTTCTCCAAATTGATGGAAGCCACCACTTTCCTGAATGCCGGCGACCCGACGCCCCACCGCTCCATCGCGGCTTATGACCACCCGCATCAGCTTAGCTTCAGCGCCATCTTCGAATTGCCGTTCGGCCATGGACGGCACATTTGGTCCGGCGCCAACCGGCTGGCCGATGCTTTCATCGGAGGCTGGCAATTGGGGTCGGTGTGGACGGTGACCAGCGGCGGCATGCCGGAGTTCGGCAATGTACTGTTCTTCGGCGGCAACCAGGGCATCTCGGCTGAGGGCCAGCGCACCATCGAGCGGTGGTTCAACGTCGATGCCGGTTTCGAGCGCAGTTCCGCGAAACAGCTCGCCAGCAACCTGCGAACTTTCCCTTTGCGCTTCTCCAGCCTGCGTGGAGCCGCCGGTAACATCTGGAACTTCTCGATGATCAAAAAGTTCCGCATTCGCGAAGGCTCCGACATTCAGTTCCGCGCCGAGGCCTTCAACGCATTCAACCATGCATGGTTTTCAATTCCCAATACGACGCCCACCAGCAGCGCATTCGGAACTGTGACCTCCCTGCTGGGAACTCCGCGTAACATCCAGCTTGGTTTGAAACTCGCTTTTTAAGGGTTACAGCTCACGGGATGCGGGGTGATTCCGGCATCCCGTGATCTGTAGCAGGCCGTATGCGTGTCTGCCCGTACCTCTCGCACTTTCTTAAGGTTGTGCGGCGACTCGCCCCAGCGCGAAAATTCTCGATACGAACATTCACACGTCCAAGCTGGTTTCGCTGGTGAGTATCGCATTCTTCGTGCTGGGCGCCGCGCTCTTCGCTGTGAGCGCGGCGGACCTGTGGGCCCGACCCTACCAGGCCGGACGCGTCTGGCAGTCGTTCGACATCATCGCCGAACTCGAACGCGCGGGAGGGGTTCCATGGGAGACGGAGCTCTCCAGCATGAGCGGGGGAAGGGAACCGGCGCCGTTCATACAGGAATTCCCGATCCAGCAGTATGCCGCCCTCCTGCTCAGACGCGTCACGGCGTTCACCGTGACCGAGAGCGGGCAGTTGATCGCCCTACTCGTCGCCCTATTCGCGATTCTCGTCATCTTCGCATACGCCCGAATGCTGCCGGCACCGTGGAGCCAGCGTTTGACGCTCGCCTCCGCGGTGCTCTTTATCCCCGGTTTCCTGCGGTATGGTCCGATGGCCGTCCCGGATATGAACGTGTTCCTGCTTAGCGCCGCGGGGGCGGCTTCCATCTTCGCTGGTCGCCGGCGATGTTCGGAACGGCTGGTCGTATTCGGGGCGGTTTTGATCGGGCTCACCGTGCTGGCGAAAGCCACGGCTTTGATACCGGCACTGGTGGTGGCAGGGACGCTGCTCTACGAAAAGCGGCGGACCGCCGCGGCAGCCTTCGCCCTCGCCGCCCTGCCGGGGTTAGCCTGGGCCGTGCTCGCCACCAGGATCAATCCCGGTGCCGCTTCGGTCAACCACTTCGCACGGCTGGTGGGAATCCGGGAGTACTGGTGGAATCCCGCGCTCTATCTCGATCCCTGGTGGTATCGCAACCTGGCCTTCCTGCTTTACGACACCCTGGGCGTGCTGGGCATAACCGCAATCACGTTGGCCACAGCTACCGCCCTCAAGAACAGGCAGGTAACCGAGGCGGCGCTCCTGGTAATCCCAGGGCTGGCCATGAGCCTGGCCTTCAACTATCACACCGCTTCACACGGCTACTATCACCTCGTCTGGCTGCCCCTCAGCCTCGTGACCGCAATCGAAGTCCTGGCTGCCAAGTGGCGCCGCGCCGTGTTGGCGCCGCGCATCTTTCTCATCGCCGGGTTGGCACTGGTGGGGGTCGCCGAACGGGTTTACGGGCTCGTCGAGCGCATTTCGGGCCACCCCGAGGCGGCTCGGCAATGGCTCGCCACTTCCACAGTGCCCGGCGACCAGGAACTTCGGGCTGGCATTCGCAAGTTAGCCGCGGCGGAGTCGAACGGCTTTGTCGCCTACTTTGGGGACGCGGATGTGAAGTTTCATGAACTGGGGATACGGGGCTGGATCGTCCACTCACCCAATCCGCCCAACCGCCATTTGCCCGCCCGGGTGATCGCCGCGGAGGAGTGGCGGCGCGTCGGTCCGGAGTGGGTTCAGGACCGTATTCGCAGGGGCCTGACCACCCTGCTGGTCGAGCAGCGATCGCAGTGGAACAACGCGTCCTTCCTGGAGACGCTGGCGCGCTGCGGTCTCGAGAAGCGGGGTGTGCTCGCCGGGCATCTGCTGTTCTCATTGCCCCGGTGAATCCAGCCCCACATAGCGGGCGTCGTTCTACATGCCCAAGTGTTCCCTTGACATTTCAGCGCAACAGTCCACCGCACGCACCAACGAATCGGGTAACTACTCGCTACCTTACTTGCTGGCCGGCGTGTACACCGTCTAGGTTGAAATGACGGGCTCCGTATCCGGGAATGTGTGGAGTTGAACCTCCAGATGCAGCTCGGGGAGACCACCTCCTTCGATGCGGCAAACGGTCACGACATGGGAGCGGTGGTGAACCTCAGTACGAAGAGCGGCACAAACGAGCTGCACGGCGTCGCCAGCTACGTCATGCAGAACTCGGCACTGAACACCCCGACGATCTTCCAGAACCGTGCGGGACCAAGGTGCCGGTCTACCAGGATCAAGACATTCCAAACCGCGGTCAAAGGGGGCGGAGCTTTACTTCGCCCCCGCTCCCAGGTAATTCCCGTAGCCCACAACCACCGTAGACCCCAGCAGGATAAGCAGGCTCAGCGTCAGCAGCCGGATCGTGCGTGGGCCCGCGCCCTTCCACTCCTTAAGGCCGATTCCCCAAAGCGTGCTGAAGATGATGATGCTGGCCATGTGCATGGTCCAGCTCGAAAACTTGTAGGCGCCCATCTGGGTCTCGCCCATGCTGTAGAAGAAGAACTGCATGTACCACGTGGTGCCCGCCAGCGCGCAGAAGAGATAATTCGCCATCATGGGCACCCGCACCTTGCCTCCGGACTTATCATGCAGGTACGGGCTGACGTACTCGTGCCCGGTTTTGTTGCGGATGTTCAGCGCCGCGCACCAGATGAAATTAGTGGTGAAGCCGCCGAAAAGCACCACAATCAGCACCGGCAAGCCCTGCCACAAATCCGCGGTGCCGTGCCGGACGGTGAGTGCCTTGATCGGATCGCCCGCCGCAAGCCCGAATGACATGCAGGCGCTCATCACACCCGAGAAGGTGGCCACCAGAATGCCCTTCTTGAGATTGAACTCTTTGATGGCGGATTTCTTCTGCTGCTCCGGCATCTCCCGTTCTTTCGAGAGGCCCGCCAGTCCCGCCACCGCGATGCCGGCCAGGCAACACGCGATGCCCAGGAGGATAACCCTGCCTGACTCCGTCCCGACCACCTTCGTCATGAACTCGCCGTTGAAGATCGGAGGAACGAGTGTGCCGAAGGCCGCGCAATAGCCGAGCGCAATCGCCATCCCCAGCGACATCCCGAGATACCGCATGGTCAGCCCGAACGTCAGCCCGCCCATGCCCCACATCACGCCGAAGATGTACGTCCAGAAAAGACTGCTGCCCGGAGCTTCTCCGAGCACCGCGCGGACGTCGTTAGTGAGGATCAGGGCCAGTGCCCATGGCGCGATGATCCAACTGAAGAAGCCGCCGGCCAGCCAATAGGTTTCCCACGACCAGCGCTTCACGCCCCGGTACGGAACATAGAAGCTGCCGGAAGCAAGGCCGCCCAGCCAGTGCAGGAAAACGCCGAGTATCGGGTTCGGTATCATGTGCGTGGTAAACCGTCAGGCTACCACGCGTGTCGCCTTTACGCGGCGGCGGGTCTGCCGGCGGCGGTCCGGATGAACTCCGCGATTGCCGCCAGTGACGCGCCGGGCTGAAAGACCTCCGCCACGCCTTGCCGCTTCAACTCAGCGGCGTCTTCGTCCGGGATGATCCCGCCCACCACCACCTTCACGTCCGCCATGTCTTTCTCGCGCAGCAGCGCCAGAACGCGCGGGACAATGGCCCGGTGGGCGCCGGAGAGGATCGAGAGCCCGATCACCTCCACGTCCTCCTGCAAGGCGGCGTTGACGATCATCTCGGGCGTCTGGCGCAGACCGGTGTAGATCACCTCCATACCGGCGTCCCGCAGGGCGCGCGCGATCACTTTGGCGCCGCGGTCATGGCCATCCAGCCCGGGTTTCGCTACCAGCACTCGAATGGGTCGCGGCATGGCTCAGATCCGTGTGGCCTCCTGATAGGTGCCGAAGACGTCCCGCAGCGCGTCGCAGATCTCCCCCAGGGTGGCGTAGGCGCGCACCGCGTCCAGAATGTACGGCATGGTGTTTTCAGTGCCTTCAGCCGAGCGGCGCAACGCGTCGAGCGAGCCCCGCACGGCGCCATTGTCGCGACGCTTCCGCAAGGCCGCGAGTTTCGCCGCCTGGTGGCGTCCGGCGCTCTCGTCAATCTGCAGCAGTTCGATCGGCTGGTCTTCGGATTGATAACGGTTCACCCCCACCACTACCTTTTCCTGCGACTCTACGGCACGCTGGTACTGGTAGCTGGCGTTGGCGATTTCGCCCTGGGGATAGCCCTTCTCGATAGCCGGGATCATCCCGCCCATCTCGTCGATGCGGCGGATGTAGTCGCGCGCTCCGGCTTCCTCGTCGAGCGTCAAGCGCTCCACGAAGTAGCTTCCGCCCAGCGGGTCCGGCGTGTTCACCACCCCGGTCTCGTGCGCGATCACCTGCTGGGTGCGCAATGCCAGGGTGACGGCCTGCTCGCCCGGCAGCGCGTACGCCTCGTCGAGCGAGTTGGTGTGCAGCGACTGAGCTCCCCCCAGCACAGCCGCCATAGCCTGAATGGACGTCCGCACCACGTTGTTATACGGCTGCTGCCATGTGAGCGAGCATCCCGCCGTCTGGGCGTGGAACCGCAGTTTCATGCTGCGTTCGTCCCGCGCGCCGAAGCGGTCGCGCGTGATGTGCGCCCATAAGCGGCGCGCCGCGCGATACTTCGCGATCTCCTCGAAAAAGTCGTTGTGGGCGTTGAAAAAGAAGCTCAGCCGGGGAGCGAATTCGTCTATGGCAAGGCCGCGCCCGAGCGCCCACTCGACATATTCAATGCCGTCGCGAAGTGTGAACGCCAGTTCCTGCACGGCCGTGGAACCGGCCTCCCGGATGTGGTACCCGCTGATCGAAACCGGGTTGAAGCGCGGCACGCGACGCGCCCCGAACTCGATGGTGTCGGTCACCAGGCGCATCGATTGCCTGGGCGGAAAAATGTACTCCTTCTGCGCGATGTACTCTTTCAGGATGTCGTTCTGGAGTGTGCCCGAAAGCCGCTCGAATGGCACCCCCTGCTGCTCCGCCACCGCTAGGTACATGGCCCAGAGGATGGACGCCGGGGAGTTGATGGTCATCGAGACCGTCACGTCCGCCAGCGGGATGCCGCGGAACAGTATCTCCATATCTTCGAGCGACGAAACGCCGGCCCCGCATTTCCCCACTTCTCCCTCGGCCAGGGCATGGTCCGCGTCATAGCCCATCAGGGTGGGAAGATCGAAAGCCACCGAGAGCCCGGTTTGCCCCTGCTCCAGAAGGTAGTGATAGCGCCGGTTGGTCTCCTCGGGGGTGGCGAAGCCGGAGAATTGCCGCATCGTCCAAAGCTTGCCCCGGTACATCGTACGGTGGATGCCCCGGGTGTAAGGGAACTCGCCGGGTGCACCCAGGTCCCGCGCACCGTCGAAATCCGCCAGATGCTCCGGGCCGTACAGCGGCTCGACAGGCACCCCGCTCAAGGTGGTGAATGGCCCCTCCGCGACTTTCATCTGCCGATATTTTACCGCCCGCCCGATTTTAGCCCCGTACGACGCCTCACGTTACAAGGATCACCCTATTGTCTAGCGATAATGGGGAGATCTACAATAAAGAGACAGAAACGCGACCGCAGAGCAAGGAACGCATCCAAAAGGGGACGAGGATGGCACAGGCGGCTACATTTCCGGGCGTTGCGCGCCTTCGCGCAACAGGGCTTCTGGACACCATCGGGGACACGCCGTTGCTGCGCCTGGAAGCCATCTCCGCGGCATTCCCGGGCGTCGAGATCTGCGCCAAGGCGGAGTACGCGAACCCCGGCGGCTCGGTGAAGGACCGTCCGGCACTCAGCATGATTCTGGAGGGCGAGCGCTCGGGTGCGCTGAGCCATGGGCGCATCATCCTGGATGCCACGAGTGGAAACACCGGCATTGCCTACGCCATGATTGCGGCGGCGCGCGGCTATCGGGTGAAGCTATGTCTGCCGGCCAACGCCTCCCCCGAGCGGAAACGGATCCTGAAAGCTTACGGCGCGGAGGTCGTCCTGACCGACGCGGCAGAGGGCTCGGACGGAGCAATCCGCGTGTGCCGCCAGATCTACGAAGCTGACCCCGACCGCTACTTCTACCCGGACCAGTACAATAACCCGGCCAACTGGCGCGCGCACTACGAGACCACCGGTCCCGAGATCATCGTTCAGACCGGGCGCGAGATCACGCACTTCGTCGCCGGCCTGGGCACCAGCGGGACCTTCATGGGGGTCACGCGTCGCCTGCGCCGCGAACTGCCCCGCATTGAATGCCTGGCGGTGCAGCCGGATTCGCCTTTCCACGGTCTCGAAGGCATGAAGCACATGCGCACCGCAATGGTGCCGGGAATCTACGACGAACACCTGGCCGACGGGGTACTGGAGGTTGCCACCGAGGACGCCTACCGCATGGTGCGGCGGCTGGCTCGCGAAGAAGGGGTGCTGGCGGGGATCTCCTCCGGCGCTAACGTGCATGCAGCCGTCCGGGTCGCAGGACAACTCGCTGCCCAGGGCCGTTCCGGGGTGGTGGTGACCATTCTGTGCGACGGCGCCGACAAATACCTGAGTGAGCACTTCTGGGACGAGGAATGATTCGCATTGAAGAGCAGCCTTGGAGCGTGATGGTCGGTCACGCGCAATCCGTCTACCCCAATGAGTGCTGCGGGGCGATGATCGGCTCGGGCGCCGACGGCGAGCGTGTGGTCCGGCTGGCGGTGCCGCTCGAAAACGCCTTCGCCGGCGAGCAGGGCGCGCGCTACGAACTGCGCCCCGAGGACCTGCTGCGCGCGGACCGTGAAGCCCGCGCCCGCGGCATGGACCTGATCGGCATCTACCACTCCCACCCCGATTGCGGCGCCTACTTTTCCGACACGGACCTGAAGAACTCCTGCCCTTGGTATTCCTTCGTGGTCCTTTCGGTGAAGGGGGGCCGCTTCGATCATGCGGCGAGTTTCCTGCCCGACCCGGAGCAGACCGCCGCCGAACAGGAAGAAATGATATGGCCAAAATCTTAATACCCACCGCCCTGCGGCAGTACGCGGGGAAACAGGACGCCGTGGAACTCGGTGGCGCTACTGTCGGGGAGGTGCTGAATGCCCTCACCGCGCGCCATGAAGAGCTGCGGCGCCACCTCTACAGCGATGAGGGCAAGCTGCGCAGCTTCGTCAACGTGTATGTGAATGATGAGGACATCCGGTATCTCAAAAAAGACGCCACGCCGGTTGGGGAAGGCGACACCATTTCGATCGTCCCCAGCATCGCCGGCGGCTCCACCGCGGTAGAGGCGCTCTCGCAAGAGGAGGTGTCGCGCTACAGCCGGCACCTCATCATCCCGGAGGTCGGCGTCGAGGGGCAGCTCAAACTGAAGCAGGCCAAGGTGCTGCTGGTGGGTGCGGGCGGCCTGGGTGCACCGGTCGGCCTGTATCTGGCGGCCGCGGGGGTGGGGCGCATCGGCATCGTCGATTTCGATGTGGTGGATCTGAGTAACTTGCAGCGGCAGGTCATTCACGGTACCAGCGACTTAGGCCGCAAGAAGTTGGACTCCGCCGCCGAAACCATGCGGGACATCAACCCGCATCTCCGGATCGACCGCCACGAGACGGCGCTGACCAGCGAGAACGCCCTCGCCATCATCAAGGACTACGACATGGTGGTGGACGGGACCGATAACTTCCCCACCCGCTATCTCGTGAACGACGCCTGCGTGCTCTCCGGCAAGCCCAACGTTTACGGTTCGATTTTCCGCTTCGAGGGACAGGCGACCGTATTCGCCTATCCGGGCGGACCCTGCTACCGCTGCCTCTATTCCGAGCCGCCACCGCCCGGCCTTGTGCCGAGTTGTGCGGAGGGCGGGGTGCTGGGGATTCTGCCAGGGACCATTGGGTTGATCCAGGCCACCGAGGCCGTGAAGCTGATTCTTGGAATCGGGGAGCCCCTGGTGGGGCGGCTGCTGCTGTACGACGCCCTCGCCATGCGCTTCCGTGAGCTGAAGCTGCGCAAGAACCCGGAGTGCCCGGTTTGCGGCGAGCACCCTACGATTATGAAGCTGATCGATTATCACCAGTTCTGCGGAGTCCCGAAACAGCCCGAGGCGCCCAAGGTGGAAGAGGGCGATATCGACGCAATGGAGTTGAATGCCAAGCTGCAGCGCGGCGACGACTTCGTCCTGCTCGATGTTCGCGAGCCTCACGAGTACAACATCGCCCGCATCCCGAAATCGCGGCTGATCCCACTGGGTGAACTGCCGCGCCGCGTCGACGAGCTGAGCCCGGAAGACGAGATCGTGGCCCATTGCCGCAGCGGAGTCCGCAGCGCCAAAGCCGTGGACTTCCTCAAAAAGCGCGGTTTCCGCAATGTGCGCAACATGGCCGGCGGCATCCTCGCCTGGAGCGACAAGGTCGACCCGTCGGTGCCGAAGTACTGAGGTAGTCCGAGCACTCTGGCGCCTGGTGTGATGGACGTCTTTGCTGTGGCAGGAACTTAGAATGCGCCCGGGGCGTCCAATCCGCCATGCGCCACATTTGCGTGTCGATCCTGGCGGCTGCCGCTTCCTTCGCCGCCGACCCCGCTCTCACCGTCTACAACCAGCAGTTCGCGATCGTCAGGGAGACCATCCCGCTCAAGCTTCAGGCCGGCGCCAATCGCATTGAATTCGCCGGTGTGACCGCCAGTGTTGAGCCCGAATCCGTGATCCTGCGCGATCCCGCTGGCAAGCGGGCGCTCTCCATCCTGGAGCAGAACTATCGCGCCGATCCCATCGCACTCGAAGCCCTGCTGGCCGCTTACGAGGGCAAGACCATCGAGTTCCAGGTCCGCAGCGCCGACCGGACCGAGATCGTCCAGGGCAAGATCATCCGTGCCGGAAGCATGCCGCGCACGATGTACGACCCCGCCGCTTACAGCATGAGACAGCAGATGGCCATGCCGTCGCCACCCATCATCGAAGTCGCCGGCAAACTGCGTTTCGAGCTGCCCGGCACGCCGCTCTTCCCCGCGCTGAGCGCCGGCGCGCAGCTCAAGCCCGCGCTTACGTGGATCATTCATACCGGCACAGCCGGCCCGCTCGATGCGGAATTGTCCTATGCCTCCGGCGGTTTCAACTGGGAGGCCGACTACAACATCGTCCAGGGTGCGGCCGGCACCATCGATCTGACCGGCTGGGTGACCATCGAAAACCGCAGCGGCAAGGCGTTCGAGAACGCGGCCGTCAAGCTCATGGCCGGGGATGTGAACAAAGTCGCGCCGCGAGGCGGAGTGGGCGGCGGGGTCGTCGGCGGTCTGGTCAGCAGCGCAGGTATGGCCGGGCAGGTCGCGCCAGTCACGGAGAAGACGTTCGACGAATACCACCTCTACACCCTGCCGCGCCCCGTTACCCTGCTCGATAAGGAGTCGAAGCAGGTCGAATTTCTGCGCGCACAAGGTATTAAGGCCGAGGTGCTCTACGTCTACGACGGCGCCAACATCGACTGGAACCGCTATCGCCACGCGCCCGCCGAAATGCTGCGGCAGGATACCGGCTTCGGGGCGCAATCCCAAAGCAAGGTCTGGGTCATGCGGGAATTCATCAATACTACCGCCAACCGGCTTGGCATGGCCCTCCCCAAGGGCAAGGCGCGGTTCTATCGCCGCGACACCGATGGCCGCATGGAGTTCACCGGCGAAGACACCATCGACCACACGCCTGAAAACGAGCGCATTCGCGTCTTCACCGGCGCCGCGTTCGATATCGTTGGGGAGCGCCGCCGCACCAGCTTCCGCATCGATCATGGCCGCCAGTCGGCTGACGAATCCTTCGAAATCAAAGTCCGGAACCGCAAGAAAGAGCCCGCCGAGGTGCGCGTTGTGGAACACATGTACCGCTGGACCGGTTGGGAAATCCCGGTCAGCTCCATGCCTCCGAACAAGACTGATGCCCAGACCGCAGAGTTTCGGGTCTCGCTTCAGCCAGGTGAGGAGAAGACTGTCACCTACGCCGTTCACTACCAGTGGTGACGCGCGCCCGGTGATACGCTGGAAGTAATCCATGCGCTTGCTGGCGTGCCTTCTCGCGATTCTGCCGTGCTGGGCGCAGACGGAGCAATGCTCCGTTGAAGGCCAGGTGTTTAGCCTTGCCACGGGCGAGCCGGTGAAGAAGGCGCAGATCATGCTGCGCCCCATGGGTTCGAGTTCGCGGCAGCCCTACGGCGCCCTCACCGACGCCGGGGGGCGCTTCTTGCTTGCGGACGTTCCAGCCGGCCGGTATGTTCTGACCGCGGAGCGTGCCGGCTTCGTCCAGTCCGAGTACGGCGCCGGCGGGGTGAGCCGTCGCGGCGGCACCATCACGCTGGCGCCCGGCCAACGCCTCAAAGACGTCGTCTTCCGGCTGACTCCGCACGGCGTGGTCACCGGCCGGGTGCTCGATGAAGACGGCGAACCCGTTGCCGGCGTGCAGGTGCAGGCCATGCGGTACGGCTACATACAGGGCCGCCGCATGCTTAGGCCGGCCGCCTCTTCGACCACCAACGATATCGGCGAATACCGCCTGGCTGGCCTGCCGCCGGGCCGCTTTTACCTGAGCGCCACGTATCGCGCCGCGGCCATGTTCGGCGGCGGCGGCTCCGCAGACCAGTATGCCCCCACCTATTATCCGGGGACGGCCGACCCCGCAGCCGCCGCGCCGGTGCAGGTGGTCCAGGGCAACCAGTTGCGCGGCATGGATTTCGCGCTCACCCGTACCCGCACCGTGCGGGTGTCCGGACGCGTGTCAAATCCCGACGCCACCGGCGGCTCGCGCAATGTGATGGTTTTCCTGATGCCTCGCGGCGGCGGGATGGGGGGCTACAGCAGCCGCAATTCCAGTGTGGTGCAGGAAGGCCGGTTCGAAATCGCCGGGGTGACTCCGGGAGCTTATACGATTGCCGCCCACTGGTATGAGGAGGGCCAGCGCTACACCGCCAGCCAGCCCATCGACGTCGGCAACGCCGGGGTAGACGACGTCAATCTCACGTTAGCGCCCGGCTTCGAACTGTCGGGGCGGGTCCGTATCGAGGGCGCCGCGGAAGCCCCGCTCGGCGATGCCAGGGTCTCGCTTCGGCCGGCTAACGAGCTGGCGCTGGCGCCGCCTATGGGTGGACGGGTTCAGCCGGACGGCTCCTTCCAGCTCAATGCCGTCGCGCCGGACCATTACCGCGTGATGGTCTTCGGAATGCCGGAAAGCTGCTACCTCAAATCAGCGCGGCTCGGGGACTCGGAAATGCTCGAAAACGGCGCCACTGTCAACGCGGGTGCCGGACGGCTCGAAATCGTGCTCAGTTCCGCCGGCGGGCTGGTGGAGGGTCTGGCGCTCGATGAAAAGCAGCAGCCTGTGCCGGGGGCCGTGGTGGTGCTGGTGCCCGACGAGCGCCGACGCGATCGCCTGGAACTGTTCAAAAACGTCAACGCCGACCAGCACGGCCGCTTCACAATCCAGGGCATCGCTCCGGGCGATTACCGGCTATTCGCTTGGCAGGACGTCGATTCCGGCGCCTGGCAGGATCCGGAGTTCCTCAAACCTTTCGAGCGCAGCGCTGCAACGGTATCCCTCAAAGAGAACGGACGCGAGACCGTGCAGTTGAAGGTGCTCGCCAGCCAGGAGCGATGATCCGCGTCAGCCGCGGCACCCGGCGTGCATGCCTGCTCGGTATGGGTGCGAACACCCCGCAGCGCGCCAGCACCTGCTCCCGCACCTGCGCGGGTGTCCCGAACGGCAGCCCTGTGGGTGGTTACGCCGCCGCCGAGGCCGGTGCTGTTTTATACTTACCGGAGATTCTCGTAAGTATCTTTCCCTTGCAGAGCGTAACTGGAGCGCCTATACTGCTGATGCCCGCTGGGCGATGCGACAGCCGTCCACAAATATGTGGGTGGCCATGTTATACCGAACTTAATTACTTGTGTTGCCCGAAGGATCATCAAGAGTTGGTGTGAGCGTTGCAAGGTCAGGAGTGAAGGAAATGCGAAACCAAGTGATCTCGGCGTGTGCAGTTGGGTGCTATGCCGTTCACCTTCTTTCCGCAGCGAGTATACCTGTCATGGCCAAGCACCGTGAGCGCTCGGAGCTACTCGACGCCAGCGGACGCGTAGTGCGGACAGACGAGAAGGCGGGCGTCTATTTACGGTCTTCTTCTGGGACCCCTCTTCAAACGTGTCCCGGTGCTAGACGGTGTGCCGATGGAGTCTCTTGCTGTGTCCGTCATCCAGGATCCCGCCCGGCAAACAGTCACCACGATTCTCTATAAAGAGAAACTTGCAACGGTAATGCACAATGTTCCCATACGCCGTGAGCCGCGCACTTACGATTCGCAATCGATCACGGGCAATCGAACCGTCAATGGGATCGACTGTATTGGGCGCAAGGTCATCTGCCGGGACATGAAAGCGGGCAGCTCTACCGACTGTGGAACGGCATGGTACTCGACGACTTACGACCTTCTTGTCAGCATCGAGGACGCTGAGACGTTTCCCGACGGTACGAAACGGCGCTCAAGTTGGGAACGGTACGACGTTGCCATCAGTGCAGAGCCCGAGACACAACTATTTGAGATTCCTGCGGGTTTCCAAATCAAAGACGAATAGGATCGCAGCTTCCTGGTCGTAAGCGGCTGGGTAACCGCCTTGAGCATCAGTGGCGGATGGTGTTGGGCTGAGGCCCAGCCTTGGGTGCCCGCTTCGAGCGGGTTTCGTCTTCCGGCTGTTTCCCCACCGTGTGATCACCGGCCGGGTGCTCGATGACGGCGGCGAACCTGTCGCCGGCGTGCAGTGCAGGCCATGCGGTATGGGTACATACAGGGCCACCGCATGCTCAGGTCGGCCGCCTGTTCGCCGCGACGGTGTCCATGAAAGAGAACGGCCGCGAGACCGTTCAGTTGAAGTAACGAGGAGCGATAATTCGCGTCAGCCGCGGCGCCCGTTGAACTCCTTCACCGCGTCGAACATGGCTGCCACGTTCTCCACCGGCGTGCATGCCTGCACGTTATGGACGCTGTTGAACACGAACCCTCCGCCGGGTGCGAACACCTCGCAGCGCGCCAGCACCTGCTCCCGCACTTGCGCGGGTGTTCCGAACGGCAGCACCTGTTGGGTGTCCACGCCGCCGCCCCAGAAGACGATGCGGTCACCGAATTCGGACTTCAGGCGCTCCGGTTCCATGTTGGCTGCGGAGCACTGCACCGGGTTTAAAATGTCGAAGCCCGCCTCGATGAACGACGGGATGAACTTCGCGGCCGATCCGCAGCAGTGCTTGAACGTCTTCCAGCCGGTGTGGGTGTGGACCCAATCGTTGATACGTTTGTAATACGGGAACCACAGCTCCCGGAAGGTGGCCACCGAACAGAACGAGGAAGTCTGGGTGCCGAAGTCCGTGCCGCAGAGATAGGCCACGTCCACATTCGCGCCCACGCGCGCGGCAATGCGCTCCAGGTTTCCGAGCGCCACCTCTACCTGCCCGGAAAAGACGGCGTGGATGTAGTCGCGGCGGGTGCGCGTCGAGACGTACCACTCGGTGACGTCGCGGATGCCTCGGGGGTGTTTCAGCGCCACCCCGGCTACTTGCGAGATGTCGCCCAGTGCCGTGCCCCCGAAGCTGGCCAACACGGCGCGGCCGGTGGCGCGGGCCTCGCGCGCGGCGGTTTCAAGGAAGTCCAGCTCGCTTTCTGAAATAGGTCCGTACTCCTCCAGGTTATCGCGCGGGTCGAGGCGCTCTTCTACGATCGGCTCCTGGCGGGTAATGTTATCGAAGAAGTAACCGCCCTGTGGCATGCGCGCCGAGGGTGGCGCGGACGTGTCGCCCTCCGGGTAGAGCAGGGTATCGCCGTTCGCGTCGATGGTGACGTTGAAGCCGCCGGGGACCAGTACCTCCAGGCCATCGTACAGGCGCCACGATTTCCAGTTATCCGTGGGAAAGCCATAGCGGGTGTTCAGGCGCCAGAGTCCCTGGGTATCGATGCCTAGGATCTCCTTCAGGTCGGGAGCGATCTCACCCAGCATCTGGCCTGGCTCGATGACCTTCACGGGGTCGTTGCCCAAACCGTAGTAGCGGCGCAGTGCTGCCATTACGCTCACATGCATTCCGGTGATGTTGCTGGAGCCGAAATCAACGGGAAGACGGTCGGGCTCGGTGTGCGCTACGGCAGCGAGCACTCGGTTTCTGGAAGCGCCTGGCATCGCCAAGCATTGTAACAGCGCGGGGATTCCGCGGCGTTGCGAAGCAGCCCCGTTTGTGACGACAATGATAGCCCGGAGGACGAACGAATGCGGTTAATCCCGGTTTCCATCCTCGCCCTCGCACTGGCCGCCGGCCTTTGCGCGGACGAGAAAGAGGCAATCACCAAACACTGGAAGACCTCGGACGAGTTTACCCTCGCGGTGGCGGAAGCCATGCCCGCGGAGTCCTGGAACTTCTCGCCCAGTCCCGAGGAAATGGGCTTCGGCAAGCTCATGGTTCACTTCGCCTTCTACAACAACATGGTGGCGGGCAGGGTGAGCGGGATGCAGGCGCCGGCCCCGCCCGAAAAGATCGCGGCCGTGAACAAGGACCCCAAGGGCACCATCGACAAGCAAACCACCATCCAGTACCTGAAGGATTCCGTGGCGTTCTGCGAGAAGGCGCTGGCCGAGGTGACCGCGGCCAAACTGGACGAAACGTTCGGCCCTGAAGGGCGCCGCAGCACCGGCCGCGAGGCCCTCTGGGGAGCCTTCACCCACACCGCGCACCACCGCGGGCAGGCGGAAGTCTACCTGCGGGTGAAGGGTATTCAGCCGCCGAAGTACCGCTTCTAAACCGGCTCCGGTGATTCCGGCCCGGCCAGCACCAGGCCTGAGGGCAGTTCCTCGCCGAAGATGCGGCCCAGGGCGCGCTCGTCCTCCTCTTCGCCGTCGAGGATGGGGAGATAGCGGTCCGCACTGGGCAGGCTCTCCAGGCGCCGGCGCACCGTGGTCTGCGTTGTAGGGGAGAGGTCCCGCACGGGGTCTTCCGTACGGCGCGCGATCAAGGCCAGGGCCTCGGCCGCCTTATCAACGTGGAGCAGCGCCTCTACCCAGCGGGTGGCCACCGTTGGCGGCACAACAAGGTTGATCGGCCCGTAGAACAGCTTGCGCGCGCCCAACCGCGAGAGGCACCACAGCTCGGTTTCGCGGTAATCGCCGGCCTTGATGCGCCGCACGATGGTGTCCCCCAGCTCCGTCTTCGTGCCCACGGGCAGCAGTTCCAGGCTGGCTGCCGTGCGCCACATTTCGCGCAGCAGGCTGGTGTTGACACGGGGCGCTTTCTTGCCGGCTTTCGGCAGCAGGAAGGGCGACAGCCGCTGGTAAATATCCACCTGCTGGTTGCGGTTGAGGCCCCCAGCCACGCGTCCCCAGAAGATCCACCACTCGATCTCGCACTGCACCTGGTTGCCGTACTGTAAGCCCTGTGCGTAGACCCGGCGCGCCTGCTCGACGCGCCAGTCGTCACCCGGGAAGCCGAAACCGGGGCGCAGGCAGAAGCCGCCCAGGTTGAGCCACCGGACCTCGTACGCGGGGCTCTTCTTGCGGCCGTCCGCGGATTCAAGAAACGCGTCTCCCATCTTCCGGATGGCGTCCACCGGCCACGAGTTCTTCCCCAGCCCCATGGCCTGTTCGAGCTTCGCGGGAACCTCTTCGGGCGCCACGGGCGACTTCGCGTTGGTAGAAAATACTGCCCGGATCAGCTCCAGCGACTGCGCCAGCGCCTCTTCGCTCACCACCGCGGCGGCGCGCTTTTCCACCTTCTTCTCGGCGGCCGCCTTGCGCAGTTCGAATTGCAGGCGCCAGCGGTTCTCGCTGATTTTCGAATCGGCCCACGTTTCAAGCGTCCCGATCTCCGTCAATCGCGCTCCCAGCTTCACCGGGATGAGCCGCTCCCCCGCCTTGCGGCCGAAGCGGATCACCGCGTTGAGCGGCGCGTGCATGTGGAGGTCTGGGTCCGCCGCATCGAATTCCACCACCCCTCCCAAGGGGTCATCCGTACGGGTGAGCGAGCTGTACAGCCGGAACGACACGGGGCGGTTGGCCACCAGTTGCAGGCGCTCGTCGTCGATTTCGAGCGTGGCCCCTTCCTCTGCGCCGCGCGGCACGAGGCACACGGTAGACACTTTTTCCGCCCGCGCTTCCCCGATGCCGATGTAGTAAGTCCGGGGCAGGCCGCCGCGCACCAGCACGCCGCTGCCGGTAGCGCGCACATAGGAGTAGTACGCCGCGCCCGCGGCCACCGCGAGATCCAGGTCGCGGTTTTCGAAGATCTCGGGCCGCCGCCCGTACCAGTGCTCGATCACATCCGCCACGCGGTTGCGCAGCACGTCGGGAATGAAGAAGCCGCCGTTGAAAAGAATGGCGTCCGGCACTTCCCCGGCCGATTCCAGGAACTGGTTCAGATGGCGGGTAATCGACGGGTCCGAAACATACGGCAGCCCCAGTTCGCGGAAGAGGCTGCGTTTCTCATCCTTCGGTAAATCGCCGCGTTGGGTGATCGGCAGAAAGCCGTCGAGCGCCAGTTCCAACGCCTCTTCGCGCAGGATTTCGGTCTTGAGCGTGCGCCCTATCAGCGCCGTCCCGGTCCCCAGCACGGTGATCTCGACACTCTTCAGATGCGGATCCAGCAGCAGCCGCTCCTTAGCCGCCGAACACTGCCGCCGCAAGCCGCTGCGCTGCCGGATGGAGAGTGGCGTCCCGAGCTTGGTTTCCACCAGCCAGGCGAGTGTCAGGTCCAGGTTGTCGCCGCCCAGCAGCAGGTGGCGGCCGACGGAGGTGCGGGTGAAGTTCACCAGGTCGCCCTCGCGGCTTACCCGGATGAGGCTGAAGTCGCTGGTGCCGCCTCCGACGTCGCAGACCAGTACGATCTGGCCGTCCCGCAGCAGCCGCCGCGATTGCGTGAAGTTGTTGGCGATCCACGAATAGAACGCCGCCGCCGGCTCTTCGAGCAGCGTGATCTTTTCCAGGCCGGCCTCGCGCGCCGCCATCACGGTCAGCTCGCGCGCCTCTTCGTCGAAGGACGCCGGCACCGTGAGGACGATGTCCTGCTCCGCCAGCGGCAGCCCCGTGGCTTTGTCCCACTCGTCGCGGAATTTCGCCAGGAAACGCGACGAGACTTCCACCGGTGAGAGCACCCGGCCGGTCTCCTGGGAATCCCACGGCAGGATTTTGGCGGTGCGGTCCACGTCGGGGTTCGAGAGCCAGCTCTTTACCGAGTGCACCAGTTTGGTGGGCACCAAGGCGCCCTGCTCGCGCGCGTACTCCCCAATGGGCTGGCTGTCCTCCAGGAACAGGAAAGATGGCAGCGTGCGCCGCGCCTCCACACGCCCGGGCGCCACCGCCTGCGGCGTTTCGAAAATGTGGATGGGGGGAAAGTCGCGGTCGCCGGCTTCGCCGGGATCAATAAACGCCAGGGCCGAATTCGTGGTCCCCAGGTCGATTCCGATTTTCATGTTTCTACGCGTTCACGTACGTTGAATTCGAGCTTCCAGCGGCGCCCGTCGCGCGCCACGCACCATAGTTGCAGCATACCGGTTTCGGTCACCACGGTTTCGAAGGAGACCGGCACCACGTCCGCGCCGTTGCCGCTCGCGGGAAGCTCGACCCCCATGGGAGGTAGTTCCTGTAAATCGTCTCCTACGTCCTCGATCAAGTCGCCCGGCTGGTCATTTTTGCGAGCGGCTGAGGTGAAAAACCGGAACTCCGCGGGCTCCCCTACCACCAGCCCGAACTCGCGCCCGGCGATGCGCTGGTCCGTGCCTTCCTCCATACCGAAGGGCACCACCGTCAAGGCCTTGAGCGGCGCTGTGAAACCCGGGACGGACGGCATGGCGCTCTCAATCGCCACATAGTAGCTGCGGGCGACGCCGCCGCGAATGCGCACGCCGCGTCCGCGCCGCGCCAGGCCATAGTAGGTCGCGCCGCGCGAAACCGCGTGCATCAAGTCTTCGCCGCTCAACGGTTCGACGGCCGGGAAGCCCTCTTCCGCCAGCCAGTTGTCGAGCGTGGTGAGCAGGCGTTCCCGTACCAGCCGCGCGTTCAATACTCCGCCGTTGAACAGCACGTGTGTGGGGCAGGCCAGTCCGCTGGGGCCGCGCCGCACCGCCCCGTGTTCTGCCGATGAGGCCTGTTGCCGCAGGAAACGAGCCATGTGCCGGGTGACCGCCGCATCCGCCGCGTACGGCAGCCCCAGTTCCTGCAGCCCTACCTTGCGCGCGCGTTGCGGCATGTCCTGGCTCGAGACCGTGGGGAAGAAACCGTCCAGCAGCACGCGTTCGATATCGGAAAGAGTGAGCGACGCCTTGATGGTGCCGCCCACCAGTCCGGTACCCTTTCCCAGGATTGTGACGGGCTCCTCGGTTGAGGCGGCGCCCGGCTCCAACAGTTTCTCTTTGGCGGTGCGGCAGTTGTTCCAAAGGGCCTGCAACTGAAACCCGTCGATGCGAGTGCCCTTTTCGGCCAGCCGGTCGGCCACCACGCGGGCCAGCGCCAAGTCGATGTTATCGCCGCCCAAAAGGATGTGCTCCCCCACGGCCACGCGGTCGAGCGCCAGTTCGCCGGCACGCTCCGTCACGGCGATGAGGGTGAAATCCGTGGTGCCGCCCCCGATATCCACTACCAGGATGAGGTCCCCCACGTTGACGCGTTCGCGCCAGTCGCGGTGGCGGTCGATCCAGGCGTAAAAGGCGGCCTGTGGCTCTTCGAGCAGGGTGACGTTGCGGTACCCGGCGTCTTCGGCGGCGCGCTGCGTCAGTTCACGGGCGACGGCATCGAAGGACGCCGGCACGGTCACCAGCACGTCCTGCTCGTGGAACGGCGCCTCTGGCATCTTGATGTCCCAACCGCGCTGGAGGTGTTCGAGATACCGGCGGCTGGCCTCCACCGGGGAGAGCTTCGGGACGCCTTCGGGCGCGCGGAACGGCAGGATCGGGGCGGTGCGGTCCACCCCGGAATGCGAGAGCCACGATTTGGCCGAAGTCACCAGCCGGCCGGCGTTTTCGACCCCGCGCTTCTGCGCCAGGCGACCCACCACAGCCTCGGGGCTCGGGTCCCAGGGCAGCGCCAGCGTCCCTTGAGGGAAATCTGTCGCACCCGGCAGATATATGAATGACGGCAGCAGGTCCGGGTCCCGCACCTCCCCCGGATTCACCAGTTGCGGCACCCCAAGCAGGCGCACTTCGGGCGATGCAAAGGGATCCGCTTCCGGCTTGGCCTCCGCATAGGCCATGGCGGAGTTAGTGGTCCCCAGGTCGATGCCGATGACGTACTTCGGTTCCAAATTACCTCCCGGGATGACGCCCCCGCGGCGCTATTCGACCTCGATTTCGGCGGGCGCAATCACGCTGGCGTCCTGCCGGGGAGCGAGTGCGGGCAAATCCACCGCCACCGCGCGCCATCCTTTATGGCGCAGCACGCCGCCGGCTGGCGGCTGGGCGGGGACGTTGCCGATGAACTTCACCAGTCCGCCGTTGGCCCCGGTGGCCTGGGTATAGGTGCCTTCCACGCCGTCGATCACGGGCTGGAGCTTCAGATACCGGGTGAGCGATTCGCGGCACTGGTCGTGCAGGCTGCGCACCGCGGCCCCCACCTGGTCGTCGGAGTACGGGGCGATGTCCTCCATGATGAAGTCGATCAGGCGCGAATCGCGCTGCAGGATAGCAAGCATCTGGAGCGCGCCGTCGGAAACCCGCACGGCGGGCTGGATGGGAGCGGCGGGCTTCGTGTCGCGGGGTGCGAGGCCCAGATCCGTCACCACCGCCTCCGAGAGCGCGCCGCGAAAGAGAATTTGGAAAAACGACCGGAAAGCGAGCAGAAGTCTATGCAAACGATCACTCCAGAGTGTGGCGATGCCGCCCACTCAAATTTTAGGATAGCGGAATTTGGCTCTCCTCTGGACATTGGCGTAAGCTGAAGTTTCACCCCGTCAATGAGTCTCATCACCCTGATCGGCCCGTCCAACTGGGCGGCGCGCTACGCCCGGTGCCGCCCCACCCTCCGTTATCTGGCGGAAACCGAGGCCCACGTCTACGCCCTGGCGGTGGCGGCCAGCGTCCTGCTCTCCTTCTATCCCTTCCTGATCGTCATCCTTACTTTCTGCCGCGACGTGCTTAACTGGCCCGCGGCGGTGAACGCTATCTATATGGCCCTGAACGACTTCCTGCCTGGCGAGCTGGGCGGGTTCATTCAGCGCAACATCAAGATCCGGGGTACCTTCCAGCTCACCTCCATGCTGTTGCTGCTGTTTACCGCGAACGGCGTCTTCGAGCCACTTGAGGTAGCGCTGAACCGCGCCTGGGGGGTCACGTCCAACCGCAGCTACCTGCGTAACCAATTGGTGAGCCTGGGGATGATCTTTATGTGCGGCGGCCTGGCGCTGCTTTCCCTGATTCTGACTGCCATGCACCAGTCTTGGACCGTCGGGTGGACCGGGCCCATGGTGATGATGCGGTCGTGGGTCGATCTCGTTCTCTTTAAGCTGGCAGCGGTGCCGATCTCGATTCTGGCGCTCTTTCTGGTCTATTGGTTGCTGCCCAACCGCAAGGTGGACCCCAGGCAGGCCGCGCCCGTGGCCATCGTAGTGGGGTTGCTGCTTGAGGCGCTAAAGTACGTTAACTTGCTGATTTGGCCGCTTTTCGGCACCAAATTGCAGCGTGAATACGGCGTTTTCTATAATTCCGTGACGATTCTGCTGTGGAGCTTCATAGGCGCGATGGTGATCCTGGCGGGTGCGGAATGGGCGGCGCGCGCCGAAAGGGACCGGACGGACGTATCCTGATCCAATGAAGGATTGGAAGCAGATCGCCGCCGGCCACGGGCTGGACATCCCGGAGGCGCAGATCGAACGCAGCGCCCCGGTGCTCGACGGGTTGGAGGCCGCATTCCGGCCGTTGGTTAGAACCATTCCCGAGTGGGTGGAGCCGGCCGTGACGTTTCGGGCCGAGCCCGAGGAGGAACAGGCATGACCATCCTCGAAGCCGCCGCGGAACTGCGTGCCCGACGGATCTCCTCGGCCGAACTGACGTCCGCCTCGCTCGATGCCATCAAGCGGCTGAACCCGCGGCTCAATGCCGTCCAGACCGTCATGGCCGAATCCGCGGGGGCGCGGGCGCGGCAGCTTGACGAGGAACTCGCCCGCGGCACGGATCGCGGCCCGCTGCACGGCATCCCTGTGGCGGTGAAGGACGTTTTCTGCACCAAAGGTGTCCGCACAACGTGCGGGTCGCGGCTGTTTGCGGATTACGTGCCTTCTTGCGACGCCGCGGTGGTGGAGCGTCTCCATGCCGCCGGTGCGGTCCTGATGGGCAAGACCGGGATGCACGAGCTGGCGTACGGGGTGACTTCCAACAACCCGCACTTCGGCGCCATCCGGAATCCATGGGATACAGAACGCATTCCGGGCGGCTCCAGCGGCGGATCGGGCGCGGCGGTGGCTGCCGGGATGGTGTTCATGGGAATGGGGAGCGACACCGGCGGCTCCATCCGGATCCCGGCGTCTTTCTGCGGCCTGGTGGGGCTCAAGCCCACCTTCGGGCGGGTAAGCCGTTACGGCGTGCGGCCGCTCGATTTCAGCCTGGACCATATGGGGCCGCTTACCCGTTCGGTAACCGATGCCGCGGTGGTGCTGAACGCCATCGCAGGTTTCGATCCTCGTGACGACACCTCTTCGCGCCGCCCCGTGGAGAACTATTTGCCCGAACCCGAGCCGGGCATCGGCGGGCTGCGGATCGGCATCCCGCAGAACTTCTTTTTCGAGGAAGTCCAACCGGAGGTGGAGGCCGCGGTCCGGGGGATGGCGCGGAAGGCCGAATCGCTCGGCGCACGGGTGGAGCCCATCCGGGTGCCGGATATGGTGGCGTTGAACGCGGTGAGCCGCGTGATCCTGCTGGCCGAGGCCTCCGCCCTGATGGAGCCGTATCTCGACCGCCGCGACGAGTTCGGCGCCGACGTGTTGGCTGTGCTTGACGAGGGGCGACTGATCCCCGCGGCCGACTACGTGAACGCGCAGCGTCTCCGCCGCATGTTTCAGGCCGAGTTCCGCAAGCTCTGGGCGAAGGTGGATTGCATCTTCACCCCGACCACCGCGATCACCGCGCCGCGCATCGGCGAGATGACCGTTTCGATCGGGAACCGCACGGCCGAAGTGCGGTTGGCGTGCACCCGCCTGGTGCGCGGGCTCAACGTCATCGGGCTGCCGGCGCTCTCGATTCCCTGCGGGACTGACGCATGCGGGCTGCCTGTAGGGCTCCAGATCTTCGGGAAACCGTTTACCGAGGCCCGTCTGCTGCGCGTTGGGCAGGCGCTCGCACCGGGCGAAGTTCCCACTCCCCGGTTATAATCGCTTTCGAGGACCCGCCTTTTATGGAAGTCACACGCCGGAACTTTCTCCAGACGACGGCCGTATTGGCCGGCACCGCGAAATTGGCCCGCCCCGCCGCGAACGACCGCATCACTGTGGCGATGATCGGCTGCGGCGCGCGCGCCCACGAATTGATGGCCGCCATCCTGGAGCACCCCCAAGCCGAGATCGTGGGGCTGGTGGACGCTTACCAGGGCCGCATCGAGCGCGCACTTCACCGTGTGAAAGGCCGCGCAAAACAGTACCCGGACATTCAAGCGGTGCTGGCCGACAAGTCGGTTGACGCCGTGGTGGTAGCCACTCCCGACCACCTGCATAAACAGATGATCGTGGACGCCGTGAAGGCCGGAAAGGATGTCTACTCCGAGAAGCCCATGACGTACCGCTCTTCGGAGGGCAACGAGATTATCGCCGCGGCACGCGAAAACAACCGCGTCGTGCAGGTAGGCAGTCAAGGGGTGAGCTCAGCCGAACAGCGCGCCGCTAAAGAGATGATTGCCGCCGGCAAACTCGGGAAAATCACCATGATCCGGGCGGCGTACAATCGCAATACCGCGTCGGGTGCTTGGATCTACCCCATCCCGCCGGACGCTTCCCCGAAAACCGTCAACTGGGACATGTTTCTGGGCTCGGCGCCGAAGCGTCCTTTCGACCTGGAGCGCTTCTTCCGCTGGCGGTGCTATGAGGACTACTCGGGCGGCATCGCCACGGACCTCTTCGTGCACCTCTGCACCACCATTCACTTCCTGATGGATGCCAAGGCCCCGGCGCGCGCGGTGGCACTCGGGCAGTTGTACCGCTGGAAGGAAAGCCGCGACGTGCCGGATACCATCAACGCCGTCCTGGAGTACCCGGAAGGCTTTGCGGTGAACCTCAGCTCCACGTTCAATAACGAGATGGCGGCGGAGGGCAATTTCCAGATTCTGGGGACCGAAGGCGCCCTTACCCTCGGCGGCGCCCTGACGTTCTTCCCGGAGAATGCCCGGGAGGACAACCGCTGGATAGTCGAAAGCTGGCCGCTCGCGCTCGAAGAAGCCTACTGGAAGGACCCGAAGGTGATCGCCACCGAGCTGGCGCCAGCCAAGCGCCCCAAAAACCAGCCGGAGAAGATCCGCACCGCCAACACGGATGCCACGGTGGAACACTTCCGGCACTTCTTCGAGTCCGTGAAGACCCGTAAACCATACTGGGAAGATGCCGGTGCCGGGCACCAGGCGGCGGCGTGCGCACACCTCGTGAACCTGGCCGCGCGGGAGCGCCGCATGACGGAGTGGGATTTCTCGAAAAACGACATCAAGGCATAAAAAAAGACCTCGTCGGAGAAATCTGTGGGTCAACCGATACGCTCCAATGGCGGCCGGAAGCTCGGCTCGCGCAGCCCGTGAACCCGATGCGGGATAGCGCGGCTTCAGCTTTTTGCTGTTCGTAGCCAGTTGCCTTTCGAACCAGTTTGCCCTCTCCGGTAAACGCTGCGCCGTCAGCAGCGGGTAATCGGCATCTGGCTCTCCTGGCACCTTCTGGTTAGCGCCTTTTCACGGGCCTCAACCTCCGTAGCGGCGATCCGCCCAGGAAAATAACAGTATGGCGTAAGAGAGCTTCTCAACTGCTACTCATCTCTGAGCACGATGTTCGGGTCCACCCGCGAGGCGCGCCACGCCGGCAGCCAACTGGCAAACACCGCCACTGCCGTAATTGTCGCGATCACAGAGGCGATCGTCACGGTATCTGTCGGTTGCACGCCAAACAGCAGGGACGCAATCAGCCGATTTAAGGCAAGCGCGCCCGCAAGGCCAATGGTGACGCCCAACGCCGTGACCCGAAGCCCTTGCTTCATGATCTGTGTGAGCACGTGGGAGCGAGTTGCACCGAGGGCGACCCGAATGCCGATCTCGCGCCGGCGCTCCGTCACCATATAGGAGAGCACACCGTAAGTGCCGATGGCTGCCAGTAGCAGCGCCAGGCCGGCAAAAGCGCCCAATAGCTGCGCCAGAAGTTTAGGTCGCCGAATCGATTCGGCGAACACCGAATCCATGTTGCGAAGCCGCACAATGGGAACCGCGGCGTCCACTTCCCGAACCACTCGCTCGATCGTCCCTGACAGCGCGGCCGGTGGTAACGTCGTCCGCATCACCAAATTCATACTCGGCGGAGAGACGCCGTGCTGGTCAAGGGATACGTAAAGTTCAGTTCCTGGCGGGCGCTCCACACCGCGCTGCCTGACGTCCTTGGCTACTCCGATCACCGTATGCCAGACATCATCGGTAGCGCCAAACGAACCACCCGGAGGCCGCAAACGCTGGCCAATCGGGTTCTGCCCCTTCCAGATCCTTTTCGCCAGAGTCTCATTGACGATGGCCACCTTGCCTTGTGACGCGTTGTCGGTGCGCTCGAAGCCGCGGCCGGCGACGATCGGGATGCCCATTGTCCCGAAATAGTCGCCCATGACGAATTGGTAGTAGTCGATGATTTCAAAGGGCCTGCCATTGTCGGAGGTGTAGTTCCCGATAGGAGTAGCGATCGCATCTGGAGTTCGATTCGGCGGCAGACCCGACATGGCAACCGTTCCCAGCACGCCCGGTATGGAGCGAAGCCTGTCGAGGACGCGTTGATATGCCTGCGCGCGTGTGTCGGGATCTGAATTCGCCATTGGCAATGTCATCGAGAACGTCACCAGCCGCGACCGGTCAAATCCTGCATCGATCCTCGTGAGGTTGTAGACTGTCTGAACTAGCAAACCCGCTCCGATAACCAGCATCACCGCGAAAGCGACTTGGGCTATCACGAGTCCACGACGGGCGTAATGACGCCAAGTGCCGCTGGCACCCCTTCCGCCCTCCTTGAGCGCAGTCACCAAGCTATTCGTTCGCCGGTGCCCGAGCGACACGAACCCGAAAAGCAGGGCAGTCCCAGTCGATAGGCCGAGCGCAACCAGAAGAACGGGCAAATCGATCGTAAGCTCACTCATCCGTGGGACGCTGGTCGGGTAAGCACGGATCAGCGCCCGCACGCCAGCGCTAGCTAGCCACAGACCCAGAATGCCACCGGCTCCGGACATCACCGCACCTTCGGTTACCGACTGCCGGAGCAGCCGGCCGCGGCTGGCGCCGAGAGCAGCGCGCAGTACAAATTCACGTCTGCGTGACCCGGCGCGAGCCATCGTCAAATTTGCAAGATTCGCGCAGACGATGAGCAGCACGAATCCCACGGCGGCCTGCAGAACCCAGATCGGGCGGCTGGCATTCCCAACGATCGCGTCCTGTAACGTCCACAATTGGAGGGTGTGGTCTACTGCTCGCAGGGGACGGTTCGTGGGGACATGGTCTTTCGTGCCGACACGCTCGCCCCAGTTTTGGACGAATGCGTTCAGCTCCGTCTGTGCCGCCTCGAAGGTGACGCCGTCTTTCAGTCGCGCAATGACGTATAGGACGTGGACCCCGCGTTGCCGAGCCATATTCGGGTGTAGCCAGAGGGGCAACCAAACCTGGGTGTGGTTATCCATGACGTCGGCCCCGGGCGGCATAATGCCAACGATTTCGTGCGGGCGGCCCTCGATTTCCACCTTCTGTCCAACGAGCGGTCGTCCTCCAAATGCTGTTCGCCACAATTCGTGCGAGAGAATTGCGATCGGTGGCGGTAGCGTCCCGGTCCAACGCGCGGTTTCTTCGTCACTGAAGAACCGTCCCTGCTCCGGCTGAATACTGAGCGCCTTGAGCAAATGTGTATCGACGGAGATCGAGCGCACCCGCAGAGGTCGATCCCCGGCCGTGAGGTTGACCTCGCCGGTGGTGTACGCCGCGCCGCCGGTCGAATAAGCGCCAACCGCCGCGAACGACTGGTTCATCTGGCGGAACTCCGTGTACTCTGGCGCAGAGAGTGCATTTCGGGTGCCCCCAATGGCCGGAGATTCTGCGGTCAGATACATCAGCTGATCGGGTTTTGGATAGTCGAGGGGCCGCAGCAGCACTCCATGCACGATCGTGAAAATGGCAGTGTTCGCTCCGATCCCGAGCGCCAGCGTGGCGACGACAACTCCTGTGAACCCTGGACTCTTCGCTAAAGATCGAATCGTGTAACGTACGTCTTGGACAAGATCCTCGACAAAGTTTACGCGGCGCATATCCCGGCACTCCTCCTTGTATTGCGCGATGCCCCCGATCATGCGCTGCGCGGCCCGGCGGGCCTCCTCGGGCGGCATACCGGATGAAATGTTCTCTTCAATGAGCTGATCCAGGTGGAAACGAAGTTCGGCTTCGAGTTCGAACTCGACATTCGGACGGCGGCACAGCGATCGAAGCCGCAAACGGGCTTTGTCTACAATCCGCATTGCTAAGCCTCCTGGACCACTATGTTGATGGCCGTCGACAGCCGAGCCCAGTTTGCTAATTCCCTTTCCAGTTGCTTCCGTCCCGAACGTGTAATCGAGTAGAACTTTGCCATTCGTCCGGTCTCGGTCGGGCGCCACTCGGCCTTGATCCAGGCCTGCTGCTCCAGACGGTGTAGCGCCGGGTACAGGGACCCCTGCTGGATCTGGAGAGCTTCGTGTGAAACCTGCTGGATGCGCTTGGCGATGGCCCAGCCGTGTTTGGGTTCGAGCGAGATGGTCTTGAGGATCAACAGATCAAGAGTGCCTTGGACAAAATCGGTTGGCTTTGCCATATGCCCTAGATTACCGACAATTGTAGACGATCAAAGCGTCTTTTGGCGTAGATCAGGATTGTTCGCCCAGTGTTTTACTGCAGCGAACTGGTGATGCGCCACGCGGAACTTGAGCCGGTGCCAAGCGGTCCGGCGGACGCACGTGGGCACATCGGTCCCGGCTTGTCGCCCAGCGTTTACCGATTCCGCGGCTCCCGGCGTGGTCAACGTGCTTCCTCTAGGATCTCTCGTTGAAAAACTGGGCGATTTCCCCGAATAAGGGCCGTAGCGCTGTCGAGACGGACGGCGAGCCCGCGTCTGGGGCCGGTTTATGGTAGAGCTTTCGCCGCCACTCCCATCCGCACCATGGAACTGATCACGATTCTAAACCGTGCCATCGGTTCCGAGGGTTTGTCTACCAGCAAGCCCACTTGAGTGCCGACAAGAAGAGCATCGAAGTGGCCGTACGGCCGCGCAAGGGTTCGGCCGCAGTCTGCTCGCGCTGCCATTTGCCGGCGCCCGGTTACGACTAACTCTCTGAACGGCGCTTTGAGTTCATTCCCCTGTGGGGTCTTCTCATCTTCCCTCTATACACCATGCGGCGCGTCGACTGTCATGGAAAGAGACGGCGGAGACTCTTTCGCACCTCCTGGGACAAGGTCTTCGACGCGGTCGAACATGTTGTCACGTTAGTCAAAAAACAAAAAAAAGCGGGCGCTCCGCGAGGAGCGCCCGCCAGACATTTCCTACCGTCTTTCTTAGAACTGGAAGCGCAGCGAGAAGCGCGCGTAGAAGGGCCGGCGATACGTCAGCGGTTTCATCCAGTCCACGCTCGCCACTCCGCCATCCAACTCGGCGAACTGGTCTACGGTCGTGATCGTCTTCCGGTTGAACAGGTTGAGCATATCGACCGATACCGTGGTCTTGTAGCGCTCCGCCTTGAACGGAAGATCGTAAGACGCCTTCAGATCCCAGTAGTTCTGGAAGGGTGTGCGGCCGAACGCGCCGCGTCCCCCGACGGGAACCTCACCTTTGTTTCCGTAGGACGGGTGAGCCAGCAGCTTGTTGAGCGGTGAGCCGGTCTGCGCGGTCCAGCGGATTCCCAGATTAAGGCGTTTCCGGAAAACGTAATTTCCGAAAACGTTCGCCACGTGCCGGCGGTCGTTCGGCAGCGGCCCGACTGCGAACTGGTCGGCAAGCGCCTCACTCCAGATGAAATCGAAGAGCGAGGTGATGTTGGGGTCCGACTGATCGTTATCGTTGCGGTAGAGTCCTTCATAGTTGCCGAAGAGCTTGGCGAGGCGGTAGTTGGCCGTCAGCGACCAGTTGGAACCGAAGCGCTTGTCCATGGTCAGCTCGAAAGCTTTGTAGACGCGGCGCGGGTCCGGGAACAGGTCGGGTTTGCCGTCGGGTTCGAACATGCCGGAGCCGACGGTAAAGCCGGTGTCGGTATCGCAATTCGCCCCGGAGGTGCAGGCCGTGGGATTGTGGAACAGGTCGAGGCCCAGGCTGGGGTTGGTGACCACGAAATTCTGCTCGGCCCCGGCGTCGGCCGACTCGACCGTAGCGCCGGAGATGTCTTCGATAATGCGTTTCACGTTGCGGTGAATGAACCGCGCGCTCAAGATCATGCCGCGGAATTCATGCTCCGCCCCGAGCACGATTTCCTCCTGGTACTGGGCCTTGGTGCCGCCGGCAATGATGGTCGGCTCCGTGCCATACGGGCTGAAGGTGCTGCCCGGAACCAGGTTTGCCTGGGTCGGAGGCAGGCCGAAAAAGTTCCCGTTCATGTAGGAACTCTCCATGGACATCGCGCGGACGGCCAGATCCTGCGGAACCTTTTCGAAGAAGCGGCCCCAACTGGCCATCAGCTTGGTCTTCCGGTTCCCCGTGGGATCGATGATAAAGCCCAGCCGCGGAGCCCAGTTTGCGGCGAAGGTGTAACGGTTCTGGTTACCATTGATCTGCTGCTGTTCCCAGCGCAGGCCCAGCTTGGCGGTGACGTAACGGTTGATCTGCCAGGCATCCTGGGCGAAGGCGTTGTGGTAGTCCGTCGCGGAGGTGACCGCCGGATCGGTGTAGTTGCCGCGGTAATTGCGATAGACGTTGTTGTAAGTCACTCCGCCCACTGTGCGGGTTGCGTAGAGATAGAAAGTGCCACCATGCGTCATTTTTCCGACGGCCGAAGCGGGGATGCCGCGGGCTTCGGGCAACGCCCAGTCAGGGCCGGAGTAGATGTGCATGGCGTCGTAGCGCACCTGGTTGAAGCCGTACCCGATATCGATCTGATGCCCGCCGAACAGGTTGGCGTTGCGGGTCAGCATGGTGTTGTACTGGCGGTTGTCGCCTTCGGAGTTCTCGAGGAATCCGGCGCCGCCGGCCAGGGTGTAGGCGGCATTCGGCTTCACCTTGGTGTAGTCGCGAATCGCGAAGGCGTTGTTCGTGGCGGTCTCGATGAAGTAGGTGTGGTTGATTCCGAAGCTGGCTGCCAATAAGGTTTTGGCACCGAAAAGTCCGCTATACTTCACGGCCCAGTTGCGGGTGCCATAGGCGTTGCTGGACGCCGAATCCAGGTCGTCGCGAACCAGCGAGCGGTGCACGCCGGAAGGATCGCGGGAGGGGTCGCCGAAGGCCGTCCCTTCGAGTTTATGGTTCTGCGTGAAGTTGTAGTTCAGCTTCCCGACCCAGTTGTAGCTGCGGCGCTTCCAGTCCTGCATTCCGAGCGCCCGCGTGCCGAAATTTTGGGGGCCGAGGCGGTCCTCATCACTGAAAGACGGGTTGAAGGAGCCATACCAGAAGAACTTGTCCTTTAGTATTGGCCCGCCGATATTGAAGCCGACATCCCAACCGCTCCGGCGCCAGGTTTCGGTTTTCGGATCGGCCGTGCGGAGGTCATTGGGCTGCCTGTAACCGGCTTCCGACCATCCTGGGTTGGTGTAGGCGTAAGCGGAACCGTGAATGTCGTTGCCGCCGCTGTCGGTCACAATGTTCACTACGCCGCCGAGCGCCTGCCCGTACTGCGCCTCGAAGCCGCCGGTCTTGACCTGGACTTCCTTCACGAAATCGAAATTCACGCCCGAGCCGATCGAGCCGTAAACGCTGGACCACACGCCGAAAGCACCGTAACCCTGGTCCGTGGCGTTAATGCCGTCGATGATGTACTGGTTCTCCAGGCCGCTGGCGCCGGAGATGGAGGGATTGGCGGTCCCGGTTCCGCCGCCGTCGGAAACACCCGCGGCGAGCGAAAACAGCGCCGTGACGTTGCGGCCGACGGGGATGTTGGCGTACTGCTCCTGGCTAAGAACGCCGCCGGTAGTGGTGGTGGCGGTATCCACGGTGGCAACCCGTTCGGAGACCTGCACGACCTCGGTCACCGCGCCGGGCTCAAGGCTCACGCGCAGAGAGCTGCGCTGATTGGCGCTGACGGCGAACGACTTGACCTCCGCCACCCGGAAGCCCTGGAATTCGGCGCGCACCGCGTAGTTGCCCGGCGCGAGGTTGAAGAACACCGCCCGGCCGCGCAGGTCGGACTCGGCCTTCTGGGTGCCGGTGGGCCCGGTAAGCTGCACTGCCGCGCCCTGAATGATGGCGCCGCTCATGTCGGCAACTTCGATAGACACGGAGCCTTTCGATGTATCGCCGCCGGCTTGCGCGTATAAGGCCGCGGGGCGGCAAGCGAGACATAGCAACAATAAACAAACACTGAAGATCCGTTTGCTCACGCTATAACCTTCCTTGAAAATCGATTCACCGGGAGGAGCGCCCGGCTGCCGCCCGCAGGTGCTGCAACAAGCCCTGTACGGCAGGGTTCTGGGTGATGTTCCAGGAGGCCTCCAGTGCGGCCACGGCCTCCTGGGACCGGCCCTGCGCAAGCCAGCACAAGGCCCGTTCGTAATGCATGGCGGCGAGCCGCGGCGGGGTATCCGCCTGGCCCTCGGAAACGACTACGGGCTGGGTTTCGCCGGCCGCGTCGGTGACGGTGAATGTCACCGAGCGGGCCGCGATCCGGCCGGTTCGAGAATCTTTGACGCGCACAGCGAGTTGATACGCACCGGGCTGGAGCTCATCGGTAGAGAGCGTCTTGCCCACCATCAGGGAGCCGAAAGCGTCCGTCGCGCGCAAGCTGAGCTTATCTTCGAACGTCTTCCGAACACGCGCGGGTCCGCCGCCGATGACGTACTCGACGTCGAGCGCGTCCGGACGCGGCTCGGCCACCGAGACCTGATAGCAGATGCGAAGACCCCGTCCGGGCATGGTTGCGCCCGCGGGATCCGGGAAAAACTTGATGCCACCGAAGTGAAAGGGCCGCTCGCGAGTATCCGGTTCGTAACGCGAGACCACCAGGACTTCGCTGACGGCGGCGCGGTCGGAAGGCCGGGCGACGGTGATGTCGCGGGTGGCTTCATACGTCCGCCTGGCAGCTACGTTCTCCGCCGTAACGGTGAGGCGGTACGTGCCTTCGACCACCGGAATGCGGTCCTCATAGACAAACGGCCGCGCTTTGAGTGCTTCTTCCGAGCCGGCGGGAACCGAAAAACGGGGCGCCGCCTCCCGCTCCAGCACCAGACGCCCGGCGGCGAAGAGGCGCGCCCGGATCCGGAATTCGGCACGGCCGCCGGCCGCCTTGGGTTGGGTCGGGTCCTGGATCTCAAGCTGCCAATGAACCCAGGGGTCGCCCTTCTCCCAGGCAACGAAAGCCAGCAGCCCGGCGCGCGCCAGATCGTATTGCACCCGCGAGCTGACGCGCTCAAGCCGCAGCGCCCGCTGGGCGATTAGCGCCACGTAGCTGGGCATCTGGTTGTAGGCCTGGGCCGCGTGAATGATGCTTTGGGAAGCCATGGAGCCGCCAAAGGTGTCAGTATCCACCGGCTCCCCGGGAATCAGCGACAAGGTGGCGCGGGCCAACTCCGTGTTGATGTTCCGCAGGTACTGGTAGGCTTGCCGGCTGGTACCTCCGGCACGCAGCAGTTTTTCCGGGCCGTCCACGGCGGGGTGATAGTAGCGGTAGCCGCCGACGCCGTCGCGGTCGAGGAAAAGAATGTAGAAGAACGGAGGGAGCTCCGAGAGCCCGGGATTGGAGTAGAACCACAGCTCAACTGGGAACAGCTCCTGACTGTGCAAGAAATTCGTGGTGCTTTGAGGCTTGCCGAAGAGCAGGTAGGTGCGGCCGCGATCGGTGCGCCATCCTTCGGTGCCGGAGTCTTTACCAAGGAAGGCGTTGACGTGGGCCAGCCGGCGGTAGAACTCTTCCCGGAACTCGTTGTGTCCGGATCCCGGAGCAGGGTTGCGGAGTTCCCAGAAGCGCTCCAAAAAAGCGTCCCGCTGGTCGTCGGTCTTCAGGTTCAGAAACGCCTGGCGCTCGGTCTTTGTAATCAGGTAGGAAGCTGGGCCGGCAAGCCATTCGGCATAGGTCGGGGCGAGCCTCGGCTGCGCGCCGGGCGAAAGGAGTGCCGCCCCAATGAGGAGCAAGGATACTGAGGCTGCCTTTACCACAATCACTTAGTACGTTCCCTCCGGAGAGTCAGCCGTTTGTTGAATAACGCACTAGTATGCACTCTGAACACCATTGTTGAAGCCACTGCAAAGTGATGACTTTGTTAAGACCAGTACATTTGGTCCAATGCGCAGCTTCCGTTTACGGGAGTTTCCTCTACGCCTTTTGGGATAGGCGAGGCAGGCGAAAAAGGCTGGGGTGCCCGAAACTGAGAGTTGCAGTACACTATTAAACGAGAACTTGTCGGATTTCAACGTGCGGAGATGCCCGGGCGTTATGCCTGGCGTCCGCAGCCTCCCGGATGCGATCGATATGGTTAGACGTTCAATTGCTGTCCTGATACTGTCCGCCACGGTCATACTGCCCCGGTTCGCGGCGGGGTCTCAACAGGCGCCAACGGGCGCTCATAAGAAGGTGGAAGCGCCCACGCTCGGGGGTGCTCCGGTGGACCCGAAAACGTACGTGATCGGACCGGAAGATCTGCTGGTAGTGCGGGTATGGCGGGAAGCGGAACTCTCGGGTGAATTCCCGGTGCGTCCGGACGGGCGCATCTCGCTTCCGCTGGTCAATGAGATCCAGGCTGCCGGACTGACTCCGGAGCAACTTAAGGCGGCGGTGGAGAAGGGTCTCTCAAGATATATGACACAGCCGGAAGTGAGTGTGGCGGTGCGGCAGGTCAACAGCAAGAAGTACTTCATCATCGGGGAGGTCCAGAAGCCCGGTTCGTATCCCCTGACGGTGCCCACCTCGGTGCTCGAAGCGCTGGTGAACGCGGGGGGGTTCCGTGATTTCGCCAACCCCAAGAAAATCGTCATCCTGCGCGGCGGCGAGAGGCTCAAGTTCAACTACAAGGAAGTGATCTCCGGCAAGAAGATGGACCAGAACATCAGGCTGGAGAGCGGCGATCAGATTATCGTGCCGTGAGCGTGTCGCCAAGTCTATCCGGGGTCCTGAGGGAGAAAGGTTGAATGGTTCCGTCGCAATGGTATGTGAGCGTATCGAGGCGGCCGCCCGATGTTGAAGACTATATCGACATGTTGCGGCGGTACCGGTCGTGGATTCTCGGGCCGACCTTCGCCGGCCTGGTGATCTCGGTGATGACGGCCTTTTTTTGGCCCGACACCTATATTTCCACGGCCGTGATGCGCATTACTCCGCAGCAGGTGCCCGAACGGCTGGTGCCCAGCAATGTGACGTCGCAGATCGCCGAACGGCTGGGAGCCATGCAGACCGAGATTATCAGCCGCGGCAGTCTTTCGGACCTGATCCAGCGGCCGTCGCTCGACCTGTACAAGCGGGAACGCCAGCGCAAACCGATGGAAGACGTGGTCGAGCAGATGAGGAGAGACATCCACATCAACATTCTGGACTCGCCCTCATCGCAGCCGCGCAACCGCGCCGCCTCCGCTTTCCAGATTTCCTTCTGGTACACAGACCGGTATAAGGCCCAGGCGGTGGTGCGGGAACTGGTGACCAAGTTCATCGAGCAGAACATCACGGTGCTGCGCAACCAGGCGAGCCTGACCACCAGCTTTTTGACGGACGAACTGAAGACAGCCAAAGACGAACTGGACCGCATCGAGGCTGAGATTACGGCATTCAAGGTCCAGAACCAGGGCCGCCTGCCGGAACAACAGAATTCCAATCTTCAGGCGTTGAACTCACTGCACATGCAGCTTGCATCGGTGAACGAGGCCATCAACAACAGCGGGCAGCAGCGGCTGCTGATGGAGACGCAGCTCCAGAATCTCCGCAACCAGACCACGTTCATTACCTCCAACATGCACGAGACGGTGGGTTCGCAGGCTGTGAAGAACGAGCGGCTGATCCAGCTCAACAAAACTATTCTGGAAACGGAGACGTCGTTGGCGGCGGCCGGCGAGGTGTACCGGAACGATCATCCGGACATCCGGACATTCCGGAAAAAGCTGGAGGTGCTGAAAAAGGAGCGGGACATGCTCGCGGCCGAAGACCGGCAAGAGCAGACCAAAGCTTCCGGCCCGCAGACAGTGATCAATCCGCAGGCGGCCCGGTCGCTTGAAGAGATCAAATCCAACGTCGCCACCCTGCAGGCGCAGATTCGCGCGAAGGACCTGGACATCGAGCAGCGTATCAAGCAGCAGGCCGAGTTGAACAAGCTGATCCAGGGCTTTCAGGCGCGCATCGAGACGGCTCCCGCCAACGAGCAGAAATACCTGGGGTTGCTGCGCGACCAGGAACTCGCCAAGACCAAGTTCCAGCAGATGACGCAAAAGAAGGAACTGTCGGAGACGGCGCTGAACCTGGAGGAGCGCAAGGCAGGGGAGAATTTGGAGGTGCTGGACCAGGCCTCCCTTCCAGAGCAGCCAGCCGAGCCGAACCGCGTGATGATAGCTGCCGCGGGCACCGGCCTGGGACTGCTGCTGGGACTGTTCATGGCCGGGATGAAGGAGATGAAGGATACCTCGCTCAAGAACCTGAAGGACGTACGAACGTACACCAACCTGCCGGTTCTGAGCAGCATCCCGCTACTTGAGAATGCGCTCCTGGTGCGCCGCAAGCGCCGGTTGTTCTGGCTGGCATGGTCGAGCGCCATTATATTCGGGACGATTGCGATGAGCGGGTCCATGTATTTCTACTATTTCGGCCGGAGCTAGCAGACAATGAGTCGAGTTCACGATGCCCTGCGCCGGGCGGCACAGGCGGGATTCGGGGGAGCGGACGCTCCACCCCGGGAGATCGCGGTTCGGCCGCCGGCGGTAACGGAAGAAGCCTCCGCGGTTTTCCACCGTGGAATGCTCGATCAGACTCTGGAGATCCCGTTTCAACCCGCTCCGGAGTCGCACCTGCTGGACCTGCAAAGCGGGCACGAGACGCCGGCGGAGGAGTTCCGAACGCTGCGGACGCGGCTCAACCACCTGCAGTCGCTACAGCCGCTCCATACCGTGGTGGTCAGCAGCCCTTCGCCCGCGGAGGGAAAGACGTTCACGGCCGTAAACCTGGCACTGGCGGAGGCGCACCTGGCGGACAACCTGGTGCTGTTGGGCGACTTCGACCTGCGGCGCCCGGTGGTTCACGATATGTTTCAGGTGGACCGCGCGCCGGGACTCTCGGATTACCTGCTGGGCCAGGTCCCCTTCTCGGGCGCGCTGCGAAAAATCGCGGGGCTCAACTTATATATCATGCCGGCTGGCAGCCCCGTGAAGAACCCGCTGGAGCTGCTGAACCGCCGCCAGGCCAAAGCGCTTTTTGAGGACCTGCCGCGGGTATTCAACTGGGCCATTTTTGACACCCCGCCGCTGCTGTTCTCCGCGGATGCGAACCTGCTGGCGACGCTCGCGGACGGCACCATCCTGGTAGTCAAAATCGGTTCCACAACGTTCGACAACGTCACCCGGGCGATCCAGTCGCTCTGCGAGAACAACGTACTGGGGATCGTGGCGAACGGCGCGCGGGCTTCCGAGCTCTACAGCAAGTACACTTACTACTATTCGAAGTCCGAGTAGCCGGGAAATGGAACCCCTCTACGTGCGGGTGGATCCCGCCGATAACGTCGCCATCGTGGTGAACCCGGAAGGGCTGGCGGCCGGCAGCGTGTTTCGTGGCGGACTGGCGCTTAAAGAGCCGGTTCCCGCGGGCCACAAGCTGGCGCTCCGCGACCTGGAAAAAGGACAGCCCGTAATCCGTTACGGCCAGACGATCGGGTATGCTGCCCGCGCCATCGGCCGCGGCGAGTGGGTGCGGGAGGAACTGGTGGAGCTTCCCGACGCTCCCCTGTTAGACGCGCTGCCTTTGGCGACAAACCCTCCCCCGCCGCTGCCCCCGCTTGAAGGCTTCACGTTCCAGGGCTACCGGAACCCGGACGGCAGCGCGGGCACGCGGAACCTGCTGGGCATCGCGACCACCGTGCAGTGCGTAGCTCCCACCGTGGAATATGCTGTGCGCAGGATCCGGGCGGAGATCCTTCCGCGCTATCCGGGGGTGGACGGGGTGGCGGCGGTTACGCACGGGTATGGCTGCGGGGTCGCCATCGACGCGCCGGGTGCCGCAATTCCTATCCGAACGCTGCGCAATATCAGCCTGCACGCGAACCTTGGGGGTGTGCCGCTGGTGGTGGGGCTCGGCTGCGAAAAGCTGCAACCCGTGCGGCTCCTGGGCGGAGAGGTGGCGGGGCCGGTGATCCGTCTTCAGGACGAGCACGGCTTCGAGGGAATGACCGCCGCGATTATGCGGGCAGCCGAAAAGCGCCTGGAGGAACTCGACCGGCGCAGGCGCGTCCAGTGCCCGGCATCGGACCTGGTAGTGGGGCTGCAATGCGGCGGCAGTGACGCGTTCTCCGGAGTCACGGCAAACCCCGCGGTGGGCTATGCGGCGGACCTGCTGGTGCGCGCCGGAGCCACCGTGCTGTTCTCGGAAGTGACGGAGGTGCGGGACGCCGTCCACCTGCTCACGCCGCGCGCCGCGACCCCGGATGTAGCGCGCGACCTGATCCGCGAAATGCGATGGTACGACGACTATCTGCGCCTGGGCGGTGCCGACCGGAGCGCCAACCCGACACCCGGCAACAAACGCGGCGGCCTGGCGAATGTCGTCGAGAAGGCGCTAGGGTCTGTCGCCAAGGCCGGCAGCACGGCGCTGATGGCGGTGGCCACCCACGGTGAGCGCGTCCGCACCAGGGGACTGGTGTTCGCCGCCACTCCCGCCAGCGACTTCATTTGCGGGACCCAGCAGCTTGCGTCAATGAACATGCACGTCTTCACCACGGGGGAAGGCACGCCCTACGGGTTGGCCATGGTGCCGGTGGTAAAGGTGGCTTCGAGGACAGCGCTCGCGGAGCGATGGAGCGACCTGATCGACATCGACGCGGGACGGATAGCTACCGGCCGCGCCACCATCGAGGACGTGGGGTGGGAAATTTTCCGGTTGATCCTGGAAGCGGCCGGCGGGCGGAAGACCTGGGCGGAGCATTGGGGTTTGGACAACGCCCTGGTGCCGTTCAACCCCGGTCCGGTGACCTGAGCAGGAGTCCCGTTCAGCGCCCGTGCACGCGCCGCAGAGTGTAGGCCTCCGGGTGCATGTTCTCGCGTTCCAGCCGCCTCCAATCATCATGGATGTGGATCAGTTTGCCGCTGACGTGGTTGGAACGTTCGGAGGCCAGGAAGAGGGCCAGGATCAACTGCTTTTCCGGGTGGGTCCCGCCGGTGATGCGGACTTTTTCCGCGTCCTCGATCTCTTTGAGGCCAGCGCGCTCACCGGCCTGGATCACCTCGTCTGTCATGTGGGTATAGGTGGCGCCCGGAGCCATGCAATTGATTTGCACGTTATGCTCCCGCACCTCTTCCGCCACTGTCTCGACGAAGCGCACCACCCCGGTCTTCGAGGCCGCGAATGCCGAGAAGAAAGGACGCGGGCGCACAGAGCCGCCGCCGGTAAGGACGATGATCTTACCGGACCGGCTCTCGATCATGCGGGGCAGCACCGCACGGCAGGAGTGCATCACCCCAATCAGGTTGGTTTCGATGGCTTCCGCCCAGAGCCGCGGCTTGACGTCCACCAGCGGGCCGATGGGACCCTGGATCGCGGCAGCGCAGACCAGGACGTCGATTCGCCCGACGACGTCGCGCATGCGTTCCGCGGCGGCGCACATCTGCTCGAATTTCCGGACGTCCGCGCGGATGCGCAGGGCCTTGCCCCCGCTGTGCTCGATTTCGAGTTTAGCCAGTTCCAGTTCCGCGTCGCTTCTGGCCAGTAGCCCCACATGGGCCCCCTGGTGTGCGAACCCCAGCGCGAGCCGCTTCCCGATACCCCGGCCGGCGCCGGTGATCAGAACTGCTTTACCGTTGAGCGTTTCCAATCCGCTAGTTCTCCGCCTGGCGTCGAACACCCCGGTTTGAACCTGCCCGCGCCATGGGGGAACGACACTTCAGCCGATAGCGTAGCATGCTGCATTGAGGCGTGATCGCCATGCCGGGAGTTCGCATCAGGCGAAGTAGCGGCCGGCATCCAGCAACCGCCCGGCGATGCGGCGGCGGAGTGCGATGGCGTCCACCGGGTCGTATTTCGTGAAGCGCCGCAGCACCGCCATGTGGGTACGGAGCGCGTCGCCTTCGGCACACGCGGCGAGCACCGTGCGGGCGGTGGCGTCGATGCGGGCCATGGCATCGCGCGAGAACACCGCGGCCATGTCTTCAGCATGCGCGCCGCGTCCGGCGGCCGCCAGTTTGCGGGCACGCAGCAGTGCGGATTCCATCGCGAAGACGTCCATAATCACGTCCGTGATGCCGGCCAACACTTCCTGCTGCTTTTCGAGCTCCATCAGGAAGCGCTGGTAGGCCACCCCCATCAGCAGCAGGGCGGTCTTCTTGGCGTTGCGCAGGAGGCGCGTTTCCTCACCCTCGTCAGCCCCGCCGTGCGACGAGCCCCCGAGTATCTCCTGTAACAAGGCATGGGCCGCCTGGACCAGCGGAAGCTGTCCGCGCGCCGCGCGTTTCAGCAGCATCCCGGTGGTGAGCAGGCGGTTGATCTCGTTGGTGCCCTCGAAGATACGGTTGATGCGGGAATCGCGATAAGCGCGCTCGACGGCGTAGTCCTGGTGGTAGCCGTAGCCGCCGAAGATCTGTACCCCCTCGTCCACCACGTAATCGAGCGCTTCGGAGGCGTAGACCTTCACGATGGAACACTCGGGGGCGAACTCCTCGACGGCTTTCAGCATTACACCGGCGGCGTCCGGCAGCGACCAGTCGAGCGGTTCGAGATACGACTCGATCAGCCCCGCGGTGCGCCACACGACAGATTCCGCCGCGAACGTCCGGATAGCCATTTCGGCCAGCTTGTGGCGGATCATCCCGAATTCTGCGATGGGCGATCCGAAAGCTTTGCGCTCCTTGGCGTAACGGATGCCCTCGGCCAGCACGTGCTTCGCCCCGCCGACGGCGAACGGGCCGAGCTTCAAGCGGCCGAGGTTGAGGATATTGAAGGCGATGATGTGGCCGCGGCCGATCTCGCCGAGCACGTTCTCCACCGGCACCGCGACGTTATCGAGGTACAAGGCCGTGGTGGAGCTGCCCTTGATCCCCATCTTTCTTTCTTCGGCGCCGGATTTCACCCCGAAGCCGCGCTCCACGAGGAAGGCGGTGAACTGCTCACCATTGACCTTGGCGAACACGGTGAAGAGGTCGGCGGAGCCGCCGTTGGTGATCCACATCTTCTGGCCGTTGAGGATGTAGTGGAGGCCGTCGGGGCTGAGGTCGGCGCGGGTGCGTGCGGCCAGTGCGTCGCTGCCGGCGTGCGGCTCGGTAAGGGCGTAGGCGGCCACCATTTCGGCGGTGGCAAGTTTGGGCAGGTAGCGGCGCTTCTGCTCCTCAGTACCGAAGAGCAGGATGGGGAGCGTGCCGATGCCGGTGTGGGCCCCGAAGCAGGCTGCGACGGAGCCGTCACGCGCCACATGCTCGGCCACGATCATGGCGGAGACCAGGTCCATCTCCATGCCACCGTATTGCTCCGGCACTGCCACGGCGGTGAGCCCCAGGCGCGCGGCTTTGCGCAGGATCCCCACAGCCACGCCGGGCTCCTGGTGCTGGACGGCTTCGAGGTGCGGGGCCACGTCCTGGTTCCAAAATTCGGCGGCGGTGCGGGCGATGGCGAGGTGCTCTTCGGTGAAGTCCTCGGGTGTGAAAATTTCGGAGGGTGAGCGTTCTTCAATGAGGAACGCACCGCCCTTGGTCTTTGGCAGCGTAGCGGCGGCAGTCGCCATGGTTCACCCCAGCCTTTCGTAGATTCCCGCGGCGCCTTGGCCCCCGCCGACGCACATAGTGACCATGCCGTAGCGCGCGCCGCGCCGCTCCATTTCACGCAGGATGCCCGCGGTGAGTTTCGCGCCCGTGCAGCCGAGCGGATGACCCAGCGCGATGGCGCCGCCGTTTGGATTGATGCGGTCCATGTCGAGCCCGGCTTCGCGGATCACCGCCAGGGTCTGCACCGCGAAGGCCTCGTTCAGTTCGATCACTTCTATGTCTTCGAGCTTCAGCCCTGCCATGGCGAGCGCCTTGGGGATGGCAGCCACCGGACCGATCCCCATAATTTCCGGGGGCACCCCGGCAATGGCGAAGCTTACCAGACGCGCCTTGGGTTTGAGGCCCAACTCGCCCGCCATTTGTTCACTCATCACCAGGGCCACGGCGGCGCCATCGCTCATCTGGGACGAATTGCCCGCCGTGACGGTGCCGTGCGCGTGGAACACGGGTTTGAGCTTTGAGAGCGCGTCCATACTGGTGCCGGCGCGCGGTCCCTCGTCGCGGGCGAAGACGTTCTTCGTGACCGTCGGCTTGGGGCTGCCGGGTGCGGTGAACTCAACCTCGACCGGAACAATCTCCTCATCGAACCGCCCGGCCTCCTGCGCCCTGACGGCGTTCTGGTGGCTGCGGAGAGCGAATACGTCGGAATCTTCGCGCGTCACCCCGTACTTCTTCTGAAGCCGCTCGGCGGTGAGCCCCATGTTCATGTAGACCTCCGGACGGTGGTCCACAAACCAAGGGTTGGGAGCCAGCTTATGGCCGCCGGGTGGAATCAAGCTCATGGATTCGGCGCCGCCCGCCAGGATGATATCCGCACCGCCCGCGCGGATGCGGTCCGAGGCCATTGCAATCGATTGCAGGCCCGAGCTGCAAAACCGGTTGATGGTGACGCCGGTGACCTCGTCCGGCAACCCTGCGCGCAATCCGGCCACTCGCGCTATATTGTTCCCCGATTCCGCCTCCGGCATGGCACATCCCAGGATCACGTCGTCGATCCGGTCGCGGGGCACTTGCGGATATCTGTCGAGCAGCCCCCGGATCACCGCGGCGGCGAGGTCGTCCGGCCGGGTATTGCGAAGCGCACCGCGGGGAGCTTTGCCGACGGCGGTGCGGAGACAGTCGATGATTAGAGCATCCATAAGCATCGGGGTGAGGGGTTCTGGGTGATGGGGTGTTGGGGTTGTGTCATCCGTACATGCCGAAGGCCACCACTAACCCCCAACACCCTGCACCCAACACCCAGCACCTAGTTCCTCAACGGCTTCCCCGTCTTCAACATATGCTGCATCCGCTCCTGCGTCTTCGGCTTTCCGCAGAGGCTCAGGAACGCTTCCCGTTCGAGATCGAGGAGGTACTGTTCGGAGACGGTCTGGTCTCCGGTGAGGCGGCCGCCGGTTAAGACGTATGCCAGTTTCTCTCCTATTTCGGCGTCGTAGTCCGAAATGTATTCGCCCTCGCGCGCGAGGTAAATTCCGGTTTTCAGGAGCGCGTAGCCGCTCTCGCCGGCCACCGGGACGTCCTGCCGGGGCACCCCCGGAGCCCAGGTGTTTTCGAGCGAGAGCGCGAGTTCTTTGGCGTCCGCGATGAGGCGCTCCGGGTTCATCGATACCTGGTCCTGGGGGCGGAGCAGCCCGAGGGCGCGCGCGTCTTCCGCGCTGGTCGATACCTTGGCATAGCCGATCAGTTCGAACGCCCGCCTGAAGCTGCCGGTGCGAATGAGCATCTCCTTGCAACCTCCGGCCGCGGGGATCAGCCCTACCCCCGTCTCCACCAGCCCCATATAGGTTTCGGCGGAGGCCTGGGCACGGGCCGCGTGCAGCACGATTTCGGCCCCGCCGCCCAGCGTCATCCCGAACGGCGCCGCCACAACAGGGCGGGGTGCGTACTTGATAGCCATGTTGGCCTGCTGAAAACGGTTGACTGCGGCATTCAGCTCGTCCCACTCGCCTTCCTGCGAGGAGAGCAGGACCAGCATCAGGTTGGCGCCCGCGCTGAAGTGTTCTCCCTGGTTGGCGATTACCATGGCCCGGAAGTTGCGCACGGTTTCGTCGATGCCGGCGCAGATCATGGCGAGGGCATCGTCCCCCACGGTATTCATTTTGCTGTGGAACTCAAGGCAGAGCACGCCGTCGTCCAGATCCACCAGCGATGCTCCCGCGTTCTTCTTCACTACGCCGCGGGCGCGCTTCATATCGCGTAAAACCAGGATGCCGGGACGTCGCTCAATTTCCCGCTGGCTCGACGCCGCGAAATCGAAGTAGGTGGCGCGGGGCTGGCCATCGGCGTCCGCTGCCTGGTAGAACGAGCTCGCACCGGAGGCCAGCATTCGCTCTACGTTCTCCGGCACCGCCCGGTTTTCGCTCTTGATGCGCGCGACGGTTTCCGCAACCCCGAGCGCGTCCCAGTATTCGAAAGGACCCAGCGGGTGGGCGTAGCCCCAGCGCATGGCGCGGTCGATCTCGACGATGCGGCCGGCGATTTCCGGGACCATGGCGGCGCTGTATAGGAAGAGGTCGCTCAGGAGCTTCCAAAGAAAGTCGCCGGCGCTGTCTTTCGCGGTGATCAACATCCGCAGGCGTTGCGGAAGGTCGTCCACGTTGCGGGCCGCGTCGGCGGAGGGGAAGCGCGGCTTCTGCGCGGGACGATACTCGAGGGTCTTCAGGTCGAGCGCGTAGATCTCCTTACCGTCGCGCTTGTAGAAGCCCTGGCCGCGCTTCTCCCCGAGCCAGCCGCGCTCGATCATGCGCTCCATAAAATCGGGGACGACGAAGCGTTCGCGCCACGGGTCGCCCGGCGCCATTTCGTAGAGATTCCGTACCACGTGCTTCCAGACGTCGAGTCCGATGATATCGATAAGCCGGAAGCTGGCGCTCTTGGGCATCCCGATGAGAGGTCCCGTGAGTGCGTCGACTTCCTCAACGGTGTAACCGCCTTCGAGCGTCAGGAGTTGGACGGTGGCGCCGTAAAAGCAGCCGATGCGGTTGCCGATGAAGTTGGGGGTGTCCCTGCACGGCACTACGCCCTTACCGAGGCGCAGGTCGCAGAATTCGGAGCAGAAGGCGAGGACCTCCGGCAGGGTGTCCGGTCCGGGGATAATCTCCACCAAATGCAGGTAGCGTGGCGGATTGAAAAAGTGCGTGCCCAGGAAGTGCCGACGGAATTCGGGAGCGAACCCTTCGCTGATGCGCGCCAGCGGAATGCCACTGGTGTTCGTTGAGACGACCGCGCTGGGCGCGCGCACGGCCGCTACTTTTTCGAGCAGGGCGCGCTTGATCGAGAGGTCTTCCGTGACGGCCTCGATGATCCAATCGCAGTGCGCAACATCCGGCAGGTGGTCCTGGAAATTGCCGGGCGTCACCAGGCGCGCGGCGGCGGGAGTGAAGAAGCCCCCGGGCTTCTGTTTCAGCGCGGATTCGATTCCGGCTAGCGCCGCGGCGTTCCGATCGGGCTGGCCGGGCAGGACGATATCGAGCAGCAGGGCGGGGACACCGGCATTGGCGAAGTGGGCCGCGATGCGCGAACCCATGGTGCCGGCACCCAGAACGGCAACACGGCGGAGCGGCTGCATGAGAATCTCGTCTGGAGTGTAGCGTGTTTCAACGTGTCGGCACTACGGAACGCTGTGCGCCTTCGCACAGCCTCACAGCAGGCGGACGCGTTCCACGATGATGCGATCGCCCTGCTCGCGCCCGGAGATTTCGGCGCGCGGCTTGGCCCCTTGAGCCTGGCCGCTGAGCACGGCTTGGCCCTCGGGGGTGAACTGAAACGCTTCGAGCGCCCGTGTATTCCCGCCCTCGTCGAACCGCTTCACCTCGCCACCCGGCAGATATACGGCGAATGCGCGGGTGAGCCCGGTGATCGCGCAGGTCATATCCATCTGGCGTGCGCGGACGTCGGGGACCAGTTGAGCCGCGGCGTCGGCGTTCTGCTGGTTAGCTTGAGTTTGGGCGATGGACTGTTGCGCCGTTGTCGCGGGGTGTGGCACCGCCGGGGTATCCGCGATGAAGGCGTCACGCACGGGGCATCCGGCGTCCAACAGGGTGCCGGTCCACTTCCTTGTGCCCTCGGACGGGAACATCTCCTGGACACCAAGCCGCCGTGGCGTGGGGCGAACCTGCCCGCGGTCGCGCACCTGGACCAGATGATCCGTGCGGTTTGAGCGCGCGAAATAGGACAAGCCGCCCAGTATGACCCCTATCCCCAGAAAGATGACGAAAACGAGACGCCTGCCCATAGCTGTTGGATGACGCCGCGAGCGCTGCGGGCAGCTATCCATTCCACGCTATCGTAAAGAATCGTACCAGAGCCTCAATAGGTGAGGACGATGATGGTCCAGCGCTCGCCGGGGACCGGTTCGATATCCTGCCACCCGCCTAGACTGCGCGATTCAAGCGCAGCCGCCACGTCGTCGGTGAACGTCAGGCCGCCGTGCATGTCGCCAACAATCGAGCCCGGCGGCAACGCGCGCGCGTGTTCCACGGTGCAGCACTTAGTGACGAACGAGGACGAATCCAGTTGCAGCGCAAACCCGGAGTTCGTACCCGTCCCAAATGGTGTCTGGCCCGTTGTCGACATGTCTCATTGTGGCGCGAGGGGGCAGGGTCATGTAAAGACCTTAATGTTCCGCAGTGTACGTATACACGCGCGCCCCGGTCATATCGGCTAGCGCCCCGGCGTTCTGTGCGGCGAAGGCCGATTGGTCGTTATCAAAATACACATACACGGCTCGCAGACGGCGGCGCCACGTCCGAATTTGATCGGCCCAGGCTACCAGCACCTCGTGGTGGTAACTGCCCTGATAGGGACCTTCAGGGCCATGCAGGCGCACGTAAGCCCAATCCGCCGTGACTTCCACCGGCGAGCGCACGCCGGACAGTTCCCACGCACAGAACGCCGCGTTATGGCGCAGTAGGATGTTATACACATCGGGGTGGTGCCATGTCGCGTTACGAAACTCGAAGGCGTAGCGGTGGCCTGCCGGCAACGCCTGAAGAAACCCGTCCAGACGTTCGGTATTCACCGCCCAAAACGGCGGCAACTGGAAAAGGATGGGGCCGAGTTTCCTGCCCAACACCTCGATCCGTTCCATGAAACGCGCGACGCCCTCCGCCGGATCCTGCAACTTCTTCATGTGAGTGAGAAAACGGCTGCCCTTTACGGCGAACAGGAAATGCGGAGGCGTGCCATCGCGCCATGACACGAGCGCTTCCTGGGTGGGGAGTTTGTAGAAGCTGTTATTTATCTCCACCGTGTCGAAGTGCCGGGTGTAGAAGTCGAGTATCTTCGAGGCGGGGAGGGCCTCCGGGTAGAACGGCCCCTTCCAGTGCTTGTAGTGCCAGCCGGACGTGCCGATGCGGACGTCGCCGGACATGTGCCCTCCCGTGTAATCAGGCGCGGCTGATGCGCACGCCGATTTCTTCGAGCACGCGTGAGACCTCCGCGGCGGGGTCGGCCGCGCGGGTAATCTGGCGCCCCATCACAAGGTAGTTGGCGCCGTCCCTGATGGCGTCGGCGGGCGTGGCCACGCGCTTCTGGTCGCCCTTCGACTCGCCAGGCGAGCGCACTCCGGGGGTCACCAGAATCGCCTCGGGTCCGGCGAGCCGGCGCACCGCTGAGGCTTCGAGCGGCGAACATACCAAGCCGTCGATCCCGGCTTCCATGGCCTTCCGAACCCGCATCGCGACCAGTTCCGAGCAGGCGCACGGATAGCCGAGGTCCGCCAGATCCTGCTCGTCGAAACTGGTGAGCACGGTAACCGCCAGTAGCTTCAGATCCGAGCCCTCGCGCCCCGCAACGGCCGCGCGCATCACCGGGACACTGCCGTGCACCGTGAGGAAACGGACGCCGGTACGCGCCACCTGCGCCACCGCACGCTTCACGGTCTCGCCGATGTCATAGAATTTCATGTCCAGGAAGACGTCCTTGCCTTCCCGCAACAGTTCCCGAACGAATTCCATGCCGGCTGCGGCATAGAGTTCCATCCCGACCTTATAGAAATTGACGCTGCCGCCCAGGCGCGCCACAAGAGCGCGGGCTTCCTCCGCGGAATCGATGTCGAGCGCCACGATGATGGGGTTCTGGTTCATATGAGCCGAATGGGCTTCTCCTGTCTGGCCAGCACGCGGCCGATACGGTAAGCACCGGGGTGGGCGGATTCGAACAGCGCCGCGTCGCGCTCGGGCATGGCGATAAGCAGGCCGCCCGAGGTCTGCGGGTCATAGAGCAGGTCTTCCACAGCCGCGGGGATTTCGCGTGCTGTCTCCACCGCGCAGGCGCTGAACTCACGATTGTTCTTAAGGCCGCCGGGAATCGCGCCCTGCCGCGCATATTCGAGCGCTCCCGGCAGGAACCCTATAGAGTTGACCTGAACTTCCAGGGTGACCCCGCTGGCCTTGGCCATCTCACGGGCGTGGCCGATCAGGCCGAAGCCGGTAACGTCCGTCACGCCGTGCACCTCGAAGCCGAGCATGCGCTCGCAGGCGGCGCGGTTCAGTTCCAGCATCGACGCGGTGGCGGCCTCCACGTCGGCGGCTTCGGCGATGCCTCGCTTGAGAGCCGTGCCCACAACGCCCGTGCCCAGGCGCTTGGTGAAGACCAGGGCATCGCCGGGACGCGCGCCGGCATTGGTCTTTACGCGATCGGGGTGCACCATCCCGGTGACCGCGTACCCGAACTTAATTTCGTCGTCGTTGATGCTGTGGCCGCCCACGATGGAGCAGTTGCCCTCCGCCATCTTCGCGGCGCCGCCCTTGAGGATTTCCTCCAGGTCTTCAAGATCGCCCTTGCCCGGGTAGGCCACGATGGAGAGTGCCGTCAACGGCTTGCCGCCCATGGCATACACGTCGCTCAGGGCGTTGGCGGCGGCGATGGCGCCGAACGTCCACGGGTCGTCGACTATGGGGGTAAAGAAATCCACGGTCTGCACCAGCGCCATATCGGGAGCGATTAGATACACTCCGGCGTCGTCGCAGGTATCGTAACCTACGAGGACGTTCTCGTCGGCCAGACGGGGAACAGCGGCCAATACCTTGTCCAAAACCTTTGGACTGAGTTTGGACGCTCAACCCGCGGCTTTAACGTGCGCGGTCAATTTCTTCATTGGCGCTCTTACCATCATAAACGGCAGCCCTGGTGTGTTACACATCGGGTGATGCCGATACTAACGCGCGCCGTTCTGGGACTGCTGCTCGCGGGCGCCGCCTTCGCCGCGCCGCCGCGCACCATGCGGCTCGACTATTTCCATGCCTGCGATGCCGCCTCCGAACACTTAGCACTCGATGCACTGGTGCTGGAGGGGCCGTGGCCGGGCCATCCGGCGCGCTACATTGACGACACCAACCTCGGCAAGTACTTCTTCGAGGTAGTGGACCGCCGCACCAACCGGGTGCTCTATTCTCGCGGCTTCGCCAGCATCTACGGGGAGTGGGAAAGCACCGCTGAGGCCAGGGAGGGATGGCGGGTGTTTCACGAGTCCGTGCGATTCCCCCAGCCCGCCGCACCCGTGCAGGTTTCGGTGAAGAAGCGTGACCGGCGGAATGCCTTCCGGGAGATCTGGTCCGTTTCGGTGGACCCGGCCGACAAGACCGTGGATCGCACGGCACCCCGGGCCACCGGTGCCTGGGCGGTGATCGAGAACGGCGCTCCGCCCGGGAAAGTGGACCTGCTGCTGATGGGGGATGGCTACACCGCGGCGCAGATGGACAAGTGGCATCGCGATGCGCGCCGCGCGGCGGACATGCTGTTCGCCGTCTCGCCATTCAAGGAGCGCCGCGGCGATTTCAATGTCTGGGCGGTGGATACCCCGGCCGAGGAGAGCGGTGTGGCGCGGCCGTCGGATGGCGTATGGAGGCGCTCCCCGCTCCGCGTCGCTTACGACGCGTTCGGCTCCGAGCGCTATGTCCTGACGTTCGACAACAAGCGCCTGCGCGAGGCGGCCGCCGCCGCGCCCTACGAGTTCATCGCCATTTTGGTGAACGACCGCAAGTACGGCGGCGGCGGCATATTCAATCTCTATTCCACACTGGCGGCGGACAATGCCTTCGTGCCATATCTGTTCGTGCACGAGTTCGCGCATCATTTCGCCGGGCTGGCCGACGAATACTACACCTCGGATGTTGCCTACGGCAGCGCGGAGGCGCGGCTTGAGCCTTGGGAGCCGAACGTAACCGCGGACCCGCACGCCGCGAAGTGGAAGGACCTGGCCACCTCCGGCGCGCCCTTGCCCACTCCGTGGCCGAAACAGGAGTTCGAGGCGTTGCAGAAAGAAGTGCAGGCGCGCCGCCGGGCGATCCGGGCTGCGGGACGTCCGGAAGCCGAAATGGAGGCGCTGTTCCGCGACGAGGGCGCGCGCTCGACAAAACTGCTCGGCGCGGCCCCCTGGGCGGGCAAAACCGGCGCGTTTGAAGGTGCCATGTATGAAGCCACCGGCTATTACCGCCCGCGCATCGACTGCCTGATGTTCAGCCGCAACGAAGTGGGTTTCTGCGAAGTCTGCCGCCGCGCGATCGAGCGCGTGATCGCCCTCTACACGGGCCGGTAGCGGCGCTGTGGTACATTCGAGTAAGCGGGCGGTTAGCTCAGCTGGTTAGAGCGCCTGCCTTACAAGCAGGAGGTCCGCGGTTCGAGCCCGCGACCGCCCACCATTCAATCAATCGTTTGCGCCAGGCATTGCACTTAAAACGTTACGCCCAGCAGCACAGAGCCCTCGTTCCGGCTTAATGGGAACACGTCCAAGAGCGATTGTGAAAAGCTGTCGGCGCCCCAGCGTGTATAACGAATTTCCGGCGTGATATTGACCGGACCCAGCTTGAGGCGGAGTCCAGCCCCTGCCACAAATCCAACAGTGTTCGGTGACGTGGCCCCGTTGAACAGAAAGCCGGGGACCGAGCCGAAATTGC
>DATMYF010000085.1:0-15682 GCA_035561075.1 Bryobacteraceae bacterium
GTTCGGGGGCCGGGGGACGGGGGCCCGCGCATTCGCAGCCCCGGCGGATCGTTATGGCTGCGTCCGCTCTCGTTGCACCGCCCCCTCCGCCTGTAGTGGTGGAGGTTTTCAACGGCGTGAAACGCGCCGACGTGCAATTCCGCCGGGAAGAGACCCCATGACCGGCACAACCCCGTCTCCTGTCTCCCGTGCCCTATCTGCCGGAGTGCCGCCATGTACCCACTGACCATCGCCATCGCGATCGAAAACACGGCCCTGCGGGAGCAGGTTGACGAAGCCCTGCGGGATCTCCCCGTGCGGGTAGTGATCGAGCAGTCCGATTCCGCCTTCGCGCCCCTGTTGCACCAGTTGGAGCGTGCCCGCGCCGAGGCGGTGCTGCTCGATATAGACAGCCTGCGGGAGCCGCTTGAAGAGGTGGTCCGCGGGCTCCGCAGGGTGGCGCCCGACGCCATGATCGTGGCGCTCCACACCTTCGCCGACGCGGACCGGATTCTGGCGGCCTTCCGCGCGGGCGTGAACGAGTACATCTGCCCGCCGCTCGACGCCAACCTGAAACGCGCGCTCGAGTGGAAGTCCAACGAGCAGCGGCAACGGGAGGGTATCCGGAACGGGGCCCGCACGGTGGCTTTCTTTTCCGCCAAGGGCGGCTGCGGGGCAACCACTATCGCCTGCCACGTCGCGCTGGAACTGGGACGCCGCGACCAGAAGACGCTGCTGGCCGACCTCGACCTGGAAGCCGGCATGGTCGCGTTCCTGACTCGCGCCCGCTCGCCCTACTCCGTGCTGGATGCGCTGAACAATATTCACCGGCTGGACCTGAGCTACTGGCGGGCGCTGGTATCGAACGGTATTCCCAATGTGGAGATCCTTTCGGCTCCCGTGGCGGTAGCCTCCCGGCAACTTCCCCGGCAGGACCAGGTGCGGCACGTACTCGGCTTCGTGCGGCTGTACTACGACTGGACCGTGGTGGACCTGGGCCGCAGCCTCAACCCGGTCACCATGAACGCGCTCGAAGAGATCGATGAGGCATGCCTCGTGACAACGCTCGAGATACCTGCTCTGCACCAGGCGAAGCAGATTACCGCTACGCTGCTCGGCAGCGGCTTCTCGCGCAATCACCTCCGGCTGATCGTCAACCGCGCGCCTAAACACATGGAGATGGAGGAGGAGGAGTTGGAAAACATGATCGGCGTTCCGGTCTACTCCTGCATTCCCAATAACTACCCGGAGCTCTACCAGTGCTACTCGGAGGGCAAACTTCTGGCGCGCGGCAGCCGGCTGGGTCAGCACCTGGCGGATCTGACCTGCAAACTGGCCGGTATTGAAGAGCCCAGGGCGCGGAAACGGTTCGCGCTGTTCGGATAGGAGGGGACATGGCGGCATTAGCGGAGATCAGGATCGAGGCGGCGCCGGCGCGGCCCGCGGGTTATCAGGAGTTCAAGTTCGCGCTCCACCGCAAACTGCTTGACCGCATCAACCTGGAGACACTCTCCGGGCTGGCCGGGGAGCGCGTGCGGACAGAGGTCCGCGGCGCGGTAGCGGTGCTGGTGGAGGAGGAGCGCACTCCGCTGAGCCTGCTCGAAAAGGACCGCATCATTGACGAGATTCTGGACGAGGTCTTCGGCTTGGGGCCGCTCGAGCCGCTGCTCCAGGACCCTACCATTTCCGACATCCTGGTGACCACGCCCAAACTCGTGTACGTGGAGCGCGGCGGCAAGCTCTACCGCACGCCCGTGGAGTTCAAGGACAACGCCCACCTGCTGCGCATCATCGAGAAGGTGGTGTCACGAGTGGGCCGGCGGGTTGATGAATCCTCGCCGCTGGTAGACGCGCGCCTGCCGGACGGCTCGCGCGTGAACGCGGCCATTCCGCCTGTAGCCGTGGACGGCCCGCTCCTCTCCATCCGGCGCTTCGGCCGCGGCACCCTGCGGGGCGAAGACCTGGTGGAGAAGCTAGCCCTCACCGAACCCATGCTGGAACTGCTCAAGGCCTGTGTGAAGGCGCGGCTGAACATCCTGATCTCCGGGGGTACGGGATCCGGTAAGACGACCCTGCTGAACGCTCTGTCGAGCTACATCCCCGAGGACGAGCGCATTGTCACCATTGAGGACGCCGCCGAACTTCGTCTCCAGCAGACCCACGTGGCACGCATGGAGACGCGTCCCGCCAACGTGGAAGGGCATGGCGCCATCCACATCCGGCAATTGGTGATCAACGCCCTGCGCATGCGCCCGGACCGCATCATCGTGGGGGAGGTGCGCGCCGAGGAGGCGCTTGACATGCTCCAGGCCATGAACACGGGCCACGATGGCTCGCTCACGACTGTGCATGCCAACACCCCGCGTGACGCGGTGGGGAGGCTGGAGGTGATGGTGGGGATGGCTAATGCCAATATGGGGGTGCGTTCCATTCGGCAGCAGGTAGCGAGCGCGGTAGACCTGTTCGTGCAGGCGGCGCGCTTCAGCGACGGTACCCGGCGGGTGACCCACATTACCGAAGTGGTTGGGATGGAGGGGGATATCATCACCCTGCAGGACATCTTCCTCTTCGACAAACTCGGGCTGGGACCAGAGGGCCGGGTACGTGGTTGTTTTCGCGCTACGGGCATCCGGCCGAAGCTCTACGACCGGCTTGTGGCCTGCGGGCTGGCACTGCCGACTTCTACGTTCCAGTCGCGGATGGAGGTTGGGTAGCATGCCTCCCATCGTGCCGGCTTTCCTGCTGATCTTCGCCGCCGTGTGTGCGGCCATGCTGGCGGCGCAAAAATGCCTGGAAGACCGGCGGAAGCGCCGCGTAACGGAGTTGCTTTCGACGGTGGCGCGAGTCCAGGCCGCCGCGGCGCCGCTGCTGAAGGAAACTGGGGCCGCGCGTGGTCCCCTGGTCGAGCGCCTCTTTGGGGCGATGCGCCGGTCGCTTGAAAACCAGATCCGCCAGGCAGGCTTGGACTGGACGCCCGAGCGGCTGGCGGGCCTCTGCGCCCTGGCCGCGGGCGCCGGCATCGGAGTTGGGCTGGTGGTGCCGGTGAACTTCCCTCCTGTCGTGCGCGCGGCCGTGCTGGCAGCCGTGATGGGAGTGCTTCCGGTGGTGAGCCTGCGGCGTGCGCGGGCCAAACGCCTGGCCGCTTTCGAGGAGCAGTTTCCCGATGCCCTGGACTTCATGGCGCGCTCCATGCGGGCGGGGCACGCGTTCACCGTGAGCCTCGAGATGCTTGGCGACGAGATGCCGGAGCCTCTGTCGAAAGAAATCCGCACCCTGTTTAACGAGCAGAACCTGGGAGCCCCTCTCGAGGAGGCCATGCGCAAGCTGACCGACCGGGTGCCGCTGCTCGACGTGCGCTTCTTCGCTTCCGCCGTACTGCTCCAAAAGCAGACCGGAGGCAACCTCAATGAGATCCTGTCGCGGCTGGCCTACGTGATCCGGGAGCGTTTCCGGCTGAAGGGGCAGGTAAAGGCCGCCAGCGCGCACGGCCGCGCCACCGCCGGCATCCTGGGCGCGCTGCCGCTCATCACGTGTGTCGCGCTGCTGTTCGTGGCTCCCGGATACATGCAGGGGATGATGGCCGATCCGGATGGGAAGCTGATCCTTGCGGGCTGCGTGGTGGCCCAGGTGATCGGCAATCTGGTGATCCGAAGGATTATCGACATCAAAGTATGAATATTTCCGTGATACTCCCGCTCGTGCTTTTCTGGATCGTGTCAGTGGGGATCTTTCTCTACGGCTGGGCGCGTTACCTACGTCCCGGGCGCATCTACGCGCAACTGGCGGACCCTTTCGGCCCCCCGCCGGCCGTAGCCATCCCCGGCCGCGAGTCGCTCATCAGGCTGGCGGACCGCATCGGCCGCCGCATCCCGTGCTCCCCGCACGATGCCGCCATGGTGCGGAAGCAACTCCTGGCAGCGGGTTTTCGATCGGACAACGCCGTCCACGTCTATTATGGGATGCGCGTTTTTTCGGCGGCGGCTGTGCTCATGGCGGCCATCTCGCTCCGGGAGCATTGCGTGACCCAGAACCCGGTGCTCGGCACCGTGCTGGTTGTGGCGGGCGGTTTCGCCGGCTGGGCGCTGGCGGCCTTCGTCCTGGAAAAACTCATCGCGCGACGACAGGAGAGATTGCGGCTTTCGCTGCCGGATGCGCTCGACCTGCTGGTGATTTCCGTGGAAGCGGGACTGGGGCTCGACCAGGCCATCCTGAACGTCAGCAGGGAACTGGATCTCGCACACCCCGAACTGTGCGAAGAGTTCGGCCTGGTGAGCCTGGAGATGAGGGCGGGGAAGCGTCGCCTGGATGCCCTCAAGCAGTTGGCCGAGCGCACCGGGGAAGCCGAGATCCGCCGGCTGATGGCAATCTTGATGCAGTCGGACCGCTTCGGCACCAGCATGGCGGATGCGTTACGCAGCCACTCCGATGCCATGCGGGTCCGCCGCCGCCAGGATGCCGAGGAGCGTGCCGGAAAAGTGGGGGTAAAGCTGGTCTTCCCCATCTTCTTCTTCATTCTCCCTTCCATGTTGGCGGTATCGGCGGGTCCAGGGCTGTTACAGGTCTTCAAGCATCTGTTCCCGATGATGCGTGATTTCGGACGCGGTTGAGGCGGCCGCTGCCGACGGGAGATGGGGGATGGGGGATGGGAGATGGGAGATGGTTGTTAGCCGCCGGGTCAGGCACCCGGGAAAGGAGGAGTTGCTATGGACAACATGATCTTCCAGACCGCACTGTGGTTGGGAGCGGGCTTGATTCTGTTTTTGCTGATGAGCCGCCGCCGAAAGCGCAAAGCGGCGCGCTGAAGCAGTTGCCGGGGCGGGAGCCCATCTCCCATCTCCCGTCTCCTATCTCCCTTTAGCAAAGCGCCTCAGCTGGAATATTTCCAGGAACGAGATGTAAAGATTCAGCACCCCGACCCCGCTAACGGCGCCCCGGACGTAGGCGTTGGTCCAGTAGCCGTGCCACTCGGGCACCAGGGCTGAAAAGAAATTGGAATCCCAGGACTCCGTCCAGGGGACGATCACCAGGAAGAGCCCCAGTTCCATGCAGAAGATGATGAACAGGAGAGCCGAAACCTTGTGGTACCAGCGGTATTGGGGTTCTGGGACGGGCACTGGACCGGACGCTGCTTCGCCCGCGGGGGTCGGTTCTAATGACATGCCGTATCCAGCGTGGAAAACAGCCCCAACTGGCCCGCCAGCGAGTCGTGATCGATGGGAAAGAGCGACCGGGCGCGAACAGGCTCGAAGCTCAGGCGATGCAGTGGCGTGGGGCCGTACTCCTCAAGTGCGTGGGCATGCTCCGGGGTGAAGTATCCCTTGTGATGTGCCAGCCCGTATTCCGGGAAGGTTTGATCCCAGATGTTCATCCACGCGTCCCTCTGCACTTTGGCGAGAATCGAAGCCGCGGCAATGCAATGACAGCGCGCGTCGCCCTTGATCACGGGGCGCTGGGGCAGCGGCACGTCGAGCGGAAAAGCATCAATCAGGACGAAATCCGCGGCTGGAGACAGCCTCTCCACAGCGGTTTTCATCGCCAGCCGGGAGGCCTGGTGGATATTGATGGAGTCGATCGTGGCTGCGTCTACGGCGGCCACCGCCCAAGCCACGGCGCGTTCCCGAATACGGTCCGCCAGCACCTCGCGGCGCTCCGGTTCAAGCACTTTGCTGTCGTTCAGGCCGCGCACGGGACGGTCAGGGGACAGAATAACTGCCGCCGCCACCACGGGACCGAACAGGGCGCCGCGGCCGACCTCATCCACACCCGCCACCGAATGGAAGCCGCGCGCGCACAACTCGCGTTCCAGCACCCCTTCGCAACGGAATTTCACGCCCGCCGCCAACCGCCGGGCGGTCCCTGCGGCCCGCATGCCGTTACCGCCGCGGTTGTTCGCGCTCCTTGAGCCTGGCGGCCTTGCCCCGCAACTCGCGGAGGTAATAGAGCTTCGCACGCCGCACGCGACCGGTGCGGATCACGTCGATGTGGTCGATCACCCGCGCGTGCAGCGGGAAGATACGCTCCACGCCCTGCCCGAAGCTGATCTTCCGCACCGTGATGCTCTCGCCCATGCCGATGTTCTTGCGGGCGATAACGGTCCCTTCGAAAGCCTGGAGGCGTTCTTTGTCGCCTTCCTTGATCTTCACGTGTACCCGGATGGTATCGCCGGGACGGAACACCGGCGTGTCGGTACGCCGGTTCTTGTTGATGAATTTCGTCAACAGCGCATTCTGCATGTAAGGGTTCCTAATCTACTATCTTAGCTGAGTTCCGGGACCTTCGTCGGCCTCGGTGCCAGGCGCCAGATCCGGACGCAGACGCCGCGTCTTTTCCACCGCCGCCCTCTGCCGCCATCGCCTGATCTCCTCGTGGTTGCCGCCCAGCAGCACCTCGGGGACTTTCCAGCCGCGGAACTCCGCCGGCCGGGTATATTGCGGGCAATCCAGCAGGCCGGCGCCATGCCCGTTCTCCTGGAACGACTCGAACACTGCCGAGTGCTCGTTCCCCAGCACGCCGGGCAGCAACCGCGCCACCGCGTCGATAATCACCGCCGCGGCCAGTTCGCCGCCGCTCAATACGTAATTGCCGATCGAGACTTCCTCGTCGGCCAAGTGCTCGGCCACGCGCTCGTCCACACCTTCGTAGCGCCCGCAGATGAACAGCAACTCCCCGGCTTCCTTCAGCCGGTTGGCCATCCCCTGGTCGAACAATCTGCCCTGTGCCGAGAGCAGCACTACCTTTCGCTCCGGCGTCTTCTCCGGCCAAATCGACTCCACGGCCTGAAAAATCGGCTCGGCTTTCAGCAGCATGCCTTCGGCGCCGCCGAACGGACGGTCATCAACGGTTTTATGGCGATCGTGCGTCCAGTCCCGGAGGTTATGGATCCGGATGTCCAGAATGCCCGCTTCCCGGGCCCGGCTGATTACGCCGTGCTCGAAGGGCCCCCGGAAGTACTCCGGGAATATCGTAAGCACGTGGAAAATCACGGCCGGTTCAAATCCTTCAGTCCCTCCGGCAGATCTACCGCGATGCGCCGGCTTTCGGGTTCGATCTCCACGCAAATCGAGCGGGCAAACGGGATCAGCATTCCGTCTGCAAGCTCCAACAGCGATGCTTCGCCCTGGTCATGAAACTTGACCACGCGCCCAAGCGGCATACCGGTCGAGCGCTCCACCACTTCACACCCGATAAGGTCCGCCTGGAAGAACTCTCCCGGTTCAAGTGGCGCGCGCTGGCTCTTTGGAACCCGGACTTCGGCTCCCACCAGCGGCGCGGCCTCGTCGATACTGTCGATCCCTCGGAACTTAAAAATCGGCCGACCGTCGTGAAACCAGAGGGACTCGACCTCGTACCGCGAGCCGTCGCCGAACAGCCACACTTCGGATAGCGACTCCAGGCGACCAGGCCGCCCGCTCAGGTCTATGGCCGTCAACTCGCCGCGTACTCCCCTCACGCGCCCGAGCACGGCAACCGCGATCCACTCTCCCGGTTCGCCCGACTGGTTTGCTTCGGAACTCACTCCAGAATTTCCAGCGTGAAGCGCCTGTTGAGCTTCATGCCGGCTGCGCCAAGGATGGTACGAATGGAGCGGGCCGTCCGGCCTTGCTTGCCGATCACCTTGCCCAGGTCGCTTGGGGCTACCTTCAACTCCAGAACCGTGACCTGTTCCCCTACCACCTCGCGGACGGATACCTCTTCCGGGATGTCAACGAGAGCTTTCGCGATATCTTCGACCAACTGTTTCATCACCCCGCCTCCCTAAATGCAATCGTAACAGAGACACTGGTACATCAACGGTCCGGACTCCGGGGCGGCAAATGCGCTGGCCGTTCGTTTCTTTACACTTACGGCCGGCAAGCCCTTAGGCGGCAGGTTCCGCCGCGGGGGCCGGATTGTTCTTCAGCAGACGCTCAACGGTGTCCGACATCTGAGCGCCCGCTTTCGACCAGTAGGCGATACGGTCGTGCTTCAGCGCGACCTGGGCGGGGTTGGCGGTGGGGTTGTACTGGCCCACGACTTCGAGATTGCGGCCATTCCGGGCACGATCCTTCTCGATCACCACCACGCGGTAAAACGGTTTCTTCTTGGCGCCGAAACGCGCCAGGCGAATCATCAGCATAGGTAATCTCTAAAATCCCATGGGCAGTTTCATCTTGCCCAGCTTCTTACCGAGGAATCCCCCGGAGAAGCTCTTCATCATTTTCTTGGCTTGCGAGTACTGCTTCAGCAACTGGTTGACTTCCTGCACGCTGGTCCCGCTGCCGCGGGCGATCCGCCGCCGCCGGTTGCCGTTGATAATCATGTGGTTGAAGCGTTCGGCGCGGGTCATCGAATCGATGATGGCTACCACCCGGGTGATCTCGCCCTCATCCACCTTTACATCCTTCAGTTCCTTGAGGATCCCCACCTTGGGCATCATGCCGAGCAGCCCTTCGAGCGGCCCCAGCTTGCGGAGTTGCCGCAACTGGTCGCGGAAGTCCTCGAGCGTGAACTCGTTCTCGATGAGCTTGCGCTGCATCTCGACCTGCTGCTTCTTGTCGATGGCTTCCCCGGCCTTCTCGATGAACGATAGGATGTCGCCCATCCCGAGAATACGGGAGGCCGCGCGGTCGGGATGGAAGGGCTCGAGGGCATCGAACTTCTCCCCCACGCCCACGAACTTGAGCGGCTGGCCGGTGACGTGGCGGATCGACAGTGCCGCGCCCCCGCGCGCGTCCCCGTCCATCTTCGTGAGCACCACGCCTGTAATGCCCAGGCGCTTGTGGAACTCGTCCGCGCTCTTGACGGCATCCTGGCCGGTCATGGCATCGGCGATGAACAGGATCTCGACCGGGGTGAGCAGTTCCTTCAACTGCTGCAGCTCGGTCATCAACTGGTCATCCACGTGGAGGCGGCCGGCGGTATCCACCAGCAATACGTCCCGCCCGTTGTTGACGGTGTCCTTGCGGGCAGCGCGAGCCAGTTCCAGCACTTCCGTTTCGGCGCCTTCGTAGATGGGGAGTTTGAGGTCGCGCGCGATCACGCGCAACTGTTCGCGGGCGGCGGGGCGGTAGACATCCACCGAGACCATCTCGGGGCGGTGGCCGTTTTTCGAAAGCCAGCGGGCCAGTTTGCCGGTGGTAGTCGTCTTGCCCGAGCCCTGCAACCCGACCACGAGCATCACCGTGGGGGGCTCGTTGGCGAAGCGCAGCTTGGCTTCGTGGCTGCCAAGTATCTTGACCAACTCGTCGTTGACGATCTTGACCACTTGCTGGGAGGGGGAAAGCGCGCTGAGCACCTCCTCCCCCATGGCCTTCTCGCGGATACTCTGGGTAAGCTGCTTGACAACCCGGAAATTTACATCGGCTTCGAGCAGCGCGACACGGATCTCCCGCAGGGCGGCTTCCATGTTCTCCGCCGTGAGCTTGCCCTCGCCGCGCAAGTTCTTGAATACGCGCTGCAGTTTTTCCGTTAAGTTGTCGAACATGAAGTTACGGGACGCCCGGCCTTAGGGACACACGTCGATGCCGCGAGCGGTTCTTCCATTATACATGGACGGCGCCGGGAGGCGGGAAACCGCAGTGTTATTCCGGCGTAGCGAGTCGCAGGCTGCTGGCGGCCATTTTGCCGGTGCGGTCCATGCCGAGCTCGTAAACCACGCGGGTCCCGGGCTTCAGTGCCGTGGCGTCCCCTTCCACCAATCGTGAAATGTGGAAGAAAACGTCCCGGCCGCCGTCGTCGGGGCGCAGGAATCCGAAGCCTTTGGCTTCAAAGTAGGTAACCACGGAGCCCGTCTGCTCGCGGCTGTCCGATACGGAGGATGCCGCACCGGCCTCGCCGGAACTGGAGGCGCTAGCAGGACGGGTGCTCTTGTCACCCACGCCCTGTTTCACGAGGGCAAGGTCGGCTTCGGTCCACACCTGCTCTTTTTGCGCTGGCATCTTGAGGTCCGGATTCTTCTTCCTGGCCTCTTCAAACAAACGTTTCTGTCTGGCGTTCAAACGAAAATTCCTCTTGCTCCCGCTAGGCCGTATGGGCCGGGGCAGTCTTGACCGTGGCGGCCTTCGGCTTCCGGGCGCGGGTGGCACGCTTCTCGACCGGCGGTTGCCGGTCACTCTTCTTTAGCTGGCTGATGACCATGGGAGTTACGAACTTCTTCTCCCCGTGGTCGTCAAACTTGATGACGATGCGTTCGTCATTGCTGGATAGGACGGTCCCCAACCCGAATTTAAGATGCTCAACCTGAGCACCATTCGAAAAACTATTAGACGCCATTGCGCTAGGGTGTACTCCTTTTGATTGGATGCGGGGGGTGAGGGGTAAGCTGAATAGAAGCGAGGTATTTCACCTGCAAGTAGGATACCACACTCGACCGGGGACTGTCGAGGGCAGCGCCTACCCGTCTGAAGCCCGCGTTCTCCACCTCAAAACATGCTATGTCGCCGTGCCCGCGTTCCAGGCGGTAGTACCATTGCTGTGTCCGATCTGACCTATGATGATAGTGAACAACCGCCCTCCCTGTCCATCTGGATTGTACTACCACCCCTGGACACGGCGGTATGCCCAATCAGGAGACACCCGATGAACCGCCGCGCTTTTCTCGCTGGGAACCTGGCCTTGCCGCTGTTCGCCGGCAGCCAGAAACGTCCCCAGTGGATGTCCAAGACCTGGAAGATCGACCCACATTGCATCCTGCCGCGCGGGCCCAAGGGAGAATTCGATAGCGGCGTTGTAGGGGACCCATGCATCGTCTGGGATGACGACGTCTCCAGTTGGCGCATGTTCTACTTTGCCTCGCCGGGGATCGACGCCAACGGCCAGCCGCACGGCCGTATCGCCGGGATGGCGCTCAGCCGGTCAGCGGACGAGATCGGCCCTGGCGAGTGGCGCAAAATCGGGCCGGCCAAGGTGGCCAATCCCTTCGAGCCAATCATCAGGCAGAACGGTCACAAGTTCTGGGTGGTGATGGACGCGCTCACCCCCAACCGCGCCGCGCGCATCGACGGGCGCTACTGGGGGCTCTTCGTCGTCGGCCGGAATAAACAGATCTATGCCGCCTCCGCCGGGCGTCTCGCCGGACCGTGGACCGTTGTCGAGCAACCCATTCTCAGCCCCGGCCAGCAGACCGGAGACGTGGACGGGCGCCACTGCGATACCCCCACGGCTTTTTGGATGAGAGACCGTGGGCAGGTCCTTATCTATTACAAGGCCTACCCGCGGGAGGCGCAAAATACCCAGCCGGGCGCGCCTTTCGGATCGAGTAGCGTGGTGGCCTGGTGGCGCCCTTCGGATTCCTCCGCCAAGAAGGCGCAGCAGGTGATGGTGCCCGGCCGTAACGACGCCTGGAACCGCGGATGGGTAGGCGGGTTCCAGCTCTTGCGCGACGTCCGCCTCGGCGTCTGGTACGCGCTGCTCAACGGCAGTCCCACAGCTCCCGCGGACGATAGCCACCGCGAGCCGGCGCCTTCTCTCGGCGGCTGGGCTGTCTGCAAAGGAAAGAGTCCGGATGGCGAGTGGGTGGCCGATCAGTCCTGTAGTCCCTTCATGATGCCTGACGGCCTCAGTACCGCCGAGCGCGATGCCGGCTTGGGCGTGAACTTCTGGCGCCACCACCTGCTGGTCACCCCTTCCGGTCGAGCCCGCATCTTCTTCAATTCCGGCCGCTACGGCGCCGAGCAGATGTACTCGCTGGTGGCCGGCTGACAAAAATCTACGCCGGCGGGTAACCGTGGCCCGGTGGCAACCGCCGACTCCCCTCACATTGATGTAGACTTTGAAACGGAGTCTTCCTGATGAATCGCAGACATTTCCTCATGAGTTCCGCCGCAGTGGCCGGCGCGGCCACGAAAGGGCTTGCGGGCCCCAATGATACGGTGCGCGTCGCCTGTATCGGGGTGCGCGGCCAGGGCGGGTCCCACATCAAACAGCTCAGCAGCCTGAAAGGGGTTGAGATCGCGGCTATCTGCGATGTGGATGAGAGCGTCCTGAACTCCCGGATTAAGGGCCTGGAAGACGCCGGAGCCAAACGCCCGGCGGGCTTCACCGATTTCCGGAAGCTCATGGAGGATAAGTCGATCGACGCCGTTTCGATCGCCACCCCCAACCACACCCACTCCCTGATCGCCATCACCGCCTGCCAGGCCGGCAAAGATGTCTACGTCGAGAAGCCCTGCTCCCATAACATCTTCGAGGGCCGTCAACTCGTGGCCGCAGCGAAGAAGTACAGCCGCGTCGTGCAGCACGGCAGCCAGAGCCGGTCGAGCGCCGCGCTCCAGGAAGGCATCCGCGGGCTCCGGGAAGGCGTCATCGGCGATGTCTACATGACGCGTGGCTTGTGCTACAAGTGGCGCAACACCATCGGCCGCGAACCTGACAGCGAAGTGCCCGCAGGCGTGCACTATGACCTCTGGCTGGGTCCCGCTCCGAAGCGCGCGTTCTCAAAGAACCGCTTCCACTACAACTGGCATTGGAACTGGGATTACGGTTGCGGCGACCTCGGCAACCAGGGAATCCACGAGGTGGACATATGCCGCTGGGGCCTGGGCGTCAAATACCCGACCAAGATCAGCGCCATGGGCGGGCATTTCATGTTCGACGACGACCAGAATACGCCCAACACCATGGTGGCCACCTATGAGTTCGACGAGGGCGGCAAGAAGAAGTTCATGGTGTTCGAAGTGCGGCACTGGATGTCCAATCATGAGGCCGGCATTGGAGAAAGCCCGAAAAAGGACTCCAATACCATCGGGAACCTCTTCTATGGCTCCAAAGGGTACATGGCCATCGACGGCTACACCAAGTACAAAACCTGGCTGGGGAAAGAACAGCAGCCCGGACCAGCCCGCTCCGAGGGCGGCAGCCACATGCAGAACTTCATCGACGCCGTGCGGAGCCGCAAAGCCACGGACCTCAACGCCCCGATTGACGAGGGCAATCTCTCCAGCGAACTGATGCACCTGGCGAACATCTCCTATCGGCTGGGCCGCACACTCAACTTCGACGCCAAGACCCTCAGCATCAAGGGCGATCCCGAAGCTAACCGGATGTTCACGCGCGCTTACCGGGCGCCGTTCGTGGTTCCGCAAAAGGTCTGATCGCGCGGGCGCGCGCCCCTCCCGCGTGCGCCCTTTCGCCCCATGCGCCTTGAAGCGGCATAATGGGGTCATGACGAATCCGCTGGCCTTCCTTGGCGAACAGCTTGAAGAATGGCGCGAAGCCGGCACCTATCAGCGGCTGCGTGTGCTCGAATCGGAGAGCGCGGCCGTTTCCTGCTTTGACGGCAAGGAGGTCATCAATCTCGCGTCCAATAACTACCTGGGCCTGACCACCCACCCGCGCCTGCGGGAAGCGGCGCTCGATGCGACCCGGCGCTACGGGGTAGGCTCGGGAGCCGTCCGCACCATCTCCGGCACCATGAGCGTGCACATGGAGTTGGAACGCCACATTGCGGACTTCAAGCACGTGGAAGCCTGCGTGGTCTTCCAGTCCGGTTTCGCCGCCAATTCCGGGACCGTGGCCGCGATCCTCACCCCCGAGGACCACATCATCTCCGACGAGTTGAACCATGCCAGCATCATCGACGGCTGCCGCTTGTCGAAGGCCAAAATCCATGTCTTTCCGCACAAAGATGCCGCCGCCGCCGGCCGCATCCTGGCAGAACTGGAGCATCAGCCCGGCCGCAAGCTGCTGATCACGGATGGCGTCTTCTCGATGGACGGGGATATCGCACCGCTCCCGGCCCTGGTCGAGGCAGCCGAACGCCATGGCGCCATCATGATGATCGACGACGCACATTCCTCCGGCGTCCTGGGGCGCAACGGGCGGGGCACCGTGGACCACTTCAATCTCCACGGGCGAGTTCACATCCAGGTGGGAACTCTGTCCAAGGCAATCGGGGTTCTGGGGGGATACGTGTGCGGAAGCCGCGACCTGATCGACTATCTCTATCAGCGGGCGCGGCCGTTCCTGTTTTCGACCTCCCATCCGCCGGCCGTGGCAGCCTCCTGCATCGCTGCGTTCCAGGTTCTTCAAGACGAGCCGGAACGCATTCAGGATCTTTGGAATAACGCCGAATACTTCAAGAAAGGGTTGATATCTCTTGGATTCGATACGGGCGGCAGTGAAACGCCCATCACCCCGGTCATTGTCGGCGACGCGGCGCTGGCGCACGAGTTCTCCCGCGCGCTATTCGAAGAGGGCGTGCTGGCGACCGGGATCGGCTACCCCACAGTAGCGAAGGGTAGGGCGCGGGTCCGGACCATCGTGACCGCGACCCATACCCGGCAACAACTCGACCGCGCGCTCGACGTGTTCGGCCGGGCAGGGAAGCGGCTAGGGATCCTGAAGTAGAGGGCGGGCCCCCGGCTCCTTAGTGGGCGGAGGCCTTCTCGACGGGGGCCACCAGGCTAACCAGATTGCCGTCCGGTCCGTACGGCATTTCGAGTGGCCCCTCTATGATTTCCAGTTGCGGATTGGCCTCAATCTGCGGGCGGAGGTTCTCGCTGAAGGCCATGTGGGTGAGTTGCATGGTGTTGCGGATCCACCCGAAGGTCACTTCCAGCATGTCGAACTTGCCGACTGTGGGGGCGATCTTCTCCAGGCACTCCCGGTCGGTGGGGAAGTGGATGGGGGTGCGGATGGCGGCCGGCGTGTTGGCGGTGAGGGAATTGATATGGGTGGGAGCCCAATCGATGCGGTTCACGAGGCGATCCGTCACGATATCGGCCATCCCCAAGCCCACGCCGTTGTTGTAGGTGTGTTCGCTCAGGTTGCGCACGAAGATGCGCTGTATTTGCGGTGCATTCGGCCAAGGGTTGTAGACGCCGTTGATGCTGCGGTTGATCACCTTGGTATCCATGCCGGCGCCGCTGATGTCCTTCCCGATCTCGTCCATGATGAGGATATCGAGATCGAGGGGGATGCGGCCCGCCCAACTCTGCACCAGCGCCAGGTTCTCCTCCTCGCGCTGCTCCATGATTTCCACGGGCACTGCTTCGAGTTTGCCGGTGTTGTGGTAAGCGTCTTCCAGGATGGCCAGCCCTCCCAGGATCTTGCCGGACTTGAGCACCTGCCGCCCCACGGTGCGCACCACATGGGCCAGGCCGAGCTTGTAGCCGAAAGCGTGGTACTTCTGCGCGCCGGCGAATTTGCCCAGCCCGATGGCCATCATTTTGTACAGGCCGCTCTCGATCTTGCCCGCGAAGTCGGTGTGCCATTTGACACGCCCGACCAGCATGATGCCGTCGCTCTCGTAAGCCACGCGGTCCATGAAGGCTTCGATCCCGTCGGCGGTCTTGCCCAGGGAGACGACTTCCAACTGGCTGATGAGGGGGCATCCCATAGTGGTTTCGGTGATGCCGTAGTGGGCCAACACGGCTGCCTGACCTTCCGCGCTGGCGGCTCCATGGCTGCCCATCGCCGGGAAAATGAAAGGCTTGGCGCCGGCCGACTTCCAGTAGTCGACCACTTCCCGCACGATGGTGGCGATGTTGGCAATGCCCCGGCTGCCCACGCCTATGGCCACACGCCCGCCGGGCTTCACACGGGAAGCGAAAGGCGAACCGGCCAGTTGGGAGCGAACCTCGCCAGCAACGTCGTCAATCCGATGATCCTGTAAGTGCTGGCGCACCACCAGCAGCCTGGAGAATTGCATGCCCGCATTATAGCGCCGCGCGCGACGCGCGCGGCGCTGGGGATGGGGGTTGGGGGACGGGGGATGGGCTGTCTC
>DATMYF010000086.1:0-46157 GCA_035561075.1 Bryobacteraceae bacterium
GACGTAAGGTTTAGGATCTTGTTCCACCGGACCAGCAATTCGTAGTGCCGCTCCAAGGCGCACACCTGATCTGCGGAGAGCTCGAACACCCCACGCAGCTTCTCTTTCAGCAATTCAGCAAACACGTTCCAGGCTCAGGTAAACGTCAAGGATGGCAATCGCGGCTGGGGTAACGCCCGGGATGCGAGCTGCCTGCCCCAGCGTGGCTGGGCGAACCCGCTCAAGCTTGTCCCGAATCTCGCGCGACAGCCCCGGAACAGCACTAAAGCCGAAGCTCTCGGGGATCTTCCGCCGCTCGACGCCTCGCAGCCGTTCGATTTGGCGCGCCTGCTGGGCAATATACCCGTTGTATTTGATCTCGGTCTCCACGGTGGTGAGCACTCCCCGGGCCGGGGTCTCCCCTAAAATCTCACGCACCCATCCATCTATGCCGCCGATCTCATTCTCCGGCCGTTTCAGCCATTCCCCATGCCGATGACGCCCCAGAGCCTCGCGCAACCGCTCTTTTTGCCGCTGTTTCTGTTCGAACCGTGCCCAGCGCTCATCACTTACCAATCCGGTACGTCGTCCAGTCGGGGTCAGGCGTTCGTCCGCGTTGTCAATCCGGAGATGCAGCCGGAACTCCGCGCGCGAGGTGAACATGCGGTACGGCTCGTCCGTACCCTTCGTGATCAAGTCGTCAACCAGGATCCCGGTGTACCCCTCGGTACGCCCGATCACAACCTCGGGTTGCCCGCCGAGCCGCCGGGCGGCGTTGATGCCAGCGACCAGCCCCTGGCACGCCGCCTCTTCATAGCCGGAGGTGCCGTTGATCTGACCAGCCAGGTACAGGCCCTCAATCGCCCTGACCTCCAGTGTATGGCTCAATTCGCGCGCATCGATTGCATCGTACTCAATCGCATACCCAGGCCGGATCATCTGCGCTCGCTCCAAGCCCGGCACCGACGCCACCATGGCTTCCTGCACGTCGATCGGCATGCTCGTGGACATGCCGTTCAGGTACACCTCATTCGTGTCCAGGCCCTCGGGCTCGAGGAAGATCTGGTGCCGCGGCTTGTCCGGGAACTTCACCATCTTGTCCTCGATCGAGGGGCAGTACCGCGGACCGACACCCTCGATCTGCCCGCTGAAAAGCGGCGACCGCCCGATGCTGTCCAGCAGCACCCGCCGCGTCGCCTCCGTGGTGTAGCCAATATGGCAGCGAACCTGCGGCCGATCGATCTTTTCCGTCAGGAAAGAGAACGGCGTCGGGTCCGGATCTCCGTCCTGCGGTTCGAACTGCTCCCAATCGATGCTACGGCCGTCGAGCCTCGGTGGCGTCCCGGTCTTCAGCCGCGTCCACGCGAGGCCCAAGGTGCGCAACTGGTCCCCCAGAAGCTGTGACGGCGACTCTCCGTTCCGTCCGCAGGTATACGTCGTCTGCCCGACGTGCGCGAGGCCGTTCAGGAACGTTCCGGTGGTCACGACGACGGCGCCCGCGGAAATCGTCCGGCCATCCCGCAGCAGGACTCCCGTGAGCCTGCGGCGCCCCTCCCCTTCGATCACCAGAGCCGCCACCTCCGCCTGCAGAATCCGCAGGTTCGGCTCCTGTTCCAGCACCTGCCTCATGTGTGCGCGATAGAGCTTCCGGTCGCACTGAGCGCGCGGCGACCAGACAGCCGGCCCGCGGCTCGTATTCAGCAATCGGAACTGAATCCCCACCGCATCCGTCACCTCCCCCATTACCCCGCCCAAGGCGTCGATCTCCCGCACCAGGTGGCCTTTAGCGATTCCCCCCACGGCCGGATTGCAGGACATCTGCGCAATCAGGTCCAGATTCATCGTCACCATGGCGGCCTTCAGGCCCATGCGCGCACACGCCCGCGCCGCCTCGCAGCCCGCATGGCCCGCACCCACCACCACGACGTCGTATCGATGCTGCATTGCTATCATTGTATCGGAATGAAAATACTGGTCATCGGCAGCGGAGGCCGGGAGCACGCGTTGGCGTGGCGCCTGGCACAGAGCCCTGCGGTCCGGCAGGTCTACGCCGCTCCCGGGAACCCTGGAATCGCCAAGGTCGCCACATGCGTGCCGGCCGGCACCGCCACACCTGCCGCCTACCTCGAACTCGCTGATTCGCTGGGTGCGGACCTGACGGTAGTCGGGCCCGAGGCGCCCCTGGTGGCGGGAGTAGTGGATACGTTCCGCGCCCAAGGCCGGCTGATTTTCGGCCCCACGGCCGACGCCGCGCGCCTGGAAGGCTCGAAGATTTTCTCAAAGCACTTTTTTACGCAAAGGAATATCCCAACAGCCGCCTACGTCACCGCCGCGACCACAGAGGACGCGCGCGCCGCGCTGGACCGTTTCGGCTTCCCCGTGGTTCTGAAGGCCGACGGCCTGGCTGCCGGCAAGGGTGTCGTAGTTGCGCCCGACCGCCGGACGGCTGAAGAGGCGCTCGCCACCCTCAAGCCTCCGTTCGTCATCGAAGAGTGCCTCCAGGGCGAGGAGGTCAGCTTCATCGTCCTTAGCGATGGCCGCAACGTCCTGCCGCTTGAACCCACCCAGGACCACAAGGCGGTTTGCGACGACGACCAGGGCCCCAACACCGGCGGCATGGGCGCTTACTGCGACTCCCGCATCCTGACTCCGGACCAGGTCCGCTTCGTCATGGACCGCGTCATTCATCCCACGGTCGAGGCCACCGGCTTCACCGGTTTCCTCTACGCCGGCCTCATGATGACCGCCGACGGCCCCAAGGTACTGGAATTCAACGTCCGTATGGGCGACCCAGAAACCCAGCCCCTAATGCAGCGACTTCGGGGTGACTTCGCGTCGGTCCTAATGGCGGCGGCGCGGGGCGACCTGGCCGGCGCCCGCCTGGAATGGGATGCCGGTCCGTCGGTATGCGTAGTGCTCGCTTCGGGCGGCTATCCGGGGGCTTATCCCAGCGGGAAACCGATCACCGGTATCGATGAAGCCGAGCGGACCGGCTGCACGGTCTTTCATGCCGGCACGCGCGCGGGGGCTGCGGGGGTCGAGACTGCCGGTGGCCGCGTCCTGGGCGTTACGGCATCCGGGACGGACCTCGCCGCGGCCATGGAAGCCGCCTACGCCGGGGTCCGGAAGATCCGCTTCGACGGTATGCATTACCGCACGGACATCGGGCGCAAAGGCCTGAAACGCTACGCTACAATGTAGGTGACTCGGGCACGTAGCTCAGATGGATAGAGCGGTCGCCTCCTAAGCGACAGGTCGGCAGTTCGAATCTGCCCGTGCCTACCACCTCCGCCCCCCTCGGTATCATGGCCGTTGCCGGCGAACGGTAGAATAGAATTATCTCCTTAGCCATGCCAGATAAGCCCTTCGTACACCTGCACTGCCATACGGACTATTCGCTGCTCGACGGCGCCTGCGAGATCGGTCAATTAATGGATATGGCCGCCGAGCAGAAGATGCCAGCCGTCGCCATGACCGACCACGGCAACCTCTTCGGCGCGGTGCAGTTCTATAACGCCGCCAGGGCAAAGGGGATCGTGCCCGTCATCGGCTGCGAGGTGTACATCTCCCAGCAGGGCCATAAGACGCGTTCGGACACGGACCGCTACAACCACCTGGTGCTTCTCTGCGAGTCGCAGGAGGGTTACCGCAACCTGATCGACCTGGTCTCGACGGCCTACCTGGAGGGCTTCTACTACAAGCCCCGCATTGATAAGGACCTGCTGGCGCGCCACTCGAAGGGCCTCATCGCCATGTCCGCCTGCCTGCGGGGCGACATCAACGAAACCATTCTGGCGGACCGTTACGACGACGCCCGCCGCCTGGCGTACAACTATCAGGACATTTTCGGCCGCGGCAACTTCTTTCTGGAAGTGCAGGACCACGGCCTGGAGCAGGACAAGCGCCTGGGGCCGCTGGTGAACCGGCTTTCCCAGGAGAGCGGCATTCCCCTGGTGGCCACCAACGATTCCCACTATCTGCGCCGCGACGACGCCCGTGCGCACGAAATTCTGCTCTGCATCCAGACCGGCAAGACCCTCAGCGACCCCAACCGCATGCACTGGGACCACCCCGATTTCTACATGAAGTCGCGGGACGAGATGATGCAGTTGTTCGGTGAGATCGAGGACTCGCTCGACCGCACCTGGGAGATCGCCCAGCGCTGCGACGTAAAACTGGAGAAGGTCAAAGAGCCCTTCCCGCGCTTCGACGTTCCGGAGAAACACACCGCCGATACCTACTTCGAATTCGTTGCGCGCCATGGGTTCGAACGCCGCCGCCCGCGTCTTGAAGCCATGCGCGCCAACGGCCGCCTGAAGCACGATCTGCCGGCGTACATGGAGCGCCTTGACCGCGAAATCGCCGTCATCCAGCAGATGAAGTTCTCGGGCTATTTCCTGATCGTCTGGGATTTCATCCGCTACGCCAAATCGCAGGGCATCCCCGTGGGTCCGGGCCGCGGTTCCGCCGCGGGCAGCCTGGTGAGCTACGCGATGGGGATCACCGATATCGACCCCCTGCAATACGAGCTGCTGTTCGAGCGTTTCCTCAACCCGGAGCGCGTCAGCATGCCCGACATCGACGTCGACTTCTGCATGAACCGCCGCGGCGAGGTGATCCAGTACGTCACCGAGAAGTACGGGCGCGAGCAGGTCGCCCAGATCATCACCTTCAACACCTTGGGCGCGCGTGCGGCCATCAAGGACGTGGGGCGCGTGCTCGACGTGTCCTTCGCCGACGTCGACAAAATCACCAAACTGATCCCCAACGTCCTGAATATCAAGCTGGCCGACGCCATCAAGACGGAGCCGGGCCTTGATGACCTGGCCCGCAAGGACCCGCGCGTGGCGGACGTCCTGAAGGTGGCGCAGCGCCTTGAAGGCATGGCCCGCAACTGTTCTGTACATGCGGCCGGAGTGGTAATTTCACCGCAGCCGCTGAAGGAACTGGTACCGCTTTACCGCACCAACCGGGAGGAAATTGTCACCCAGTACGACATGAACGGGCTCGACAAACTGGCCCTGCTCAAGATGGACTTCCTGGGCCTGACCACCCTCACCCTGATCGATGACGCCCTCAAGCTCATCGAAAAGCGGCACGGCGTGAAGATCATCCCGGAAGACCTGCCGCTCGATGACCAGTCCACCTTCGAAGTCTTCACCAAGGGTTTTACCAGCGGTGTTTTTCAGTTCGAATCGCCGGGCATGCGGGACATTCTCCGACGCTCCCAGCCCAACCGCCTGGAGGACCTCACCGCACTGAATGCGCTCTACCGCCCCGGGCCGATTCAGGGCGGCATGATCGACGACTTTATCGACCGCAAGCTGGGCCGAAAGAACATTGTCTACGACCTTCCCGAGCTAAAGGAGGTGCTGGAGGAGACCTACGGGGTTATCGTCTACCAGGAACAGGTGATGCAAATCTCCAACCGCCTGGCGGGCTACTCCCTGGGCGACGCCGACCTGCTGCGCCGTGCCATGGGCAAGAAGAAGCTCGAGGACATGGTCAAGCAGCGGGAGCGCTTCATCAAAGGCGCGCTCGAGCGCAACTTCCCCCAGAAAAAGATCGAGAAGATCTTCGACCTGATGGAACAGTTCGCGGGCTACGGGTTCAACAAGTCGCACTCCGCGGCCTACGCCTTCCTGGCATACGTCACCGCATACCTCAAGGCCCACTACCCGGTGGACTTCATGGCCGCCCTGCTCACCTCGGAAACCGGCAACACGGCTAAGGTGGTGAAGTACATCAGCGAGTGCCGGGATATGGGGATCACAGTCCTCCCCCCGGACGTGAACGCCAGCGACTGGAACTTCACCCCGGACGGCGCGGCCATCCGCTTCGGTATGGGCGCGGTGAAAAACCTGGGACAGAACGCCGTCGAATCCATCCGGAACGCGCGGGAAGAGATCAACCGTTTCCGCACCCTCTACGAGTTCTGCGACAAGGTGGACCTGGGCTCTGTAAACCGGCGCATGATCGAGAGCCTGATTCGCGCCGGCGCCATGGATTCCCTGGAGGGCAACAGGGCGCAGCTTTTCGCGGCCGTCGAGTCGGCCATGGAGGTTGCGCAGCGTGCCCAGCGCGACCGCCTGAGCGGCCAGGGCGGCCTGTTCGGCGGCTTCGACAGCGACGAGCCTGAACCCGAAAAACCGCTGCCGGATGTTGCCGACTGGACCCTCAAAGAGAAACTCTCGGGGGAAAAGGAACTGCTCGGCTTCTACGTCACCGGCCATCCGCTCGACCAGTATGAGGAGAAGGTTCGGGATCTCTCCACGCATGACAGCGGCACGCTCGAGGGGCTGGAAAAAGGCGTCGAAGTGAAGATGTGCGGCGTGCTCACCGGCATCCAGCGGAAGCGCAACCGCGACCAGAGGCTGTGGGCCTCCATGCAGCTTGAGGACCGCACCGGCTCGGTGGACGCGCTCTGCTTCGCCACAGCCTATGAGCGCCTCTCCGCCATGGTGGCGGAGGACGTCCCGGTGCTGGTTTACGGCCTGGTGCTGCCGGAAGAAGGTGCGCCGTCGAAGATCTCCGTCCAGGACATTATTCCGCTTGACGTCGCGCGGGTGCCGATGCCCACCGTGATCTCGATCCGGGTCTGGCTGGGCCGCAACGGCACGGACAAGGCGGACGAACTGCGCCAGTTGTTCGCGCGCAAACCCGGGGAGACGGCGGTGCGCTTGAAACTGGATATGCCGCGCGATTTCTCCGTCGTTGTCGACATTCCGGCCAAGGTGCGGCCGGACCGCGAATTTCGCGCCGAAATCGAAAGAATCTGCGGTGTGGGAGCTTTCGAAACGATCGCGATGTGAGGCGCGCCTTCTAGAGCAACAGCGCTTCCAGGCGATGAGCGTGAACCGCCTGCTCGCAATCCGACCAGGCGAAAGCGGTAAAGCGGCCGTCCTGTGAGGCCACCAGCGCGATGGCATCCCTTTGGTCGTGCGCGAACTGCGCCGCCGACGAGTGCCGTGTTCCGCCCACTTGCCCGGGGGCCAACCGCTCCACGGTGGCACCCTCGATCGGTTCGGTGAGGATCACCTGCTCCACCATCGGCCACCCTTCCCGTCGACGGATCTTCGCCCCAAAGGCGTGCAGCCCGTAATCGTGGGTGATTACGGTGGCCCCGTCGACGGCGGTGAGGCCGGCTATGGTGTCGATCAGCGGCCGGACACGCTCCTGCCAGGCGCCATCGTCGCGACCGCTCGGCCGTTCGCGCACCAGGGCGGCCATACGGTCGAAGGGCGGCGATACCGAATAGCGGACCGGATCCATGATGGATTCATGCCAGGCTCGGGTGCCGGCGGGGACAACCAGCAGCGTCCCACCCCGGCCGTGCGCGCGCATGGAAACGGCAAGCTGGACGAGTAGACTGACCGATTCCGGCTGTGTCCCCATGGGGTCGAATCCGAGCAGCCCCAGCACCAGGTTCGGACATCCCGGAAGCTTGGCGGCCTGCGGGTCGAGCACCTTGATCTGGTCGCCCTCTAGTACCGCGATATTGACAAATTTGGACGCCTCCTCAGCGCGCCGGTGCTTGATCACCAGCAACCCTGGCGCAACCACTTCCAGTACGAAACAGAGGGGCGGGATTTTGCGAGTGGCGCCCCAGAGGCAAATGCGGCCGTCTTCGCGCCAGACTCCCAGGTGAATTCCGGGCCGCTCCACGGCGGCCGCGAGCGACACGAGATTCATCGGGGTTAGTGGCAGCGGCCGCTCGAAGCGCATCGCGCGGTCAGCCCCCTGGGGCTCGAGAAAAGCCAGGGAAATGCGGGGTGAATAGCCCTCTTCGCGCCGCAGGCTAGCCCAAAAGGCGGCGTCGATGACAGCCTCCATGGTCCCGGGTTCGGGGAGCGAGGCCGCCACCAAGGGTCCCGGGTGCCCGGCCGTAGCGAGATCCTGCGCAAAGTGCGAGTGCACCTTCGCCGCGACCACCCTGGCGGCCGGGTAAGCGGGTTCTTTGATCAATGGTTCAGCCGGCCTAGCGCACTCGATATGCAATCTCGCCCGGTTCTTCCACCAGCGGTTCGTAATCTCCGGCGCCCGACAGGTCCAGTACCTTCACGCGCTGGCCCTCTCGCAGTTCCTGAAGCCGCAGCACACGGCCGTTGCGGAACCGCACCGAATCCCTATAGCTGTTCACCGTCGCGGTAATCTGCGTAAATGTTACTTCTTCCTCGGGCAACACACGAAATTCGGATTGCAGCCGTGTGGGAATGTCGGAGAGCATCAGGCGCGCACCCGGCGGGATGCAGACGGCACAAACGGGCTCGTTCTGTTGCGGGCTGAAGAAGCTCTTCAGCGCGGCCCAGAAGGTCCTGGGCTGCTCCTTCGGCCGGGCGAGACGGCGCAGGTCGTCCGGAGCAGCCAGGCCCATTGAGCCGGTTGGAAACCGGTGGGCAACCAAGTCCTCCTCTTCCCTGGCCAGTCGGTTCGGTACTGCCATTAAAGAATAGTCACACATTGTTCGTTCCCCCCTCTGAGTCGTTGTGGCGCTAGCGGCGTCTACGCGGTTCTGGTCGCGTCGACGTTGACTCGTGACTCGGCAATGCTGGTGAGTTTCTTGTCGGTTTCCCCCTCCTCGTCAAGCGTTTCCTGCAGCATTCGAGCGTCCTGTTCGTAGCCGAGTTGCCGCGCATATGTACGTACGGTCCCATAGCCCGCGATTTCGTAGTGCTCCACGCGCTGGGCGGCGGAGATGAGCGCGGCATCCCCAACCATCTCACGCACTTCCAGATCAATAATTTCCTCCCCCTCCTCAAGCAGCCCCTTCATTCCTTTGCAGGTGACGCCCTTGGGCGAAGTATCGAGGCGCTGGAAGATGCGCTCCAGCCGCTCCAACTGAGCGCGTGTGGTTTCAAGATGCTCCTCAAACGCACTGCGGACCTCGACCGAGGTCGCGGCTTTCGCCATTTTTGGCAGCGCTTTGATGATTTGTTGTTCGGCGCTATATAAGTCCTTCAATTCGTGGATGTAAAGATCGTGCAGGGATTTCAATTTCATGTGCCCGCTCCTTACTCTGAGTTTGGGTTTGGGGCACGGGAAACACAAGCCGGGAGCTTCCCGCTCGGTCTTATTGATAACGGTCCCGAAGCGGGAGAATGTAAAATCGCTGACCGGCCCGGACCACCCCACCCCCCGGCCAGGAGTGCTGAGCCCTGCTAAACTGTTTGTCTGTGAGCCCCGAAACACCGCAGCCCGAGGGCGCTTTGTCGCCTGCCCCGGAAGCGCCGGCCCTCCATCCCGCGTGGGAGCGCGTCCAGTTGGCGCGGCACCCCAAACGGCCGCACTCGCTCGACTATATCGAGCGGCTGATCACGGACTTTCGCGAGATTCACGGCGACCGGTTTTTCGGGGACGATCCGGCCATCGTAGGGGGCTTCGGCTTTTTCCGCGGCAAACCCGTGGTAGTAGTGGCGGAGCAGAAGGGCCGGGACACCAAGCAGAAGGTCTACCGGAATTTCGGCATGCCCAAGCCGGAAGGTTACCGGAAGGCGCTCCGGATCATGCAGATGGCCTCAAAGTTCGGGCGCCCGGTCATCACCTTTATGGATACTCCCGGAGCATACCCCGGGGTGGACGCGGAGGAACGCGGACAGGCCGAAGCCATCGCCCGCAACCTGCGTGAGATGGCGCGGCTCACCTGCCCGGTGATTTGCGTGTGCATCGGGGAGGGCGGCAGCGGCGGCGCGCTGGCCCTGGGAGTGGGCAACCGCGTTCTGATGCTGGAGAATTCGGTCTACAGCGTGATCTCGCCCGAAAGCTGCGCGGCCATCATCTACCGCGATTCGAGCAAGGCGGAACAGGCCGCCGCGGCGCTGAAGCTTACCGCCCCGGACCTGCTTTCCTTCGGTCTCATCGACGGGATTGTGCCGGAGCCGCCGGCCGGCGCCCATCAGGACCCGGACGGAGCGGCGGAATTACTCGGCAGGCAACTGGAAATATCACTCGGTGAACTGGCGGCGCTCGGCCCCGACCAGATTGTCCAGGAACGCTATGCCAAGTTTCGCCATATGGGCAACTTCTTCGCCTGAGCGGAGCCGTAATCCGTCCTGCTTTCTTGGAGTTACAATTTCGTACCGAATGTCTGGCGGATATAATGAACTCCGGCTGGGCCGATTGCGTCTACATTGGTGTCTAACCATAGATAGGAGAGCGTGTCCGTGAAGCGCAAATGGAAGGTGCTGATTATTGTGCTCGCCCTGGTAACGCTGGGCGTGGGCGTTTACGCCAGTACCGTTTACAGCCGTCGCGGGATTGTTACCGTGCAGACAGGGAAGGTGGTCCGCCAGGATCTGGCGAGCCTTGTAACCGCCTCGGGCGAGATTAAGCCGCGAAACTACATCAATATTGGCGCCAACGCCCAAGGCCAGCTCACCGCTATCCTGGTCAAAGAAGGGGAACGCGTCAGAAAGGGACAGTTGCTGGCGCGGATCGAGAACGTGCAGCCGGAGGCCGAAGTGGCCGCGCAGCGTGCGTCGCTGAGCTCGGCCCAAGCCGACTCGGCCGCCGCCGAAGCCGGGTTGCGCGCCGCCGACGAGAATCTGAAGACCATGCAGGCGGCCATTGACCGCACCAAGGCGGACCTCGAGCGCGCCTCCTTGGATTTTAATCGCGCCCAGGAGCTTCTCAAAGATCAGCTCATCGCCAAGCAGGATTTCGACACCCGCAAGGCCGCCCTCGATGCGCAGTTGGCCGCCGTCCGGGAGGCCGAGGCGCGGCTGGTGCAGGCCCGGGCGCAACGTGCGCAGGTGGCCGCCCAGATGAACGCCAGCCAGCGGCGCGTGGCGCAGGTGAATGCCATGCTCACCCGCGTGAGCGACGTGCTCCGGAAGCACGATGCGTATGCCCCGCTCGACGGCGTGGTGACCAACCTGCCCGTGCGGGTTGGCGAAACGGTGGTGCCCGGTATTCAGAACTCGCCCGCCGCCACCATCATGACTATCGCGGACATGTCCCTCATCACCGCCGAGGTGAAGGTGGACGAGACCGACATTGTAAACGTGAAGCTGGACCAGACAGCCGACATCACCATAGACGCTATCCCCAACAAGACCTTCAAGGGGCATGTGATCGAAATCGGCAACACGGCCATCCTGCGCAGCACCGGCCTGGCGGCTTCCCAGAGCGCCATTTCGAGCCAGGAAGCCAAGGATTTCAAAGTGGTGATCGCACTCGATAACCCGCCGGAAGAGATCCGGCCCGGCCTCTCCTGCACCGCCAAGGTGACCACGGCTACGCGCCAGAAGGCCCTTACGATTCCCATCCAGGCGCTCACGGTCCGGCAGAAAGGCGATCTCGAGCCCAAACCGGCCGGCAAGGGTAAAGGCACGCAAGCCGCCGTGAAACCGGACCCCGCCATTGAAAAGGCGCGGAAAGAGGAACTACAGGGCGTCTTCATCGTATCGGGTGGTAAGGCGGTGTTCAAGAAAGTCGAAACCGGCATCACCGGGGCCACCGATATCGAGGTATTGAAAGGCTTGAACGAGAGCGACGAAATCGTAACCGGCACATACCAGGTGATTCGCACGCTGCGCAATGAGACGACTGTAAAGGTAGACAACAAGGCACCGGCACAGAAGACGTAGCCGCTGGGATATTCTAGAGGAAACGGGACACAAGCATGGCAACAGCAGTGGTGGAAAAGGAACTGCGGGAGCGCGGTCAACAGCTCAAGCGCGACGGCATCGTAATCAGGACCTACGATCTCTGGAAGACCTACCTTATGGGCGACCAGGAGATCAACGCCGTTTCCGGGGTGGACGTCACTATCCGGGCGGGCGAGTACGTGGCCATTATGGGCCCGTCCGGTTCGGGCAAGTCCACCCTGATGAACCTGATCGGCTGCCTGGATACGCCCAGCAAAGGTTTGTACTACATCAACGGCAGCCTGGTGAGCGAGATGTCGGACGACGAGTTGGCCCACATCCGCAACAAGGAGATCGGGTTCGTTTTCCAGACTTTCAACCTGCTGCCGCGCGCCAGTTCGCTGCACAACGTGGAACTGCCCCTGATCTACGCTGGTGTAACCGCCGAGCAGCGCATTGAACGGGCCAAGAGCGCGCTACGGCAGGTGGATCTCGAAGCCCGCATGTACCACAAGCCGAGCGAGCTTTCGGGCGGCCAGCGACAGAGGGTGGCGGTGGCACGGGCTCTGGTGAACAACCCGTCGATCCTGCTGGCCGACGAGCCTACCGGCAACCTGGATACGGCGACCGGGAATGAGATCATGGCGCTGTTCGAGCGGCTGCACCAGCAGGGCAACACCATCGTGCTGGTCACCCACGAGCACGATATCGCGCTGCACGCCCACCGGATCATTCACGTTCGGGACGGGAAAGTGGAGCGGGACGAGAAGATTAAGTAGCAGGTGTTGGGTGCTGGGTGGTGGGGGCAAGCCATTACCCAGCACCTCGGAACGATCACCCATCAAAGTACCTTCGCACTGAGCACGACAATCAAGGCCTTGCCGGGCCCTTCGATATTGGATTTCCCTACTACCACTTTCTGACCAACCGGTAGATCGATGCGGTCGAGGAAGATGCCGCTATCAATCACTCTTTTACCGTCGACCAGAGAAAACGGCATTCTTGCGTTTGCTGACAGACTCTCGACCGCGACCACGTCGCCTTTGTCCCTCGTGGCCAGCGTCCACCGCCGTACCCTTAGCTCCGTCATTGTCGACCCCGAAGCGCCAGGCATCACCCTGGCCCCCGAAGCCTGCCCTCCTTGGCCGCTACCCATCCGGAGGAGCGGCGAATCGAGCACAGCGAAGCTCTTATAGGCGAAGACGGACCGCAGCTGTTTCAGCACCGGCTCGAGGTCCGGGGGCAGCGGATTTCCGGCGGCGCCCTCCGTGTCCGACGCAATCACAAAGTAGGCGGTCAACTCCACGTTCTTCGGCAATGCAGACTGGACGTCGAACCGGCGAACAGCATCCTCCACCGCCGGCATGATATCAACCGGGTAATTGAGCGACAGCGTCTTAAATACCCGGTTAATGCTGGCGCAGCAGCCGAAGACCTCCAGCAAGCCTTTCATCGCTTCGGGATCGGCATACTTCAGTTGCAGGATCTTCTGCGCCCGGGGCTGTTTGGGTGCTTCCGGAGCTTTCTCCTGCGCTCCGGCGGGCGCCATTGCCGCGGCCATCACCACGGCCAGTAGTGCGATTCTCATTTTCAATCTCCCTTTTCCTTACCTTCGACAATCCAATAAATCACCACGTTCGGGTCGTCCGTTTCGAACCGGACCAGCAGCGGGGGTAGAGGCTCGGCCCGCTCCTGATGCCGCACCGCCGCGGCGCGCACCACGGCCGGGCGCGGCCAACGAATCGGCGCGGGCGCAGGTGCAGAGGGTATTGCCGCCACGGGCACCGGCGGAGGCGGAACCTCGGGCACCTCCTGTGGCCGCAGCAGAACCACTGTCAGTGCCGCGGCGCACACCGGCACCCACATCCAGCGCCATGGGAACGCCGCCCGTGCCGGTTGCTCCGCCACCCGCGCCATCACTCGGCCTCGGATGCGGTCGAGCACCGGCGCAGCCACGTCCCCGCTCCGCAGTTCCTTCAAAACCGCCTGGGATTCCAGCAACTCCGCCCGGAATTCGCGGCAGCCCGGGCAGCCGGCCAGATGCGCCTCCAAACCCGCGCTCTCCCGCGCGGGCAGGTCGCCCTCCACCGCCAGCGCAATGCGCTCCTCCCAACGCGCGCAGCTCATGACCTCCTCCTTAAAATGCGCTCGATCCACTGTTTGACCCGCACCCGCCCGGTGCTCACCTGCGAACGTACGGTAGCCTCGGATGACCCCAGCACCTCCGCCACCTCGCGGGTGGACAGGCCCTCGATATCGCGCAGCACCAGTGCGGCGCGCTGCTTCGCCGGTAGGCTCCCGAGCGCCCGGGCCACCAGGCTGCGGCGCTCCCGACGCCCGATCTCCTCCTCGGTGCCGCCGGGCGCGGACGGCTCCTCCACGCTTCCGGCAGGCGGACGCGCACGCGCCAGGTCCCGGCAGGCGTTGACGGTGATTCGATAGATCCAGGGGGCGGGGTCGCGGTCCGGGTCCATGCGGCGGAGCGAGCGGTGCAACCGGAAGAAGACTTCCTGCGCGGCGTCCTCGGCATCCGCATGGTTGCCGAGCAGCCGCAGGGCGGTCAGGAACACCCGGCGCTCATACCGCCGGACGAGCCCTTCAAACGCGGCGAGATCGCCGGACTGGGCGCGGCGCAGCAGATCCACGCCGTCCGCTTCGTCCGTCATGATGGTTGCCGCCGCCGCGTCCATGCGTCTACATAGCTATACTCCCGGCAGGCGGCAAACGTGGAAAGGAAATTTCAGACTGTGGTGAGGGTCACCCCGTTTTTCTTCAGCGCGTAGGCGCACTCCTTGAGGTGGCTGCCGTAGGACGTCATCCAGTGGAACCCCACCATGTCGTGGGCCAGCTTCTCGCAATTTCCCTCGATGCTCACGTCGACCTGCGCGCGACAGATGGGCATGAAGGGGTTATCCACCACCTGGCCCTCGAAGCCCACGTAGTTGCGGCCGCCGAAGCCGGGGATCAGGTTCGTCACCCGCTGGCCCTTGCGCATTTCCACCTTGGGGGCGGCGCCGTAGTCGGATTCAAAGTGCGTCAGGATGCGGGTGGGCTCGTACCGGTCGCCGTCCATCTTGCGGGGCGCGGTGCAGTGCGCAATGGTCACCACGCCATCGTGAGGGTAGGTGGGGTCGTTGAGGAACACCGGCTTGTTCGCGATGTAACGCAGCAGGATGCCGGAGGGGATCACGACGAAGTCCGATTCGCAGAACGCCATGTAGCCCTCGTCGTTCAGGATGCTGAGCGGCAGGCAGGCGGTGGTCTCGGACATCGGCATGATGGTGCCCATGCAGGAGTTGATGGTAATGGCGTCGGTCTGGGCCTGATCCAGGACCTCGCGGAAGACCTCCGTCAGGAGGAATGCGTTCAGCACGAACTGCTTCGAAGTTTCGAGCGTCACGTTCTTCTGCTTGAGATAGGCCTCGGCGTCGGCGTGCGCCTTTTTCACCAGCACGCCGTTCTCGCGTGTCTTTCGGATCATCTCCCCCAACTCGGGGTAGCCCACGGCCTGGATGTCGAGCTTCCAGATCTGCCGACCGAAGTCCGCCGCCTGCCGGCCGCCCGCGCCCCAGCCGGAGGCGCCCCCTATGGCGACGATGCGCTTGCCGAGCGCGTTCTTGAGCCCGGACAGGGCGTTGATGCGCCAGGCGAGCTCCGGCTGGCTGTCCACCACCACGTCCTGACTGTCCATCCCCGGCTGCCCGTACTCATCGACGGTCTTGCGCAGGAAGCGCGGGCTGGCTATCTCGTACCACAGGTAGGCGGGGCCGGAGCGGTGCCGCACGAACATGATGCTCCACTTGTCCGGCGCGGCCAGGGTTTCCATTATCTTGAGTCCGCCGCCCGCGGCGTAGATGATGTTAAGGTCCTGCGGCCCGGCAGCCAGCGCGGCGGCTTCCTGCGCGGTCTTAATGGCCGCCAGGGGGAGAAATTCCACCCCGGGTGACGCCAGCGCCGCCACTTCGCGGCCGATGCGCGCCTTCTCCTCGGACGCGGCCTGCTCGGTCTGGATGCCGCCCCAGGAACGCCAGCTCCGCGCTTCCACGCGCTTCGGCACGTCATAAACCAGCACGGGCTGTACTTTGATCGCCTTCCGGATGGGGGCCTGGCGCGCCGCGGACGTTTGACCCGCGCGAAGCGGCAGGACCGGGAGCATAGCGGCTCCCGCGGCGCCGGTCAGGATGGCGCGGCGCGTCACCGCGCTACCCGTGCACGCCGGCGCGTGGCAGCAGCGGCATGGATCGTAGCTGGCGTTGTTCTTCATAGGAGCCTCCCCGGAACCGGAAACTTTCGGACCCGCCTATCGGAAGCTCATCATACGCCCGCGACACACTCGTTTCAAGCCGGCACGCACTCTGTACCGTTCAGAACCAGGCACGGCAGGACGTTCGTATTTCGCTGCGACTTTACGTCACTTACCGCGTATCTCATCCGAAGAGGTACGGTATGGGCGCTTCGGTTTCTGCGGTGTGTTGCGTGTTGCTTTTCACCCCGGTGCTCACCATTGCACAGCTTCACCCCGGGGATTGCAGCGTGTCGGGTCAGCTCACCGGCCGTCACCAGTTCCAGGGGACGGTGGTGGAACTCGCCAGTAAAGGCGACGCCGCGCCGGTCCGCACGTTCCCGAACCCCATGGGCGAATTCCAGTATGAACGCCTCGCACCCGGGAAGTACGAACTGAGCGTCGCCACCCTCTCCGGTGATGTGCTCAGCAGGAGGCCGTTGCAGGTGCGGGAACAGAACACCCGGATCTCGGTGGAACTGCCCCCGGCCGCAACGACCGCGCCTGGATCCGGCACCGTATCTATTAGGGCACTGAGTCGCAAACCGGACGGGCGTGCGGTAAAGGAATTTCGCAAGGCCGCACGGTCCATCGAGCGTGGAGACCTGGACGACGCGGTAATCCGGCTGCGCAAGGCCGTAGACGCCGACCCGGGCTACGCGGAGGCCTACATCAATTTGGGTTCGTGCTACGCGGACCTGAAGCGCTATCCTGAGGCCGTCGCGGAATTTCGCATCGCCGTCGGCCTCGAGCCCCACTCCGCGACCGCCAGGTCCAACTTCGGGCACGCGCTACTGGCTCTCGGACGCTTCGACGAAGCGCAGGTCGAGCTGCGACAGGCTGTGCGCCTCGAACCTGAGACGGCGAAGCACCACTATCTACTGGGGCTCGCGTTGCGCGCCCGGGCAAATAATGAAGAAGCCCTTGCGGAGTTCGAACGCGCCGCTCCGTCCGTGCCCCTGGCCCGTGTGTACGCCGCGGAACTCCTGTCCCGGTTCGGCCGAACCCGCGAAGCCGCGCGCAGTTTACGGGGATATCTGGAAACCGGCACCGTTGCGAACCGCGCCGCGCTTGAATCGTGGCTTCAACGGCTCGAGAATTAGTGTTTCAGAGTACCCGCATGCGGGGCGTGTCACCTTACCCCCATCCCCGGGCATCCAACAATTCAGATATTGATGTGTCTTATTCTGAATGTAGGAGCTCCAATGATTTATTCCCGATCCACAGAGTACGCGATCCGCGCGCTAATTCCTCTCGCCCAGGTGCCGGACGGCAGGTACACGATGGTCAAAACCATCGCGGAGCAGGAAAGCATCCCCACGCATTTCCTGGCGAAGATCCTGCAACAGCTCGCACGCAAGGGTTTGCTCAAATCGAGCAAGGGGCCGCTGGGCGGATTCCAGCTAAACGTTCCGGCCGAGAACATCAGTCTGCTTGATATTGTGGAGGCGCTCGATGGGCTCGAACCCTACCAGATCAACGCGGTCGCGGACCCCGACGCCCCGGACGGCCTGTACTGCACGATGCATGACGAGTGGTTGAATCTGCGGGAGGAAATCGTAACCTATCTGCGGGACAACAGCGTTGCCGACCTGGCTAAGGCTCTTGAGGTGAAGCGCCGGACGCTGGCGCGAAAGGCCAAGCGCCGCGCCGCTGCGGCTGCCAGGAAGAATTGAGGGAAGCGGGCCCGGCCGGAACCGGGCCCGCTGCTTTACACGTCCAGGTTTTTCACGTCCAGCGCGTTATCCTCAATAAACTTCCGCCGGTTTTCCACGTTCTCCCCCATCAGGGTAGAGAAGATCGCGTCGCTTTCGACGGCGTCCTCGACCCGCACCTTCAACAGCGTACGCTTCTCGGGGTTCATGGTGGTTTCGGCAAGCTGATCGGCGTTCATCTCGCCCAGCCCCTTGTAGCGCTGTACGGAGGCGTCGCGCTTGCCCTCGCTCTTTACGAAATTGAGCAGATCGAGCCAGTTGCCGAGCAGTTCGCGCCGCTCGTTCTTCACTACCACGAAGGGCGGCTCGTTATAACGCGCAATCTGCCTGGCCAGCGCACGGAAGCGCCGGTACTCGGGGCTGGCCGCCAGTTCGATGTCCACGTGCCGCGCCGCATTGGTGGAGTCGTGGAAGGTGATCATCGAGGCGGAATGCTCCTCGTCGGGCGTCAGCTCAGCCTTGATCCCCGCTGCCGTGAAGCCATCGAGCACCTGCCGCATGTTGGTCTCATCCTGGAATTCGGCGCGGTAATCGATCTTCAGTTCGATATTCGACAGCACTTCCACCGCGCGGCGCTCGCGCAGGCGGCGCTCCACGTTGTGGAAGATGTGCTCGTACTCATCGAGGTTCATCAGGAACGTGCGCAGTTCAGGGCCGTCGATGCGGACCTTGTGCGTGTCGCCCTCAACCTTCACTTCAAGCGCCAGGTTCTCCGTGGCGCGGCGCATGATCTCGCGGGTGAATTCCTTCTCGTCCTTAATATACTTCTCGCTGCGGCCCTTCTTGATGCGATATAGCGGGGGCTGCGCGATGAAGATGCGGCCCCGGGTGATCAGCTCGTTCATGTGCCGGAAGAAGAAGGTCAACAGCAGCGTTCGGATGTGGGAGCCGTCCACGTCCGCGTCGGTCATGATGATCACTTTGCCGTAGCGCATTTTGGCGGCGTTGAAATCCTCGCTGCCGATGCCCGTTCCCAGGGCCGTGATCAGAGTCCGGATTTCTTCGTAGCCCAGCATGCGGTCGTAGCGGGCCTTCTCTACGTTCAGGATCTTGCCTTTAAGCGGCAGGATGGCCTGGAAACGGCGGTCGCGGCCCTGCTTGGCCGTGCCGCCTGCCGATTCGCCCTCCACCAGGAAGAGCTCGCATCTCTCTGGGTCTTTCTCCTGGCAATCGGCAAGTTTCCCGGGCAGGCCTCCGGAATCGAGGGCACCCTTGCGCCGCGTCAGGTCGCGGGCCCTGCGTGCCGCGTCCCGGGCACGCGACGCCTCCACGGCCTTCCCTACGATCTTGCGCATCACACCGGGGTTCTTGTCGAAGTACCGTCCCAGTTCGTCATTTACGAACTGCACCATCTGTCCGTAGATGTCGCTGTTCAGCTTGCCCTTGGTCTGGCCCTCGAACTGCGGCTGCGGCAACTTCACGCTGACCACCGCGGTGAGGCCCTCGCGAACATCGTCACCGCTCAGGTTTTCTTTCTGGTCTTTGAATAATCCCGCCTGCTGTCCGTAGGCGTTGATGGTGCGGGTGAGGGCGCTGCGGAAACCGCTCAGGTGCGTGCCGCCATCCACAGTATTGATGTTGTTCGCGAAACTGAAGACGTTTTCCGAGTAGCCGTCATTGTACTGCAGGGCGAATTCCATACCCAGCACGCCGTTGGGCAGTTCGCGCTCGGCCTCGCAGTGGATCGGCTTATCATGCAGAACGGATTTGCCGCGGTTCAGATGCGTGATGAACTCGGCGATGCCCCCGCTGTAATGGAATTCGTGGTTTTTCACCGGATCCGCGCGCTCGTCCGTCAGCGCGATAGTCAGACCCTTGTTCAGGAACGCCATTTCGCGCAGGCGCTGCGCCAGGGTGTCGTAGTTAAACACCGCCGCGTCCATGATGGACGGATCCGGCTTGAAAGTGATCTTAGTGCCGGTCTTGCGGCCAGCCTTGCCCGCCTTGACGAGGGGCGCCTTGGGATGGCCGTAGGCGTATTCCTGCTGCCAGGTGTACCCGTCGCGCCAGATCTCCAGTTCCAGCCGCTCGGAAAGCGCGTTGACGCAGCTCACACCCACACCATGGAGACCGCCCGAAACCTTGTAGCTCTTGGAATCGAACTTGCCGCCCGCGTGCAGCTTGGTCATCACCACCTGCGCCGCGGAGACACCCTCCTCCTCGTGCATATCCACCGGGATGCCCCGGCCGTTGTCCGTCACGGTGACGGAGTTGTCAATGTGGATGATGATTTCGATCCGGTCGCAGTGACCTGCCAGCGCTTCGTCCACGGAGTTGTCCACCACCTCGTAAACCAGGTGGTGCAAACCCATCTCGCCAGTCGAGCCGATATACATGGCGGGGCGCAGGCGCACCGCCTCCAAACCCTCCAGCACCTTGATACTGCTGGAATCATAAATTTCGACCGGACTGGTGTTCACATCGTTAGCCATAGTTCTCGATTCTGTAGCCGCGGATCCGCCGCGGGGGGCACTGACGGAAGCGGCGCGTTTCAAATTCGCATGGGCATTACGACATACCGGTACTGATCCGGCAGGCCTTCGCCGGCCGGACGAATTTCGCCGGCACTCTTGGCGTCCCTGAGCTCAAAAGCCACCTGATCCTGCGGAATGGCGCGCAAGAAATCGAGCAGGTAGCCCGCGTTAAAGCCGATTTCCAGATCCGGTCCCGTGTACTCGCTGGGAACGCTCTCTTCGCTCTCGCCGGTCTCGACGGAGGAAGAGAAGACCCGCACCTCCCCGGCCGCGAACTGCACCCGAATCGCGCGGGAGCGCTCGTCGGCGAACTGGGAGACGCGCTCGATGGCCGAGCGGATCTCGTCCCGGTTCAGCTTGGCCGTGTACTGGTTATCCTTCGGCAGCACACGTTCGTAATCGGGGAAGTTGCCCGTCAGTTTGCGGGTAATCAACAGGCGCTCACCGATCTGGAAGAACAGATGGTTGTCGTCGCCGCTGAAAACCGCGGCCGCATCGCTGCCGGCCAGGTCCGCCAGTTTGACAATCTCTGCCATGGCCTTCTTGGGCACCAGGGCGCGAAAACTCTTACCCGCTTCTCCGGCTCCCGAGCAGCCTTCCACAAACGCTAAGCGATGGCCGTCGGTGGCCACCATTGTCATGGTGGCGCCTTTAAGCAGCAGCAGGGCGCCGTTTAGCGTGAAGCGCGACTCTTCCGTGGAGATGGCGAACGCCGTGCGCGAGATCATCGACGACATCAGCTTAACCGGAAGGTCCGTGATCGCCTCGGGCATCTGTGGAAGTTCAGGGAAGCTCTCGCGCGACATGCCTGCGATGCGCGTTTTCGACCGGCCGCACGTCAGGCTTGCCCAGTGATTCTCCAGGAATTTCACATGCACATCGGCATCAGGCAGCAGGCGCACATAGTCGAGGAGCTTTCGCGCCGGAATAGTGCCCGCGCCTTCCCGTTTCACTTTCGCCGGGCAAGCACAACGGATGCCCAACTCCAGATCAGTGGCGGTCAGGACTACGCGATCGCCGACGGCCTCAAGCAGCACGTTCGAGAGGATTGGGATGGTGGTCTTCTTCTCCACCACACCCTGCGAAAGGCTCAACTCTCGAACCAGATCGGTTTTGCTGACGGTGAATTCCATCGGGCCAGAGCTCCTATTCTCTGCGTGTATTCATGAGTACTGAAAGAACAGAATTCATGGGGCCTGTGCAAATGTTGAAACTCATCTAAATTATACTAAATTATACCACTTTTCCGTAAGAATGCTTGCGGAAGCAGAACGCGCCCGCCTGTGAAAAGGTCCGCTGTGGACCGCTTTTGCACAAATTCCTTCTACCCTGTTTGGGTGGGCTCTGTGCAAAACACTGCTAAGTTCATTGCAATGAATCGATTAAGCTGTGTATCAACCTGTTCAAATCCGGGTCGGTCAGGCGTGTTCGCTCGATCTTGTGAATCGAGTGCATGACGGTGGTGTGGTGCTTACCCCCGAATGCGCGGCCGATCTCCGGCAACGATGCCGACGTCAGCTCCTTCACCAGGAACATAGCCACCTGCCGGGGATACACCACGTTCTTGGCGTTGCTCTTTTCCTTGAGCTGCGACTGCTTGATCTGGAAGCGCTCCGCCACGCCCTTCTGGATCGCGTCGATAGTTACTTTGCGGTCCTGCTGGCAGACGATGTGCCGCAAGACCTGCTGGGCCATCTGCAGGTTTATGGGCGTTCCGGTGAGCGAGGAATAGGCGATCAGTTTTACCAGTGCCCCCTCGAGTTCGCGGATGTTGGACTTGGTCTTCGACGCCATGAACACGCAGACGTCCTGGGGCAGTTCCATGTCCTCGAGTTCGGCCTTCTTCATGAGAATAGCCATTTTGGTTTCGAGGTCCGGCGGTTGGATGTCCGCCAGCAGGCCCCATTCGAAGCGGCTGCGCAGCCGTTCCACGATCCCCGGGATCTCTTTGGGCATCGTGTCGCACGAGATAACGATCTGCTTCTGGTGGTCGTGCAGCTCGTTGAAGGTGTGGAAGAACTCCTCCTGCGTGCGCTCTTTGTTGCCGATTAGCTGGATGTCATCCACAAGCAACGCATCCGCCGAACGGTAGCGCTGGTGGAATTGTGCCATGCGATCGAGCCGGATGCAGGTGATCATCTCGTTCATGAACCTCTCGCTGGAGGTGTAGATGATCCGCATGGCGGGGTAATTGTCAATCAGGGCGCGACCCACCGCATGCATCAGGTGGGTCTTCCCCATCCCCACTCCGCCGTAAATGAAGAGCGGGTTGTAGCTGCGGGAGGGGTTGGTGGCGACAGAACGGGCGGCGGCATGAGCGAACTGGTTGCAGGCGCCCACTACAAAGCCGTCGAAGGTGAACTTCGGGTTCAACTGCGAAACACCCGATTCGAGTTCGCCGAGCTCACCAAAGCGTGGGGAAGGCGCGTTTCCCCGGTAGACATAAACTACCTTGCCGAACCCCATACCGAACTCCCGGATGATGGCTTGTACCTGGTCCGCATATTCGGATTCCATCCACGCCTTCGTCTCGGTATCCGGCACGGATACCAAGAGCGTTTCGCCCTCCACCCCCGCAAAGCTGGTGCGGTTCACCCAGTTCTGGAAGCTTTCGGCGCTCAGGCTGGATTCGAGTCGTTTTTTAATCTGTTCCCAAGGGTTCATTTGTCAACGTCAAAGCGCGAGCGGGACGCTCGAAGCGCAGACCGGAGCGGACCAGACCCGCTTGGGGTTCCCGGCCCGCCGCCGGAGTCGGCAGAGGATTGTTATTTTAAGATCGTGCGATCTCTATAAACGCGAGATCGTAGTCTAGCACACTGGCGGAAACCCAGCGAAAGAGTTAACTGCGTCTCTTATCTTTACTTTAGCAGTATCCTGACAAGCCGTGCAAAGTTGCGTTACAATAGTTGATCGCTCCCTCGGCATGTTTGACACGCGGGTGGACTTTGGTAGAATGGAAATTCCCATTGAGCGGGAGTAACTCAGTTGGTAGAGTGCGACCTTGCCAAGGTCGATGTCGCGGGTTCGAATCCCGTCTCCCGCTCCATCCCTCCCATCCTGGTCTTCGAATCCAATGAAAAAATGCGCGTTGTTTCTGCTGATGACGGCTTCGTTTATCTTCGGGCAGTATAAGATGGAGCCCGCGGGCGGACCTCCCTCCGATCTGGCACCGGCGGTCGCGGCAACCTTTCAGCAGCCCGGAACCAAGATTCTGAAGCCGGACGGGTCCGTACTCTGCGAGGTGTGGGTGAGTAAGGCTGCTCCCTCCGGGGAGGCATCTGTAGAGCCCAATGTCGCGTTCCCGAGCATGCCCCAGGGAGCCCTGCTCGGCGCGGTCCGCTTCCCCACCAATGGCTCGGACCGGCGGGGCCAGGCGCTCAAACCCGGCGTCTACACCATGCGATACAGCCTATATCCCGTCGATGGCGCCCACCAGGGCGTGGCGCCGCAGCGCGATTTTCTGCTGTTGGTGCCCCTCGCAGAGGACAAGGACCCCAAGGCGCTGCCCACGTACGAACAACTAGTGGACATGAGCCGGAAAGCTTCCGGCACCCCGCATCCAGCCGTGCTGAGCATCGCCCCTCCCCTCGAGAGCGCTCCCGTGCCGGGTTTCGTCAAAGAGGGCGAGCAGGATTGGATGTTCAATATCAAAATCGGCGACAAGCCCATGGGCATCATATTGGTGGGCACCGCTTGGTGGGCACCGCCCATTAACCCGTTCGACCGCTCGTTTCGACAATTCAATGGGCCCGGATCACCCGTCCCTGCAAATCTTGACTCTTTAGTATAGATTCGCTAATCTAACGGATACGGAGCAGTTTAGGCCGCAGCCCCCGCGCGCCATGGCGTCGAGGGGCCAGGAGGTATCCGTTTTGAGCAGCCAGTCCAACACGATCGAGACTTTAGCCAACCAGGAATACAAGTGGGGGTTCGTCACCGATATCGGCGCCGACAGCGTCGCTCCCGGGCTGAACGAGGACGTCATCCGGCTCATCTCGGCCAAGAAGCAGGAGCCCGAGTTCATGCTCGAATGGCGCCTTAAGGCCTACCGGCAGTGGCTCACCATGACAGAGCCGACGTGGGCCAACGTACACTACCCGCCGATCGACTATAACTCGATTGTCTACTACTCCGCCCCGAAGACTAAAGAAGGTCCCAAGAGCCTGGACGAGGTTGATCCGGAACTGCTGAAGACGTACGAGAAGCTCGGCATTCCCCTGAGGGAACAGGAACTGCTGGCGGGCGTGGCGGTGGATGCGGTATTCGACAGCGTTTCGGTCGCCACCACGTTCAAAGCAAAGCTGGCTGAAGTCGGAGTGATCTTTTGTTCTTTCTCTGAAGCCGTCCGGGAGCATCCCGACCTGGTGCGGAAGTATCTGGGCACGGTGGTGCCGGCTTCGGACAACTTTTTCGCAGCTCTGAATGCCGCGGTTTTCAGCGACGGCTCCTTCTGTTACGTGCCGAAGGGCGTGCGCTGCCCCATGGAGCTGTCAACCTACTTCCGCATCAACGCCCAGAACACGGGCCAGTTCGAGCGCACCCTGATCGTGGCAGACGAGGGCGCTTCTGTCAGTTATCTCGAAGGCTGCACGGCACCCATGCGCGACGAGAATCAGCTTCACGCCGCGGTGGTGGAACTGGTGGCGCTCGACAACGCGACCATCAAGTACTCCACGGTGCAGAACTGGTATCCCGGCGATAAAGAAGGGAAGGGCGGCATTTACAACTTCGTCACCAAGCGCGGGAAGTGCCAGGGCGTGAACTCGAAGATTTCCTGGACACAGGTAGAGACCGGCAGCGCCATCACCTGGAAGTACCCCGGCTGCCTGCTGATCGGCGACAACTCGGTAGGGGAATTCTACTCCGTGGCCCTCACCAATAACTACCAGCAGGCCGACACCGGGACCAAGATGATCCACATCGGGAAAAACACCCGCAGCACGATCGTCTCGAAAGGTATTTCGGCGGGCCGCGGGCAGAACACCTACCGGGGCATGGTCAAGATTCTGAAGGGGGCGGTGGGGGCACGCAACTACTCGCAGTGCGACTCGCTGCTGCTGGGCGACAAATGCGGCGCCCACACCTTCCCGTACCTGGAAGTGAAGAACACCAGCTCGCAGGTGGAGCACGAGGCCTCCACATCGAAGATCGGGGAGGACCAGATTTTCTACTGCCGGCAGCGGGGCCTGTCTTCGGAAGACGCAGTATCGATGATCGTGCACGGATTCTGTAAAGAGGTCTTCCGCGAGCTGCCCATGGAATTCGCCGTGGAGGCACAGAAACTGCTGGGCGTGAGCCTGGAGGGAAGCGTAGGTTAACGGTCAAACATACATATGGCACTACTTGAAATCAGGAATTTGCACGCGAAGATCGGAGACCGGGAGATTCTGCGGGGCATCGACCTGTCGGTGAACGCCGGGGAGGTGCACGCCATCATGGGCCCCAACGGGAGCGGCAAGAGCACGCTGGCGCAGGTGCTCTCGGGCCGCGACCTTTATCAGGTAACCGAGGGCGAGGTGCTCTACGACGGCAAGAACCTGCTGGAGCTGTCGCCCGAGGATCGCGCCCGCGAAGGCATCTTCATGGCCTTCCAATACCCCGTGGAAATTCCAGGGGTGAGCAATCTCTATTTCCTGAAAGCCTCGCTCAATGCAATCCGGAAGCACCGCGAACTGCCGGAGCTGGACGCCATGGACTTCATCAGCTTTGTCGAGGACCGGATGAAGCTGATGGATATGGACGAGTCGCTGCTCAACCGCGCCGTAAACGCCGGCTTTTCCGGTGGTGAGAAGAAGCGCAACGAGATTTTCCAGATGGCGGTGCTCGAGCCGAAGCTCGCGGTGCTCGACGAGACGGATTCGGGGCTTGACATCGACGCCCTCAAGACCGTGGCCAATGGGGTGAACGCACTGCGAGGCCCCGAGCGCGCCATGATCGTGGTGACGCACTACCAGAGGCTGCTCAACTACATCGTGCCGGACTTCGTGCACGTGCTGGCGGAGGGCCGCATCATCAAATCCGGCGATAAGAGCCTGGCGCTGGAGCTCGAAGAGAGCGGCTACATCGGCCTTGAGGAGACGGAGGCTCTCGACCGCGTATGACGGCTGTAACCGAGCACGCCGGTCCGTACGTGGAGGCCTTCCCCAAGCTCGCCTCCACCGGGCACGACTGGCTGGATGCCCTGCGGGAAAGCGCCATGCGGGAGTTTTCGGCCCGGGGCTTCCCCACTACGCGCGAAGAGGAGTGGCGCTTCACCAACGTGGCGCCCATCGCGCGCGTGCCGTTCGAGCGCGCGCATGCCGCGGACCTGACGCCGGAGAGCCTCGAAACCCTGCTGTTCTCCATGCCCGGCGCGACCCGGCTGGTGTTCGTCAACGGGCGCTTCGCCCCGCGGCTGTCGTCTGTTGCGGAAGGGGTGAAGGCCGGCAGCCTTGCCGAAGCGCTGCGGACGGATCCGGATGCAGTCCGGACGCACCTGGCGCAGCACGCCTCGGTCGCCGCCAATGCGTTCGTGGCGCTGAACACGGCGTTCATCGAAGACGGCGCCTGGGTCCGCGTGACCAGGGGGACGGTGGTGGAGCAGCCGGTCTACCTGGTGTACGTCTCGGTAGCAGGGGCGGCACCGGCGGTTACGCATCCCCGGACGCTTGTTACGGTGGGCCCGAACGCACAGCTATCCCTTGCAGAAGTTTATGTCGGCCTTGGGGAGCAGGTTTACTTCACCAACGCGGTAACGGAAATTGCGGCCGGCGAGAGCGCGGTGGTGGACCACTACAAGCTGCAACTGGAGCGAACCAGCGCCTTCCACGTGGCCACCATGCAGGTGAAGCTGGGGCGTAGCGCGAACTTCTCGTCGCACTCCATCTCGCTGGGCGGTGCGCTGGTGCGTAACGACGCCAACGCCGTCCTGGACGAAGGCTGCGAAGCCACGCTGAATGGCCTGTACCTGGTCAACGGCACTCAGCACGTGGACAATCACACCGCCATCGATCACGCCCAGCCGCATGCCGCCAGCCACGAACTCTATAAGGGCATTCTTGACGGGCACTCTTCGGCGGTCTTCAACGGCAAGATTTATGTCCGGAAGGACGCCCAGAAGACCGACGCCAAACAGACCAACAAGAACCTGGTTTTGAGTGAAGACGCCGTCATCAACACCAAACCGGAATTGCAGATCTGGGCGGACGACGTGCGGTGCACGCACGGGGCCACCATCGGGCAACTGGACGCCGAGGCGGTTTTCTACCTCCAGTCCCGGGGTATCGGCAGGGAAGAAGCGCGCGACCTGCTCACCCATGCCTTCGCGCGCGACGTGATTGACCGCATCAAGGTGGAGCCGCTCCGCGACCGCCTCGAGCGGGTGCTGTTCGAGAGGCTGCATGAGTACGGCCATTGAAACCCTGGGAGACGTGCTGGACGTCGAGCGGATCCGGGAAGACTTCCCGATCCTGACACGGAAGATTCACGGCAAGCCGCTGGTGTACTTCGATAACGCCGCTACCAGCCAGAAGCCGCGGCAGGTGATCGACGCCATCACCCGGTACTACACGGAGTCCTGCGCCAACATCCACCGCGGCGTGCACCAGTTGAGCGAGATTTCAACGCTCGATTACGAGCAGACGCGGGTGAAGGTAAAGCGCTTCATAAACGCCGCCGACGCGCACGAGATCGTCCTGGTCCGCGGCGCCAGCGAGGCCATCAACCTGGTGGCCAACACCTTCGGGCGCCAGCGCGTGGGCGAAGGCGACGAGGTGCTGATCTCGGCGCTCGAGCACCACTCGAACATCGTCCCCTGGCAGATGCTCTGCCGGGAGAAGGGCGCGCGGTTGCGCGTGGTCCCGATGAACGATGCGGGCGAACTGTTGCAGGCCGAGTACCGCAAGCTGCTGAACGCGCGCACCCGGATAGTGGCGCTGGGGCACGTGTCGAACGCGCTGGGCACCGTGAATCCAATAGGGGAGATGATCAGGGAGGCCCACCGGCTCGGCATTCCGGTGCTGGTGGATGGCGCGCAGGCTGTGCCGCACATGAAAGTGGACGTGCGGGCGCTGGACGCGGATTTCTATTGCTTCTCGGGGCACAAGATGGCCGGGCCTACCGGCGTCGGGGTGCTCTACGGGAAGAAGTCGCTGCTGGAAGAGATGCCCCCGTGGCAGGGCGGCGGCGACATGATCCGGACGGTCCGCTTCGAAGAGACCACCTATAACGACGTACCCTACAAATTCGAAGCGGGGACGCCGAACATCGCAGGTGGCATCGGGCTGGGCGCGGCGGTCGATTATCTGGAGAGCATCGGGATGGACCGCATCCAGGGCTGGGAGCAGCAGTTGCTGGCCCATGGCACGGAATTGCTCTCGCGCATCCCCGGGGTGCGGATACTCGGGACCGCGAAGGAGAAAGCCGGGGTGCTGTCGTTTTTGATCGAGGGTGTGCACCCGCATGACGTGGGCACGATTCTCGACCAGGACGGCATCGCCGTGCGTACCGGGCACCATTGCGCCCAACCGGTGATGGACCGCCTGGGCGTCCCCGCCACCACGCGCGCCTCGCTGGCGTTCTACAACACGTTTGCCGAGCTGGACGCACTGGCGGCGGGCATTGTCAAAGTGAAGGAGATTTTCGCCTGATGGTACACGACCTGTACCAGGAGATCATCCTCGACCACAGCAAGCGGCCGCGCAACTTCCACATCATGGATGACGCTACCAGCAAGGCCGAGGGCTATAACCCGCTGTGCGGCGACCGGCTGCGGCTATTCGTCAAAATGGAGAACGGCCGCGTGAAGGACGCCAGCTTCGAGGGCTCCGGCTGTGCCATTTCAACCGCCTCGGCGTCGCTGATGACCGAGAGCTTGAAGGGCAAAACGAAGCAGGAGGCGCTGGTGCTGCTCGAGCGCTTCCACGACCTGCTTACCAAGGAAAGCCCCGTAACCACCGAACTCGGCAAGCTGGCGGTGTTCTGCGGGGTGCGGGATTACCCGGCGCGCGTCAAGTGCGCCACCCTGTGTTGGCACACCCTGAAATCGGCGCTCGACGGCGCCGAGGACCGGGTCTCTACGGAGTAGTGATGCTGAACGACGACGTGATCGCGGCCCTGCGGACCGTTTACGACCCGGAGTTGCCGGTCAACATCTATGATTTGGGGCTGATTTATGAAGCCGGCGCGGACCCTGCCGGGAATGTGAACGTACGGATGACGCTGACGGCGCCGTCCTGCCCGGTCGCGGGATCCCTGCCGGGGGAAGTGGAACGGAAGTTGCGGGCAGTACCCGGGGTGACGGATGTGAAGGTGGAGTTGACGTTCGATCCGCCCTGGTCGCCGGAGCGCATGTCGAGGGCAGCCAAATTGAGCCTGGGCCTGGACGACGTGATCCCGCCGGCGCGGCTGAACCGATGAAGTTGAGTTCCCACGAAGAATACGGAGTGCGTTGCCTGCTGCGCATCGGCTTTGCCGGGGAGGGCAGCAGCGTGACGATACCGGAGATCAGTCAGGCGGAAGGCGTCTCCACCGCGTATACCGCGAAGCTTTTGCGCATCCTGCGGCGAGGCGGGTTCGTGAAGAGTGCGCGCGGCAAGGACGGCGGCTATCAGCTCGCCCGGCCGGCCGAACAGATTGTGATTGGGGATGTAATCGACGAGTTGGGCGGCCGTTTCTTCCAGTCCGATTTCTGCAACCAGCATGCCGGCCAGATGCCGGTGTGCGCCAATTCGGTGGACTGCTCCGTGCGGTCCCTCTGGCGTGCGCTACAGGTGGTGGTGGACGAGGTCCTGCACAAGACCACCCTCCAGGACCTGATGCGGAACGAGCACGAAATGAATTCGTGGGTGAAGACCCTGCCCGCTCCGAAGCTGGTAGAGCTCCGGAGGACCCTGACCACTGAGCCTCAACCCCTGACGTCCGAGCCTTGATATAATGTGCATAGATGGTAGCAGGGCAGCCCGTGAGAGCGGGGAGCTTTCGTTATCGACCCACCCCAAAGATTCCAACGCCAACCCTTGCCAATTTGCACGGATCTATCGCGGGGGGGCACCTCAGTAATTAAATGAAAACCAGCGTACAAATAAGCCGAGGCGTGGAAAGCCTGTTCGGCACTCGCGACGAAAACATCCGGCTGATCGAGTCCGGATTCAGGATCAACACCCATCTGGTGGACAACCTGCTTGAGCTCGAGGGTGAGCCGGCGGACGTCAGCCGGGCGGAAGGCATCCTGGAGGACTATGTAGCCCTGGTGGACGAAGGGCACGTGTTCACCAATGGCGACCTCAATAGCTATCTGCGGGTGGTGACCGAAGACCCGGACGTGACGCTGCGGGCACTGGTCAAGAGCGGACGTCAAAGGAGCTTCGGAAAGAAGATCCTGGCGCCGAAGACCGTGAACCAGCGGCGTTACATGGAGGCGATTGAGCGCAACGACCTGGTCTTCGGGGTGGGCCCCGCCGGCACCGGTAAGACCTACCTCGCGGTGGCTATGGCGGTTTCGGCCCTGCTCAGCAAGCGCGTGTCGCGCATCATCCTGACGCGCCCCGCGGTGGAAGCGGGGGAGAAACTCGGCTTCCTCCCCGGAACCTTGCAGGAGAAAGTGGATCCCTTCCTGCGGCCGCTCTATGACGCGCTCTATGAGATGCTCGACACCGAAAAGGTGGAGAAGCTGCTGGAGCGCAATGTGATCGAGATCGCTCCGATCGCCTTCATGCGAGGGCGCACGCTGAACGACTCCTTCATCATTCTGGACGAAGCCCAGAACAGCACCGCCGAACAGATGAAGATGGTGCTTACCCGGCAGGGCTTCAACTCCAAGATGGTGGTGAACGGCGACGTGACCCAGATCGATCTGCCACCAGGCAAGCGCAGCGGTATCCTGGACGCGCTGGACGTGCTCAAGGGCGTGGAGGGTATCAGCTTCATCACGTTCGATCAGCGCGACGTGGTGCGGCACCCTCTGGTGCAGCGCATCGTCCAGGCATACGAGCGGTTCAATGAAATGGGCGCCGGCCGGCAGCTCACCCTGAAGCTGGCCGATGCCGCGGAGACGGCGGAGCCCGCCCCGGAGCCCGTCGCGGAGCCTGTACTGCCCATCTAAGGGCAAAGCCATGTCACCCCCCGGAGATACTATGGTGCTGTTCCGCCGAGCGCCGGCAGGCCTCGGACGGAGCAGCTTGAAGGCCTTCGCCAGGAAACTGCGCGATGCAGTGGCCGGCGGCCGTTCGTTCCAGTGCCTCGTCACTGACGACCGCGAACTGCGCCGCCTGAATGCGCAATTTCTGGCGAAGGACTATCCTACGGACGTGCTCTCGTTCCCCGACATGCAGCCGGACGGCGGGATGGGCGAAATCGCCATTTCCGCCCAGCGGGCCGCCGCACAAGCCGCGGAGTACGGCCACGGCGTGGATGAGGAGATCCGCATCCTGATGCTGCACGGGGTGCTGCACCTGATGGGCATGGACCACGAGACCGACCGCGGCCGCATGCGACGCGCCGAAACGGCATGGCGCCGCAAGCTCGGCCTCACGGCGGGACTCATCGAGCGGGTACGGTCATGAGCGCCGTCATCATTGCCGCAGCGTGTGTCTCCGTGCTGCTGGCGCTGGTTACCTTTACGCAATTGTTGTACCTGGAGAGCATGCGCTTGCGCACGCGCGAGCTGCCCTCCATCCGTTTCTTCCGCGACGATCTGGAAGGGCGCCTCGGATTGAAGGTGGAACATGGCGCGGCGGCGTTCTCGTTTGTCAAGCATTCCCTGTTCGTGGTCCAAACGGTGCTGTTCTGCGTCGGATTCAACGGCGATTTCGCGTCCGGGCGCGGCGTGGCTGAAGCCTTCGGAGCTGCGTGGCTCGCTATGATGGCCTCCGCCTACGCGATCCCGCAGGTGCTCTATCGCAGGACTACCGGGAGCTGGGTTCTGCCGCTGGTGCCGCTGCTCAAGGCCGTGGCGCTGGTGGCCCGCCCGTTCGTCGGGGTGCTCCTGTTCCTGCAGTCCCTGGTGGAACTGGCCGATGAGAAGAACGGCGCCGAAAAAGAAGCGCCCCCGACGGCCGCCGAAAACATCGAAGCGCTCATCACGGCCGGCGAGGAAGAGGGCCTCATCCAGGAGGACGACCGGAAGCTGATCCAGTCCGTGGTGGAGTTCGGCGACAAAGTGGTACGGGAGGTGATGACCCCGCGGCCGAGCGTGGTTGCGGTGGAGGTGACGGCCACCCTCGAAGACCTGCGTGAACTGGTGATCAACGAGCAGTACTCGCGCGTCCCGGTTTACGAGCGGGACATCGACCACGTGCTCGGCTTCGTGCACGTGCGCGACATGTTCGAACTGGACGAAGAGGAACGCGCGCGCCGCAGCGTGCGGGAGTTGATCCGCCCTATGCACTTCGTTCCCGAATCGAAGCGCGTTAACGACCTGATGCGCGAAATGCAGCAGGAAAACACCCATATGGTGATCGTGGTGGACGAATACGGCAACACCGCCGGCCTCGCCACGATGGAAGACCTCGTCGAGGTAATCCTCGGCGAGATCCGCGACGAGCACGAGCCAACCACGGACATTCTCGAAGAAGGCAACGGCCGCTACGTCGTCTCCGGCAGTTTTGATGTCGCGCGACTGGCAGACCTCTTTGAATTCCGCGCCGAAGAGGAGATCGAATCGACCACCGTCGGCGGCCTGGTAAGCGAGTGGCTGGGCCGGGTGCCGCAGCCCGGCGAATACGTGGACCGCGACGGAATCCGGGTGGAAGTGCTGGCTTCAAGTGAGCGGCGGGTCGAGCAGGTGCGGGTGAGCAAGTCCCAAACGGTAGCCCATGAGTGAGTCTCCAATAGATGATTTTTTCGGGGCCGCGCGCCCCGTCGTACCCGAAACACCGGCGGGTTTCCGCTCCGGTTTTGTTTCTCTTCTCGGCCGGCCGAACACCGGCAAATCGACGCTGCTGAACGCCCTGGTGGGCACCAAAGTGGCGATTGTCGCGGATAAACCGCAAACCACCCGCACGTCCATCCAGGCCGTGCTCACGGTGCCCGGCGAGGCACAGGTGGTATTCCTCGATACCCCGGGTATCCACAAGACCGACTCCCCGCTGAACAAGCGCATGATGGACGCGGTCCGGACGGCGCTCGATCAGCGCGATCTGCTGCTCTTCCTGGCGGACGCTTCACGCCGCTTTGGCGTGGAGGATCGCCAGGCGCTGGACCTCATGCGGAAGGCCGAAACCCCCACCATCCTGGTGGTGAACAAGATCGACCTGGTGCCCAAGGGCGAGATTCTCTTGCTGATCGACCAATACCGCGAGCTTTACGATTTCGTCGATTACGTGCCGGTCTCCGCGCTCAAGCGTGACGGTCTTGACGTGCTGCGGAAGGAGATCGTGGCGCGCCTTCCCGAGGGCCCCGCCTACTTCCCGGCGGACCATATCACGGACCAGCCTGAGCGGTTTCTGGCGGGCGAATTGATCCGCGAAAAGATTGTGCGGGAGACCCGCGAGGAAGTGCCGCACTCCGTCACCGTGATGGTGGACTCCTGGGAAGAACTGCCCCGCCTGCTGCGCATCTTCGCCACGGTGTACGTGGAGCGCGACGGCCAGAAGGCGATCGTCATCGGAAAGCATGGGTCGATGATGAAGCGGGTCGGCACTCTGGCGCGCGAGGAGATGGAGGCACTGTTCGGCCGCAAGGTGTTCCTGGACCTGCGGGTGAAGGTGCAGCCAAACTGGCGCGAAAAGCCGGCATTCCTGGATACCCTCGACTGGCGTACAATGGCCGGAAAAGATGAAAGCTAAATCTGTAGTCGCTTTCCTACTCGTATTCGTGCTGGCCGCGGCCGTTCTGGCCGGGGCGCAGAAGCAGCAGACGCCGCCTTCCGACGACTCGCTGTACGACCTGGTGAGGCGCAAGCTCGCCAGCGACCCGGTAGTGAAGGGTGGCGCCCTGGAAGTGGATGTCAAGCAGGGCATCGTGACGCTCCGGGGCAAGGTGGAACTCGAAAAGCAGAAGGAACGTGCCACCAAGCTGGCCAAGAAGGTGAAGGGCGTCAAGGACGTGGACAACCAGATCGCGGTGGTCGGCAAAGGGGGCCGGTGAGGCGCACCCGCAGCGGCCTGCTGGCGGCGCTGCCGCTTCTTTTCGCGCCGCTCGCGGGGCAGGACCAGCCGGCTGAGGGGTTCCGGGTCGATAAGATCGAGACGGGGCTCCGCTATGCCGAAGGTCCGGCGTGGTCGCGGGAAGGTTTCCTGATTTTCAGCGATGTACCCGCGGACCGGCTGCTCAAGCTGGTCCCCGGACAGCACCCTGTTACCTGGAAGGAACAGGCCGGCGGCCCGACCGGCAATGCCTTCGATTCCCAAGGACGCCTCTATAGTTGCCAGGCACGCGCTCGTCGCGTGGTCCGGTACGACAGTAAGGGAAAGCCCGAGGTGCTGGCCGAGCAGTGGGAAGGAAAGCGGCTGAACGCTCCCAACGATATCGTGGTTCGGAACGATGGGCACGCCTACTTCACCGACCCGGCCTTCGGTTACCAGGCGGATACCCGGGAACTCGATTTCTACGGCGTCTTCCATATCACCCCCAGGCGGGAGCTGAAGCTGGTGGCGAAATCCGCCGGGCGGCCGAACGGGGTGGCGCTTTCCCCCAACGGTCGCATCCTATATATAAGCGATTCCGACCAAAAGGCGATCCGGGCCTATGACCTGGACGGCAAGGGCGAGGTCTCGAACGAACGCGTTCTGGTCTCGGGCACCGAAGGCGTCCCGGGCGGCATGCGGACGGATAGCCAGGGGAACCTCTACGTGGCGGCGGACGGAATTGCCGTCTACAGCTCGCAGGGCAAGCTCCTCGAAACCATACCGCTTGGGGAGCCGGCCTCCAACTGCGCGTTCGGAGGCGCCGAGGGACAAGCCCTTTTCATCACCGCCGGCGCGTCGCTCTACCTGGTCCGGCTGGAGGGCAGAGGGGCGGCGCGCCATTAGCTCCCGCCGATATCCCGAGCGGCCAATCCTGGGGGTTGGGGCGATTATCCTCGAAGGCGACCGCGTGCTGCTGGTGGAGCGCGGCAATGCGCCGCTCGCAGGGTGGTGGTCCCTACCCGGAGGCGTGGTGGAAATCGGGGAGACGCTCGAAGCGGCCGTCTGCCGTGAGGTGCGGGAGGAGACTGGCTTGCTGGTTCGGCCGGCAGGGGTGGTCGAGATCTTCGAGCGCATCATGCGGGACGAAGCGGGACGGCCCGAATACCACTACGTTCTGGTCGATTACATCTGCCGGGTGCAGGGCGGGACGCTCGCCGCCGCGACCGACGCCGCCCGGGCCGAGTGGGTGCCCGAAGCACGGCTCCCTGAGTACACCATCACCGAGGGCACCCAGACGGTGATCGAAAAAGCGTTCCGCGAACGCGGGAAATACGAAGAGTGAATTCATTCAGCGCAGACATCCTTGAATACGAGCCCTTGCGGCAAATGGTGGGGCGGTACATATCGAGCCCGGGCGGCAGGACGGAGCTCGACGCCATGGCGCCCCACACGGACCGCTCCCTCCTCGAAGAGAGCCTTGCCGAAACGGGTGAAGCCGTCGAATACCTGCGGAGCGCCGCCCGGCCGCAAACTACGGGGCGCGGCGCCGCCATCCGGATCGACTTCGGCTCCATCCCGGACCTCACCCTGGCGGTGCAGAAGCTGCGGATCGAAGGCGCGAGCCTGGATCCTAAGGAGATCTTCGAGACGCTCTCACTGCTCGACCGCGCGGCCGATGCGAAGTCCGTCCTGACGGCGGTCCAGGAGCGCTTCCCGCGCCTTGGCGCGTACTCCCACCGGATCGGCGATTTCCGCGCGCTGCTGCAGGAGATGAGCGGCAAGATTCTGCCGGACGGCAGCGTAGCCGACCATGCCAGCGTTTTGCTGGCGCGCCTGCGCCGCGATATCGAACGGCAGAAGAAGGCTATTCAGGAATCGCTAGAGCGCTTTCTGCGCAGCCACCGTGAGGATGGCGTGCTCCAGGAGGAGTTCGTCACCATCCGCAACGAGCGCTTTGTGGTGCCGGTGGTGGCAGGGCAGCGCCGCAAGCTTGACGGCGTGATCCACGGCGCCAGCGCCAGCGGCCACACCCTCTTCGTCGAGCCGCTCGAAACTATCGACCTGAACAACGAGCTCGTACGTCTGACCGACGAGGAGCTGCAAGAGGTGCACCGCATCCTGCGGGAGCTGACCGGGCGGCTGCGCGGCTATTCCGATTCCATCCGGGAGACCCTGGCCACCATGGGCCGCCTGGAATTCCTGTTCGCCAAGGCGCGCTTCGGCACCGAGTTCGATTGCGTGATCCCGCGCTTCGGCGCGCGGCTGCTGCTGCGCGACGCGCGTCATCCGCTGCTTGAGGACGTGCTCCGCCGGCAGCGCCGCAAGCCCGTCCCCTTGACCCTGGAACTCGATGAGAAGTGCCGCACGCTGCTCATTAGCGGCCCCAATACGGGCGGCAAAACGGTCAGCCTGAAGACCATCGGACTGCTGGCCCTGATGGCGCAGTCCGGGCTGCCTGTGCCGGCGGTGGAGGCAGAGTTCCCCGTATTCGAGCAGGTGCTGGCGGATATCGGCGACTACCAATCCATCGAGGCCAGCCTGAGCACGTTCTCGGCGCATATCGCGCATATTCGCGAGATGGTACTCGACGTCACCTCGGATACCCTGGTGCTGCTCGACGAGTTGGGCGCGGCCACCGATCCCGAAGAAGGCGGCGCGCTGGGGGTTGCGGTGCTCGACCATTTTCGCAGGGCCGGCGCCTTCACCCTGGCGTCCACCCACCTGATGGCGCTCAAGGTCTACGGCGCCAACACCGAAAGCGTGCTCAACGGCTCCATGGGGTTCGATGAGGAGACGCTCGAGCCCACCTACCGGCTGCACGTGGGCGCGCCAGGCAAGTCCGCCGGTCTCGATATCGCGCGACGGCTCGGGATGCCGGACCACATCATGAGCCGCGCGCGCGATGCCATGAGCAGCCATGAACGCGACTTGGCGCGCTTCCTGAGCGAGTTGCATCGCCGCTTGGAAGAGGTCAAAACGCTGGAGCAGAGCCTTCGGGAGGAGCGCGAAAAGCTGGTTGCGCGCGAACGCGAAGTGGCCAGGGAGTGGGAGAAGCGGGAATCCGCCAAGCTCAAGGAGCTGGAACGCCGCACCGACGAGGTGCTGGCGCGGTTCGAGGAGCAGGCCCAGGACACCATCGGGAAAATCGCGCAAACCGGCGAGCAGCGCAAAGCCGCGGAGCAGGCCCAGCGCCGCATCTCCAAAGTGAAGCGTGAGCTGCGGGAGGAGTTCGACACCACTGTACTCTCGACCGAGAACGACTCGCGGCAGGGCGAATTGCACCGGCCGCGCATCGAAGAGGGTACGCGGGTGCGGCTTAAGGACATCCGGGAACCCGCCCGTGTGCGCCGGAAGCTGGCCGGCGACCGCCTGGAGGTGGAGGCCGGCTTCATGAAGCTGCAGGTTTCCATGGATGACGTGATCGAGGTGCTGCCGGACGTTCCGGCGGGCGCCGGCAAGCTGCCCAAGGGCATCAGTTTCCGGCCCGCGCCGGAGCTGGCGCCGGTCCACCAGGAACTCAATGTGATCGGGCAACGCGCCGAGGAGGCCGTCGACCGAGTGGATGAATTCCTCGATCGCGCCGTGATGGCCACCGCCAGCCGCGTCCGCATCGTGCATGGCCACGGCATGGGAATCCTGCGCAAGGCCATCTGGGAGTTGCTCGGCCGGCACCCCCACGTGGCGAAGTTCTATCAGGCGCCTCAGCAGGAAGGCGGCGCGGGAGCCACTATTGTCGAGATCCGGGACTGACGGCGCCTCAGAGCGCCGCCAGCACCTGGTCCGCGTGGCCCTCAGGCTTGACCTTGGGGAAGATTTTGCGTATCGAGCGATCCTCACCGATGACGAAGGTGGTGCGCTCGATCCCCATTACTTTCTTGCCGTACATGTTCTTCTCTTTGAGGACCCCGTAGGCCTCGGCAACAGCCTTGTCCTCATCGCAGAGCAGCGTGAACGGCAGATCCTGCTTGCGCTTGAACCCGGCCTGCGTCTTGGGGGAATCGGGAGAGATCCCCAACACAACCGCATTCCGGCCGTCGAAATCCGCAAACGCCCGGCGAAACTCGCCGGCCTCGACGGTTCAACCCGGCGTATTCGCCTTGGGAAAGAAGTACAGCACCACCTTGCGTCCAGCGAAATTCGAGAGCCGGACACGCTCGCCGGAATCGGACGGAACTTCGAAATCGGGAGCGATGTCGCCTTCTTGAAGCATTTGCTCAACCCCTTTGCCGGGGGTCAGGGGTCGGGGCCGGAATTGTGCCGGCACAACCTTAACCCCTATCCCCTAACTCCAATCCCCCAGCTTGCTTTTCAGCAAGCTGTTCACCGCTGCCGGATTCGCCTGCCCCCTGGTTGCCTTCATGACTTGCCCGACCAGGTAGCCGATTACAGTGGTCTTGCCGCTGCGGTACTGTTCCACCTGTTTAGCGCTTCCGGCCAGCACATCTTCGATGATCTTCTCGAGGGCCGCGGTGTCACTGATTTGCCGCAGGCCTTCGCGGTCCATGATGGCTGCCGGGGAATCCCCGGTGGCCATCATCTTGGGAAAGATCTCTTTGGCGAGCTTGCCGGAAATGTCGCCTTTCCCGATCAGCCCCACCAGTTCTCCCAGATGCTCGGCGCTTACCGGCGATTCGGAAATGTCCTTGGCTTCGGCGTTCAGCAGCCCCAGCAGGTCGCCGATCGCCCAATTGGCGGCGGTCTTGGGATCGCCCGAGACGGCGGCGGCTTTTTCGAAATAGTCGGCCAGGGTGCGGTTCTGGGTCAGGACCCCGGCGTCGTACTCGCGCAGCCCGTAGGCTTCGATGAAGCGCGTCCGCCTGGCGCCGGGCAGTTCCGGCATGTTCGAGCGGATCTCGCCCAGCCACGCTTCGCTCACCCGCAGGGGCACCAGGTCCGGCTCCGGGAAGTAGCGGTAGTCGTGGGCGTGTTCCTTGCTGCGCATCCCAAAGGTTTCGCCGGCATCCGGGTCGTAGAGGCGGGTTTCCTGCACTACCTTGCCGCCGCTCTCGATCAACGCCACCTGCCTGGCCACCTCGAACTCAATCGCGGCCTTGAGGAACCGGAACGAGTTCAGGTTCTTGACCTCCGCGCGGGTGCCGAACTGGGGGGCGCCCTTGAGGCGCACAGAGACATTGGCGTCGCAGCGCAGGTGGCCCTTCTCCATGTCGCAGGTGGAGACGCCCACGAACTGCAGCACCTGCTTCACCTCGGTCAGGTAGGCATAGGCTTCGTCGGAGCTGCGCATGTCCGGCTCGCTGACAATCTCGATGAGGGGCGTCCCTGTGCGGTTCAGGTCCACGTAGGAGTAGCGGTCCGAATCGCGGTAGCCGTCGTGGACGCTCTTGCCGGCATCGTCCTCCATGTGGATGCGGGTGATGCCCAGGCGCTTCTTTACGCCGTCCAGTTCGATATCCACATGGCCGTGCTCGGAGAGCGGCTCATCGTACATGGAAATCTGGTAGCCCTTGGGCAGGTCGGGGTAGAAGTAATTCTTGCGCGCGAAGCGGGAAGAGGGGTTCACCCGGCAATCGAGCGCGAGCGAAGCCATCACCGCCAGCTCCACCGCTTTGCGGTTCAGCACCGGCAGCGCGCCCGGCAGTCCCAGGCAGACCGGGCAGACGTTGCTATTCGGCGCGGCGCCGAAACTCGTCGGGCAGCCGCAGAAGATCTTGGTCGCGGTGGCCAGTTGCACATGCACCTCGAGGCCGATAACAGGCTCGTACCTGGCGATGACCTCCGGCCGCGCAAGGTCCGCGAAAGTGGACGACATACCTTGATTATACGGTGACTGCTGCATGGAAGCCCCCGGACCTCCTGCCAGGTTTTCAGCCAATGTATACTGAAATTTGAGCCTCCAGTCGTATATTATTGACGACAGGCCAACTCAGAGGACGGCTTCAGCACGGGCGAACCACATCCCCGCCCGCATCTGGGAAATACGAATGAGCGCAACTGCAACTGTGACTCCTGTTCGCCGGGCGATCCGGTTTTACGAGGCTACCAACGGTAAGAAGGTCGTAATGGCCGCCACTGGCGTGCTTCTTTTCGGCTACGTAGTGGCCCACCTCGCCGGGAACCTGCAAGTGTTCGCGGGCGGCGGTCCGGACGGACCGATCAATCGCTACGCGCATCTCCTGCATTCGGCCGGGGGCATGCTCTGGGCGGCGCGCGCCGTCCTGCTGCTGGCCGTGGGGCTGCATATCATCGCGGCCGTCCAGCTCTGGCTGCTGAACCGCGCGGCGCGTCCGGTGGCCTACCACAAAAAGGACGACGTGCCCGCGGCGTATGCCGCCCGCACGATGAAATGGAGCGGCGTGATCATCGCCGCCTTTATCGTCTTCCATGTTCTGCACCTCACAACCGGCGACGTGGTCCCACTCGCCACACTGCCGGACGGCGGCATGGATGTCTATGCCAATATCGTCACCGGCTTCAGCATCTGGTACGTTTCGTTGGCCTACATCGTGGCGGTGTCGCTGCTCGGGTTGCACCTGTACCACGGCATCTACAGCATGTTTCAGTCGATAGGGCTGAACCACCCGCGGTATTCGCCGCGTCTGAAACGCATCGCCGAGGTGTTCGCCATCGTGCTGACGGCGGGCTACATTTCGATTCCCGCGGCCGTACTGGCCGGCATTCTTCGTTAGGCAGGGGAGCGCAACAAATCCATGCAACTCGATTCTAAAATCCCGTCCGGGCCGATCGAGACCCGCTGGGCCAAGCAGAAGTTCGACCTCAAACTGGTGAACGCGGCCAACAAGCGGAAGTACACCGTCATCGTGGTCGGCACGGGGCTCGCCGGGGGAGCGGCCGCGGCCACCCTCGCCGAGCTCGGCTACAAGGTCAAGAACTTCTGTTACCAGGATTCGCCGCGGCGCGCCCACAGCATCGCGGCGCAGGGCGGCATCAACGCCGCCAAGAACTATCGTAACGACGGAGACAGCATCTACCGGCTCTTCTACGACACCGTGAAGGGCGGCGACTTCCGGGCGCGTGAAGCCAATGTCTACCGGCTGGCCGAGCTCAGCCTCAACATCATCGACCAGTGCGTCGCGCAAGGCGTGCCTTTCGCCCGCGAGTACGGCGGATACCTCGATAACCGCTCCTTCGGCGGCGCGCAGGTTTCCCGCACCTTCTACGCCCGGGGTCAGACAGGCCAGCAGTTGCTGCTGGGCGCCTATCAGGCATTGCAGCGCCAGATCGGGCTGGGGAATGTCGAAATGTATCCCCGGACCGAGATGCTGGACCTGATCGTCATTGACGGCCGGGCGCGCGGCATCGTCACCCGGGACATGATCACGGGGCGCATCGAATCGCACATGGGCGACGCCGTGGTGCTCGGCACCGGCGGTTACGGAAACGCGTACTACCTCTCCACCAACGCCAAAGGCTCGAACGCCTCGGCCGTGTGGCGCGCCCACAAGCGCGGCGCCCTGTTCGCCAACCCCTGCTTCACCCAGATCCACCCCACCTGCATCCCGGTGAGCGGCGAGTACCAGTCGAAGCTCACCCTGATGAGCGAGTCGTTGCGCAACGACGGCCGCATCTGGGTACCCATCCGGCCCGACAAGCGGCAGGCCAACGAGATTCCGGAATCCGAGCGCGATTACTTCCTGGAACGCCGCTACCCCAGCTTCGGCAACCTGGTGCCGCGCGACGTGGCCTCCCGCAACGCCAAGGCGGTGTGCGATGAGGGCCGCGGCGTCGGGGAGAGCGGCCTGGGCGTCTACCTGGATTTCCGGGACGCCATTCAGCGGCTCGGCAAGCACGTCATCGAAGAACGCTACGGCAACCTCTTCGAAATGTACGAGCGGATCACCGGCGAGGATCCCTACACCGTCCCGATGCGCATCTACCCGGCGATCCATTACACCATGGGCGGCCTCTGGGTGGACTACAACCTGATGAGCAATGTCCCCGGGTTGTATGTCATCGGGGAAGCCAACTTTTCCGACCACGGCGCCAACCGCCTGGGCGCCAGCGCCCTCATGCAGGGTTTGGCCGACGGCTACTTCATCCTCCCCAACACGATCGGCGACTACCTGGCCTCGGCCAAGCTGGACAAGGTGGATGATTCCCATGCCGACGCCCGGCAAGCGGAGAGTCAGGCCATCAGCCTGATCAAGCGGCTGCTGTCCATCAACGGCAATCGCTCGGTGGACTCGTTCCACCGGGAACTCGGGAAGATGATGTGGGAGCACTGCGGGATGTCCCGCAATGCGCAGGGCCTGAAGGACGCCCTCGCGCAGATTCCCGAAATGCGTGAGCGCTTCTGGCGCGAAGTCCGGGTGCCCGGCACCAACGAGGACCTGAACCAGTCGCTCGAGCGGGCCGGCCGCGTGGCCGACTACTTCGAGCTTTCTGAACTCATGTGCCTGGACGCACTCGAGCGCGAGGAATCCTGCGGCGGCCATTTCCGCGAGGAATACCAGACGCCCGATGGCGAAGCGATGCGCAACGACGCCGAGTACTCCTACGTCGCCGCCTGGGAGTTCAAGGGAGTTGGGCAGCGGCCGGGGCTGATCAAGGAGCCGCTCACTTTCGAGTACGTACACCCGTCTCAACGGAGCTACAAGTAAATGCGAATCATTCTCCACGTCTGGCGGCAGCGTAATGCCAAGGACAAAGGGCGGCTGGCCCGTTATGACGCCACCGCCACCCCGGACATGTCCTTCCTGGAGATGCTCGACGTCCTGAACGAGGACCTCTTCCAGAAGGGCGAGGAGCCGATCGCCTTCGACCACGACTGCCGCGAGGGCATCTGCGGCACGTGCGGCATGATGATCAACGGGCTAGCCCACGGCGGGTCGCGCGGGACCACCGTCTGCCAGCTCCATATGCGCCACTTCAAAGACGGCGACGAGATCTACCTGGAGCCCTGGCGCGCCCGGGCGTTCCCCCTGATTCGTGATTTGGTGGTGGACCGCAGCGCCTTCGACCGCATCATCGCGGCGGGCGGCTTCATCTCGGTCAACACGGGCAGCGCGCCGGACGGCAACGCCACGCCGGTGCCGAAAGAGTCCGCCGAGCTCTCGATGGACGCCGCCGCCTGCATCGGGTGCGGTGCCTGCGTCGCCATGTGTCCCAACGCTTCGGCGGCCCTGTTTACCGGCGCCAAAATCGCGCATCTCGGAACGCTCCCGCAGGGCCAGCCCGAGCGATACTCTCGCGCCATGGCCATGGTGGCCCAGATGAACGCCGAGGGTTTCGGAAGCTGCACCAACATCGGGGAGTGCGAGGCGGTCTGTCCCAAGCAGATCAAGCTTGAAGTCATCGCCCGAATGAACCGCGACTTTCTGGGTGCCGCCGTTCTCAGTCGCGCGGGCTACCGTGAAGATACGGAAGAAGTGGCCAAGAAGCCGCTCGCGGGCGGAAGAAGATAGCACCAAGGTGATGGGTTTCGGGTGTTGGGTGTTGGCGAATGCGTGCTCGTTCCGGACCGCCGCTAAACCCAACACCCATGATCCACAACCGAACACCCAGCACGTCTCACTCCCAACTCCCCTATCTTTATTTTTTTCTTGACATTCCTCACGAAGAACTTTATATATGGATCACATTGCGATTTTCGAGTCGCAAAATTTGATGTCTTGGGAGAATCAATCGATGAAGAGCGCGACTAAGAAAGCGGCCCCGAAGAAGAAAGCTCCTGCCAAGAAGAAAAAGTAGCTTTCGGCCTCGCCCCCCGGTGGGGCGAACTTTCTAACAATCAAGAAAGGCCCCGCGACCCGGGGCCTTTTTCATTTTCTGGCCTTCCTCTGAAGCAGTACCCGGAACGTCTCCCCCATCCCGAATAGCAAGGTCTTCAACTGCTGGCGGCGCTCCATCTCCTGGCGTGCGCCGTCGGCGGCGAGCGCGGCTCCGAACTGGTCCGGCTCGCCCGCGTCGAGCAGCGTCCGCGCCAGATTCTCAAACCGCATCGTCTCGAGGCCGTTGGCCGCGCCGTGCTCTTCAAGCGCCGTGAACGGCACGTGCGCCGTGATGTCCTGCTCGCCCGGGTGCTCCAGCACTTCCTCCTTCGCGGTGTGACTCCGGTAGCTCATCAGGGTGCCGCGCGGGAACCGGACGTACTCGGCGCGGGTATAGCCGTAGTCGATGGTGAATACCCATCCGGATTCGAGCGCCGCGGAAATGCGCTCCATCCACCGCAGCGCCTCCAGGTTTGCTTCGTAGACGCGTCCGTCTTCGGCGGGCGGGCAGTAACGGTCGAGAAACTCCGCCACCTCGTCGCGCGCCCGCTGGCCCCGCACCCACACGAAGCGCTCCCCGGCGTTCCCTACTAGCATCTCCCGGTAGATGCCCTGATCCCGGACCGCCACCTCGACCGGCAGCGCGTCGAAGAATTCATTCGAGAAGACCACGCCGCGAAAGCGTTCCGGCAGAGCACCCTCACCAGCATCCACAGGGATATATCTCCATCCGGATAGATCGGCGGCCAGTTCCTGCCTGCCCGCGCCGAGCTCCACCACCGTGAAATCCGCCGCCGCACCGTCCTGTTGATGAAGCTGGCGAATGCGCGCCGCCACCAGCCGTCCGAACACCGGCTGAAGCTGCGATGCGGTAAAGAAATCGCCATGCTTGCCGAACGGATCGCGCGGCCGGCGGTAGTAGCCGAACTCGGGGTGGTAGAGCGCAGCGTCCATGTAGCGGAGGAACGGGATGGGCCCGCCGCGGCGGATCTCGTCGCGCAGCAGCTCTTCGAGCGGGCTCACGGCCGCACCTCCCGTATCTGCGGCGTGCGGATGAACATCTCCACCAGGTAGTCGTGCATGCAATCGTACAGGTAGCGTTGGAGGGTCCACGGAAACTGCGGATTGGCGATGTCGCGCGCGTGCACGGGGGCCGCGTACGTGTGGATGCCGGGCACCGCCGCACGCGGCTCGATCACAAGTTCCACCGCGCCCTCGCGTTCCCGCGCCGAGAAGCATAGCAGCGGATGTTCATAGCGGGCCAGTTCCGCCCGGACCTTCTCGATAGGGCTCACAAGCTTTATGCTAGCTTGAAGCCAGGAATGGCACTACCGGAAACCGTACGGGTGAAGCTCAGTTCCGAGGAAGCGGGAGCCATCACGCTCACCGGAGTAGTGGTGCAGGATCTGCCCGTCCGCGAACTGGTGGGGCACATCCTCTCGCTCGCCGGGAAGGACATCGCGCGCATCCGCCGGATCCTGCTGCGCGGCAGCCTGATGAGCGGCGCCACGCGCTTCCGCTGGCAAGGGTGGGAGGCCGACGAGGCCGCGCTAACGCAACTGCTGGCCGGCTTTCCGGACCCTGAGCCCGGCCGCGCTTTCGCCGCCCAGCGCTGCGTGCTGGCCATCCTTCGCGGAAATTCCTACGGTATCGAGGTGCCTCGCGACGCCGGTGTCCACACCGGCCGGTTCCATCGCGGCGCCAGCTTCTGGGATGTCCTCATGGAAACCGCGACCGCCGCAGGCCCGTGCTACGCCGGCTACTCCTACCGGCGCTCGGCCGACCGCTTTGAAGCCGCGCTCTCCCCCGCCGCCGCCCGGCGCCTCGGCGAGGCCGCCGCTGCCCTCGTCTACTCCTCCGTTCGGGACCGCATCCGGGCCGCAGGACTGCTCACCGCCGAGCTTTACGTGGAACGCTAGCCCAATCAGGGAGGCCCCCCGGCTCTGCCGGGGAGGCAGTAGCAGTTTGACATTTGCGGACGTCAGGTATTCAAATGACTGGCGATGCAGAAGGAAAGCCGGATCGAAGAGGGTCGCGCGATCCACTTGGCGCGGGTCTACGGTGAGCGGAAGCGCAACTTTATTGGTCAGCACTTTGGGCGCGCGGATATTTTGTATCCGTTAGCGACCGCGCATAGCCGCTTTGAGCGGCTCACACAATAATGCCCCCGGCTCTGCCGGGGGATAGTTACCGGCTCACACCGCGCGGCGCTTCCGCACCTCGTCAACCATGACTGCCAGGATGATAACCGCCCCGATGATGGCCTGCTGAAGGTACGGGGAGATGCCCAGCAGGTCGCTGCCGTTTGAAAGCAGCCCCATGATGAAGGCGCCGATCAGCGTCCCGATCACGCTGCCCTCGCCGCCGTGCAGGCTGCCGCCCCCGATT
>DATMYF010000087.1:0-6541 GCA_035561075.1 Bryobacteraceae bacterium
GTAATCCCACAAACCGGTGTAACCGTGCTCAGCGAGTCGGTCTCGCCACCTTCGCATCGTGCGGTCCGTTACGCCCATGATTTCGGCAGCCTCCCACCATTTCAGCTTTCCGGCCGCCGCCTTCAATATCACTTCCTGTGCTTTCATGATCCGTTCCATTTCCGCGGCCGGGAACTGTTGCTCGAATGCTTCCACACCGACCAGCTTTTCCCAACCATTTCTGAACCGGACAACTCACTTGCTAATTGAGGCGGACAACTCACATGCTAACGACACGCGGCGACCCGTATGCTGTTGCGTACGGCACGCTGCGTTATAATGCCACCGAGGTTTCGTCGATGAGGCAACTTATATCGCGGCGGGCTCTGCCGCTGGAAATCGCATGGCTATGCCTGCCCGCACTTTCCGGCGCCGTGGCGCGCCCGGCTCGCTCGCGAGTGGCGGTCTTTCGCGCGGAGGTAACGACGCCACTGGGCGAACCCAATATCGGGAATGTGCCTGCGACGAAGGTGGACGACGCATTGTGGGCCAAGGGAATTGTGCTCGACGACGGGCGCACCCGGTACGTGATCTGCGCGATGGACTGGTGTACGTTGGGCAATGACGCCGAGTTGATCTTCCGGACACGGCTTGCGCAGGCGGCGGGCACCGATCCTTCGCAAGTGGCTCTTCAGATGGTCCACCAGCACGCGGCGCCATCCGTCTCCACCTTGGAGGAGGAGGGCACCCGCGACCCCAAACGCCTGCGGTTCAGCCGGCATGCCCTGGAGGAGATCGCGAGCCGGGTGGCTGCGGCCGTAAAGGCCAGCATAGGCAAGCTGGAACCGTTCGACCGCATTGGGACCGGGCAAGCTAAGGTGGACCGGGTGGCTTCCGCGCGCCGCATCCTGACCCCGGATGGCCGGGTGCTGACGCGATGGAGCACCAGCGGCAAAGACCCCGCCATGGCCGCCGCCCCCGAGGGGATCATCGATCCCATGTTGAAGACCATCACCCTGGCTCGTGGAGAACGGCCTCTGGTGCGGCTACACTACTATGCCACGCATCCGCAGACCTTTTGCTGCGATGGGCGCGTCTCGGCCGATTTCGTGGGCTGGGCGCGCGAGACACTGGAGCGGCGGGAGAAGGTGTTCCAGATCTATTTCACTGGTTGTGCCGGAAATGTCACCGTCGGCAAGTACAACGACGAGTCCCCGGAGGCGCGCGAGGCGCTCGGCAAGCGGTTGCTGGCCGGCATGAGCGCTTCCGTGGACGCGACCCGCTTCTCACGCGCGTCTGCTTTGGTGTGGCGTACCGTCGCGCTCACGATGCCGCCGCGTGCGAATGTGGCTGCCAAATCGCCCGCCCCTCCTGCTCCCCGGACGCGCCCATTCGCGCTAAGCGCGCTCGAGATCGGCAACATCAGCATACTCCACCTGCCCGGTGAGCCGGCACTGGAGTTCCAGTTGTACGCGCAACGCTTCCGTCCGGGCCGTTTCGTGGCCGTGGCGGAATGCGGCGACAGCGGGACGGGTTACATCTGCACGGACCAGATGGTGCGCGAAGGCGGATACGAGCCCGGGGCCAGCAGAGTCGGTCCGGGGGCCGAAGACAAGCTGAAGACGGCCATTCGACAGTTGCTAGGGGAACAGCCGTAAATTCTCCATGGGCGGGTGGATCAGCCGATCTGCCACCCGCCATGTTGATGCGTGTTCAACCTTTGCGAATGCTCCTGGTTTTCGCGTCGTACACCAAGCGTTCACCCCGGAGATACGCCTCGTCCGCCATGATGGCGGCCACCGAATGCGAGTATCCGGCATCGATGGGCGCATTAGGCTGCTTGCGCGTGCGGATACACTCGAGAAAGTTCTTCATGTGCGGCACGCTTGCCGCCCGGGGCAGTTTGGCTCCCTCCGGAATCCGGTCGGGCTCGTTCGATCCCCGGCCACTGATGTCCCACTGCCCGTCCCACGACCAGCGGGCTCCGTCGATGGCGCCGCGCGTTCCGTAGAAGTTCAGATAATTGCCCGCGCCCAGTCCGAAGAACTGTCCGTATCGGACCATGAAGCCCTCCGGGTACTCGAGCGTTACTTCGATCGAGTCCGGTGCGTCGTAGGGTCCTTTCCAGCGGAACGTCCCGCCCATCGCTACCACGCGGCTCGGACAACCGGAGTTGAACACGTAGTGAACCAGGTCGAAAAAGTGCACTCCTTGCCCGGCATGACCGCCACGCGAAAACTCCCTGTGACCATACCAGCCGGCATAAAGATTGGCATTGAATGGCCTGCGGGGGCGGGTAAGCAGGAAGGCGTCCCAGTCCACGTCGCTTTCCTGTACCGGAACCTGGCCGCGGGGCCACCAGTAGGGTTGGTATCCGTTGCGCGATTGCTCGGCTTTGAGGCGCATGCCCAGCCCGCCTGATGCGACGAATTGCCTGGCGGCGACGGCTTGGGGGAGGCTGCGGATTTGCGTACCGACCTGGACCACGCGGTCGCTTGCCTTAACAACGTCCACCGCGGCAATCAACTCTTCCATATTCATCGCCATCGGCTTTTCGATGTATACGTCCTTGCCCGCTTTGATTGCCGCAATGAGCATCGCGCAGTGCAGGTGATCCGGCGTGGAGATCAGGACGGCATCGATGTCCTTCCGGGCAAGCACGTCCTGAAATCGAATGAACGCCAGGGGCTCCTTTCCCGTCTGCTCCTTGACTTGGGCGACTGCCTTTTCACGCTGCGGTCTCCACGTGTCGCAGATCGCCACTACCTCGGCGTTGGTATCCAGCCGGGCTCCGAGTACCTCCCCAAGCAGCCCCCTGCCGCCACAACCGATTACGGCTACGCGAATGCGATCATTGGCGCCAAGAACCCGCCCATAGCCGGCGGCCGACGCAAGGACGGCGCCACCAGCAAATTGCCTGCGATTCAGTCTCTGTTCGTTCATATTTACCTTTCTTATTGGTTTGCGCGGTCCAATGGGCGGCGCCAGCAGCAGCGGCTGTCGTGGAGACCGGGACCGCAGCTCAAAAAAGCGAGCGGGCGGGCCGGTCGCATACGCGCCGGCCCCGCCCGCTCGGATGTTCCTATCGGAAGTTGCGCTAAAAGTCGATGCGCCCCCGGAGTTCAATCTTCCTTCCCCTGGCTCCTTCGACCAAGCTGTTGACCACCCCTACGTCCCCAGTGGAGATGTTGCCACTCGGGTTGGAGAAGTTGGGATGGTTCAGGGCATTCGATATCGCCGAAGTGAAGGTGAATTTGAACCGCTCAGTCATATTGAACGTCTTGGCGATCGATATGTGCTGCATGTTGAAGCCGGGTCCTTCCAGGATATTGTTGCCGCTATTGCCGAAATTGCCCGGCGTGGGCACTGCGAAGCAGGAAGCGTCAAACCAGTGATCGATACTGCGCTCACTGGAGGGCAGATTGCCATTACAGATGCGGTCGGGGCGGCCGCCGAAGCTGTTAGTGTTCGACGGGTCGGAACCGGAGAAACTGGGAGAGAAGTACTTGCCCGTTTCCAGGTACCCGATCCAGTAGAGCTGCCAACCCCCGAGCACGGCGTTGGCCACCGCCGGAGCGCTGCTCATAAAGCGGCGTCCCTTGCCCACCGGAACCTCCCACACCATGTTGAACACGGCTCGTTGGCGCGGTGTATACGAGTCCCGCGTCCATCCCTTGGGGCCATAGGGGTAAAGCGTGTTGGGATTGTTGCTGTAGTTGGAAGCCCAAGTCCAGTGATTGCCGAACGTCAGTTGCCCCACCTTGCGCTGGACCTCAAACGTGAGCGAATTGAAGTTCGCCATCCCGTCCGATTGGTACCATGAGGCGCTGTTGAACTGGGGATAGATGCGCCGGTCGGTGGTGAATGGGATGAGGCTGGGAGCTGGAGAATTTACTCCCACGCTGTAATTCATCCCGCGATTTCGCGAACCTACGTAAGAGAGGCGCAGTCCGAGATCGCGCACCTGCCGCTCGACCGTTAGATTGAACTGGTAGATCTTTCCATTTTCGGTCTCCAGCGGGTAGCCGGTCACGCCCTGTGAGGGGATTCGCGCCCCGGTGAGCGATGTCGGGAACGGGTTGGGGAACGCGAATACCGCTTGGCCGTTTTCAATCGCGTTCTGGTACGTCTCACTGATCTGGAATGGACCGCCGCCCTGAAGGCGGGAGTATCGCCCGAGCGTTTCGGTAAACATCCCAAAGCCGCCGCGTAGTACCGTCTTATCGTCCAATCTGTAGGCGAAGCCGACACGCGGGACAAAATTCTTATTGCTGGGCTGCTGCCGGACCTCACCCGTTACAATCTTAATGGTTTTGGGGTAGAGTGGGCTGACCTTGCTCTCGGTACCGGCAGGAATAACTACGTTGCCGGTCTTCATGTCCCAATTCAGCATCAAATTATCTTCGAAAGTGGGGGAGCCGAAACGGTCCCACCGCAGGCCCAAATCCAGGGTCAGGCGGCTGGTCGCCTTGAACGAATCGGTCAGGAAGATGCCGAGCTCGCTGTCCTTGCGCACGCGGTTGGTCAAGGGATCCAGGCGTGTGCTGGTGAAGGGTATCCCGAGCATAAAGTCGGAGTACGCATGCCCGGTGAACGAGCCGTTGAAACTGAAGTTACCGTAGGTGTTCTCGGGGATATTGCCGGCGAAGCGGCTCTGCGGCTTGTACTCGCCACCGAACTTGAGCACATGCCGCCCCCGGGACCAGGTGACGGTGTCCGCAAACCCCCAATCATGATCGTTCTGTCCCACACCGCCGGGCTGGGTGCGCAGGGCGGGGTACCCGGTGATGTTAATAGTGGGGAAGCCCTGGGCGCTGTAGCCCTTGGGGTTCACTCCCTGGAGCCCGAGTTCCTTCACGGCTTCGTCGCCCTTGAAAGGAGTAACACCGTAGAGCGGATCGCCATCCGTGGACTTTTCCTTGTAAAAGCCCACGCGCACCGAATTGACGAGCGTTGGTGACACGACGTAGGTTTCTTCGAACACCGAATGGACATTAAAGCGTACGCGCGTCCAGGCGAAAGCGGGGTAATTCGTCGGGAGGACGTAAAGGCCCCAGTTCTCGATCATGCGGCCCGTCAGGCGGTGCTTGCTGTTGATCTGGTAATCGATGCGCTGGGTAAAGTCCTTGCGGAGATGGTAGTCGGTGGGGAACGGAAAGGTGAATCCGAAATTGTTTGCCAGAGAATCCGCAGCGCCGCGGTTGGGAGACGGCAGGTACTTCTCGTTGACCTTCGACGAAAGCGCATTCAAGCGGCTGGTTGGAATAACGTTGCCCGGGAAAGGCGTGCCCGTTAGGGGGTCTTTGATCACCGTCTTGGGAAGCAACGCGGAGAAATCGCCGCCCCGCATCGCCACCGTCGGGACGGTTCTGAGGTAGAACTGCTTACTCGGCACCTTCAGGATGTTCGCGGACGCGAAGAAAAACAGCTTGTCCTTGATCACCGGGCCGGCGGCGCTCGCGGTAATGGTGTGAAGTAGTTGCTTGGCCTTCGTGTCCTCGAAGAATTCACGGGCACCCAGCGCCGAGTTCTGGTGGAAGTAAGCCAGGCGGCCGTGCAGGTCGTTAGTCCCCGACTTGGTGATCATGTTCATGTAGCCGACGCGAGCGAACTCGGCCGTGTTGTTGACCGTAACGACGGTGATCTCCTGGCTGTCCAGGATATTGTTTATCTGGTTTACGGCATCGTCGTTGGTATGGCCGTCTTGCGCCTCCTGCACCTGGCTGGAAGACTGTCCGGCCCACTGAGAACTCCACACACCACCCGTTTGGGAGATGAGCGGCAGCGTGGTGATAAAGAGGCTGGGGTCAAAGGCCGCCTCGGCACCCACCCACGGAGTATCGAAATGCTTCGTGGTGTTTAGGGCACTCTGAAGCTTGGAGGTGTCAGTCTGAATCACGGCGGCATCGGCGCGCACCGTGACCTCGGAACCGACCGCACCCAGTTCGAAGGTCACATTGATGCGACGGATCTGGTTGCCTTCGAGCAGGATGTTCTCGGCGACGAAGGTCTTGAAACCCCCGGCCGTAGCGGTGAGGCGGTATCGGCCGCGGATCAGGTCGGGAATTTCGAAGTCGCCGTTTTCATTCGTCGTGACCTCGCGGCTCTGGTTCGTGTCGAGACTAACGAGTACGAGCTGCGCCTTAGGTATCACGGCGCCGGTTTGGTCCGCGGCGGTGCCGCGAATGGTGGACAGGGTCATCTGCGCCAACAGCGTGGAGCAGAACAGGAAGACGCTTGCGAACAGGAAGGCGGAAGATCGGGACCATGCCCCGTTCCCCGCCGCGGATAGATGTCTCACTTTCATCGTTCGTAGATCCCTTCTTGCCTCGAGCAGTCCCAGCGGACTAGGTAGGGGTGCATCTTATCCCATAATATTTTAAAAGTCAAACCACCCTTTGAATTCTTTGTCGTTAACATGCGACTTGTCCGCCGGAATTAACGCATGATCTGTCCGCTTTGAAAATCGGCGGCGGGAACGGGAGCCTGGAAGCGTGGACGAGTCCGGGCGACAGTATTCCGCTGCCGAGATGGAGCGGATGATGAAAGTGCAAGACGTGCT
>DATMYF010000088.1:0-33724 GCA_035561075.1 Bryobacteraceae bacterium
GGATTACCGCAAACGCCAGCCGAGTCCGAAGCGGGTTCCGATGGAGACGGTGGAGAAGGTGCTGCAACTGTACCGCGAGCAGTACTTTGATTTCAACGTGCGGCACTTTCACGAGAAGCTGCGGGACGAGCACGGAATCCAGCTGAGCTACACGTGGGTGAAAACGGCGCTGCAGACAGCCGGTTTCCTAAAGAAGCGTAAGAAGCCGGGATCGCATCGCAAGCGGCGGCCGCGGCGGCCATTGCCCGGGATGATGCTGCATATCGACGCCAGCGAACACCGATGGTTCGGCGATGAGCGTCGTGACGAACTGATTTGCGTGCTCGACGACGCAACCAGCGAGATCTACTATGCGCAGCTGGTGGAGGCGGAGTCCACCCGGACGGTCATGGCCGCCTTGCAGGAAGTGGTGGCGACTCGAGGGCTGTTCTGCACGCTGTACAGCGACCGGGCGGGTCATTTCTTTCATACACCGCGAGCCGGCGGTAAGGTTGATCCAACGCGCCTGACGCAGGTAGGACGAGCGCTCCAGGAATTAGGGGTCAAGATGATTCCGGCCTACTCACCGGAGGCGCGAGGGAGAAGCGAGCGCAGTTTCGGAACATGGCAGGGACGGTTGCCGCAGGAACTGCGAATTCGCGGCATCAAAGAGCGTGAAGCGGCCAACCGCTTCCTGCGCGAGCAGTACATCCGGGAATTCAACCAGAGCTTTACAGTGCCGGCCACACAGAAAGGGAGCGCTTTCGTCCGGACAAAGCGCAAGGACCTCGACTGGATCTTCAGTATTCAGCACGAGCGAACCGTGGCCAATGACAACACTGTCGCTGTCCACAATCGCGTCTTCCAACTGAACCGGACACGCTGGCGGGACACCCTGGCCGGACAAACCGTGGTTGTCCATGAGCACCTCGATCAGCGCGTCTCCATCCGCTACGGGCCTCATTTGATCGCGCAGTACGCCGACAACGAACTGCCACCGCAGGCAACACCTCGACGTGGAAAGCCGCGGCTGCCCGTCGGCAAGGCAGCGTGAGGGTAAACAAAAAGGAAGAAGTCGTTTTCTGAATGGAGGCTCTGCCTCCAAACCTCCGGGATTTAACGCATTTGGCCAGAACTGGTCAACAGGGCAGGATCAAGGTCCTGCCCTGCAGTTCCGGCCCTGAGTCGGCGCTCGAGTTGCTTCCCAGCAGCGCTCTGTCCTCCGCTCAGGTCCTCGAAGCGTAGCCCAAACCAGTGGCGCTGGGCAAGACCGGACAATTCACTTGCTAATTAAACCGGACATCTTGACGTGCTACCAACAGCATACGGGTCGCCGCGCATAGCGAGGCCAGCGGACGGCTTCAGGCCACGGCGGCAGCCGTTTCCACCGTTGACATAGCGGCGATGATCTCATCGAGCGCCACCATCGCATCGACGAAACGGGCCCATTCGTCTTCCGCCGTTGCCGCGATGAACTCGATCTCCACTGGCTGGTTCGCATCGCTCACCCACTGCCCCTCGCAAAGCCGTAGTTCCATGCAGTCCTCCCGGTCAGGTAGAGCAACCCGCATGGCGTTTCCGGCGATTGACAACAGGAGTGCGTCTTCACGGCGACCGTCATAGTGGCGAATCAGCATCAACATGGCTTCATGGTCGGCGGAAACGCCTGCAAATACCAGGTCCAGGGGTACGGGGGTAGTCTCATAACCAAAGTTAACGACGCCTTTAGTGTGAGGGAGACTGTTGGATGGTGGTTGGTGCTGCGGCCAAAACGGCCAAGGCAACAGGGCCACGTAAGCGCTATCCTGGGTTCTGGAATCTCCGGCTGTTGTCAGGTGGAACGGTATGGAAGGAGCGGGCGGCTGCATGAATCGGCGGGAGTTCCTCAGTGTGAGCGGCGGCGCGCTGGCGGCGCCCACAAGGCGTCCCAACATCATCCTGATCCTCGCTGACGACCTCGGCTACGGCGACCTGAGCTGTTACGGAGGCGAGGTCGCCACACCCCAAATCGACCGCCTGGCGCGGGAGGGCGTGCGCTTCACGCAGGCTTACGTGGCGTCCCCAATCTGTTCCCCGTCCCGCGTGGCGATCACTACCGGCCAGTATCCGGCGCGGCACCTGATTTTCTCGTACCTGGATTCCCGCGCCCGCAACCGCGCGCTCGGCATGCGCGATTACCTGGATCCGAACGCCCCCAGCATGGCCCGCGCTTTTCAGCGCGCCGGATACGCCACCGCGCACTTCGGCAAGTGGCATATGGGCGGCGGCCGCGACGTAGGCGATGCGCCGCTGCCGCGCGAGTACGGCTTCGACGAGTCCTTGACATCGTTCGAGGGGCTCGGCGACCGCGTGCTTCCCCCCGGCAGGCTCTCCGAGATGAGCGCGTGGCTCGGGCGCGGGAACATCTCGCGCGCGCCGCAGAACGAGTTGACCCGCCTCTACGTGGACCGCTCGATCGACTTCATGAAGCGCAACGCGGACCGGCCGTTCTTTCTGAACCTGTGGCCCAACGACGTGCACGACCCGTTCGCCCCCAAGCCCGAACTGATGGAAAAGCACCGGCGGCACGCGGCCAACAAGTACATGCAGCAGTTCGCCGCCACGCTGGATGAGATGGACCGGCAGATCGGCCGCGTCATCGATGCCGTGGACGCTCTCGGCATGGCGGACCGCACGATGATCGTCTTCATGGGCGACAACGGGCCCACCGCATGGCCCTACTACTATAAGGAGGGACTCGAGCCTCCCGGCAGCACCGGCGGCCTGCGCGGCCGCAAGTGGAGCCTCTACGAGGGCGGCGTGCGCGAGCCGCTCATCGTGCGCTGGAAAGGAAGCGCCCCCGCCGGCCGCGTAGACCGCGACACGGTGGCCTGCGCGACGGATCTCTTCCCGACATTCTGCCGCGTCGCGGGTGTGGACGTAACCGGCATAGCCTTCGATGGCGAGGACATCTCCCGGGCTTTTCTCGGCCGGCCCCACCGCAGGCGCGGCGACATCCTCTGGGAGTACGGGCGCAACGCCGCCTACCTCAGGCCCGGCCGCGAGGAAGACCGTAGCCCCAATCTCGCCATTCGCAGCGGCAGTTGGAAGGCGCTGGTGAACGATGACCGCTCCCGCCTGGAACTTTATAATCTTGAATGCTCCGCAGTTGAGCGCGAGAACATCGCACTGAGTCGTCCGGACATCGCGCGCCGCCTCTCGGAGCGTGTGATCGAATGGCGGGAATCGCTGCCGACACTCCAACCATGAATATGAATCGCCGAAGATTCCTCGGGACTTTCGCGGCCGCCGGCACGCAGGCGCAAGCTGCCCCCCTTGCCCGCAAGCGGCCGAACATCATCCTGATCATGGCGGATGATATGGGCTTCTCCGATATCGGCTGCTACGGCGGCGAGATCGCCACCCCCAACCTCGACCGCCTGGCCCGCCGCGGCGTCCGTTTCACGCAGTTCTACAACACGGCGCGCTGTTGCCCGACGCGCGCGTCCCTGCTCACCGGCCTGTATCCGCACCAGGCAGGCATCGGCCACATGGTCGACCGCGTCGACGGGCTGCCCGGATATCGCGGCGATCTCAATCGCCGATGCGTAACTGTCGCCCAGGTACTGCGGCCCGCCGGCTACCACACGCTCATGTGCGGCAAGTGGCACGTCACACCGGTCACCGATTCAAAGCACAACTGGCCGCTCCAGCGCGGATTCGAGCGCTACTACGGCATCATTCATGGCGGCGGCAGCTACTACGATCCCGTCACCCTCACGCGCGACAACGAAAGCGTGCGGCCAGAGGGCAAAGATTACTACTTGACCGACGCCCTCAGCAATGAAGCCGCCAACTTTGTCCGGGAATACGCGCGCAAGCCCGAACCCTTTTTCATGTATGTGGCGTACACGGCGCCGCACTGGCCACTGCACGCGCTCGAAGCCGATATTGCGAAGTACCGCGGCCGGTATGCCAAGGGTTGGGACGCGCTCCGCGCCGGCCGAAATCGGCGCATGATCGAGATCGGTATAGTCGAGAAGCGTTGGCCGCTCACACCCCGTGACTCGCGCGTGCCGCCGTGGGCCGACGCGCCGGAGAAGGAGTGGCAGCAGCGCCGTATGGAGGTCTACGCCGCCCAGATCGACCGCATGGACCAGGGCATCGGGCGCATCCTCCAGTCCCTCGAGCAGACCGGCGCCGCGGAAGACACGCTTGTGATGTTCCTGGCCGACAACGGTGGCTGTGCCGAGGAGATCCGCGGCTGGGGCCCCGCACGCCATATCCCGACGGCCACTCGGGACGGCCGTCCCGTGCGCGTCGGCAACAATCCCGAAATCATGCCCGGCCCCGAGGACACGTACCAGAGTTACGGCATTCCCTGGGCGAACGCCAGCAACACACCCTTCCGCCTTTACAAACACTGGGTGCATGAGGGCGGCATCGCGACGCCGTTCATCGCGTCGTGGCCGCGCGCCGTCCAGCGCCAGGGCACACTCACCGGCCAGGTGGGCCATATCATCGACGTGATGGCGACGTGCGTGGATGCCGCCGGAGCCCGCTACCCCGAGATATCCCAGGGCGAACGGATTCATGCGCTCGAGGGCCGTAGCCTGCTGCCCGTGTTCGAAGGCCGTCGGCGGCAGGGTCATCCTGAACTCTACTGGGAGCACGAGGGCAACCGCGCTGTGCGCCAGGGCAACTGGAAACTGGTGTCGCGCCATCCGGACGAATGGGAACTCTACGATCTCGAAGCTGACCGCGCCGAGATGCGTAACCTCGCAGCCGCCCAGCCGCAGAAGGCCGCTGAATTAGCCGAGAAATACGGCACGTGGGCGCAACGCGTCGGCGTCGCGCCCTGGCAGGATATCCTCCGAAGGCGAAAGCAGAAGTGAAACGCCGCGACTTCCTGGCCTCAATGACGGCCGCCGCCGTGCCATCGGCCCCCGCCCGCCCGAATATCGTTCTCTTCATCTCCGACGACCACGGGCGCCTCGACACCCCCATCTACGGCAGCCGCGTCGTACGGACACCCACGCTGGAGCGCCTGGCCGCGGCTGGAACCGTATTCGAGAATGCCTTCTGCGGCTCGCCCACGTGCGTGCCCTCGCGCGCCATTCTCGCCAGCGGCCTGATGTCCGTCCGCAACGGCGTGGAAGCCAACCACACCCAGATGCGGCCCAGCGTGCGGACGTTGCCAAGCTACCTCGCCCCGCTCGGCTACCGCGTGGCCCACTTCGGCAAGAGCCATTTCCAGCCCGCGGCCAATTACAAGGATTGGGAGTTCGTCCCCGGCGAGATCCGCCGCAATGGCCTCTGGAGCGATCTTGACACCACCAGTGTGGACCGCTGGCTCGAAGCGCGCGATAAGAAAGACACGCGCCCCTTTTGCCTCGTGGTCGGCTCCCACAGCCCCCACGTCTACTGGGAACCGGCCGAGGGCTACGATCCGGCGAACGTCGAACTGCCGCCCACATTCGTCGATACACCCGAGACGCGCGCCTGGCGCGCCCGCTATTACACCGACGTCACCAAGATGGACCAGCAGCTTGGCCAGATATACGACTCTGTTTCCCGGCGCGTGGGCCACAACACACTGTTCGTCTATATCTCAGACAACGGCGCTCAGTGGCCCTTCGCGAAATGGAGCCTGTACGACGCCGGCATCCGGCTCCCGATGGTCGCGGTCTGGCCCGGCGTGGTCCGGGCCCGTGCGCGTTCGAAGGCGATGCTCAGCTTCACCGACTTCCTCCCCACGTTCCTCGAACTGGCCGGCGGCAAAGCTCCAGCCGATCTGGATGGCCGCTCGTTCGCCTCCGTGCTCCGCGGCCGAAGCGCCGCCCACCGCAACCACATCTTCGCTACGCACTCCGGTGACGGCAAGATGAACGTGTATCCGATGCGCACGGTTCGCGACGCCCGTTTCAAGTACATTCAGAACCTGCGTCCCGAGTACAGGTACACCACCCACATCGACGGCGGCATCGATCTCGACGGCAAGGAATACTGGGATTCGTGGGTCCGCAAGGCCGAGGCGAACTCCGCGGCCGCCGCGCTTGTCCGGCGCTATCACATCCGGCCGAAGGAGGAACTCTACGACACCGAGACGGATCCTCACGAGACCCGGAACATCGCCAATCGGCCCGAGCACCGCGCCCGGCTCGCGATTATGCGCCGCCAATTAGAGGACTGGATGAAGCAGCAAGGCGACCAAGGCCGCATCTTCGGCCCGCCGCATACAGTCTGAACCGTCTGCTTCGGACGGTAAGTGCGCTCTTGTGCCGGATGTCACCAGGAGATATGCTCTTTCCGGAGGGTGAAATGGGGAAGCGCGATCGGTGTGTGTCTGAGCACTGCGAACGGACTCGGCGCTACTTCCTGCAACTGGGCAGCGCCGCGGCAGCGGCCTGGAACGCTTCCCCTCTGACGGCTGCCGATGCCAGTGGCGACCCTCAACTGCAGGAGGCGACCGGTAAACTCGAGTACCTGACCCCGCCAGACCGGCCCTGGACCGTCTTGGACAAGGCCAAGGCGGGAATTGCCAAACTCTCGCCGGACAGGCTGCGCGAGATCGGACTCGCTCCGGAGACATGGTCTTTGGAAGTAGTTCCTGACCCGGCAGGCGGCAGCAATGTAGAGAAACCGCTCTCGCGAGCGCTGGGAAACGCCCTGGACTGGAATGGTCTGATGAGATTGGCGGAGAAGCACGCGGTCCGTTTCCTCCACGTCTGCACCTGTACGAACGGGGCCGATCCTTTTCATATGGATCTGTGGGAGGGGGTTCCCTTCCGTGAGGTCATCTGGCTGAGCAGGCCCAAGGAGAGTGTCCGCCGCGTCTATTATCAGAGCTATCACCGCGAGAACTTGCCCTCTTTTCAAAGTTCCTTGCCGTTGAGCCAGATTCTGGAAACCCCGCCGGGGCAGACGCCAGTCATTCTCGCTTACAAAAGGAACGGCCAGCCTATTCCGGCATCCCAGGGTGGCCCCGTGCGGATGATCGTCCCGGGGTTCTATGGCAACAAGTCCATAAAATGGGTCAAGCGCGCCGTCCTGACCAATAACTACCAGGCCAACGATTCAGACGCTGAGTTGAACAACGACACGGAAAACCCGCTAAAGACTCGGGCGAGGTTTATCAATTTCCCAAAGGAACTTTTGCAGGGAAACCCGGCCGCCCTCACAGGGATGGCGCAGGTCGGCATCTCGGGGCTGGAGAAGGTGCAATACTGCGTGCATTCTCAGGAGCGCCGGTGGCCGGAGGACGACCCGAATTGGACCAAGGCTGACTGGAAGGACGCCGCTATCCTGCCGCCGCCTTCGGACTGGGGTGGTGGGCTGCCGGGCGGGAAGTTGCCACCCAATACAAGTCATATCGATCCGATTAAAGCCACGCCGTTGCAGTGGCCCATACGTTACACGATCGTCCACTGGGCGGCATTGCTCCCGGGTTTGCCGGCTGGCAGCTACGACTTGTGCTGCCGTACCATTGATGGCAACGGCATCGCCCAGCCCATGCCGCGCCCGTTCCCGAGGACCGGATTTAACGCCATCCACCACCTCACCCTGACAGTGAAAGCACTGCGTGACCCGAAGCCATGACGGCAAGGCAGGGCTCCCCCGCCCTAAAATCCCGCTACCAGTTGCATTTGTTCGGACATCGCCAGAAACCCCGTGGGAGAGACCCGTCGGCAGCCGGTTGCGGATACCACATCGCCTCGCAGGTCTCGCACTGGAGAACCCGGCCATACTTGTTCAACAATCTCACGCCGACCCTGGCCATCTGCGCGCCAAGCACCCGGCGTCCATCATCGTGCGTAGTCGAAGCGGTAGGCTGCATCGCATTTACCTCCCTGTCGGTGTTGGCACTGAAACCACACACTGGTACCACATTCGAGCGGAACTGTGGAGCACCGGCGGTTCTTGCCTCGCCAGCAGATCCCGGATACACTCTGTTGCTGCGAACCGGGCGACGTCGCTGATAGTGCCGTGGCCGTTGCTGAGCACACTGCTCACCGCGTTGCCTGCCAGTATGCGGGTCTCCAGGTCGTTGTTTTCGTCGGCCATAATCTGCACCGCGATCCGAAGGACTTCCTCGGTTGGCCGCTTGAGCTCGGCGATGGCACGAAGGGCTGTCTCCCTGAGTTGCCAGTTGAACGGATACCGGGCAAGTCGCGCCAAACCCTCCTGATGGCTGTCGAGCGCCCCGTCTTCCCGTATCTTCTGGACCTGATCGAGAACACAGCCCCACTCCTGAAGATTGTTAAACAAGTCGTAGCTCATCCTTTGAGAGTGCTCCTTTCTGATCCACATCCTTAATAAGCAAGCGCCGGTCCAACAGCATTTGTTGTGTTTTCGCGTCGCGAGTGAAAGACGACTACCTCTTATTGCCCAAAAGGGCGCACCGATGGTCGTTTTCGGGCAGCCCGGCCGGCGCACCCGCTTGAGTGTCCGGCATCCCGGAGTTGCACGATGCCATAGCAGCAAAATTCGGCTGATTTAATGCCGGCCGTACGTATGGTGGCTGGTGTGCAACTCCAATGACATGCCAATGAAGGGCGTTATACTCTTGATCGGAGTTTTAATCGGGGTTTTGGCCGCTGTCGCGCTCGCCCCTGCGTTCCTCGGCATTCGACGATGCTTTCGGAGCCGCGCGAGGGCTGGCAACGCCACGCGTTTCGCTAAGCCGGCGGAAGCTGTCTACCAGGAGCCAACCGCCCGGGCCGCGGCTCCCGACCTGAAGGCCCTGCTATGCGGCACAATGCGGCGCGAGTTGTCACTCGCCTCCGAGCACGTGCATAGCATACGGTGGCTACTCGAGATCGCCCGGCAACATCAGCAGCCGATCCCGAGCGCGGCGCTGACGAATCTTGAGCTGGTCTCGAAGCACCTGGGCGAAATGCAGCGGAGACTCGATCTCGCAAGCGTAGAGCCAATCTCAGAAGCGAACATCAGCCCATCTGCACACTGTCAGGAGACTCGAACTCCTCTTCGTCCTCGGCAGCCTTCTTTCGGATGCCATGTTTCTCCATCCGATATATCAACGCCTTGCGACTGACGTCCAGGTATTTAGCGGCGTGAGTCTGGTTGCCGTGGAACTTCTCCAGCGCTCGCAATATCAGCTCTTTTTCGACGGTCTCCAGGCTGACTCCTTGCGCAGGTAGTTCCAATTGGAGCATGTCGACAGCCGGTCTCTCGCGGCGGAGGAAGTCCGGCAGGTCCGCAAGCGAGATCTCGTTGCCGCGCGTGAGCACCACGATGCGCTCAATGACGTTTTCGAGTTCCCGGATATTTCCCGGCCAGCGATAGTCCTGGAATCGCGGCAGCAAACTCGCCGGCAGAACGAGATCGGGTCGACCCTGCTCCTGTTTCGCCTTCAAGAAGAAGTGCTGCACCAGTTCGGGAATATCATCAGCGCGGTCACGCAGTGGCGGCAACTCCAACGGAATCACCGCCAGCCGATAGTACAAGTCTTCGCGAAAGGTGCCGTCCTCGATCATGGCCCGGAGGTTCCGATGTGTTGCCGCGACAAACCGGACATCCACCTTGACCGGCGAAGTGGCCCCAATCTTCTCCAGTTCACCCTGCTGAATCAACCGCAGCACCTTCACCTGCAGATCGCCCGGCATCTCGCCGATTTCGTCCAGGAAGAGCGTTCCGCGATCGGCCAGTTCGACTTTTCCAGCCTTGTGCGCCATGGCCCCGGTGAACGATCCTTTCACGTGGCCGAACAATTCGGATTCCAGCAGGTCGCGCGGGATCGCGCCGCAGTTGATGGTGACGAACGGCTTGTCACGGCGCCTGCTGTTGAAGTGAATCGCCCTCGCCAACAGTTCTTTTCCCGTGCCCGTTTCAGCGTGGATGAGGATAGTTGAATTGCTCTGCGCGGCGCGCGCCGCTGTATCCAGAACCGACAGCAGCGTTTCCGAATGGCCGATAATGTTCTCGAAGCCGTACTTCCGGTCGAGGCTCGCACGCAGCGTTCGGACCTCCTGTACGAGGCGGAAGTGCTCCAGCACGCGGCTAACGGCAAGTGCGAGCTCATCGTAATCGATGGGCTTCGTCAGGTAGTCGTAAGCTCCCGACCTCATCGCCTGAACGGCACTCTGGATGGTTCCGAAGGCGGTGATGATCAGGACCGGGATCTCCGGGAAGTCACGGCGGATCTGCTCCAGCAACTCCATCCCGGACATACCGGGCATTTTCAAATCGGTGAGGACGAGGGCCGGCGGCTCCTTCTCTATGGCTTCGAGTGCAGCGGCACCGTCCGCAGCCGTGACCGCGCTGTAGCCCATTTCTTCAAGCTGCGTCTGGAGCACCCAGCGCAGGTTGTTATCGTCGTCTACCACCAGAATTCGCGGAGGATTCATCAGATTTGAGCCTTAGCCGGGAGAACCACTGAGAATGTCATGCCCCGGTCGGAGTTTGCGTGCGCCAGCAAAGACCCGCCCATCTGCCGCACGATCTGATGCGCGACAGGCAATCCGAGTCCGGTTCCGTGCTCTTTGGTGGTGAAAAATGGATCGAACAGACGGTCGATATGAGTCGGCGCCACACCGTTTCCATGGTCCACCACGCCGATCGAGATCCGGCTCTCTTCGGCGATGGCCGAGAGCGTTACAGTTTCCCCGTCCGGGCTCGCCTCTATGGCGTTAATCATAAGATTTAACAGCACTTGCTCCAGTTGTTCGGGATCACATTCGACAGGGTGCAGTCCCGTCTCGACCCTGCTTTCAAAACGGACCGCCTTGCCTCGGACCCCGTGGCTGGCGAGCGCGAGCACATTCTCCAGGACGGGCTCAAGATGCACAGTCTGGAGCCGCGGCGGACGCGGGCGGGCGAAGTTCAGAAAGTTGGTCAGCAAGCCGTCGAGGCGCTGGCACTCACTCGTAATAATCTCCAGGCACTTCGCGTTTTTCGGATCCAGGTTCTGGCTCCTGGCGAGGATCGCGGCAGCGCCGGAGATGCTCGCCAGAGGATTCCGGATTTCGTGGGCCAGACCGGCGGAGAGTTGCCCGATGGCCGACAAGCGCTCCGCGCGTTTCATCCCATCGAAGTTGGCCTGCACCTTCTCGTAGACATCGCCGAGTTGTCCGGCTACCTGCTGGTAATGACGCCGGAGCCGTCGCTCGCGGCCCATTGTGAACGCGGCCAGACAGGCCAACACGAATAGCGCAAGCGATTCAAGTACCTTTGTAATAGTAGGCTGGTAAGGCGAGTAGGCGAAGATCCCGGCCGAAGACAAGACTGCGATGGCCAGTCCGCCGCCCCAGCCATTCAGCACCCCCGCAAGGACAACAGGCACCGCGTAGACTACCGCGAACGACCCTTTCGTCAGCCAATCGATGAATCCGGCGGCCGCCAAAGCGAGGGCGCTAAGCAGCCAGCGCCACGCGGGCTGCGTCATAAAGTCATCAACGAGAGTGCCGAAAGCACGCGTAGTAAACCCTTCACCTTAATCATCAGCCCAAAACTAGACACTGGCAACAGGACATCCAACCCGGCAGGCGATATCGTAGGACAACGTCCTCAGGTCGCCGAAGAAGCGTCTATGGGGGCTCTTGCCGATTACCAGCAGGTCTGCCCGAACATGGTCCGCTAGCGGGGGGATCGCTGTAAGCGGCGTGCCGGGCTCCAGCCAGACTTCGGCATCTGTCCCAACCCCGGTTTGAAGCGCACGGATGTCATCTCTGGTTATTTTATTCAGCCATATGCGCCATTCCTCGTCAAACGGGAGGCGCGGATTGGATTCCAGTGCCGTGCTTGCATGGATGACGGATAGGCGGGCATCGAACCTTGCAGCCAACGCCGCCGACCAGCACAGGATCGCACTTGCACGAGGCCCTAACGACAAGCCGCAGAGTACGTTCCGGATGGGCCTGTTCGAGAGCGGGGGCAGGTTATCGAGCCCGACCCAAACTGCGCAGTGAGCTCCGCGCAGCACCTGGGCCGTGGTGGAATGACCAAAGAAGCGTGACAGCGCGGGCGTGCCTCGGGCCGGGACTAGAATAAGGTTCACTCTTTCCACCTCGGCCGTGTTAAGAATCACCGAGACGGGCGAACCCTCGCGAAAGAGAAAGCGGTGGGCGTGGCCTGCTGCGTCCAGTATCCGGTCGCGCACATTCTTTTCGGCCGTCGCGAGGGGCCAGCCGCGCTGGAGCGCGTGGAGGAACACCAGCTCTGCGCGCAATTCCGCAGCTAACGATTTGGCATATATGGCGGCTCCGAGGGAGCGCTCCGACAAATCAACTTGTAACAGGATTTTCGTGATCGGCATGAACTCTCCCGTTAGCAGCGCCGCGACCGCACCCGCGATCCGTTCTCTCGTGCCGGCCGAAGTTCCATGGCGGACTCGCAATTCGGTGGACCTGCAATGCTCTCCATCGCCCGCACCATCCGCCTCAGGAGATCCAGGAACGGATCTCGAACGCTCTCGGGAAGGTCGCCCGCCATTGACTCCGGACTACGCGCGAGCACCTCGGTGTGACGGTCGTATCCTGTGATCACGAGTGGTTGCGGGATCAACAGGGGCGCACCCCGGTGAAAAACGATCGCTTCAAGCAGCACGACCGGGTCATCCACATAGAGCACGATACAGGGCGCCACGCCGGCTCCAAGCTCCTGCCGAATGCTCGCCGCGATGTCCAACTCCGCCGGTACGCGCAATCCCTGCCGCGCGAGCGCTTTCCGAACCATGCGCAATGCGGCATCGTGCGGTTCGGGAATCGTGAACGTCAGGAGTGTTGGCGCCTGGGTCATTTTGTGTTTGGTCTCAATCGGGTGGTGCAATCCTGGAACCATCTGTGACAGTGTCCATTGGCGAGCCCGGGACGGTGGCCGAAGACCGAAATCGGAGCTTGTCTGGGCATAAACGTCCAGTACTGTGCGTTTTCGGGCAGTAAACCCACCAATTGCTGCCATTGGGCTGCCATTCGGGGCCGGAAGATTGGCACGCGGCTTGCACTTACAGGTTCCGTAAGCACAAATCCGTGCACATCCACGAGGAGGGCCTGACATATGCGTGACCGTATTTATATAACCAATGCCGATTTCGAAAGACTACGGCGGCTTATTGCAGGCCGTCGCGGAGGTAATTCGCTAGACCACGAGTACCTGGAGATCCTTGAGCGGGAGCTCGATCGCGCGGAGGTGGTCGAACCTGAAGCTATCCCGCGTGACGTCGTGACGATGAATTCCGAGGTGAGCCTGCAAGACCTCGACTCGGGTAGTATCCGGCGCTGCAAGCTGGTTTTCCCGAATCAATCTCGATCGGCGGACTCTGTCTCGGTTCTCGCCCCTATTGGCACGGCCATGCTTGGCTATCGGGTCGGTGACGTCATCGAGTGGCGAGTTCCGAAGGGCATACGCCACCTGAAGGTCCTCGATGTCGTTTACCAGCCGGAGGCGGCGGGTGTCAACGGTGGCTAAACGCGTCCGTCCGGTAAGGCCGGTTCATGTTCCGGGGACGGAATCGTGATCGGCCTTCCTTCCACAAAACTGGGTCTCGATCCGGGGACGGCTAACACGCTGTTGTACGTCAAGGGACGCGGTGTTGCGGTAAATGAACCGTCTCTGGTCACTATCCGGACCAGCACGGGGACTATCGAAGCAGTTGGCGGAGAGGCCGAGGCCGGGCTTGGCCGAACACCCCGAAAGTTTCAGACCGCACGGCCGGTCCGCGCCGGTATTATCAGCGATCTGAAGCTTTTCGATGGCATGCTGCACCGCTTCCTGGGAAAGGCGCGCATTTCTTTGCACCGCCTCAACGTCGCCATTGCCGTCCCGAGCGGGATGACGGAGGTGGAGCGACTGGCGATCACGGAGTCGCTGCGCAACGCAGGCGCGGCGGATGTGCTGCTGGTGGACCAGGTTGTGGCCGCGGCGCGAGGCGCCGGCTTGACAATCGAAGAATCTCGCGGCCGCATGGTGGTCAACATCGGCGCGGGTGTTACGGATGTGGCGGTCATTTCGCTGGCAAACATCGTCTGCGGACGAGGGACTCGGGTGGCAGGCGATGAGATGGATGCCGCGATCACCGCCCACGTGCGGGCCACCCACAAGCTTCTGATTGGCGAGCGGACAGCGGAACGGCTCAAAACACAGATCGGATCGGCCCTCCCCAACCAGCAGGAACTGACGTTAGCAATCAAGGGCAGGTGTATTACCAGGGGTGTTCCACGCGAAGCGACGGTCCGCGGCTGCGAAGTTCGGGAGGCCCTCTCGACGCCTCTCGCGGGCATAATGAACGCCATTCGGGAGACGCTGGACCAGGCGCCTCCCGAACTCAGTGCCGACCTGATCGAGACGGGAATCGTGCTGACCGGCGGATCGGCGTTGCTGCGGGATCTAGGTCGCTTCATCAGTAGGAATTGCGGGCTTCCCGTCAAGGTCGCCGAGAACCCGCTCTCGTGCGTAATCCTGGGCCTCGCTCATCAGGTCAACCATCTCAGCCGATACGAGTGGCGCCGTTTCGGAAACGGACATTGACTCACGGGCTTCCTGCAAAAGATAGCTAAAACCTATTCCCAGGCTTACAACAAGCACGGCTGCCAGGATCAGGAAGAGGGCGCGGCAAAGGAGTCGCTCGATGCAACCAGGGTGTCTGCGCGTGCCGCATTGCGTCGGGCACCCCGGCTTCAAGCACCGGGACATTGAGGTGCTCCTTTCCCACCGGCTTCGAAACGCTTCATCCAAGAGTCCCATGCGCTCGCAATTGCCCAGACGACATCCGATTCCCGTAGCGGTCGAACCAGCGCATCGAATCCGCCGAAACTCAGGACTTCTTGCACAACTGCCTGATCGTTACCGACCACGATCAACGCCGGCGCGTCCGGGACGGAATTCAGCGCGGCCGACACGTCGTGCCAGGAGCCATCCGGCAGAACCTCCTCACAGACCGCGACTGCCGCCCGGCGATTTCGCAGGAACTCTGTGCCGGTTGCGCAGCTACGGGTATCAGCGATTGTCCACCCAGGCTGCTGAAACAATCCGGAAAGATAGACGCCCAGCGTTGGATTGTCGCCTATGATGAGAATATCGGTCGGCGGTTTCGGCGCGGATGCCTGCGGGCACGCAGCCATGGAACTCACACTGAACGGATTAGTAGGCATGATCGTTGTCCTTTGGGGTTGTCACTAAGGAGAAGCAATCCGGTCACCAAACCATGTAGGCGCCTGCGCCGGCAATTCTGACCGGAACGGGTATGCGAATGCATTATCAAGAGAATAATGATTCAGCGGCGAGGAGAGTTCTGACAAGCCATGAGTGCCGAAGCTGAGGCGATCCTGGAGTTCTCTTTGATGACCGTGAGCTCGGTCTTCTTCATCGTCGATCCCTTCGCGACAATTCCAGCCTTCGTCGTGATGACGGAACATGACAGCGCGATCAAACGTGCGCGCATGGCGCGGCAGGCAGCCTGGACATGTTTCCTGGTTCTCACAGCCTTTGCGTTCACGGGCAGCGTCATTTTCAAGATGTTCAGCATCACTTTGCCGGCTTTCAAGATCGCCGGTGGATTGCTGCTCTTTATGGTGGCGATCGATATGCTTCAGGCCCGGCGATCGCCAACCCAGGAATCAGCCGAAGAGCGCGCGGCAGCGAGCGCCAAAGAGGAGGTGGGCATTTCCCCGATCGGTATTCCCATGCTTGCCGGTCCGGGCGCCATCTCGACGGTGATCGTCCTGATGGGGCAATCGACGCATTGGTGGCAGGCTGTGCCCGTCTTCTCCGCAATCGCATTGACTGCCGCCGCTTCGTACTACATCCTGGCGGGCGCCAATAAGGTTCGGGGCTTGCTTGGCGAAATTGGAATCCGGGTACTGGGGCGATTGATGGGGCTGGTGCTTGTCGCGATTGCGGTGCAGTTCGTCCTGAATGGACTGGCAGACATCGGGATGGCTCCAAGGTCCGGCTGAAGCATCGGCGGTCAGGGGCCTGGCGAATCCAGTTGACCACAGCAACGGGATTCACTATCGTAATCGTCATGAACTACTCAGGGGGCGCGGAGGGAGTTCCCCGTTCCCTGTCCGATGTCCATTCCAGCGTAGGCACCACAAACGTGTCGTTTTGGCGGCGGATGTTCGCCTTTTCGGGGCCGGCGTACCTGGTAAGCGTGGGGTACATGGACCCGGGGAACTGGGCGACGGACCTGGAGGGAGGCGCGCGGTTCGGATATCAACTGCTCTGGGTGCTTTTGATGTCCAACCTGATGGCCATCCTGCTCCAGACGCTCAGCGCGCGGCTGGGAATCGTGAGGGGACGCGATTTGGCGCAGGCATGCCGTGAGGCGTACCCCCGTCCGGTCGCCCTAGCGCTGTGGGTGCTGTGCGAGATCGCGATCGCGGCATGCGATCTGGCGGAAGTGCTGGGCGCGGCGATCGGGCTCAATCTGCTCTTCGGGATACCGCTGCTGGCCGGTGTAGCGATCACGGCCGGAGATACGCTGCTGGTCCTGGCGTTGCAGCGCTTCGGCATCCGCACTCTGGAAGCCGTCATCCTCTCGCTGATCACCATAATCGGGCTGTGCTTTGCGGTGGAGATTTTCCTGGCCAGACCCTCCGCGGCGGAGATGGCGGCGGGGCTGGTGCCGCGCCTGACGGCCGATAGTCTTTACGTGGCTATCGGAATATTGGGCGCGACGGTGATGCCGCACAACCTCTATCTGCACTCGGCGCTGGTGCAGACGCGCATAGTCGGGCACAGCGTGACGGCCAAACGGGCGGCATGCCGGTACAACCTCGTGGACTCGGTGGTGGCGCTCAACGGAGCGCTGCTGGTGAACGCGGCCATCCTGGTGCTGGCGGCGTCCGTATTCTACAAGCGCGGGATCGTGGTAACGCAGATCCAACAGGCCCACCTGCTGCTGGCGCCGCTGCTGGGGACGACACTCGCGGGGGCTGCGTTCGCCGTGGCGCTGCTGGCGGCCGGGCAGTCTTCCACCCTCACGGGCACCATGGCGGGGCAGATCGTCATGGAAGGATTCCTGAATATCCGCATGCGGCCTTGGCTCCGACGGCTGATCACCCGCATGGTGGCGGTGGTGCCGGCATCCATCGTGATCTACATAGCGGGCGACGAAGGGACCTACCGGTTGCTGATCCTGAGCCAGGTGATCTTGAGCATGCAGCTTCCTTTCGCAGTGATCCCGCTGATTCACTTCACGAGCGACGGGGAGCGCATGGGGCCGTTTGCCAGCAGGCGCTGGCTGCGCCGGCTCGCGTGGGGTTCGGCCACGATCATCGTGGCGCTCAATATCCGGCTGGCGTGGATGGGTGTTTCCGAGTGGCTGGAGGCATCCGGCGAGTGGCGGCCGCTGGTGTGGCTGGTCGTACTTCCGGTGGCCGCGGGCCTCATGGTGCTGCTGCTGTGGATCGCGCTGGAACCGGCGATCCGGCGTTGGACCCGAGTGTTCGGCGGAGTGCCGGTAAGCCTGCCGGAGCCCAAGGATTACGTCGCGCCGTTCTACCGGCGCATCCTGGTGCCGCTGGACCACACGGAGTTGGACCACTGGGCGCTGGGGCACGCGGCCGCCATGGCGCGGACCCACGGTGCCAAACTGTACCTGATGCACGTGGAAGAGGGGGTGACCAGCCAGGTATACGGGAATGAGGCCTCGACGGCCGAGGTGGAGGCGGGAGCGGAGTACCTGGAACGGATCGCCGGGTCCTTGCGCCGGGAAGGACTGGAGGTGGAGACGGCCATCTTTCACTCATCCGACCCACGAAAAGAGATCGTGCGGTATGCGCGCGAAGTGGGACCGGACCTGGTTGTCATGGGCGCGCACGGGCACGGGGGAGTGAAGGATTTGATTTTTGGGAGCACGATCAGCCCGGTACGCCACGATCTGGATGTGCCGCTGCTAGTGGTGAGGCGCCCCTGAGCCGTTCGCATGTTGCCCTGAGCGCGTGTAGCTACGGTACAAGTCGCGGATTTGCATCTCGTCCGGCGACGACAGCATAACCAGGCGGGCGCGGGCGCGGGCCGTTTCACCTTTCTTCACGTCGCGCCCGAACAGTGATAGATAGATCGAATAGTGCGGGTCCGACTGGTCGGGAGTGGCAATGGCGAAGCAGTCTCGCGCCGGCGCCATCACAACCGCCGTGAGCCCCGAGGCCGGGTCGCGCCGCACCGCCACGGGCTGCTCGAATTCCGGCAGAATGGCCCAATCCACGGGATTAGGCGGGATCTTCCACCGGCCATCGCGAATTAAGGAGACCGCATCCGGGTTGCGCGGGAACATCTGCCACTGCCCACGGTCGCGTTCGGCCGCCATAAACTGGCCGCCCTTAACGAGCACGGTGGAACTGGTAAACTGCTCACCGAAGTATGCGGCGAGGAAGGTTTCAAAGCCGTGCATGTCCCGCTCGGGACGGACTGAGACCTCAATGTCCAGGGTACCCGGCCCGGCCCAGCGATACAGCGCGCGCATTTCAAAGGGCCGGTCTCCGGCTGCGGGCCAGCGCACCGCAACCGCGCCGTTTCGAGAGAGCTCGGCTTGACTGGGCCAGTCCCACATGCCCTTTCCGTACCGGCGGCCATCGGAAAACACCCGATAAATACTGAACAGCCCCATGCTCCGTGCAAGCGTGGCCCCCGAGGGCACGTGGGTCACGGGCAGAAGGCCGATCGAGCGGCCCTCGGCGCGCAGTGTGCCGTTCAGGATGCCGGTATCGAACTGAAAAGCCCCGCCCTCGGCAGGGTGGAAACGAAGATCGGCGGCGGTGCAACACAGGGCGCAGACCACCGCCAAAGCCGGCATTTGTATTCGCATAGATAGATTCTGTAGCGTAGGGGCGACGATCGCTAGCCCGGTTTCGGTCGTGCTTTCAACCCAGATTTCCGTCGTGGTGCAGCGCGCGGCCCGGTTCCCGCTCGCTCTTTTTGTATTTCTCGATTGTCGAACCGTGTGGTCCCTTCTCCGTCCGGGCCAGCAGCTCGGCCATCTCCCTGGCGTTCATTTTCTGAAATGTCTTACAGGCCAGCACGTTGTGCTCGAGTTGCTCAACCGTTTCGACGCCCGAGATGAGGGTATGGATATCCTGGCTCCAGGCGAACCGCAGACATTCATCGATACTTGCAATCCCAGCCTTTGTGATGGCGCCGATAGCGTTGCTCTTCATGCCGATACGCCCCAAGCCTTTTGCTCGTACACGGGGCAGTACGTTATCGATAAAGCTCAGGTAATGGGGATCGAGCAGGTTTACCGGATGCTGCACCGTCTCCCAGCCGTCGAAGGCATCCAGCAGGCGCTGGTGCACGGCGGGATCATGGTGCCCTGTAAAGCCGATGTGCCGTGTCTTCCCTTGTTCTTTCGCCTTCACGAATGCCTCCAGCGATCCGTTAGGCGCGAGGATCTTGTCCACTTCCTCCTGGGTACTAACCTCATGGCACTGCCAAAGGTCGAGATAGTCGGTCCGCATGCGCCGCAAGCTTTCTTCGAGTTGCCGCATGGCGTCGTCCCGGCTGCGTAGATGCGCCTTGCACATCAGCACGACTTTCTGCCGCCTGCCGCCGGTGAGCGCCCTACCGTAGATGGTGTCGCTAAGCCCGTCACTGTATTTGTGGGCGCTATCGAAGAAGGTGACCCCAAGATCCACCGCGCGCTGGATTACGCGCACGCCGTTCTCCAGTCCGTGGACGTTCATGTGGTGCCCACCCACTCCAAGCCGGGAGACGCGCAGACCGGACCTCCCCAGTGTGGACATGGGCATCGGGGTATCGGCCAGTGCCTTCGTCCCAAGCGCGCCCGAAGAAATCTCAAGGAAAGTGCGGCGATCCATTGGTGTATTATAGACGCCGAATTCCGGCGTGCGCCGGTGCATTATCTGCACTCGTGGACACTCCGAAGCGGGCATGGAGACGGCTTTTCAGTTTCAGACCGTCACGTCGCAGGTCAGGATCTCTTCCCTGCCCTCCCGATTGGCCTTGGCCAGGACGGTGCCGTCGGCGCCGTAAGCCACGCACCCACCTTTGCATGGGTGCATCCACGAGTTGCCCACGCGGTTGGCCACCAGCATGGGCGCGCCGATCTTCTTCGCACGCTCGCCGAAGACCTCGAGCGCCGGCAGGCCGCCGCGATTATTGGGATAAAAGACGATCTGCGGATGTAGCGCCGCGGCCCGTTCGACGCAGCGACGGGCCTCGCCGTCGGCGCAGACGAAACAAGTGGCTTTGACGCCGTCGATCTCGAACATCTCCGGTCCGGTACCCGGATCGTAGCGCGCCCATTCGTCGCGGTACCCCTTATCGGATCGATCGAACCAGATCCACGTTTTCCGGTAACGGTAAACGAAGCCGCGCGGCCCAACGAAGACCTGCGTAATGAAGTAGCGGCCGCGCTCGGCCTCCGAAAGCCCGAAGGAGATGTGGCAGCGCAGCCGGCGGGCCAGGTCCACCATAAGGCGGGTACACTTGCCCGCTGGGACGGGCTCGGCGAGTTCGTCCAGCCGGGGCGTGTAGTCGCACACCGTGCCCTCGTGGAACATGATCCAGCGGGCGCCCCGCCGCGCGGCTTCGGTGCACAGCCGCTCCATTTCGCCGAGGTTCCGGTCCACCTGTTCGGGGACGGAATCGAACTGTATCAGTGCGACGGGTATCACGCGCTGCGCCCCCGCCATGACGCGGGCCGCGCCGGCTCCGGCCGCTACCTGCAGCAACGATCTTCTGTTCATCGGTTCCATCAGAAATCCACCCTGATCCGCAGCATGATCTGCCGGTTCGGAGCGAAGCTCTTAGTGCTGCTCACCTTCCCGACCGATCCCGGCGCCGAGATGTTGGATGCCGGAACGTTAAAGTTCGCGTGGTTGAAGAGGTTCGTAATAGCCCCGCCGATCGTCATGCTCAGTCGCTCGTAAACGGGAATTTTCTTCGAGACTGTCAGGTTGTGCTGGTGCAGCCCCGGACCTTCCAGCACGTTGACCCCGCTATTGCCGAATCGCCCGGCCGGCGGCACCACAAATGCGGACGCGTCGAACCAGCGGTCGATGGAACGCTGGTCCGAAGGCAGGTTGCCGTTCGCGATGCGGTCCGGTAACCCGCCGGAAGTGTTGGTATTCGAAGGGTCGGCGCCCGAGAAGCTCGGCGAGAAGTACGGCCCCGTCTCCATATAGGCAATCCAGTAAAGCGTCCAACCGCCAATCAGATAATCCACCGGCTTCGGGATTCCCCCCAGATAAGTCCGCCCGTGGCCGACCGGCACATCCCAGATGGTATTCAGTACCACGCGGTGACGCGAAGTGTAGGTGTCCCGCGACCAGAACAGCGGCGCGTACGGATTCTCCAGGTTCTGCGTGTTGTTGTAATTGGAGGCCCAGGTCCAGTGCGCGTCAAACCGGACCTGTCCGACTTTGCGCTGTACCTCGAACGTAAGAGCGTTGTAATTGGCCGCTCCGTCATTACGCGCGAAGGTCGTGCCGATGAATTGCGGGTACGGCCGGCGGCTCTGCGCGAACGGGGTCAGGCTTGGCTGTGGCTTGTTGGTGCTGATGTTGTAGTTCAGGCCGCGCGACCGCGACCCCAGGTAGGAAACCCGCAGGCCTATGTCGCGCACCTGCCGCTCCACCGTGAAATTGAACTGGTGGATGCGCCCGTTTTCCGTATCCAGCGGATAACCGCTGATGCTCTGGCTCGGGATGTTCCCGGAGCCCGCCGGGAATGGATTCGGGAATGCGAACAGCGGCTGACCGTTCTGAATGGAGTTGAGAAAAGTCTCACTCAACTGGTAGGGACCTCCGCTTTGGGAGCGTGCGAATTGGCCGAGTGCCTCGGTGAAGATCCCGTAGCTGCCTCGCAGCACCGTCTTCTCACCGAACGGCCGCCACGCTATGCCAAGCCGCGGCGCGATGTTCTTCAGCGAAGGGTTTTGTTTTGCGTCTCCGGTTACCACCTTTATCGTATTCACCGGATACAGCGGGCTGATGGACTTGACCGCGTCCGGCGGGACGATCACGTTGCCGGTCGCCGGATCCCAGTTATAGATCAGGCCGTCGTCGTAAGTGGACGCCCCGAACCGCTCCCAACGAATCCCCAGGTCGAGCGTCACGCGGTTGTTCACTTTGAAGGTGTCCACCGCATATAGCCCCAGCTCGCTGCTCAGCCGGGTCTGGTTGGTAAGCGGGTCCAAACGCTGGCTGCTGTACGGAAGACCGAGCAAGAGATCGGCCACCGAATACCCCGAGAGCGACCCGTTGAAATTGAAATTCCCGTAGGTGCCTTCAGGAATCAGCCCTGCATAGTTCGTAAACTTCTTTAGCTCACCGCCGAACTTGAACACGTGCCGGCCCTTCGACCAGGTTAGCGAATCCGCGTAGCCCCAGTCCTTGGCGTCGGTGACCAGCCCGCCCGGTTGATTTCGAAGGGTAGGGTAACCGGCGATATCCATCCGCGGGAACCCCATAGCGCTGTAGTTCCGCGAGTTCACGCCCTGAAGTCCGAGTTGCTTCACCACTTCGTCGCCCTTGGTGGGGGTGAATCCGTCCACTGTTCCGCCGTCGTCCACAATTACCCAATAGAGCCCGAACCGGAACGTATGCACCAGCGTCGGAGAAAACACGTGCGTGTCCTCCAGAACGATCTGCTTGTTCCGGCGCAAGCGGGTCCAGCCGAGTGTCGGGAAGTCGGTGCGCAGCGCGTAGTCGATCCAGTTGTTGATCGCGCGCCCGTAAATCCGGTTCTTCGTCGAAAACTGATGGTCCACGCGGAAGGAGTAATAGTTTCCGGTCCGAAGATCGTCCGGCCAAGGCCAGAGGAAGCCGTAGTTCCTCGACAGAGCGTCGGGACCGCCCAGGTTGGGCGCGGGCAGGTAATCCTGCAACACCTTCAGGCTGGTGGCATTAAACCGGCTGCTGGGGATGATATTGCCCGGGAACGGAATACCAGTCAACGGATCACTCACGATAACCGGCCGGCTCTGCGTCAGTAATTGCGAGAAGTCGCCGGCGCGCATCTTCGCCGTCGGCACGTCTTTGAGGTAGTACGCGCCGCCCGGCCAGCGCTGCCCGCTGTAGCCGAAATAGAAGAATGTCTTGTTCTTAAAAATCGGCCCGGTGATTTCGCCGTGCAGCGTGTGCGACTTGCTTTGCGGCTTTTGCACCGCGAAGAAGTCGCGCGCATCGAGGGCCGAGTTGCGCATCCAGTAGCGTGCCTGGCCGTGCCACTCATTCGTGCCAGACTTCATGATCATGTTGAAGAAGCCGACCCGCGAGAACTCCGCGCTGTTATTGACCGGCACCGCCACGAGTTCCTGCATGTCGTGGATATTACTCACCTGGTTGATGGCCCCGTCCGTGGTAAATCCGTCCATGCCTTCCTGGATCTGGCTGCCCGACTGCCCGGCCATCTGCACGCCGTAGATACTGCCTGCGGTCTGCACATGGGGCAGCGTGCTCAGCAGCAGCCCGGGGTTGCGTCCGTCTCCCAGCAGCGGAGCGTCCTCGAACGTCTGCCTGGCGAACCCGCCCTGGATTTTGCTGCTCTCCACCGAAATTACAGCAGCGTCGGCGCGCACCGTAACCTCCGCGCCCACCGCGCCCAGTTCGAATGCCAGATTGATACGGCGAATCTGGTTGCCCTCCAGGATGATATTGTCCGCGACGAAGCCTTTAAAGCCTGCCGCCGTCGCGTTCAACCTGTACGTGCCACGCTGCAGGTCGGGAAGTTCGAAATCGCCGTTCTCGTTGGTCTGCGTTGTGCGCTTGAGGTTGGTTTCTAGGCTGGTAAGCTCGATCTGCGCATTCACGACTGCGCCACCGGAAGGATCCGTAGCGGTTCCTCGTATTGTTGAAACGGCAAGCTGCGCGTTTAGATAGCCGCCAGCCAGAAGCAGCGCCGGGATGAGCAAGTATCTGATCATAATCCCCCCAATTCAGACTTATGGGCATCACCCGTGTAGAGGCAGTGTATTGGAGCCCTTGTTTTGTGTCAACCGAATACAAGAAGAGCGGGGTATGATTTCTTCCGGCAGAAAGTACGGAATCTGACATTTTCGCTGCCGGCGACACGCTCTGCACTGGCTTAGTCGGCTAAAGTGTCCCAATGGGACACCAACCTGAGCCCACACGCAGGGACGTTGTTGGGGCGATGCTGGCCGCGCCGGCCGCGCTCGCGCCCCGAGCACCTGGCCTTATCGAAGCGGAGAACCGCAAGACCGGTGCCACCGACTGGCAATTGACTAACGTGCGGCTGGACAAGAATCTCGGCTTCCGCACGCGGCTGATCGAAGGCTACTGTTCGCACCAGAGTATCGAAGCCGGCCAGCGGCTGTCGCTCATGGTGAGCACGGACCCGCCCGGACCGTTCCGGGTGGAAATCTTCCGCATGGGCTACTACGGCGGAAGAGGCGCGCGGCGGGTCGCCGAGTTGGGGCCGTTCCAAGGCAAGAAGCAACCGGAGCCGCCCGTGGGGCCGAACCGGCTGCGCGAGTGCCGGTGGGAGCCTTCGACACAAGTCACGATTCCCGCCGACTGGCCAAGCGGCGTGTACCTGGCGCGCCTGACGCGCATCCCCGCGAGCACCTCGACGCACGCCTGGCAGAGCTACGCCATTTTCATCGTGCGCGACCGCCGTCCGGCCGGAGTGCTGTTCCAATGTAGCGATAACACCTGGCAGGCTTACAACCGCTGGCCGGACGATTACTCCCTCTACACCGACCCGCGGCACGCGTGGGCGCCAGGCGTGGCCGTCAGCTTCGACCGGCCTTACGGCAAGTACGCCCAGATCTACGAACACCCGCTGTCTGTCGGTTCCGGCGAGTTCCTCCTGTGGGAGTTCCCGCTGTGTTACTGGCTCGAGTCGCAGGGCTATGATGTCACTTACTGCTCCAACTCCGATATGATCGACCCCGCTCAGATCCTGCGCGCCAAGGTGTTCCTGAGCATCGGACATGACGAGTATTGGGACCTGCGGCAGTATGACGCAGCCTTAAACGCCGTACGGGCGGGGGTCACGGAACTGTACCTGTCCGGCAACTCGGTTTGCGGCATTACGCCCTTTCAGCCTTCGAGCGATGGCCGTCCGAACCGGATTATCAGCCGCCAGGGACGTTACGGCGGGGCCACCGAGATCGAGAACCGTGAGTTCTTCAAATACCCGTTCCCCATGACCGGTCCCAACGAGGCCTTGCTGATGGGCGCGCGCAGCCCGTATCCGTTCAACGGTGGCGGCGATTGGATTGCGACCAAGCCTGACCACTGGCTTTTCAACGGCACCGGCATGAAGAAAGGCGACGGTGTCCCCGGGCTCGTCGGATGGGAGTTTCACGGCGATCCGGCCAGCATCCCGGGTTTGGAAATCATCGCCGAAGGAACGGCTCTAAGCGGCGGGACGCGCCCGGTACGGTGGACCGCGACCATCTATCCGGGGCCTAAGGGCAACTTCGTGTTCAACGCGTCGACCATCTGGTGGGCACAGGGGCTGTCTTCACCGCCCGGACACATCCTGCCGTGGTCCCACGGCGTGCGGCCGCATGGCCCAGACGCACGGGTACAGCGCATCACCAGGAACGCACTCGAGCGGGCACTACGCGCGTAGATGCCCCGCCGCGCTAAACCTCGCCCCACAATTCTTCCAGGTGAAGCTGCAGTCGCTCTCTCACCCGGTGCGGTGAAGAACCGCCGCAGGCAACGAATCTAAGCGAGTTTCACGCCGCAAGCTCCTCCCTGCTGAACCCGTTGCCCAACTGCCTCCGGCCCACTAAAGCAAACAAAACATATAAAACGATCTGAAACGGCACTTTTTGGCTTGACATACGAAAGTAATCTAAGCACAATAGTGCAAACTCGCAAGTCGTAAAGGGAGATATGAGGCGGCTGCGGCCGTCGCTCGCTCACATCATGAGAGATATCCGTGCCCAGCCGCCTTCGTGTGCTCACGATGGCGGGAAAGGGCCTCGAAGTCAAACGAAATACAATGACAACCCAGCATAAGATGCGCTTGCGCAAGAGGTAAAACATGTCGCTATCACGGTTGTTGCTCGCAATCTCTGTGGGCGCTGTATGCATGTTCGCGCAGGATTATCGCGCGAGAGTCCAGGGAATGGTGACCGACTCCTCGGATGCGTCGGTCGCAGGAGCGAAGGTAACGCTTCAGAATAACGGCACCGGCGTTTCGGCCGTCAGAACGACCGGGGTTAACGGCGCCTATCTGTTCGACAACGTCGAACCCGGAACATACAACATCACCGCGGAATACGAGGGATTCTCACGGCAGGCACAGGAAAACGTCCTGGTGCAAACCCGTGCCGACGTTACCGCCAACTTCAACCTGAAGCCGGGCGCCCTCGTCGAGACCATCACGGTGGCCTCCTCGGCCGTCACCCTGCAATTCAACACCACCACCCGCGAACTGACCATCGACCGCAAGATGTTGATGGACCTTCCGGTGAAGGCGCGCAATCCGTTCACCCTGGCATTGCTCGACCCCGCGGTGGTGAACCGCTACACGGCGGAACGGAACCCGTTCTTCATGTGGGCTTCCTCCACTGTGGATGTTGGCGGTAATACCAACCAGAAGAACGATCTACTCCTCGACGGCGCCCCCATCCAGGTAGGACCAAAGGGCTCCTACTCCCCACCGATGGATGCCGTACAGGAGTTCTCCGTGCAGCAGAATTCCGTCGACTCCGAATTCGGCCACTCCGCCGGGGGCACTATGTCGGTCTCGGTAAAATCGGGCACCAACGACATTCACGGGACGGCCTACTACTTCGGCCGCAACCCGGCGCTCAACGCCGTTCAGAATCCGCTTACCCGCACTCCGAATTTCATCCGCAACCACATCTGGGGCGGCACCGCCGGGGGTCCGATCCTCAAGAACAAGCTCTTCACGTTCTTCGCCTATGAAGGCTGGCGGACCAAGGAACCGCGGGACGCCATTCGCACCATGATCACGGACCTGCAGCGCAACGGCGACTTTTCCCAGAGCCTGACCAAAACCGGAGCGCTGAAGACCATCTACGACCCGGCTACCACCGTGCTCCACGTCGACACGAACACCTCCACCCGGACACCGTTCCCAGGCAATGCCATCCCGATGAGCCGCTTCGACCCAACCGCCAAGCGGATCCTCAAGGACATATGGGGTCCCAACGCCACCGCCGACGACCTCGCCGGCTCCAATAACTTCAAGGCCTCCTATGCCTGGCCGATGAAGAACTGGAATCTCACTAACCGCACCGACTGGAACATCACCGATAAACTGAAGGTCTTCGGGCGCTACTCCCGCTTCAACACCGTGCTCGACCAGGACAACTACACCCCCAACAACTCCATGGCGATGCCCAACGATAACGGCGGCATCATGAACTCGCGCAACGTGGCGGGCGACGTGGTCTATACCGCCAGCGCCAGGACGGTCTTCAATTTCCGCGGCAGCTATACCGCCTTCGAGGACGACTACGCCGCCCCCGAGTACGCCGTCGGGGAGACGGGGCTCGCCGAGTTCTGGCCCAATAATCCCTGGTACAAGCCCTACCTGGAGGACATCCCCGCCATCTATTACCCGCTCATTCAGATCAACGGCCTGGGCACCTCCAATTTCACCTTCGGAAAATCCAGCTACTGGTATCAGCATCCGCGGCAGTACTCTTTCAGCGGCAAGATGTCGCAGGCTCGCGGAGCCCACTACCTGAAAGCCGGCGCGGAGTACCGCTACCACCAGAGTGATGGCGTCTACCCCAACCTGATGAACTTCATCTTCGTTCCCGCCACCACGGCCAACAGCTACATCTCGGCGAATACGAACATTTCGGGCGATCCGTGGGCTTCTTTCCTGCTAGGCGCCCTTGACCCCTCGAGCAGCAACGCCAACAAGACGCCGTACCAGTCGATCCGGATCCCCTTCATCGGCCTGTTTGTCCACGACGACTGGAAAATCACGCGCCGGATAACGCTGAACCTGGGACTGCGCTATGAGTGGGAGTCGGGGCCGTATGACGCGCGCGATCAGTATAGCCGATATCTTGACTTGTCCGCGCCGAATTCCCTGATGCAGAAGACCCCGCCGGACATACCAGCCGACTTGCAGGCGCTCTCGAAACCGAACTTTAACGGAGCCTGGATCTTCTCCGACGAGAACAACCGCAAGGCATGGGTCGCGCAGAAGACCATCTTTTTGCCCCGTATCGGTGTGGCCATCCGGGCCAACGACAAGACGGCGGTAAATATCGGGTTCGCGCGTTACGCGGTGCCGATCTCGACAACCGCCGGCACCATGTCGCGGCCCAACTACTTCGCCGGGTTCAGCGCCAATTCGTTGCCGCTCGCCATGGTGGAGGGCCGCCCGCAGGCGTTCCTGTCCGACCCGTTCCCAAGCGGCACCAACCCCCTACAAGCGGTCGTCGGCAAAGGCTACGGCGCGTACACCAACCTTGGCAACGCGGTGTCTTTCGTGGATCAGAACTACCGCACACAGATCAACGACCGCATCAACTTCACCGTCATGCGTGAGTTCCCCGGGAGCCTCAAGCTAGACGCCACGTGGTTCGTGAACGTCGGACGGAACGTATCTCACGACGCCCTCCTGAACATGGCGGACCCGAACCTGAGCTACACCTACAAGGCGCAGCTCGCCACCTCCGTCGCGAACCCCTTCTACAACTACTTGACGCCGGAAACCTTCCCGGGCTCACAGCGCAACCAGAAAACGGTTACCAGGGGCAGCTTGCTGCGGCCGTATCCGCAATACGGCGCCATTACCCAGAACCAGACCGGCGACTGGCGTTCGCGCTATCATGCTCTGCAGTTGCGCGCCCAGCGCACCTATCAGTCCGGCGCCAGCGTCCTGGTGGCCTACAACTACAACCAGGAACGCACCGAGGCGTACTTCAACGATCCCCAGCAGTACGTAAAGCAGGTCTTCTGGCTGGGCTCGAACAACGCACGGCATCGCCTGACCCTGGCCGGCTCCTACGATTTCCCCATCGGCAAGGGACGCAAACTCGGCTCCGGTATGCATCCGGTGCTCAACGCCATCGCCGGCGGATGGCAGATGAGCGGCATCTACACCTACCGCTCCGGAGAGTATCTCCGGTTCGGCGCGATGGACATGATCGGCGATCCCGTGATCGACAATCCCGGACCCGACAAGTGGTTCAACACGGATGCCTTCAAAATCGCAACCGCCTATACGCCTCGGATGAACCCCTATCAGTTCTCCGACGTCACCGGTCCCATCTTCTGGGGCCTGGACGGCACTCTTTCGAAGAGTTTCCCCGTGATGGAGAAGTACCACCTGGAGTTTCGTTTCGAGGCCTACAACCTGACCAACTCCCTCATGTGGGCCAACCCCAACATGACCGTAGGCAACGCCCAGTTCGGACGCTCCGGCGCCCAAGCCACCGGCAATCGGGGCCGCGAAATGCAGTACACTCTGCGGTTTATCTTCTGATATGAATCAGGCCGGTCTTCCTGCGGTTTGAGGAAGACCGGCTTCGTTTTAGTCCCGTCCGGCCTTGAGGAGGCTGCTTAACTTGTAGTTCAGCAGCCCCTTCGTCTCCGTGCCGGCTCGAATTGCCGGCGGAGGACTATAGCAATTTGCTCACACCCGGCGTGAAGCAGACCGGGTAGACGCCGTCCGGGCCTGGCCGGGTGGGCGGCTCCATGTCGCGCCTGACTTCCTCCGGCCGCGGTGCTAAGTAGAAGTCGGATGTCGTCACCTGATCCCAGGTCACATCCTTGCCGCTGTAACAACTGATCTGGCCCATGATTCCGATCAGCGTGCTCTGGGCCATGTAGGCGCTGCAGTCGAGCCGATTGCCGGAGCGAATCGCCTTGAAGAGTTCGTCGTGCTCGATCTGGTAGGGGTTCGTGTGCACCCCGGAATACATTTTTGGCCCAGCGTACTGCCACGGAGATTCGCCTTCAATGCGCCCCTGCATGGTGAAGCAGCGGCCCTTGGTGCCCACCAACATGCTGGAGGTCTGGTTGAAGCAGTTCGGGATGGTGCGGCAGGAAGCGTAAATGCGTACGCCATTGGCGTATTCATAGATAACGGAGTGATGGTCGAACACGTTCCCGTACTTCTCTTCGTGCAGAGTGGAGCGGCCACCCTGACCGATGCAGCGTGAAGGCGGCTGTTCCTTCATCGACCAGTTCGCGCGATCGAGGTTGTGGACCAGGGATTGTAGGATGTCGTCGCCGCAGAGCCAATGAAAGTGGTACTGGTTTGCCCCTTGATGCTCCACCTCCGTCTGTCCCGCCTTGCGCGCGCGAAGCACGTACGGAGCGCGGTAGTACCGCTCTTCGATCGATACGATGTCACCGATAGCGCCGGCGTGGACGCGTTCGATGGCCTCCCGGTACATAGGCGTGAACCGGCTCTGGAGCCCCGACAGAACCGAAAGGTTCTTTTTTTTCGCCAACTCGCAGGCGGCCCGCACCACTTTGATGCCGGCGGGATCGATGGCGTGGGGCTTCTCCACGAACACGTGCTTGCCGGCCTCTATAGCGGCCATCATGTGCATCGGGTGAAACTTGGCCGCGTTCGCGATGAGCACCACGTCGGAGCTTTCGATCACGTGCTTGTAGCCGTCGAAGCCGGCGAAGCAGTGGTCGTCGTCCACGGCGACCTGGTCCGGGAACTTCAGCTTCAATTCCGAGCGTCTCTCCTGGATACGGTCGAGGGCGACATCGGCCATGGCGACGAGTCGGTTCCCCTTATGGGCGGTCAGCGCCTGCCCACCTGCTTCGGTGTTTCGGCCGCCGCAGCCGATCATGCCGATACGAATGACATCAGTGCCCGCGGCATATGCCATCGCGGGAACCGCGAGCGTGGAAGCCTTCAGAAAATCACGGCGCGAACTGCCTTCAGATCGTTTTACCGGGTCCATTGGTACAGCCCTCCAGTCAGCTAGTGTAATCCACTCCCCGGACAAGTGCGCTGCCACCGGCCCTTGGCCGATCTTTGCTGTGCCGCAATAGAGGTTCCCGGCCAGGCTGCCCATCGAGTAACCTGGACAAGAGCATGCGACGCCAGCGTTACCATCCACTCCGAGTTCAAGCGGGGCGAGCACCCGCCAGCCGCTTTGAGCAGCACCAGATCTGCGGTCTATGACCAAAGCCACCCTCGGCAAGAAACCGCGCCGCCGAACGGCTTCAAAACGCGCTGGCCGACAGGGGTCCTTGTCCGGCCAAGCCAAATCCGCGGCCGCGCTGGTGTTCGTTGCCCTGATCGCTTCCTTTGCAATCGGTCAACTGCTTGACCGCTACACCATCAGCCTGCAGTGGCCGTTGCGAGTCCACATCCAAATGCCCCTGGTGATCAGTGCCCGGACGGTGGGCGACGAGGCTGCCGGGGCACAAGCCGACCAAGCGGGGCGGCGTTTATCAGCGCACCAGCAGTACGCATGTCGAAAGTTCGGGTCGGCGTGTCGGATAGCCTTGGCGATCCAGCGTGCGGAGAACCAAAAGGGCGCATGTGAAGTCTACCATTACAATTCCAACGGCACGCTCGATTGGGGATATTTTCAGATCAATACTGTGCATCTTCAACGCCCCGACGTAAACTTGCGAGATTTGTTGGACTGCAAGGCAAATATCGATTTCGCGTACCAACTGTATGAGGAGCGCGGGTTCGCACCATGGGCTACGTACAACAGCGGTGCGTATCGGAAGTTCCTGCAAGGTTCGGACTAAGGTTTGCGGATTGTAGAATTGGGGCGTGCGGGTGGCGTTCGGTTCACAGGTGATGGAAGATGTGAGTGTCAGGAGAGGTTCAATAATGTCGCATAGTGTGTCGCGAAGAATGTTCATCGGCGGCGCCGCGTTGCCAATGACGGCGGCCTCTTACAGTCGCATCGTGGGCGCCAACGACCGCATACAGATCGGACTGATCGGCTGCGGGCACCGTTCGAGGGGTCATCGGAACATGCTGAAGGAGTCGCAGCAGACCGACCCGAACTTCGACCTGCGCAGCGTCTGCGATATATGGTCCGTAAACGCCGAAAAGGCCGCCGACCACGCGCAAAAGCTCTTCGGCAAGCGGCCCAAGATCTACAAGTACTCGGAGGAGATGCTGGCAGATCCGGAACTGGACGCGGTCATGATCGCCACCGGCGATTTCCAGCACGCGCGCATCCTGGCGCAGGTGGTCAAAGCGGGCAAGGACTGCTACTGCGAAAAGCCCATGGCCAACACGCTCGAAGACGCCAAACTGGCGCGCGACACCGTGAAAGCGTCGAAGCAGGTGGTGCAGATGGGCTCGCAGTGGCTGAGCGACCCCTACCAGCACCGCGTCCGCGAGATGATCCGCGAGGGCAAGATCGGGAAAGTGGTATCCATCGACCAGAGCTGGAACTACAACGGGCCGCGCTGGCACACACCCTTGGATCCCAACGTGGCGGATATCAGGGAGCAGGACACGGATTGGAAGCGGTGGCTGCTAGGGCGCCCGGACCGGCCCTTCAACCCTCGCGTCTATTTCGAGTTTCGTATTTTCAAGGATTTCTCGGGCGGCATCACGGACCAGTGGTACAGCCATGGCTCGGGGCTGGTACATTTCTATCTGGACACGTTCATCCCGGACGACACGGTGGCGGCGGGCGGCATCTTTGCCTGGCACGACGTGCGCGAGAACCCCGACACCTTCCAGTGCCTCTCAACCTTCCACGAAAAGCAGGTGCTGTACAGCTACAGCACCACTTTCGGCAATGGCTGGGGTGACCACACGATCATCCGCGGCACGCGCGGAACGCTGCATTCGCCCGGCGGCGAAGGCAGCCCGCAGTGGTGGTTCACTCCGGAGACCAGCAGTGGTTGGCGGTCGAATGTCGTCTATGACACCAAAGTGCGCAATCCCAAGGCGCAGCCGGTCACCATTCCGGGCCATCCCGATGTACCGCCGCTGGACAACAGCGACGACCTGAAATACCACACGGACGACTGGCTTAAGTGCATGCGCACTCGTGGAGTTCCCAACGGGAACATCGAGACCGGGTTCGGCCATGCGGTCGCTGTGGTAATGGCCACGCGCGCCTACCGCGAAAACAAGAAGATGTTTTGGGACCGAAAAGAAGAGTTGATTGTAGATCATCCGGTGGCCTGACGAAGGGGCCAACCGCAGGCCGCGACAGGGATAGCACCGGGTTACTCGCGACGCCATTCATTGTGACAGTCGTGGTAATAGCCGCATTGCTCGATTTCGTCCCACATCGCCAAGGCGTTCCGGACAGGGACGGCGGGATGAATTTCCGTGCTCGACCCCAGCCAGAGTCTGCCGTTCGCACCGGCATCACTTACCGTCTTCCGGACGGCCGCACGCACACCCTCCTCCGAGCCGAAAACGAGAAGCTGACTCGCGTCGATGCCGCCCATCAGAATCCAGTCGTGATAACAGCGCCGCACGTCACCGGCATACATATGTGAAAGCGGCTCGAGCGGATTCAGGCCGTCAATGCCCGCAGCCATGAAGTCGTCAAGCACTCTCCACAAGTTCCCGTCGGAGTGAAAGATCACCTTGATCCCATGTGAATGCCACGCCTCGACCAGTTTGCGCAAGCGGGGAAAGAACTCGCGCCTCAGGAATGCGGGCGAAAACAGCGTTTGGTTCTTGTCCGCCTGGTCGGCGAAAACCAGTGCAACGGGCGAGAGTGTCGAGTCGGCAGTCTCGTGCACACGCTGGATTTCCGCCCAATTCAGTGCGAGATTGCCCGGAAGTCCGTTGAAAGTAAGCGACCCTCGGAACTCATAGACTACGCGACCGCGACTCCCTTGGCAATTGGCTTTTTGGAAACGGCGTGCGCCATTGAGGACAGCAACATTGGAATCTGGCGGTAGCCGAT
>DATMYF010000089.1:0-46388 GCA_035561075.1 Bryobacteraceae bacterium
GAGGATTTTCATCAGGGTCGATTTACCAGCACCGTTGGGGCCCGTAATGGCATAGCGCCTGCCCGCAAGAAAGGTGCAGGTGACGTCTTCGAACAGAATTCTGGCGCCGAAGCGCATGGAGATGTTTTGAATGGAAAGCAAAGCTCTTTCTATGATAGCGTATGCCCGAATCCTTCCGGAAAGCGGCGATAATGCAAGTACTATGACATGGGATTCTCCTTACCGCGCCTGCCTGGCGGGCGTGTTGCTTGCAACCTCCTGCCTGCCTCTTAGCGCCCAGCCGCAGGACGCTGAAGGCTGCAAAGACCATCCGCTGTTCAACCGGATGCCGAACTTCCACATCTCGGAATGCGAGCACTCGCAATTCGACCTGAAGCGCGTTCCGGTAGGCCCCGCGCCTGCCGAGGAGGCGGAAAACCACACGCCGAAATCCGTCGAGTTGGAAGGCCCCGTCTTCTTCATCCGGTACGAGTTGAATGAAGACGCAACCAAGCCGAGTCCGCTCCAGACCATGCGCAACTTCCAGAATGCCGCCCGAAAGGCCGGCGGATCCATTGAGGCCGAGTATCCGGGGTGGTGCAAAGCGACTGTCGACGAGACGATTAGTAGAGGGAACAACTGCATCCTGTACGGAACGACGATAAAGCTGCGCGGCCAGGGAAACGAGACCTGGGCGTTCGTGCAGTCGGGCGACGAGGGTGCGTCCTACGAGCTGTGGGTCGTCGAGCGCGAGGCGATGAAACAGGACATTTCCGTGAACGAACTCCGCCAAAAGCTGGACCAGGACGGCTTCATCGCTCTTTACATCAACTTTGAAACCGATTCCGCCACCATCCAGCAGGATTCCATGTCGCAGTTGGAGCAGGTAGCCCGGATGCTCGCGTCCGCGACCGCCCTGAAGGTGGAAGTAGCGGGCCATACGGACAATGTCGGGACGCCGGAAAGCAACCAGAAGCTCTCCGAAGCCCGCGCCAAAAGCGTGGCCGCGGCACTGGCGAGCAGGGGTGTTGCGGGCGATCGCTTGGCGGCGGCAGGCTACGGCCAGACGAAGCCCCTCGCTGACAACCGGACCGAAGACGGGCGCGCGAAGAACCGGCGGGTCGAGTTGGTGAAGCGGTAGCGTGGTGGTCGTTAGCTGGCCTTAGCAGGGGCAATCCGCAGTGTAGGACAGCCTACCCGGGCACGGCGTCCAGGGCGGAAAGATGATATGCTGGCCGACTGAGCATGCACGTAGCAGTTACTCTGTCACACCACGATGACGGGTCTTGGACCGCAACCGCGGCCGAGTATCCCTCCTTGCTCGCTCGTGCGTGGTCGAGAGACGATGTTATTCGCCAGATCGAATGTCTGCTCCGAGCCGAACTAGGTGCGACGCTCCAGGGCAGACGCGCGGTCGCCGCCGATGACCACGGACAGCCCCTCAGCCACTGGTATAATCTAACCCTGCGAATTCGCCGGAAGACGGATGAAATGATAGGCCTGCTTCGCGGGATCGTAGCCGATGACATTGTGTCCCCGCGTGAAGTCGAGAAACTCGCGGAGTGGCTTTTGGTGAACCAGGAGGCGTCCGTCGTCTGGCCGATCGATGTAGTTCTTGACCGTGTTGGGCAGGTTCTCGAAGACGGCATCATCGATGATGAAGAACGCGAGGATCTGCTGGCGATTATCTCCGAAATTGTAGGTGCTCCGGACCACTCGCCATTCGAGACGCTCGCTGCGAGTTTGCCGCTGACAAGGCCGGCACCACCTGTCCGGTTCGAAGGCCGGGTTTTCGTCGTTACCGGCCGGTTTGCTTGGGGCAGCCGGAGCAAACTCATGAAAGAGATAACGGCGCACGGCGGAGTGGGTGCGGAATCGATAACACGAAAAACCGATTATCTCGTGATAGGTACCTTCGGAAGCCGGGATTGGCTGCATGGCAGCTACGGCACCAAAATTCAGAACGCGATTGACTACGCGGGCCGGTATGGTCGGCTGGCGATAATCTCCGAGGAACACTGGATCAATTCTCTCGTAGGATAACTATGGCCGAGACATTCTCTTTCACTGCACGCGGGATAGCCGGGAACCCGCACCGGGTGACCTTCCGAATCGACGAATGCAACCTAACCGGTGCCTGCTCGTGTGCGGATGGCACTACTGGCGAGTTATGCGAACATAAGCTAAGGATCCTGACCGGAGATCCGAGCCAGATCGTCAGCGGGAATGAGTCCCAGGTCCACGACCTGCTGGACTACCTACCAGAGTGCGATGTGTGGCCGCACTTGGAGAGGCTGATCTCGTCGAAGCGTCAACTGGAGCAAGCGGCTGAGCAATATACTGAGGCCAAGGACGCGCTTGAGCACGCTATGAATGATTGATCGCTAGTGCACCCGCACCATCTTAGGCCCGTGCGCCACCTATCTCATTTCTTGCACGCTACGTAGGACCTCGCGAGCTTCGGCTTCCCTTTCCCGCGGCACGCGAATGGTCCACCACCCGATAAAGTTCCCGCTCTCCTGGCGTGCCGCGGGATTCTGGTCCATGGCGAAAAAAGGGATTCCGGCTTCGTGCAAGAGACTCTGCGCCAGAACAATCGCGACAGGATCTGCAAAGCCGGTTCGAATCAGGACATCGAGATTGCTTTCGTCTGCCACAGGAACACCCCCGCCGGACTACTTCCTTGCCCGCTGGTCGAGCTCTTTCAACGTGAACCGCACACTTACAATATACGGCGCCTCGCCCGCTGTCCAGTGGCCGTAAGTGGTTGTGACGAAAGCGCCGTCGGGCAGCCGCTCCAGGCCCGCGTAGCAGCAGTCGTTGCCCTTGGTGTTGTCCATCAGGCGGATGCGGTACTGGCCTTCGCGGCCTTTCACGATGTCCTCGTAGCGTCCTACCCACGCGACCCAGTCGCCCTTCGTGGCGCTCTCGCGCGTGGTGTCGCGGAACACCACTAACAACCGGCCGTCGCGGGCATAGCGCGCGATGTGGCGGTCACCCGTGAGGGCGGCGGCGAGTTCCACGGGGCGCGACCATGTGCGGCCCTCGTCGTTGCTGAAGATTGCGAATGAGTTGTGCTTGCGGCTGTTCTCGCGCAGCAGAAGGGCCAGTTGCTTCCCGTCCGGCGAACGCACCGCGCCCGGCTCGCAGAGGTGTGCTTCGGGATGCTCCGCCACCACCTGCGGTGCGGCCCATGTCAGCCCGCCGTCAGCCGACACCGTACTGTAAACTTTGAAGCCGCCCGGCCGCGGCTTGGCCGCGAAGTACCGGCCATCGTCGTGGAAGAAGGCCATGTGGCGGCCGTCACGGAGCCGCACCAGGTCCGACATCGCCACGATCCCGCCAAAATCGCCGATGGGCGCGAGCGGCGTCCAGGTGCGACCGTCGTCCTCCGAGACCGACATGCGGATCGGATACAGACCCGAAAAAACCACCAGGCGCTTCACCCCGCGCGTGTCCGTGACCCGGTGGATTGTGGGGGTCTCGAGCGATGTGGCCCAGTTCCCTGGGACAGGCAGGCGCTCAGACCACGTCCGTCCGGCGTCGGCGCTGCGCTTCATCTGGATGGCGCCCTTGCCGTGGCCCTTGGGGTAGACCGTGAGCATCGTGCGGCCGTCTTCCAGCAGCACGGTCGTGGGATGCCCCAGGTATTGGCCCGGCTCCCTGTCCACCACTACCTGCCGGCTGGTCTCGGCCGAGATGTCGATTACGGGGATCGTATAGCCGGGCGTTTGCTGCGCCGCCGCGCCCAGCGCCGCCACGGCCAGAGCCGCGAGTGTCCTCATCGGGACGATTCTACATGATCTGGTGGAACAAGCCGAAGATCACACGCGTGCCCTGCCAGCTCCACATGGACATCCAGCGGCCCACGTCCGAGAACGCGACCGCCAGCATCAGGAGCATAAAGCCGAATCGCGCCAGCTCGTTGTACACCGCGACGGGCACTCGCGCGGCCAGCAGCAGTTTCGAGCCGTCGAGCGGCGGCACCGGCAGCATGTTGAATATCGCCAGGTACAGGCTGAGCCACACCCCGCGGGCGGCAAACTCGGCCAGCGCGGGTGCGGCCGCGGCACTCAGCGCCGCCACCCCTCCCAGCACCACCGCGAAGATCACGTTACTGATGGGTCCCGCCAGCGCCACGAGCGCCAAGCCGTTCAATCCGCCCGCCAGGCGTGCGGGATTGGTCATCACGGACTTGCCCCAGCCCATGAAGCCGCCGCTCAGCAGCGACGTCACGGCCGGCAGGATCACGGTGCCCAGCCAGTCCAGGTGCGCCAGGGGGTTCAGGGTGACGCGGCCGTCCTTGAGCGGCGTATCGTCCCCCAGTCGGGTGGCAACCCAGGCATGGGCGAACTCGTGCGGAGTGGTGAGCATCCACAGGAGCGCTATATTCATGGCGGCGTTGGCGAGGTCTGGTGTCATGGGCGGCGCTCGACCACGGCCGCCCAGAGCAACAGAAGTGCCAGCACTGCCAGCACGGAAACAACGGGAAGCAGGTCGTTACCCCTATGTTACCTTGATGCCCTCCAGTTTCGGGTCTACGACCACGGTGGAGCGCATCGCTTCCTCCCAGGTGACCGCTTTCCCGGTGTCGGCAGCCATCCGGCCCATGATGGCGCTGACGGTAGAATCAGCGCCGTCCTGCACGTCGTTCAGGAAGCGCCCGCTGGTAATGCTGGCAATGAACGATTTCTGCTTCCGGGCGTCGGCATCGTCAAGCGCACCGGTGAAAGCGCCTGCGGCGGCTGCCTGGGCGTTGGTCACCTGACCGCGTGGACCCAGGCCGGGGAACTCCCACGGCCGGTCCCCCACAATCTGGACGGGCGCGTCGTAATGCGCTTCCGATGTCCCCAGGCTGCCGAAAAAGCGCATCCCTACATCCCAGGCGCCCTTGATGAACTGCGTGGAGGCGAAGCTGATGTGGATGCTCCCGGGATACTCATACGTCAGGTCGTAATGGCTGCTGCAATCGCCGGTATCGCGCCGGCCGCGCCGTCCGGAGAGGCCCGAAACGCGCAGCGGGTGACCCTTGAGCGCCCAGTTGGTGAAATCGATGACGTGGACGTTCTGCTCCACAATGATGTCGCCGGAAATGGCGCGGTCGTGAATCCAGTTGCGCAGCCGCCGCACGTTGGGGCTGACGTTGGGCCAGGCGGGCCGCTCGATGGCGCCTGCATAGTAGTGCACCAGGCCGGAGACAATGTCCCCCAGGTCGCCGCCGTGGATCCGCTTGACGAGCTCGACATAGGGCGTGGCGTGGCGCAGTTGCAGCCCTACCGTGACGCTCACCTTGCCTTTGGCCTTGGCGGCCGCGCCGAGGGCGCGCTTCACCCCGGGAATATCCACCGCCACGGGTTTTTCCACATAGACGTGTTTGCCCGCCGCTACCGCGGCTTCCAGATGGTGCGGGTGGAACCACACGGGGGTGGCGATGTAGACAGCGTCGATTTCTTTCGACGCGAACAGTTGCTTGTAAGCGTCCGGCCCGTGGAACAGATTGGCGCCGTCGATCTTGGGCTGCCCGAGCTTTCCGGCGGCCTCGTCGAGCCGCGACTTGGCGCGCTCGAGCTGGTCCGGGAACATGTCGCCAAGCGCGGTGACACGCGCCCCTGTGTTCCGGATGAATCCGGTAGCCACGCCCGTGCCGCGGCCTCCGCAGCCGAGCAGGCCCAAACGCACAGCGGAGTTGGCCTGGCTTCCGCGCACCAGGTGCGGCGCAATCAATGCCGAGGAGATGAAGGTTCTGCGTGTAGTAGTCATATCGTTACAAAGGTCTGGTTATCTGGCCGGCGGGTGAGTTGCCCGCGGGGGTTGCCTTGGTTTCCGCCCAGGAGTTCCGGATTTCCGGCGGGAAGGTCGCCATCAGGCGCTCGATGCGCGCCTGTATGTCTCTCACGATCTCGGGATGTTCGGCGGCGATGTCGAAGCTCTCGTCCACGTCCGCCACCACGTCATAGAGTTCCGGATTGTTGAGCGGCAGGTTCTTGCGGCCCCCGGGGGGCGCCGGGCTGTAGCTGACGCTGTTATACCGCGCCACGTGCAGCTTGTAGCGGCCCAGGCGCGCGCATTGCAGGTGTACGTTGTCGAAATAGAGGTACGCGTCGCGGTCGAGCGCGTTAGCCCGGCCGGAGAGCATGGGCCAGATGTCGATCCCGTCCAGGGGATTTGCGGTCGGCGGCGCACCGCAGAGCTTCGCCAGGGTGGGCATCATATCGAGCGTAGAGGCGAGCCCCGTGCATGTCCGGCCCCTGGGGATTCGTCCGGGCATCCAGGCGACCAGCGGCACCCGCACCCCGCCCTCCCAGGTCATACCCTTGCGGCCGCGCAGCTTCCCGGGGCTGCCCTGGTACCACGGGCCATTGTCGCTCGAAAACAGCACCAGGGTGTTCCGGTCCGCGCCGGTGCGCTTCAGCGCGGAGACCAACTCCGCCACGCTCCAGTCGATCTCTTCCACCACGTCCCCGTAGATCCCCTGCGCCGATTTGCCCCGGAACCGCGGGGAGGCTGCCAGGGGGATGTGCGGGTAGGTGTGGGGCATGTAGAGGAAGAATGGCGAACCCTTGGCGCCTTCGATGAACCGCACCGCGCGTTCGGTGTAGCGCCGGGTCAACGTTTCAAGCCGTGCCGGTTCCTCCAGGGTCTCCAGATTGTGAAGCAGGGGCCGGGGAGACATGTCGTTGCTGTAAGGGATCCCGAAGTATTCGTCGAAGCCCCGGCTGGTGGGCAGGTACGCGGGCTTGTGGCCCAGGTGCCACTTTCCCACGCACATGGTCTTGTAACCACGCGGCTTGAGCGCCTGCGCGATGGTCACCTCGGACAAAGGCAGGCCGGTATCGTCCTTGGGGAAGAGCACGCGCGGTACACCTGCCCGCGTCGGGTAGCGTCCGGTGAGCAGCGCGGCGCGGGATGGCGAGCAGACCGGATTGGCGGAGAGAAAGTGCGTAAACCGCGTTCCCTCGCTCGCCAGCCCGTCCAGGTGGGGGGTGCGTATAGGGCTGCCGTAGCAGCCAAGGTCGCCGTAGCCGAGGTCGTCGGCATAGATCAGGACCACGTTCGGCGGGGCTTGTGCCGGTGCGGATACCGCCAGTCCCGCGGCAGAGCTGGAGAGGAAGTCACGGCGGTTCATTTCGTCACATGATATCAACACGCCCAACACCGCGCTGAACGTGTGAAAATGGAACTGGAAAACGGTGATCGTAAAAGACGGAATTCTCTATGCGTTAGCGCTCTCGGCAGGTGGTGCGCTGCTGTGGTATCTGCTCTCGCCATGGCTTGCGCTGCCGATGTTTCTGTTGGCGCTTTTCTGCCTGTATTTTTTCCGCGATCCCGAGCGCACCGCCCCGGACGGCGCCGTGGCGGTCTCCCCGGCCGACGGCAAGGTGGTGGTGGTCAAGCAGGAATCTCCGGTGCAGGCGCGGCTCAGCATCTTTCTGAACGTATTTGACGTGCACGTCAACCGCTCCCCTATCGCAGGCACCATCACGGATTTTCGTTATCAGCGCGGCAAATTCATGGTGGCCAGCCGGGAGGAGTGCTCTCTTCAGAACGAGCAGAGCGTGATTACGGTGCAGGGCGAAGGTACTACTGTGGTGTTCAAGCAGATCGCGGGCCTGATCGCACGGCGCATCGTCTTCACCAAGAAGCCCGGCGACCGTGTGGAGAAAGGGGAGCGCATCGGGCTCATCAAGTTCGGCTCCCGCATGGACGTGCTGTTCGGGCCGGAGTGGCGCATCCTGGTGCGGCCCGGCGACCGTGTTTCGGCCGGTTCCTCCATCATCGCGCGCCGGATCGACGTACCAGGAACATCCCCCCATGCCGAGGATTGATATCAGGGAACGGCTGATCGACCCCCGCTCGCCGGACCGCCGGCCGCGCCGCGCGGCCTATGCCTTGCCTACCCTGTTTACGGCTGGCAACGTCTTTCTGGGCTATTTGTCGATCCTGCGCTCCATACGGGGCGCCGTTCTGGAGGCCGCCGGGCAATCCGGGCAGCAGCATTTCGAGGCGGCGGCCATCGCCATCGGGGTGGCCGCATTTCTGGACGGTCTCGACGGGCGCATCGCGCGTCTCACCAACACCACCAGCGACTTTGGTCGCGAGATGGATTCCCTGGCGGACGTCATCAGCTTCGGCATCGCCCCCTCCGTGCTGGCTTTCGTCTGGGGCGTGCAGTTCGTCTACTGGGGCACGGACCCCTGGATGAACAACTTCATTACCCGCGCGGGGTACTTCTTCGCGTTCACCTTCCTGCTATGCGGGGCGGCGCGGCTGGCGCGTTTCAATGTGCAGGTGAACCCCATCCCCAAGAATCCCGGGCGGCCGGACCGCAAGTACTTCGTAGGGCTGCCGATTCCCGCCGGCGCTGCCATGGTTGCGGCGGTGGTTTACGCGGCCGGCTCGAAGCCCATCTACTGGTGGCCTATGACGGTAGCCTGGCTGGCTCTGCTGGGGTTGTTGAGCTTCCTTATGGTGAGCACGTGGCGGTACTACAGCTTCAAGGGCGTCAGCCTGCTGCGGCCGCGCTCGCCACTCATGATCGTGGTGATGGGCGCCATGATTTATCTGGTTTGGAATTTTTCCCAGCCCGTACTGCTGGCGATGGCGATCGCCTACGTAGGCAGCGGGATGGTGATCCGTGCCGGCGGGATTCTCCGGCGGCGCTTGCGGCGGACCCCGCCTCCTCCGCACCCGGAGCATCAGGTTGGCTAAAACGGAGACAGTGGCCTTGGTGGGCAGCGAATCATTGATGGGTCGCGAGATTCGCGACCTGGTAGCGACGGCGGGCCTGCACGGCTTGCGGCTGATCGCCGAAGACGACGAGGTGGCCGGCATCCTCACCGAGCAGGGCGGCGAACCCACGCTGGCCACCGGACTCACGCCGGACAGTTTGGATAACGCCCGGGTAGTATTCCTGGCGGGCTCCACGCAGTCGGCGCGCAAGGCGCTCGATATGGCGACGGACGCGGTTGCGATCGACCTGACCTACACCGCCGAGGAGCGGCCCAATGCGCGCCTGCGCGCCCCCATGGCGGAGCCCGAGGGCTACTCCGCTCCGGCCGATGCCGTGCAGGTGATCGCGCACCCCGCCGCTATCGCGATCGCGCTGGTGCTGCGGCGCATCAACGAGGTCCACCCGATCCGCAGGACCGTAATTCACGTCTTCGAACCCGCCAGCGAACGTGGGAAGAGCGGGATTGAGGAACTCCAGCAGCAGACCGTCGGCCTGCTCTCGTTCAAAAGCCTCCCCAAGGCCGTGTATGACGAGCAGTTGAGCTTCAATATGCTGGCGCGCTACGGCGAGGAAGCGCCGGTTGCCCTGGAGGACGTGGAGGCGCGGCTGGAACGGCACCTGGCCACGCTGCTCGCGCTGGCGGAGGACCCCATCCCGATGCCGTCCGTGCGGCTCATTCAGGCGCCCGTCTTCCACGGCTACAGCATTTCCCTGTGGATTGAATTCGAGGAGAACCCTGGGGCGGCGGAAGTGGAAGCCGTGCTGGCCGTGCCCAATGTCGATGTGCGGGATGCCGCCTTGGGCCCCCCTAACACCGTGGGGATGGCCGGGCAGAGCGGTATCGCCATCGGCGCGGTGACGGTGGACCGCAACGACCCGGACGCTTGCTGGCTCTGGCTCGCCGCCGACAACCTGCGGTTGGCCGCCGAAAACGCCGTGGCGGTGGCACGGCAGTACCTATGATTCGGATTGCCGCTGTGGCGGCCGCCATTGCGGTGCTTTCCGGGTGCGGCTACCACGTGGCAGGCCGCGGCGACCTGCTGCCCAAGACCGTCAAGACTATCGCGGTACCGGCTTTCGGCAACGTCACCACTCAGCACAAACTGGCCGAGCGGCTGCCCGCGGATATCACCCGCGAGTTCATCGCCCGCACCCGCTACACCATTGTGGCGGAACCGGACCGGGCCGACGCGGTGCTCACCGGAGCGGTGGTCAATCAGTTCGCCTATACGTCCGTTGCGGATCCGTCAACGGGCCGGTCTACCGGGGTGCTGGTCTCGGTGGTGATCCAGGTGACCCTCACGGAGCGCGCCACGGGTAAGGTGCTGTTCACCCGGCCGGGCATGGAGGTGAGGGAGCGGTATGAGATTTCTGTGGATCCCAAAGTGTATTTCGACGAGAGCGAAGTGGCCATGCAGCGGCTGAGCCGCGACGTGGCGCGCTCCGTTGTCAGCGCCGTCCTGGAGAATTTCTGATGACCCCGGCTCAATTCCTGGCCCGCATGAAACGCCGCGAACTTGCCCCGGCATACCTGTTCCTGGGCTCGGAAGCCTATGAGCGCCGCCGCTCGCGCGAAGCGCTGCTCACCGCCGCCCTGGGCGACGAGCGGGAGAGCGGACTGGCGCAGCACGACCTGTCCGAATCGTCTCTGGCCGCGGCCCTCGATGACGCCCGGGCCCTGACGTTGTTCGCCTCCCAGCGGGTGGTCGCGGTGGTGAACGCCGAAGCGGCCCTGCCGCGCGGACGCGCTGCCGAGGATGCCGATGAGGACGGCGATGCCCCCAAGGGCGGGGAAGAGTTGTTGGCCGCGTATATGCGCAGCCCCTCGCCCGGCGTGGTCCTGCTGTTCGAGGCCACGCGTTTCGATTTCGAGGGCGAGGAAAAGAAGAAACTCGATCGAGTGCGCAAGTTCTACGCCGCTATCCCGGAGGTCGTGGAGTTCAAGCGCCACTCCGCCGAAGACGCCCGCGTGGAGGCGCAATCCCTGGCGCGCGGCGCCGGGCTGAAGATCGAGCCTTCGGCCATGGAGTTCCTGGTCGAGTCTTTGGGAAACGATGTGGCGCGCATCGCCACCGAGGTGGAGAAGCTATCGCTGTACGCCGGCCGCGAACGTCCCATCACTGTGGACGATATCTCGGCACTCGTGCCGGATGCTCGCGCAACCACGATTTTCGCGCTGGTGGCCGCGCTCGGCAGGCGGGATCGCGCGCGTGCACTGGGGATCCTGGACACGCTGGCGCGCGAAGGAGAGTACCTGCCCCTGGCGCTGGCGTTTCTTTCCACGCAGTTCCGGTTGGCGCTGGTGGCCCGGGAGGCCGGCCTGCGCGGGCCGCAGCAGATCGTGAGTCACTTTTCGCGGATGGGGATCCCCATGTGGGGAGGGCGTGCGGAACAGGTCTACCAAACCCTGACGAAGTTCTCGGGAGAGCAGTTGGCGCGCGCCATTAAACTCATCTTCGAGGCCGATAAAGGCCTCAGAAGCGCGCGCCCTGACGATCGGATCGTAATGGAGGATTTCGTTCTGCGGTTAACGGCCTAGAGGCCGGGCGCCGTTTAGGCGGCCGGCTGCTGGATCGTCCGCAGTTTCAGGTGCAGCTTGGACTTATACCGGGCTGCGGTGTTCTTCTTGATGATGCCGTTCTTCGCAGAACGGTCTACCACCGAGAACGTCTGGGGCAGCAGCGCCGCAGCGGCGGTGGCATCCTTGGAGGCCAGGGCGCGACGCATGGCCCGGATCTGGTGCCGCAGCCGCGTCTTCACCCGCCGATTAACAATCGTCCGTCGTTCTTCTTGCCGAACCCGCTTCAGCGCGGAAAAATGATTCGCCATCTTGAGACAGTCGTATCCTTCGAGAAATGTAACGCCTTTAGAATAGCACAGCCGGCGAAACGCGGCCAATCAACCCGCGGTGGAGCGAGTGCACCAGCCCACGCGCTCCAGCACCGTCCTGGCCATCCGCACGGTGTTGACGTGGATCTGCACCGTGTCGTACGCGTTCTCCGCGTAGCCCCCGGCCAGGACCACCATAACTGGAATATGGTGCTGAAGAGCCGTCCACATAATCAAGCGGTCGCGCTCTTCGAGACCCTCCAGGGTCATGGCCAGGCCCCCGAGTTGGTCTTCGCAGTAAGCGTCCGCCCCCGCCACGTACACTACCAGTTCCGGCTGAAACATGCCTAGGGCGGTGCGATAGGCCTCCCCCAGTCGGCGCAGGTATTCGTCGTCCCCGATGCCGTCTCCGAGGTGGATGTCCAGGCTGGAGGGCGGCTTCTCCGCGGGGTAATTATTGAGCTGGTGGATGGAAAGCGTGAACACCGAAGGATCGGTCGCAAAAATCGCCGCCGTGCCGTTTCCGTGGTGCACGTCGCAATCGACTACCATCACGCGCCGGGCCAGGCCGTCGCGCTGCGTCTTCCGGGCCGCCACCGCGATGTCATTGATGGCGCAGAACCCCTCGCCGTGTTCTTGAAACGCGTGGTGGAATCCACCCCCTAAATTGAAGCCGATGCCATGCTCGAAGGCCAGGCGCGCCGCCAGGATGGAGCCGCCGGCGGCCAGCCAGAATGCCCGCACCGTCTGGGATGAGTAGGGGATTTCCAGGCGCACGAGTTGGTGGTAGTCGAGCGTGCCGTGTTTCAGGCGATCGATCCAGGCGGGCTCGTGCACCAGCAGGAGGTCCTCGTCCGCGGCCGGTTCGGGGGTGACGAAATCCTCCTCCGAGGCGATGCGGTCGAGCAGCAGCCGTTCCCGAATCCACCGGAATTTCTGCGACGGAAAGACGTGTTCACCCAGGTTCAGATCGTAGTCTTGATGATAGACCAAACGATACGGCAGCATTTAGTACCATGCTATGCCTTCCGGCCTCGCCGGAGTGCATCAGTCGCCCAGGAATTTGCCCAGCGGGCGCAATCCCTTGACGTTGTCGCACACCGCCTTGATGCCCGCGGTGAGCGGGATAGCCAGCAGCAGCCCCGCGGCATCCCACAGGAAACCCCAGATCATGAGCGAGAACGTTACTACCAGCGGGTTCAGGTGAACACGGGAACCGACGATCTTGGGATACAGCAGGTTGAGCGCCAGCAGATGGAACACGCTGACGATCGCAAATACCAGCACGTAGCCGGAAATATTGTTGTAGGCCGCCAGCGCCACGAACATCGGCGGGATCACGGCCAGCGGCAGCCCGACATACGGAACCAGGCTCAGGAAGCCGCTGAGCGGACCTACCAGCAGGGGATAGGGCAGCCCGATCATGAAAAACGCCAGCGAGCTGAAGACCGCCAGCATGAGGCCCAGCAGGAAGTTCCCCACCACGAAGGCGCGCGCCATCTCCGCGATCCCTTGCAGGCTGCGCGCCGCCACCATCCGGTCCTCCCCATGAAAGAACTGCAGGAAGCTGCGGTTGATGTGGTCCCGCCAGCTCAGCATGAAGTACACCAGGAAAGGCACGAACGATGCCATGAGCAGGATCTCGTAGACCGAGCCCAGCCGGGCGTAGATGTAATCCGTGACGGGGGAGCGCTCATCATGGATGCGAACCTCGGGAATCGGCGGTGGCGCCGCGGGTCCGGGCGGTTCGGCGGCGGCCCGGCGTTTCCGCTTGGCCTGCTCGGCAGCCTGCTTCTGCGCCTCGAGTTGCTGCTGCCGCTCGATCTCCCGGCGGCGCATGGCCGGAGGCATCACGATCTGGTAGGTGCGCTGCTCGATGCCTTCCACCTTCTGCCGGACAGCCTCTACCAGTTCGCCGATCCGCGCCCCGTACTTGGGCAATTCATCGAGCAGTACGGACGCCTGCGCATATGCGCCGATCGCCGCCAGGTACAGACCCAGCAGCGCCACCGTGCATACCAGGAAGCTGGCCACCGTGCGGGGCATGCGCGCGCGCATCAGCAGCACCACGAAAGGTTCCAGGATGAATGCGATGATGACGGCCACCAGCGACGTGACGAAGAAAACCCGCCCGAAGTACAGCACCGCGATCAGCACCCCGGCCGCAATGACCGGGACGGCATAGCTCCGAAACTGTTCGACCTCAAGTGGCGGCTTCGCGGGCTTCAGGGGGACGTTCACAAGCTCTCCCAGGGACGCTGGCGCGGCGGCGTCGGCTGACTAGAATCTAACACGTGGCCGTCTATAATGTAATTGCCTTGACTACCAATACGCGCATCCTGGCTCTCGACGTGGGCAAAAACCGCATCGGCCTCGCCGTGAGCGATCCCCTCGGGCTCACCGCCCAGGGGCTCCCCAACCTGGTGCGCACGCGCAAGCGCGATGACATCGATGCCCTGGCGCGCCTGGCCGCGGAGAAAGAAGCCGGGCTGATCCTGGTGGGCAATCCCATTAACATGAGCGGCAAGGAAGGGCGGCAGTCCGGTTGGGTGCGGGAGTTCGCCGAAGCCCTGGAGCGTCGTACGGGCCTTCCCGTGAAGCTCTGGGACGAGCGGCTCACCACCGTCGAGGCCTCCCGCGTGCTGCGCTCGAGCGGCATCGGGATCGAGAAACGAGCCGCCGCCATCGACCGCCTCTCGGCCGTCATTCTACTGCAGAGCTACCTGGATTCCTTGTGAAACGCCTGCTGGTCGCCTTTTTCGTATTCGGCGTGGGAGCCGCCGCGGTTCTGGCCGCATGGCTGCTTTATACGCTCAATGCGCCCTACGCGGCTTTCGGGGCGGAGACATTCGTCGAATTGCCTCGCGGCACCGGCGCCCGGGAGATTGCCCGGCGGCTGGCCGGCGCCGGCGTGATACGGAGCGAGTGGCCATTCCTGGCGGCGCGCCTCGTGCGCCGGGGGCGTATTCTTCAGGCCGGCGAGTACCGCTTCGATAAACCCGCCACTCCCCTGGAGGTTTACGATCGCATCGCGCGCGGCGATATCTTCCATTACGAACTGGTGGTGCCCGAAGGCAAGAATATGTTCGATATCGGAGCCCTTGCCGAGGAACTGGGGCTCTTCACCGCGGCGGATTTTCTGAAGGCGGCGCGCAACCCGGCCATGATCCGGGACCTCGCCCCGGAAGCGCCCTCGCTTGAAGGCTACCTGTTCCCCAGCACGTATTACCTGCCGCGCCACACCTCGCCGGAGCGCCTCTGCCGCATGATGACCGCCAAGTTTCGGGAGACATGGAAATCGCTCCGCACCGATGCCGGGGTGCACCGCACCGTCACCCTTGCCTCCCTCGTTGAAAAGGAGGGCAAAGTGCCCGCCGAACGGCCTCTCATCGCGGCCGTGTTCCTCCGCAGGTTGGAGCTGGGGATGCGGATGGATTGCGATCCTACCGTGATCTACGCGGCCCTGCTCGAAGGCGCCTGGCGCGGCACTATCTATCGCTCGGACCTCGATCGGGACCACCCCTACAATACGTATCGGCGTGTGGGCCTGCCCCCCGGCGCCATAGCCAATCCCGGAGCGAAATCCCTGGAGGCGGTGCTCCATCCCGCCGACACGGACGCGCTCTACTTCGTGGCGCGCCCGGACGGCAGCGGCGCCCACACGTTTTCGAACGACCTGGCCGGCCAGCAGAAGGCCGTGGCGGAGTACCGCCGTGGACTCAGCAACAACAGCCACTAAGAAGCGCCGCCTCCTCGAGTACCTGAACGCGCGACAGCCGGCTGGGATCGGTGAGACCGAGTGGAACGACCTGCTTCGCGAACTGGCCCCCGTCTCCGAGAGCTACCTCCGGGAACTCCTCCGCCGCACCGGCCTGCCGTTCGAGCAACCGTGGGCCGGGGTGCGGCAGAAGAGTTTTGAGGAACTCGAGCAGTCGTTACTTGAGCTGCGCCAGGTCTACGGGGAAGCACTGGCCGCCGGCCGCAAGGAGCGCGCGCGCTACTGCCGCCGCCAGGTGATCTCGGCCAAAGACCACGCCCGCTTCGCCGCGCGCAACCCCCGCACAAGCCCCGCGAAGCGGGCGCAGAAAGAGGAGATGGTGGAATGGATGCTGGTTTGGCTGGGCGACCCCGAGATGTTTCCGGCGTGGGTCCGGATCAGAAAGCAGAGATTGGCCGCGAATGAACGCGAATAAAACGAAAGGTCCAATTGCTAAAGTAATTGGGTGCTCGCCGCCGCTGTCCTCTCTGCCTTAGTCGCCGGGTCACTCGTATATTGCTTCCTAACCATCGTTGCGGCGGGCAAGTACCGCGCGGTGCGGCCTGTGGAACTCAAGAGTGCTGCGCCCATCAGCGTGCTGAAGCCCCTTGCCGGGCTCGATGACGGCCTGGAAGAGAACCTGCGCAGCTTCTTCAAACAGGATTATCCGGATTTCGAGATCCTCTTTGCGGTGCGGCACGTCGAAGACCCCGCGGTGGCGGTGGTCGAGCGGCTGCGCACGGAATATCCCGCGGTTCCATCGCGCCTCATCGTCACCGGCGAACCGCCGTACCCTAACGCCAAGGTCTACAGTCTCGATCGCATGCTGGCCGCTGCGCGGCACGACCTGCTGGTAATGAGCGACAGCGACATCCGGGTTACCCCCGCGATGCTTCGCACCATCGCTGCCGAATTCCAGGACCCCGCGCTGGGCCTCGCCACCTGCCCCTACCGCGCGGTGCCCGGCCGCAGCCCCTGGTCTACGCTCGAAGCCTTGGGACTCAACACCGAGTTCCTGGCAGGTGTGCTGGTGGCACGCATGCTCGACGGCATGAAATTCGCCCTCGGCCCTACCATAGCGGGGCGGCGGGAGATGCTCGCGCGCATTGGCGGCTTCGATCGCCTGAAGGACTACCTCGCCGAAGATTTCGTCATGGGGCAGCTTGCCGCAAACGCCGGGTACCGGGTGATTCTCTCGTCTTACGTGATCGAGCACCGCATCGGCGCGCAGCACCTGGTTGCCAACCTCCGCCATCGCCTGCGCTGGAACCGCAGCACGCGGCGCTCGCGGCCGTGGGGTTACCTCGGCCAGGTTTTCACGAATCCGCTGCCGCTGGCGCTGCTGCTGTGGGCGGTGCGGCCCTCCTGGTGGCCCGTGGTGGCGGCCACCGGGGCGCTGCGGGCGGCGGCCGGCTGGGCGGTGGCGGGCGCTGTGTTGCGCGATCCCCTGGCGCGCCGGCTCTGGTGGCTGGTCCCCGTCCAGGACGTTGCCAGCTTTCTCGCCTGGGCCGCCGGTTTCTTCGGCAGCACCATCTCATGGCGTGGCCGCCAGTACCGGGTGCTGCCCGACGGCCGCTTCGAACTGATAGAAAAAGCGCTACATTAATCTGGAATGAACCGGTTCGAAGAACTGCGTCGCAGGCGGCATGCCGCCGAAGAAGGTGGCGGTCCCGAACGCCGCGCCCGCCAGCACAAGGAAGGCAAGCTCTCCGCGCGCGAGCGCATCGACCTTTTGCTCGACGAAGGTTCCTTCGAAGAGATGGACCAGCTCGTCACCCACCGCTGCCGCGAGTTCGGCATGGACCGGCAGCACACCCCCGGCGACGGCATCATCACCGGTTACGGCCGCATCGAAGGGCGCGTTGTCTACGTCTACGCGCAGGACTTCACCGTGCTCGGCGGATCGCTGTCGGAGACCAACGCCCAGAAGATCTGCAAGATTATGGACCTTGCACTGAAGGTGGGGGCGCCGGTGGTGGGGCTGAACGATTCCGGCGGCGCGCGCATCCAGGAAGGCGTCATGTCGCTGGGCGGCTACGCCGAAATCTTCCTGCGCAACACGCTGGCGAGCGGCGTCATCCCGCAGATCTCCGCCATCCTGGGCCCGTGCGCCGGCGGCGCGGTATATTCCCCTGCCATTACCGACTTCATCTTCATGGTGGATAAGACGAGCTACATGTTCGTCACCGGTCCGGATGTGATCAAAACCGTCACCCACGAGGACGTCACCAAAGAGAAACTGGGCGGCCCGATGACGCACAATTCAGTCAGCGGCGTGGGCCACTTCATTGCGCCGGACGACGCCGAGTGCCTGCGGATGATCCGCGGCCTGCTGGCGTACCTGCCCTCGAACAACCGCGAGGATCCGCCACGCCGCCCGAACGACGACCCCATCGACCGCATGGACCCGGCGCTCGACACCATCGTGCCCGAGGAATCGAACCAACCGTACGACATGAAAGAGGTGATCCACCGGATTGTGGACGACGGCCGGTTCTACGAGGTACACGAGCACTTTGCCCCCAACCTGGTGGTGGGCTTCGCGCACCTGGACGGGCGTAGCGTGGGAATTGTGGCCAACCAGCCGGCGTTCCTGGCCGGGGTCCTCGACATCAATTCCTCCGTCAAGGGCGCGCGGTTTGTACGCTTCTGCGACGCCTTCAACATCCCCATCATCACTTTCGAGGACGTCCCTGGCTTCCTGCCGGGCACGGGCCAGGAGTTCGGCGGCATAATCCGGCACGGCGCCAAGCTGCTCTACGCCTATGCTGAAGCAACGGTCCCAAAAATCACCGTGATCACCCGCAAGTCTTACGGCGGAGCTTACTGTGTAATGGGCTCCAAGCACCTCCGCACGGACGCAAACTTCGCGTGGCCCTCGGCCGAAATCGCGGTGATGGGTCCGGAAGGTGCGGTGAATATCGTCTATCGCCGGGATTTGGTGGCCGCCGACGACCAGGACGCGGTACGTAAGCAGAAAATCGACGAGTTTCGCACGCGCTTCGCCAACCCCTTTGTGGCTGCGGAGCGCGGCTACCTGGATGCCGTGATCGAGCCGCGGGAAACCCGCCCCAAGCTCATCCGGGCCCTTCGGATGCTCGAAACCAAGGTGGATACGATGCCCCGAAAGAAGCACGGCAATATCCCCCTCTGAACCGTGTCCGCCCCCCTGGCACCCAAATTGCCGTACATCCTTCCGGCGCCGGGAGCGTCCAACAAAGTGGCTAGGGTATACTTCTAGCAAGGACGGAGTCTTGATGGCCCATCAGCGGCGGTCTCTTTTTGTACTGTTTCTAATCATTTTTGCGTGCTCGATTCTGGGCGGCGTGTATGGGCCCCGGGTCGAAGTCGCGGCTGCCGCAAGCGATAGCGATGACATTGAAAGATCGCTCCGTTCGTTTACAAAAGTGTACGACCTGGTTGAGCAGAACTTTGCCGAACCAGTCAACGCCGACAAGGCCATCTACAACGGGGCAATTCCAGGGATGCTCCGAACCCTCGATCCGCACTCCAATTTCTTCGATCCGCGCGCCTATAAGCTGCTTCGGGAAGACCAGAAGGGACGTTATTTCGGCGTTGGCATGTCCGTCGGTCCGCGCAACGGCAAGACGGTGGTGATGTGGCCGTTCCCGGGTTCCCCCGCTTACAAGGCGGGCCTTCGTCCGGGCGACGTCATTGTTAAGGTGAATGACGATGCCACTGACAACCTGAATACCACCGAGATTGCAGACCGGCTGAAGGGCGAGCGCGGCACACAGGTCCGCATTACTGTGGTGCGCGAGGGCGTGCCCGAGCCCATCACCCTCACGGTCACGCGCGACGAAATTAACCGTCCCAGTGTCCCGGAACCGTTATGGCTGCGGCCGGGCATCGCCTACATCGACATCGACCAGTTCAGCGAGACCACCGGGGACGAGCTTGAAAAAGCGTTGCGCAAATTGGGCGAAAACAACATAAAAGGGCTGATTCTGGACCTCCGTAACAACCCCGGGGGGCTGCTGACGGAGGGCGTCTCGGTTTCGGACAAGTTCCTGCAGAAGGGCCAGACCATCGTTTCCCACCGCGGACGCGCTTCGGCCGAGAAACCCTATATCGCCCGCACGGGCAATCGTGGGCGCGATTACCCCATCGTGGTGCTGGTGAACCGCATGTCCGCTTCGGCCGCGGAGATCGTAGCCGGGGCGCTGCAGGACCACGACCGGGCCTGGGTATTGGGGGAACAGACCTTCGGGAAGGGCCTCGTCCAGACTGTATTCCCGCTGGTGGAGAACACCGGCCTGGCGCTCACTACAGCGCACTTCTACACGCCGAGCGGACGCCTTATCCAGCGCGACTACACAAACAAGTCGTTCTTCGACTACTATTACCGCAAGGAAGGCGAAGGCGCCCGGAACCTGAACGACGTGAAGATGACCGACAGCGGGCGCACGGTCTACGGCGGCGGCGGCATCACCCCGGACGAGAAATACACCCCGCCCAAGGCCGACAAGTTTCAGATCGAGGTCTACCGCAAGTACGCCTTCTTCAACTTCACCAAATATTACTTCAGCACCCATGACATCAAGCTGCCCAAAGATTGGGGGCCAGACGCCAATACCCTTAGCGAATTTCACGATTGGCTGCTCAAACAAGGTGTGGAGTTCAACGAGGCCGAGTTCTCCCAGAACGTGGACTGGATGAAGCGCATGCTCAAGAAGGAGATCTACCTGACCGCCTTCGACCTGGACCAGAGCCGGCGCGTGGAGATCGAGACGGACCCCGAAGTGGAGCAAGCCATCGAGTCACTTCCCAAAGCCCGCGCCCTCTTGGACACTGCCAGGAAGGTGGTCGTGCAGCGGCTTTCCGTCCAGCAGCGCACCGCGCCATAATCGTAACGTGGATCACATATCGCTCAGAGCTACCCCCCAGATAACGGTGCTGGATACGGGGGGCCAGTATTGCCATCTGATCGCCCGCAAGGTGAGGGAGCTTGGGGTGTATGCGGAAGTGCGCGCGTCCGATACCCCGGCGTCGGAACTGAGGGGACGCAAGGGCCTGATCATCTCCGGCGGCCCCCGCAGCGTCTACGAACCGGGCAGCCCGACGGTAGATGCCGCCATTCTTCAAATGGGCCGGCCGGTTCTGGGCATCTGCTACGGCCAGCAACTCATTTCGAGGATGCTGGGCGGCACCGTCACGAAGGGCGAGAAAGGCGAGTTCGGCCTTGCTACCCTGGAAATAACCGATCCGACGCCAGTGATTTTCGCCGGGGTCTCCGGTCCTCAGCAGATCTGGATGAGCCATCGGGACACGGTCACCGCGGCGCCTCCGGGCTTCCGCGTCATCGCTCGCACAAGCACCTGCTCCATCGCCGCCATGGCGGACGCGTCGCGAGACCTCTACGGGCTGCAATTCCACCCAGAAGTGGTCCACACCACCCGCGGTATGGAGATCCTCTCCAACTTCGTCTTCGGCGTCTGCGGCTGCGAGCGGAATTGGGAGCCGCGGCATCGCGTACCACTTATTGAGGCGGAAATTCGGGAGTGTGTGGGTGACCGCAGCGTATTCTTCTTCGTCAGCGGCGGGGTAGACTCGACGGTGGCGTACACCCTCTGTCTGCGCGCGCTCGGCAGCAATCGCGTGCGCGGCGTCTACGTGGACACCGGGCTCATGCGCGAGGGCGAAACCGAGTTCGTGCGCCGCACCTTCGAAGCACTCGGCGCAGGCACAGTCACCATCGAGCAAGCCCAGCGGGAGTTCCTTGAGCCCTTGGCCGCCACACGCGATCCGGAGGAAAAACGCTGCGCCATCGGGGAGCAGTTCGTGCGGGTTCAGGAGCGCATCATCGAGGCGCGCCACCTGCTCGAAGGCGGCTGGATTCTTGGGCAGGGCACGATCTACCCCGATACGATCGAGTCCGGCGGCACGGAAAACGCGGCGGTCATCAAGACGCACCACAACCGCGTGGCGGGCATCCAGAAGCTGATGGCCGCCAAACGCATCGTAGAGCCGCTCACCTCCTTCTACAAGGATGAAGTGCGGGAGATCGGCCGCGAACTGGGTCTGCCGGCGGAGCTGCTGGAGCGCCATCCTTTTCCTGGCCCCGGGTTGGCCATCCGGTGCCTTTGCGCCGAAGCGGAAGCGACCGTCGAAACCGCTGCGGACGGATGGCTGGTGCCGGTTCGCTCTGTCGGGGTACAGGGCGACAGCCGAACCTATGCCCCAGTTCTGGCGATAGACACCCTGGACCACGCCCGGGCTACCGAACTCATTAACCGGATCCACGGGATCAATCGCGTGGTCGCGCGGGTTGCGAGCAGCGTCCCGGTAGAGCAGATGCGGGTCCGGCCGGCCGCCTTGACAGCCGAGCGGCTCGATCGCCTGCGGCGTGCGGATGCCATGGTACGGAAGCTCTCGCATGAAAGCGGGTTCGACCGTTGCATCTGGCAGTTCCCCGTGGTGCTGATCCCCTTGGGTACCGAAACAGCCCCGGATTCCGTGGTTTTACGGCCGGTGGACTCGGTGGACGGGATGACGGCCCAATCCGTCGGGATGCCGGAACCACTCCTTGCGGCAATGTCAAGAGATCTACTGGCGGTGCCCGGAGTCAGTGGTGTGTTTTATGACCTCACTCACAAGCCCCCGGCCACGATCGAGTGGGAATAAGTTGGTGAAATCCCCCACAGCGTTAGAATAGAGAAAAGCACCTAGGGGCAGGATTTGCACAACGATCCTCCGTCGGACGTGTCGAACCGCGCTACTCCTGAAGAGCGTTGCCTGGAGTTGGAACGCGAGCTCCAGGCCGTGCGCCTTAGCGAAAAGCGCCTGCGGGCTTTTCTGGAATTCGCCGCTCAGGGTTTAATTGCGGTGGACCATTGCGGCGGCATTGTGATGGTCAACGCCAAAACCGAGGAGATGTTCGGCTACACCCGCGAGGAACTCATCGGCCAGAGCCTGGAGATACTACTTCCCTCGCGCTATCGCAAGGTTCACCTGGACCATCGGGCGGGCTATTTCGCGCATCCCCGCACCCGTCCCATGGGCCTCGGGATGGATCTGTGGGGAGTGCGAAAAGACGGCTCCGAATTCCCGGTGGAGATTAGCCTGAGCTACGTGGACGAGGGTGGTACCCGCGTGGCCCTGGGGTTCATCACGGACATCACCGAACGCAAGCGCCAGGATGAGCAGCTTCGCCATACCCAGAAGCTGGAGAGCCTGGGGGTCCTGGCCGGCGGCGTGGCGCACGATTTCAATAACCTGCTCACCGGCGTGATGGGCAACGCCAGCCTGACGCTCGAATGGCTGGCCTCATCGCACCCGGCCCGCTCCTTCCTGGAGCAGATCATTACTACCAGCCAGCGCGCCGCGGACCTTACCCGGCAGTTGCTGGCCTATGCCGGGAAGGGCCGCTTTATCATCACCGATCTGGACCTTTCCGAACTGGTACGCGAGATCAGCAGCCTGATCGAGGCCAGCATCCCCAAAACCGTGCAGCTCCGGCTCGACCTACAGGAGGGCCTGCCTCTGATTGAAGCCGATGCCAGCCAGATCCAGCAATTGGTAATGAACCTCATCATCAATGCCGCCGAAGCCATCGGGGAGAATGCGAACGGCACCGTCCTGGTCACCACGGGGGTGCAGCACGTGGATTTACAATATGCGCACAGCCTGCGGGCCGAAGCGCCGATTCCCCCCGGGAAATATATCTATCTCGAGGTGAACGATACCGGCAAGGGGATGGATGACGAGACCCTGGGAAAAATCTTCGACCCCTTCTTCACAACCAAATTCACCGGGCGGGGGCTGGGGTTAGCCGCCGTTTCCGGGATCGTTCGCGGGCATCGGGGTGCGATGAAGGTATACAGCACACCGGGGAAAGGCAGTACGTTCAAGGTGCTGTTCCCGGCTACCGGGCGCGGACGCCACACGGAGGAGAGCGCGCTCGCCAAGTCGGATCTTTCCGGCAGCGGTGTCGTCCTGGTGGTTGACGATGAAGCCGTAGTGCGGCAGACTGCCAAAGCGGCGCTCCAGCGTTACGGTTACGTGGTGTTGTCCGCCGAGGATGGGCAGTCCGCGGTGGATATCTACCGCGAGATGGCGGATCGCATTACGGTGGTGCTGCTGGATATGACTATGCCGGGCCTCAGCGGCGAGGAAACCCTGCGGCTCCTGCAGTCCATCAGGCCGGATGTGCGGGTGGTGCTCACCAGCGGCTACAACCAGAGTGAAGCAGTCCGCCGATTCACCGGCAAACGGCTGGCGGGCTTCATCCAGAAGCCCTATACTGCGGCGCAATTGGCCGAGCGCATCAAGAGTGCCGTCACCCCGTAAGCACGCATCCGTTCCCTGCGGGGAAGTACACTGAAAGGTGCTCCCATCGATAGGCATCGCCGGTTCGGGAAGGGTCGCCCAGGCCATAGGGCGGTTGCTGCGCGAGCATGGTGAGCCGGTGACGTCGATTGCGGGCCGCAATCCGGAGCATACGCGGGAAGCAGCCGCATTCATCGGCGGGGGAGTCGAGGCGGTGGCTCTTGAGGAGCTGCCGCGAAGGGCCGCGGGGTTGCTCATCGCCGTTTCGGACGATGCGCTCGAGGAGGTCGCGAGCGTGCTTGCCGTGAGCCGGCCGGCCCAAGGCGTCGCGCTGCACACCTGTGGAAGCGCGGGGCCGGAAGCGCTGCTGCCACTCCGCATGGTGGGCTTCGCCTGCGGGACCTTGCACCCCCTACAGACCATCTCGTCGCCGGAGCAGGGCTTGGCCGCGCTTCACGGCGCCGCATTCGCCGTTTCGGGTGACACCCCGGCGCTTGACTGGGCGGAACACCTGGCGGGTTGCCTCGGGGGCACCGTACTGCGCATCCCGGCGGAAGCACGACCGCTATATCATGCCGCCGCAGTGATGGCGAGCAACTACGTGGTTTCCCTGATCGATGCGGCGCGATGCATGCTGGCGGAGGCCTCCGGAGCGGACCCTGAAGCGGCCCTTCGGGCGCTTGCACAGCTGGTGCGCGCGGCGGTCGCCAACACACTCGAACACGGTCCGGAAGCGGCGCTCACCGGTCCCATCGAACGAGGCGACGCCGGCACCTTGTGGCTGCACCTGGAAGCGCTGGCGCAGGCTCCGCCGCACATCCGTGAACTATATCGCGCCGCGGGTCTCCACACCCTGGAACTGGCGCGCCGCAAGGGCCTCGCCGCCCTGCCCGCGCAACGTATGGAAGAGATGCTTCAAAATGAATAAGCAGGTAACCCCCATTCGCATTCCCGATCTCGTCGAACGAAAGAAGAGCGGCCGCAAAATCACCATGTTGACGGCCTACGACGCCACCATGGCGCGGCTGCTCGACCGCGCCGGCCTGGACGCCATCCTGGTCGGCGATTCCGTCGGTATGGTGGTGATGGGGTGTGAGACCACCATCCCGGTCACTCTGGATGCCATGGTGCACCACACGCGTGCCGTCCGGAATGGCGTCAAACGCGCCCTGGTCGTGGCCGATATGCCGTTCCTCACCTTTACGGTGAGCGTGCCGGAGGCCGTGCGCAATGCCGGCCGGCTGATGCAGGAAGGCGGCGCCGCGGCGGTTAAACTCGAGGGCGGGCGCGCAATCGCGGACGTGGTCGCGCGCCTGGTCGAAATCGGCATCCCGGTGATGGGCCATGTCGGCCTGATCCCCCAATCGGTTCACAAACTCGGAGGCTTCCGCCGGGTGGGCAAGACCGACCGCGAGGCCGAAGACCTGATTGAAGACGCCCGGATCCTCGAACAGGCCGGCGCCTTTGCCGTGGTGCTCGAATCGGTCCCGGCAGAGGTAGCGCAAGCGATCACCGGCACGCTATCCATCCCGACTATCGGGATCGGCGCGGGGCCCCACTGCGACGGGCAGGTGCTGGTCAGCTACGATGCGTTCGGTCTCTACGACGAGTTCGTCCCGCCCTTCGTAAAGCGCTACGCGGACCTTGCCGGCACCATCGTGGCGGCCACCGCCGAGTACATCGCGGACGTCCAGAGCGGGCGCTTCCCGGAACCGAAACCGCTGGCCGGGGTGGTTCGGGAGCCAGCAAAGTGAGCGCCGCCTTGATCCACACCATCCCGGAAATGCGCCGCGCTGTGGCTGAGGCGCGCCGGGAGGGCCGCACCGTGGGGCTGGTCCCCACTATGGGGGCCTTGCACGAGGGACACGGAGAACTGATCCGGCGGGCCCGCGCCGCCTCGGGGTTCGTAGTGGTGAGCGTGTTCGTGAACCCCATCCAGTTCGATCGCGGGGATGACTACGAGCGCTACCCCCGGACCCTGCCCACCGACCTGGAGTTCTGCTCCGCCCTGGGTGCCGACGCCGTATTCTCCCCCTCGGGCGAGGAGATGTACCCCACGCCGCAATTGGCATTCGTCGAGGTGGAGAAGGTCTCGGAGGGCCTCTGCGGCGCCTTCCGCCCGGGCCACTTTCGCGGCGTCGCCACAGTGGTGACGAAGCTCTTCCAGATCGTGCAGCCGGATTGCGCCTGGTTCGGGGAAAAGGACGCCCAGCAACTGGCGGTGATCCGCCGGATGACGGCGGACCTGAATATCCCGGTCGAGATTGCCGGGGTGCCCATAGTGCGGGAGCCTGACGGCTTGGCGATGAGTTCCCGAAACCGCAGGCTGAGCCCTGAAGAACGCGCCGCCGCCCCGGCCCTTTACGCTGCCTTGCGCGAGGCCGAAGCCGCCGTCCGGCGCGGCTGCACCGATCCGGATGCGGTCAGGAATCTTGCGCTCGCTGTACTGGCCCGGAACCCCCACGTCCGCCTGGAGTACCTGGAAGTGGTGGATGAGGGCACGTTTCAGCCTGTCCGGGAAATTTCCGGACCCGTGCGCATCGCCGCCGCCGCCTGGCTGGGCGGAACGCGCCTGATCGACAACGTCCCGTGTGCCGGAAGTGCGCGCTAGTCCTGGTGCGATGAGTACTGCGGCTGGGGAGGGTTCATCTTGATTTCGATGGTCTTCTCTTCCTCGTTGACCTCGTACGTCTGTCCGAATGTCTGGTAGCCTTTGGCGATCACCTGGACCAGGATCTTCCCCTGCGGGATGCTCGGCACCCTGGCGACGCCTTCCTGGTTGGTGCGCATTTCGAAGGTGGTACGAATTTTCTTGCCAAGCTTGATGACGGAACGGCCCTCGACAAAGCGCACAATGACCCCGGCGCGATCAATCGGCTTGCCGCCGTGCGTCTTGACCTCGATCTGGAGTTTGGTCATGGGCGCGTCGGCCCGTGCCCCGAATGCCAGCAGCAGGAGGGCAGGCAGAAGCAGCAGTCGGATACGCATATTCCAATTATCCCACCACTTCAGGCGATGTCGGGCAGCAGGAATTTTGCCCGGCGCCCCGCAGCCGCGGTGACGGCCTCGGCGGCTGCATAACCGCTGCGTACGGCGCCCTCCATGGTTGCCGGCCAGCCTGTGTCCGTCCAGTCTCCCGCCAGGAAAACGTTGGGAATCGATGTCACCGACGGTGGCCGCAGAGCTTCCGTTCCGGGGGCCGCGGAGAAGGTGGCCCGCACCTCCTTGATTATCTGCACCCGTTCGACGGAGGCCTCCGCCGCCTGAGGAAAAAATTCCCGCAGTTCCGCGATCGCGATGGCCACCACGTCGGCGCGACTCAATTCCACCAGTTCGCGGGACGCGCTCACGACAAGCTGGAGATACTGTCCATCGCGCTTGTTGAACACCCACTGGATGGTGCGGTCCATGAGGCTGGCGTGCGGGAGATCCATTACCGGCCGGTCGAACCAGATGTGGATTCCGGTGATCGGGGAATGGTCGAAAAGCTTGGGCGAGATGCCCAGTTCCGGCGCGATGCCCTCGACGCGCTCGAACGGGACCGCGGAAACATAGGCATCGGCCTTGTGGAGCATGCCCCCGGCCAGCACCCCCTGGGCACGGCCGTCCTGGATCTCGATCCGCTCCGCGCCGTAACGCATCCGCATGGAGACGTCCCCGATGTCGGCCCACTCCGCGGCATCGTAGAGTTGCCGCAGAGGGACCGCGGCCATCCCCATGTCGTGGAGGTTTTCCCCGGCCATCAGGGTCGCAAACAGGAAGTGCAGGCCGTGCAGGGCCGCCATGCGGCCGGGTTCCTCGTTGATTGCGCTCACCAGTGCCGGGCGCCAGAAGCGCTCTATGGCGCGGGGCGGCTGTTTCCGTTCCGCCAGCCAGTCGGCCATCGAGATACGGTCGAGGTCCTTACGGCTCCGGTAGTCACGGCGAACCGCGGCCAAACCGCGCGCCACCGCAAGCTTTTCCGACACACTCAGGAAATGCAGCCCCAGGAACGACCCCAACAGATGCGCCGGTGCGCGCAGACGACCTCGCCGCAGGGTGGATTGCCGCCCGCCGGGCTCGATGAAAGTGTATTCGCCGCAGAATCGGATATACTCCGACACCCCGAGGCGGCGGTAAAAATCGAGCAGGTTGACGTTACTGCGCAGCAGCACATGCTGGCAGTTGTCGATCATCTCTCCGTTGCCATCGGGCGTGCTGGACGGGAACGAAGTGGCGCGCCCGCCCAGAAAGGGACGCGATTCAAAAAGTGTGACCCGGAACCCCGCGCCGCCCAGCGCCGCGGCCACCGATAGTCCGGCCAGTCCGCCGCCGATTACGATGGCGCTTTGCACGAGTTACCCCTGGCCCCCGAACAGATTGTGCAGCGCGCCGCGCTCGTCGTCGCCGCCGCGCACGCCCGAAAGCTCGCGCCGCATCTTCTCCAGCGTCATGCTCTGGACGATCACGCGCCCGGGCCCCGTCAGGGTGGCCAGGAACAGGCCTTCGCCGCCGAACAGCGCGGTCTTAATGCCGCCGGCCATCTGGATGTCGTACCCCACGCTCTCGTCAAAGGCCACAATGCAGCCGGTGTCCACCTGCAGGACCTCGCCAGCGGCGAGCGTGAATTCCACGAAATCGCCGCCCGCGTGGATAAAGGCCAGTCCCGGCCCGGTGAGCTTTTCAAGGATGAAGCCCTCGCCGCCGAAGAAACCCGCCCCGAGCTTCTTCACGAACGCCACGCCGAGTTGCACGCTGGTTTCGGCGCATACGAAGGCGTCCCGTTGGGCCAGCACACTCTGGCCGGCAGCCAGGTCGAAGACCTGGATGCGCCCGGGATAGGCACCCGCAAAACCCACTTCGCCTTCGCCCCCGATGGACCGGAAATACGTCATGAACAGGGATTCCCCGGTCACCTTGCGGCGCAATGCTCCCAGCAGTTTCTGCCCCAGTGTGTCGCCCGTCATGCGGGTTTCCCACTGCACTGTGGCTGTCTTGTACACCATCTTGCCGGCCTCTGCATAGACTTCCTGGCCGGGCCTGAGGCGCAGCCGCGCCACCTGCAAATTGTCTCCGTGGATGCGGTACTCGACAGGCTCCGCCGGCATTGCCGTAGCGGCAGCCGCCGCCGGGCCTCCCGCCGGACGGCCGCAGCCGGGGCAGAAACGAACCTGATCGCCGATTTGCGTCCCGCAACTCGAACAAAATGGCATGTGCCCATGTTAGCGCGGGAGACGGACCGAAGAGTGCCGCCCCGCCGCGCGAGCACACATCCGTGTTAACTTCTGACGTATGAATTCCCGAGTGCTCCTCATCCCGCTCGTCCTCGCAGCCGCGGCCTTCGCCGAAGATCCCAAGCTGCGGGGCGGCAACCTCCTGGCTTGCGAGACCTACAGCTACCGCGAGTTGATCCGCTCCGGCAAACTTGACATGGTCAGCGTGCCCGCCTTTTACAAGGAACAGGGCATTAAGGGCATCTCCTACAACGACATGTTCTTCCAAAGCCTGGACGACGCCTATCTCGACCAGGTGAAGGCCGCGGTCAAGCGCGCCAACCGCGTGGTGAGCTGCTATGTAATCGAAGGCAACCTCGCCATGGCCGATGAAGCCAAGCGCCGCGAGCAGATCGAGGCCGACAAGAAGAAGATGCGCGCCGCGCACCGCCTGGGCGCACCCGTGGTCCGGATAAACGTGGGCAATACCGGCAAAGAGGGCGTCGACGATACGCTTGGTGTGGAGCGCGTGGTGGCGGCATTCAAGGAACTGCTCCCGCTGGCCAAAGAGCTGAAGCTGAAGATCTCAATAGAGAACCACGGCGGCGTCTCGAAGACCGCCGCCAATATCGTCCGGATCATCAAAGAGACCGACCCCAAGTGGGTGGGTTCCCTGGTGGATTTCGGCAACTTCCCAGCCGACGTGCGCTACCCGGAGATCGAAGCCGTGGCCCCCTTTGCTTTCGTGACCCACGTGAAGGTCAACAATTTCGACGAGAAGGGCGAAGCCACAGATTACGATTTCCCGCGCGTTCTCAAGAGCCTCAAGAAGGTGAACTACAAGGGCGCCATCTCGATCGAGTTCGAAGGCAAGGGCGATCCGGTCGAGGGAGTGCAGAAGTCGAAGGCGCTGATCGTGAAGTACTGGTAAGCGTTACCAGAACCAGCGCGCCATCACCTTGGGGGGGCCGGGGGTATTTTCGATGACCTCGGCCCGCAGCACCAGTTGCATATTCCGGGAGTGCCAGTCGGCGGGGGCACCCTTTAGGGCCTGTTCCAGATACTCCGGGTTGGTCAGGAATTCGCCGGCCCCCTGCGTCCCAAAATGTGAGAGCCCCGCCGCTACCACCAGCACCTCCCCTGTCCTCGAATCGAAGACGCGTGAAATGATCACATAATCAGACGGCGGAGTGGTGCTTTCATGGGCCCAGCGCTGCGCGGGGTTCATGCGGTCCCGGACCACGGGCCCGGCGGGTTCGCGCTCGAAGACGAAGCGCAGGTCGTCCATCATCATCGTCCACTGGTTGGTGAAGGCGCCGATGAGCACCGCCGGGGATTTGCGCAGGTCCGAAAACGACGTGTCCGTGCCGATGCGCACCTGGGCGGCCTTGCCGCGCCGGCCGAAGAAGCCCGCCAGGTTGGCCGCCGTGAGCGCGTCCCCCACCCCGACGTAATGGTCCGGATGCCGGACGATCTCGGCGGTGGCGATCTGCGGGGGGCGCTGCTCCGGCGGCAGTTGCATGGCGTCCCGCGCTTTTCCCGCCAGCGAGTAGACCACCGGATGCGCCACGCACAACAGCACGGGTTGCTGGCTGCGCAGCACCGGCTCCCAGAAGCGGTCGAGCGCGCCGGCGGGCCGAAGCAGCCAGGTGGCCACGGTTACCCCTGCCGCCGCGATCACCAGAAGCGTGAGCGGTAGCCAGTAGCGCCTCCACGCGGTCCGCGGCACTGGTCCGGCGGCCGGGGCGGCAACGCGGAACTCCGGGGTATAGGAGCCCGAGGGAATCTCGATATGGATCCCGCTTGCCGAGCCGGCGTCGCCGTAGTACTGGGCCAGGCGTTTGCGGACTTCGCTGGCCTTCACCCGAACGATGGAATCGTCGCCGGTGTCGTAATCCGCCGGCCGGCCGAAGATTTCGGCCCCGATGCAACGTTCCTTGAGCAGTTCCGGACGGTTATTGAGGGCGTTTGTAACTACGTACCGCAGGAATTCCTGGGAGCGTTTGGAGCCCCGGAAGGCCGCGCTGCCCAGTACGCGCTCCAACTCCGCCAGCACCAGTTCGCGATGCTCCGCGGCCACGCCGGGCAGTGGTATTTCGGCTCCCATGGTCCTGAGACATGATACCAGCGAGACGTTATTTGCCGTTAGGAACCTCGCTACGACACCGTATCAACCTGTTGATAGGGAAGGACTCCGGGTATTCTCGGGCTGGCAAACGAACCGGAGGCCACCATGTACGAGAAGAACTCGATTACCCGCCGCGATGCGCTCAAGGCAGCCGGAGCGGCTGGCGCCGTAGCCGTTGCGGCCGACCGGAGCGGGCCGTCCGTCCGCCCCATCCGAGCAGCGGGAAACCAGGTCCGCTATGCCGTGATCGGCACCGGCGACCGCGGCAGTTTCCTGCTCAACCGCCTCAAGGAAATCGATAACGGGCGCTGCGTGGCGCTGTGCGACATCTATCCGCCCAACCTCAACCGGGCCCTGCAATCGATGAACGGTCAGCCCCGGGCGTACACCGATTATCGGGAGGTGCTGGCCGCAAAGGACATTGACGCGGTGGTCATTGCCACCCCTCTCTTCCGCCACTTCGAGGTGGCGCGCGACTCCCTCGAAGCCGGCAAGCACGTCTTCTGCGAAAAGACCCTGGTCTTCAAGCCCCGCGAGGTGCACGCTCTCCGCGCCACTGCCGCCGCGCATCCCCGGCAGATTTTCCAAACCGGCCTGCAACGCCGCTATAGCCCCTTCTATAAAGCCGCCAAGGCGATGATCGACAAGGGCCTGATCGGTGAGGTGACCCACATCCGCGCGCAATGGCACCGTAACGGCTCCGGACGCCGCCCGGTCAGCGACCCCAAGCTCGACCGCCAGATCAACTGGCGCTTCTACCGGGAGTACTCCGGGGGCCTCACGGCGGAACTGGCGTCACACCAAATGGATGTCGCGGACTGGTTCTTCGGCTCGCAGTTCGATTTCGTTTCCGGGGTCGGGGGTATCGACCACTGGAAGGACGGGCGCGATACCTACGACAACATCATGCTGCACTTCAGCTACCCCGGTGGGCGCAAGCTGATGTACAGCTCCATTAGCACCAACGCGCACCTGCCCATTTTCGGCGGCACGCGGCCGCAGTTCGGCGAAGAGATCATGGGCACCGGCGGCACCATCCAGATCACCATCGGGGATGCCGCCAACCCGGCCGTCGGCCCGGCCATCGCGATGTGGTACCGCGAGCCCAATGCCCCCAAGGTGCAGGCCGCGGGCAAGGCGGCGGAGAACTGGGTGGCGGGCGCCACATCCGCCGCGAGCGGCGTCGTCTCGAGACCTCTGCCCCTGCTGCTGCCGGGCGATACCGTGACGGAGCGCGACAGCTTCCTGCAGCGCGAGATGAAGTTCGCGCGCCGCTGGCTCTACTCCCGCGGCGTCATGCTGCCGGAAGAGGAGCGCAACCCCGTCACTCTGTCGCTGGAGGATTTTTTCCGTTGCGTGCGCGAGGGCCGCAAGCCGGCTGCGGATCTCGAAGTGGGGCTCGGCGATTCCTGCGGCGTGATCCTGGCGAACCTGGCCATGGACGAGGGCAGGCGGGTGTACTACCGGGAAATCGAGAACATGGGACGTGCCTGACTGAGTCTGGAGCCCTCGCGGGGCCGCCTCCCGATCTGCTATTCTCGGGTTTCCGATGTCCCGACAGACCACTGCCCGCCGGTACTTTGTGCGCGGCCGGGTGCAGGGCGTGGGGTACCGCTGGTTCGTTGAGCGCGCAGCCGCCGAGCTGGGCGTTACCGGCTACGTGCGCAACCTGGACGACGGGCGCGTGGAGGTCTACGCCGCCGGGTCGGCTGACAAGCTGTCGGAGCTGGCCGGCCTGCTCTGGAAAGGACCCCGGTGGGCCGACGTCCGCGGCGTCGAGGAACAGGAGGCCGCCGTCGTAAAACACGGCGGCTTCCGAATTGAGGGCTAATGGACGAACTGAAGACGCTCATCCGCGAGATCCCGGACTTTCCCAAACCGGGCATCCTTTTCTACGACATCACCACCCTGCTGAAGGACAAGTGCGGGCTGAAGGGCACCATCGACGGTCTTCGGCGGCAGTATGAGGGCTCCGGCGCGGATGTGGTCCTGGGCATTGAAGCGCGTGGCTTCATATTTGCGCCGGCGCTGGCCTATGTTCTGGGCGCGGGGTTCGTGCCCGTCCGGAAACCCCGGAAGCTGCCCGCCGAGTGCCTTCAGGTGAGCTACGATCTCGAGTACGGCACAGACTGCCTGGAGATGCACAAGGACGCCATTTTACCCGGCCAGCGCGTCCTGATCGTGGATGACCTGCTGGCCACCGGCGGCACCGCCAGCGCCGTGGCCAAGCTCGTCGAGCAAGCCGGGGGCACAGTGGCCGGGATGGCCTTCGTGGTCGAGTTGACGTTCCTGCACGGCCGCGACAAGCTCAACGGCTACAACGTTTTTTCTCTGCTCCAATACGATAAATGAGTGAGCCCCGCCGCGCACGCGTTCGCGCTCTCGCCAAGATCAACCTCGACCTGCGGGTCCTGGCCAAACGGCCGGACGGATATCACGAGCTCCGCACCGTATTCCACACCGTCTCCCTGGCGGACATTCTTGACGTGGCATTCACTCCGGCCCCCGCTACCGCCATCAAGGTGGCGGCCAACGTGGAGATTGCCGACAACCTGGTGGTGAAGGCCGCGTGCCTGGCGCTAGATGCCATGCGGATCACCGGCCGGGTGGAGTTCGGGCTGCGCAAGAGAATCCCCATGGGCGCCGGACTGGGGGGCGGGTCCTCCGATGCGGCCGCTGTCCTCCTGGCGCTTCCGGTGCTGGCGGGCGGGCGTCTGGAAGCCGAAGAACTGGCTGGCCTGGCGGCGCAGCTCGGCAGCGATGTGCCGTTTTTTCTGCTGGGCGGCGCCGCCGTGGGGCTTGGCCGCGGCACGGAGCTTTATCCGCTGCCCGATTGCCCGCCGCGCCCCGGAGTGCTGGTGACGCCCGGTGTACACGTCTCTACCGCCGAGGCCTATGCCGCCCTTGGTTTGCCCTCGAACTCCGGTTTGACAACCGAAGCGCAACAAAATAAAATATTTAGTTTCCAGTCGCAGGCTTGGGCGGGAAGTTGGAATGTCCCCGGAAATGATTTCGAAGCAGTGGTTTTCGAGCGGCATCCCGAACTTCGGGTGCTGAAGCAGCAACTGTTGGACGCGGGTGCAAAGCCGGCCCTCATGACCGGCAGCGGTTCCACCCTGTACGGGCTGTTTGACACCCGAGCCGAGGCCTCCCGGGCCATCGAATCGCTGGGAAAAAGCAGGGTTTTCCCAATCACGCTGGTGAGCCGATCGCGTTACCGCCGGATGTGGCGGCGCGGGCTCCAGGCGCATATGAACAATACCTCTATATGGCCGCCCCAAAGCCGGTACGCGCGATGACTCCCGACCGCCTGAAAATTTTCACCGGAAACGCCAACCCCGATCTATCCCGCGAAATCTGCGCCTCGCTTGGCATGGAAGTCGGCCGGGCGATGGTGAAGGGATTTTCCGACGGCGAAGTCTACGTCCAGATCCAGGAGAACGTCCGCGGTGCGGATGTTTTTGTGATCCAGTCCACCTGTGCCCCGGTGGACCGCCATCTGATGGAGCTGCTGCTCATGATCGACGCGCTGAAGCGCGCGTCGGCGGACCGGATCACCGCCGTGTTACCCTATTATGGTTACGCCCGGCAGGACCGCAAGGATAAACCCAGGGTCCCCATCTCGGCCAAGCTGGTAGCCGAGCTGCTGGAGGTCGCCGGAGCGGATCGCATTCTGGCGCTCGATCTTCACGCCGCGCAGATCCAGGGGTTTTTCGATATTCCGGTGGATCACCTGTTCTCGTCGCCGGTGATGATCGAGCATTTCCGGCCGCTGAATGTTCCGGCCCTGACGGTGGTTTCGCCCGATGCCGGAGGCGTGGAGCGTGCCCGGGCCTTCGCCAAGCGGCTCAACGCGCCGCTGGCTGTGATCGACAAACGCAGGGAAGAGGCCAATGTGGCCGAGGTTATGAATGTGGTGGGGGAAGTGGCGGGCCGCAATTGCCTGATCGTGGACGATCTGATCGACACGGCGGGCACGCTGGTGCGTGGCGCCGAAGCACTTCTGGAGCGCGGCGCGTTGTCCGTTTCCGCCTGCGCCACCCACGCCGTGCTCTCCGGGCCGGCCCTGGAGCGCATTGAGGCTTCGGAGTTGAAGGAAGTCGTATTCACGAATTCGATCCCGCTGTCGGAAGAAGCCTGCAAGATGGGAAGGATCAAGCAGCTTTCTGTGGCATCCCTGCTCGGCAGGGCGATCCAGTCCATCCACGAGGAGACTTCCGTCAGTATTTTGTTTATTTGAGTGTTGCGGGTACTGCAACCCACGGAACGGCGCGGGAGTGAACGCGGCCGCCACGGACTTGCACCCCGATCAAGGAGAACGCATTGGAAACCAGTATCAGGGTACCCGCGGAGGTACGTACCTCGCGCGGTAAGAACGAAGCTCGCCGCACCCGCATGGCCGGAAAGATACCGGCCGTCGTGTACGGCGCTTTCAAGGATTCCGTAGCCATCGCGGTGGACCCCCGTGCCATCACGACCATCATCCGCAGCGCCACCGGCTACAACACCATCTTCCACATGGACATTCCGGGTGAGGAAAACACGCCCGTGATGTTGGTGGATCACCAGAACGACCCCGTCAAGGGCAACCTGCTGCACGCGGATTTCAAGCGCATCGATCTGTCGAAGCGCATCAAGGTTTCCGTTCCGGTGCTTGTCGTCGGCGAGTCGAAGGGCGTTAAGAACCAGGGCGGCCTGCTGGAAGTGGTCACCCGTTCGCTTGAGATCGAGTGCCTGCCGAACGAGATCCCGTCGAACTTCACCTTGGAAGTCACGGAGATGATGCTGGGCGAGTCGCGCCGCGCGTCGGACATTCCGCTCGCCGGCTCGATGAAGTTGCTGAGCGCGCCCGACACGGTCCTGGTGCATGTGGCCGCGCCGCGCGGCGAAGAGGAAGCCGCCGCAGAGACCGCCGAGGCGGTTGCCGAGCCCGAAGTAGTGAAGAAGGGCAAGAAGGAAGAAGAGGCCGAGGCGGAGAAGGGCAAAGAGGGCAAGAAGAAGTAGTCCTCCATGCTGCTGGTTGCGGGGCTCGGAAATCCGGGGGAAGAGTATGCGCTCACGCCGCATAACCTCGGGTACATGGTTGTGGACCGGTTGGCCGAGCGCCACAGCATCCGGGTGAGCCGGAAAGATTCCAAAGCCCTTGTCGGGGTGGGGGAGATTGCCGGCCGCCAGGTGATGCTGGCCAAGCCCCAGACCTACATGAACCTGAGCGGGACGTCGCTGGTTCCGCTCATGGCCAAGCATGGAATCGCGGTGGAGGACCTGATCGTCGTCTACGACGAACTGGACCTGCCGTGGACCGGTGTGCGGATCAAGCCGCGGGGTTCCGCGGCCGGACACAACGGCATGGAGTCGGTGATCCGCTGCCTGGGGACCAACGAGATTGTGAGGGCGCGGCTGGGCATTCACCCCGGCCACCCGATCCGCGATGGGGCGGAATTTGTGCTGGCGCCGTTTATGCGCTCGCAGATGAAGGATTTGGACGAGCTGACCGGCCACGCGGCCGAGGCGGTCGAGTCCATAATTGCCGAGGGCGTCGAAAAGGCCATGACGAGGTTCAATCGTCGCGCCCAAGGCTTAAACGCTGAGGAAGCATGAGAATTTACGAAGAGCTGTTCATTGTAAGGCCGGACGCTCCGGAAGACGAGGCCGACCAGCTTATCGAAGCGATGAAGCTGGTGGTCACTAATTCCGGCGGTACGGTGGATAAGGTAGACAAGTGGGGCAAGCGCAAGCTGGCCTACCGCGTCGGCAAATACCGGGAGGGATCCTACGTGCTGTTCCAGTACAGCGCGGGTCCCGTCGCGGTGAAAGAGTTCGAGCGCCGTTTGCGCGTCTCGGACCTGGTGATCAAGTTCCTGACGGTGCGCATTGACGAGACGCTGAAGCGCCTCGAGAAGCGCCGCAAGGAGCGCGAGAAGCGGGCCAGCCGCCGGGCGGTCTCAGGACCTGTCCAGCCGGCCATGCCGTCGGTGGCACAGCAGATGATGGGCGAACCCGCCCCGGCTCCGGTCATGCCCGGCGCCCCCAAGGAGGCCTAAAACATGCCTGAATCCAAAGGAAGACCCGGCAGCGCGGGACAGCGCCCCACGGGAGGCGACAAAGCCGTCGTCTCGCAGAAAAAGCAGTACTTCCGGCGCAAGAAGGTGTGCCGGTTCTGCATGGAAAAGGTTGACGACCTCAACTACAAGGACGTCAAAATGCTGCACGCGTTCATCGCGGAGCGCGGCAAAATCATCCCGCGGCGGATCTCGGGCGTCTGCGCCCCGCACCAGCGGCGGTTGAGCGACGCCATCAAGAAGGCGCGCAACATCGCGCTATTGCCGTTCGCGGCGTCGGTGTAGGGGGAGGAGCCACATGGAAGTCATTCTCAGGGAAGATATCGAGAAGCTGGGCAGCCGCGGCCAGGTAGTGGAAGTGGCCGCCGGGTACGCCCGCAATTTCCTCCTGCCCAAGAAGCTCGCCGTCCAGGCGACCGAGGCCAACCGCAAGATCGTCGAGCAGGAGCGCCAGGCACACCTCCGCAAGGAGGCCAAGCTGAAGAACGAAGCCGAGGATCTCGGCCGCCTCCTCAGCGCCGTGACCCTCACATTCTCCCAGAAAGCCGGCGAGAACGATCAGTTGTTCGGCTCCGTAACCGCCAAGGACGTGGCCGAAGCGCTGGAGCAGCAGAATTTCCACATCGACCGCCGCAAGGTGGTGATGGAGGAACCCATCAAGCAACTGGGCGAGCACAAGGTGCCGCTGCGGCTTCATCGCGAGGTGACCGTCGAGATCACCGTCGTGGTGGTGAAGGAAGAAGAACAGTAGCCATGTTTTACGACCTGACGGGCCAGACGGCCATCGTTACCGGCGCCGCAACTGGCATCGGTGAGGCGATCGCGTCCCGGCTGGCCCGTGCGGGCGCCACCGTGGCGGTGGCGGACCTCGACGCGGAGGGCGCTGCCCGCTCCGCGGCGACGATCGGGGGAAGCGCTTTTCCGCTACCGGTCGACATCACGCAGGCACCCGCCGTTCAGCGGGCGGTCGCTGAAGTGCTGAAGCGTACCGGCCGTATCGACGTGCTGGTAAATAACGCCGGAATCGCGGGCCGTGCGGCTCCGCTCTGGGAGCAGACCGAAGAGGAGTGGCACCGCATCGTCGCCATTAATCTGGACGGAGTGTTTCACTGCTGCCGCGCCGTGATCGGACACATGCGGGAGCGGCGGTATGGCCGAATTGTCAACATCGCCTCGATCGCTGGCAAGGAAGGCAATCCCAATATGACCGGCTATTCGGCCACCAAGGCCGCGGTCATCGGCTTCACCAAGTCCCTGGGGAAGGAAGTCGCCACGGACGGTATCTGCGTGAACGCGGTAGCGCCGGCGGTTGTGCAGACGCGCATTCTGGACCAGCTCACACCGGCCCAGGTGGCATACATGACCGAACGCATCCCTATGAAGCGTACCGGCAAACCCGAGGAGATCGCAGCGGTGGTTCACTTCCTGGCCAGTCCGGATTGCTCCTTCGTAACCGGCCAGTGCTATGACGCAAGCGGCGGCCGCGCTACGTACTGACTAGCCCTAACTCCCATCTCCTGTCCCCCGTCCCCCGCGGCTCTTCGCGCCGCTAGCCTTCCCAGACGTACGCCGAAAAGTGCCGGATGGTGCGGAAGCCGATGCGCTCGTATAGCGCGATGGCATCGTGGTTGGCCCCTGTCACCGTGAGGCTGGCGCGCCGGCAGCCCAGTTCGTGGAAGGACATCAGGGAATGGCGCAGCAGTTCGTATCCTACGCCGGAACCGCGCGCCCAGGGCATCACGCAGATCTGCGTAATGTGGCCGCATCCGGGCGCTACCATGCTGCCCAGCGACATGCCGCAGATGCGCCCCGTGTCGCCGTCAAAAGCGGCGAAGGAGGCGGGCCTGAAAAACGTCCCGCAGCCGGGGTACTGCACAATGTTGAGCAGGAACCGGCGCGCGCCGGATACGCTACGGTACTGGTCGTTGATGCGGCTGTCCACATGGCCCGCATAGGCCGTGGCGATCAGGGAGGCGGCGCCCTCCTGGTATTGGTCCGACCATCGCTCGATGAAAAAGCGGCGGCGCGGTCGGCCCGGCGGCAGAGGCGTCTCACCCATCTCCAGCATCATGAAATTGCGCTCGAAGGTGGTGAGGCAGCGTGAAACCGAATTTCCGGGATCGTGCAGGAAGTCCACCATCATGAGCTGCGCCTCGATGCGGCGCACTCGCGCGGCTACCAGGGATTCGATCACGCGGTCGAGCAGCAGGCGCTCATTTTCCGGCGTGCGCGCCGCGGCCCGCACGTAGAGATCGCCCACCAGACCCTTCTGCTCCTCGTAAACGTAATACGTATAGCCGATGGCGTCGCCATCCTCCACCAACGCATGACCGTTCAGGGCGTGGAGATCGACGAAGCGCTCCACCAGTTCGGCGGACTTGCGGAAGTCCCAATCCAGGGTCTCGCGCCAGGCGCTTATCTCCTCTTCGAGCAGCGGAGCCAGGTCTGCGGCAGTGAGTTGCCGAAGATCCAGGAGTTCGGGCGTCGGTGTGCCGGGTGCGGCCTCGATCCGCGCAGCCATGGCGGTATTGTATCAGCAACCAGCGGGCCGTCAGGCAATCGCGGCCAACACCTCTTCGATTTCAATGGCTTCCATGGACGTCTTGGCCACGACGCGAACGTGGGGTCCGCGAGGCGCCCAGACGGCCGGATCGGTGGGTCCGAACAGTGCCACAACCGGTGCTCCCGCCGCGGCCGCCAGGTGGGAGATGCCGGAATCGTTGCCGATGAAGACGCGCGCGGAGGCGAGGACGCAGGCGAGTTCGTACAGATCGGGAATTCGGATCGCCCCGGGCAGTTCGTCCTCCGGTCCCGCACACCAGCGCACCGGCATGCGCCGCTCGAGCACTCCTGCGAGTTCCCGAAAACGCTCCAGCGGCCAGCGCTTTCCCTCGCTCGCGGCGAACGGGTGAAGCACGGCGAAGTTGCCGGGCGCGGCGGGGCAGGGGATGCGCGGTACGCCGTCGCTCGAGCGGCACGCCAGCGTCCGGACCTGCTCCAGGTAGAAATCGACCGCATGTACGCCGGTTCCCACGGGCGGCAGCGCTGGCAGGAAGATGAACGGCAGGTCCAGGGAAGCGGTCAGCTCGCGGAACTCCGGACGATTGGCGCCGTACCAGGAAACGATGGAATCGAAGGAGCGGAGTTCGTCGATGAACCATGGGTCCGGTCCGGTGATGCCGAGCAGATCGAGCCCCGTCGCCTCGATCGCCCGCGTGCGCTCGGCGCACCGCGCCAGCGGAACGTTGGGGCCGCGCGCCCATATCTCGAAATAGCCCGTCCGGAGGCGATCGATGGCCGGCAAGGATAGGATGAAGTCCCCGATCGCCCCGGGCCGGATCACGAGCCGCCGCATTGACTACGAGCATATCGTATGCCCGGCCGTTTCCCTCAATGCCAGTTCGGGAACGGGTTGGGGCGCGCGTCGCGGGTGGCCGAAATCAGGTCTGGCACGCGGGCGCGGCGTGCCATCAGTGTCTCCAACATCTGCTCGAAGGCGTCCTCTTCCCCTTCGATCCATTCCGGCGGAACCCGTTTCCAGGCCTGGTCGAGGACCTCGGGGGGGAGGTGCTGCACGCGGTCCAGCCAGGGCTGGAAATCCTCCAGCGAAAACACCCCGTCATAGATCGACCGGCGCGGATAGAGGCCCTGCAAGGGTGAATCCGGGAACTCCCAGTACGGGCCGTTGAAGATGTACCCATGGTCGATCATTCGCGCGACGAAGCCGGGATTCGGAGGCGCCGCCACAACATGCGCGGAGCGCACCAGTGCGCGGTAAAAGACCGCCTGCCGCCCATCGGCGTTGCCCGCCCACTTGTCGAAGACAAGCGCGCCCAGGAATTCCGGCCGGTTGACCACTTGTTCGAGCAGCGCATCCGGCAGGAAATCGTACACCGCCGTGCGGCCAGGGTCGCCGGGATAGCGCGAGCCGAAGTGCCAGCCCGCCTGGACGGGCACGCGTCGCGTCCCCAGGCTCAGGCCGACTTCCGGATTGGCGCGCAGGAAGTCGGCCCCTACGGCGATCAGAACCCCTTCCGGTGCCGAAATCTGGAGGTAATCGAGCAGAACCGAGGCGACCAGTTCGTTGACCAGGATCCGCCGATGCTGAGGGTTATTCTGGAACTTTACGACGTAGAAATGCCCGTCGTCGGCCTCCAGCAGATGGGACTGCGCCCCGCCGCGCATCTTGCGGATAAACCGGCGTGCGGTCAGGGGCATTTGCTGTAATCTAGAGTTTTAGAATCCCAGGAGGACAAAGCGGAAATGGCGGAAGAGACGGCACCGGTACAACCAAGTTCCCCGATGCGGAGCAAGGACGAGATCGCCCTCGAACTGATGAAGTTCATCACCGTGACAACGGGCTACGGAAAGGGTGGCGCAACACCGTCGGCCGGATTCTCCGGCAAGCCTGCCACCCGCGGCCCGGATGATCACGTCGACGCGCTGCTCGAACTGTTCGAGCGCTGCCGGCGCACGGTGAACAAGGAAGCCTGAAGCCAGCGCCGGCCGTGGCCGGGAGGCTCCGGCCGGCGCCCGGCGTAATTGACGACCGGGACCACGATCCGCGCGTGCCGCTTCTTCTTCTAGCGCCTGCGCGCGCCCTTCTTGGCGGGAGCCTTTTTCGCCGCTCCCTTTTTTGCGACAACCTTCTTGGCCTGGGCCTTCTTGACCGGGGCCTTCTTGGCGGCTTTCTTTACCGGCGCCTTTTTGGCGGGAGCTTTCTTCGCCACTGTCTTCTTGGAGGCCGCCTTCTTTGCAGGAGCCTTCCTGGCCGGTGCCTTCATGGCCTTCTTGGCCGGGGCTTTCTTAGCCGGGGCTTTCTTGGCGGCCTTTTTGGCAGGCGCCTTCTTAACCGCGGTCTTGGCAGGGGCCTTGCGCGCGGCTTTCTTCTTCGCCGGAGCTTGCTCTACGGCAGGAGTTTCGGCGGACGTGGGTGTCTCGACCGGCGGAGCGACCGCAGAAGGTGTCATCTGTTCAACCATCTCTTCCTCTTCCTCTTCCTCTTCTTCGTCTTCCTCTTCTTCTTCGTACTCGTCCAGCTTGGAAAGGTCGGAGTTCTCCTCGTCGTCGTCGTAGTCCTGGAAGTCGTCCAGTTCCTCTTCGTCTCGTGGAGAAAATCTAGGCCGATCAAACATTCTGCACGCCTCCTGTTCTCAGGGAACGATCACCCATAGAATAACCCTTTTTTGCGCGGAGGCAATACCCAAATGCGGGAAAACCAAAAAAATGTGATGGCGCCGAAGCGCCGTTGCGGGCTGTTTATCGCGTTCTGGGGGAGCGGTCCTGCCGGCTGCTAATTGCTTCGCGCGGAGCTGCGCGAACGATTGGATGCCGTGTTCCCAACGGAGCGGTGCGAGCCCTTGGCACTCGCGCGGCTCGCGCCGGAATTCTTCGCCGCTGCCGATTTGACGGTCCCCTTGGACTTCCCGCGAGAGGCCGACGTCACACGCGCGGAGGACTTCCCGCGTGCGGAAATGCTGGTCCCGCGGCGCTTCTCTACACCGCGACGGGCGGAGATGCGCGATTTGGGCGCCACCGTCCTCTCCGCGACTGCCGCTGTCGGGATCACCAGTTGATCGCCTTCCACCGGTTCCTTCGCTTGCAGGCTATTGGCCGCTGCGATGCTGTCCGGCGCCATGCCGTACCGCTTTCCAATGCTTGCCAGGGTGTCGCCGCTCGCCACCTTGTGGATGCGCCATGAAGCCCGGCGCTCCGCGGGAATGGTCTCGAGTGCAGCCACCAGGGTGTTGGCACTGCCCTTGGGCACGTACAGGCTGAAACCCGCCGGCGCTACCCCTTTCAACAGCGCGGGGTTGAGTGCCATCAATTCGGATACCGGTGAGTCAGTGAGGTCCGCAACCAGCGCCAGGTGAGTGGGAGCGGTCATCTCCACGGTGTCGTACTCGACGGCTGTCTCGGGGTTGATGTTGTCCAGTCCGTATTCCGGAGCGTTCTTGGCCATGATCGTCATGGCGAGAATAATTGGTACGTAGGCGGTAGTCTCGGCCGGCAGCACGCGGCGGCGGCGCAATTCCCAGAAGTCCGCGTAGCCGGTGCGCTCGACAGCCTTCTCCACCACGCCGGGCCCGCAGTTGTACGCCGCGATGGCCAGGTACCAGTCGCCGAACTCCGTATACAGGTCCCGCAGATGGCGGGCGGCCGCACGGGTCGCCTTCTCGGGATCCAGGCGATCGTCAACGTAACGCGTCTGCTCCAGGCCGTATTCCCTGCCGCGATAGGCCATGAACTGCCACATTCCCGTGGCCCTCATGCGGGATACGGCGCGCGGCTGGAAGCCGGATTCGGCCTGCGCCAGATAGATCAACTCCTGCGGCACGCCTACTTCGTCGAGAATTCGTTGGATCATCGGCTTGTAGCGGCCGGCCCGTTCGAAACCGTTCACCATCGTCCGATGCCCGCGCCCGGAGAAATAGTGAATGTACCCGAGTACCGCGTCGTTGGTGGAGAGGGGGAGCTGCGAAGCCGTTGCCTGGATCTGTTCCCGTACCCTGCTTTTCAACTTTGGGTCTACCGGGAAGGTCATTTCAAGGATGTCTTCGAGAGGAGCTTTCTCGAAGGCCGTTTCATCTACGTCGGCGCCGGACCCAAGTCCCGCCAGATCGTAACGGTGGATGGCCTCGATCATCTGGTCGAGTTTCCGCTCGAGCGTCTTCCGGTCCGCCATGGGCTGGTCGGAAGCTTCCAGCATCAAATCCAACGCGGCGTCGAATTCCTTGCGCGCGTTCTCGGCATCCTTGGCCTGGTAGTACCGTCTGCCGCGCTCGAAGCGCTGGGTGGCGCGTTCGATCAGGTCCTGGGTTTGTGAAAGGAGGGGAGCGATCGGGACAGCCGGACGTGCGATAGCGGGAGTGTTGCGCACGAAGAATCTCGGCTCCGATGCCGAGGCGGGCTCGGCAATTTCGGGGGCGGCAGCCGCGGGATGCGGCGCCGGAAGAAAGGCCATTTGGAACTTAGACTGCTGGGAAGAGCCGCAGCCGACCAGGCCTATAAGGGCAAGAAAAAGAAAAGAGAATACTACCGGCTTTGTTCGATCGGCCATCAAGTCCTCGAAACAAAGGATTTAGCGGACTGTGCTGCCTCTTGCGCACCGCGGATGGCTCCGCAAGAAATTACAACTGTACAACAGTGAACACCCGGGGGTCAACCCAAATCGCCCCCCGGGTGTGTTTGTTTCGTACACAGCCGTGTCGCCTCGACACGGCTATAACCAGAAGCTATTCCTCTTCTTCTTCCTCGCCCGCCTTGGCGGCCTTAGCCGCTGCGATGATCTTATCGGCCTGCAACTGCGGCACGAAATCGTAGTGGCTGGCTTCCATGGAGAAGGTGGCTCGGCCCTGCGTCATGGCCGTCAGGTCGTTCTGGTAGTTCAGCATCTCGGCCATGGGGACTTGGGCGCGGATGATCTGGGTAGTGCCCTTGGTGTCCATGCCGGCAATCCGTCCGCGGCGGCCGTTGAGGTCGCCCATCAGGTCGCCCGCATACTCCACCGGGGCCTGAATCTCCACGTTCATGACCGGCTCGAGCAGTGCCGGCTTGGCGGCTTGCATAGCAGCCTTGAACGCCTTCCGGGCGGCCAGCTTGAAGGAGAGCTCTGACGAATCTACGTCGTGGTAGGACCCGTCGTAGAGCACCACCTTGAAGTCCACCATGGGATAGCCTGCCAGGTACCCGTTGGCGGCAGCTTCCACGATGCCCTTCTCCACCGCGGGGATGAAGTTCTTGGGGATGGCGCCGCCGAACACCTCGTTGGCGAATTGGAAATTAGCGCCGCGCGGGAGCGGTTCCATGCGGATCCAGCAGTCACCGAACTGGCCGTGTCCGCCGGTCTGTTTCTTGTGGCGCCCCTGCACGTCGGCGGTGCCGCGGATTGTCTCCCGGTAGGGGATTTTCGGGGCCTTCAGAGTGACTTCCACGCCGTAGCGTTTCTTCAGCCGGCTGACGATCACCTCGACGTGCTGCTGTCCGCTGCCGGCCAGCAGGAATTCCTTTGTCTGGGGGTCGCGGTAGAAGCGTAGCGAGAGGTCCTCTTCAAGGATCCGGTTCACCGCGTTCCCCATGCGGTCTTCATCCTGCCGCGAACTCGCCTGGATGGCGAAAGCGATGGAAGGTTCGGGCAGCTTCACCTTGGGATAGGTCTGCTGAACGCCCTTGTCGGCCAGGGTGTCCCCGGTGAGGGTCTCCTTCAGCTTGGCCACCGCGCCGATATCGCCGGCGTACAACTCCGTGACCGGCTGGATAGTCTTCCCGAACGGCGATCCGATGTGGGAGAGCCGCTCGGCGCCGCCGCGCTGGACATTCAGCAGGTTGGCGTCGTTCTTCAACACGCCCGAGTGGACACGGAAGAACGAGATGCGCCCGGCGAACGGGTCGGCAATAGTCTTAAATACGAAAACGGAAGCCGGGTCTGAGGCGTTAACCGGACGCTCGACCTCAGCCTCGTTCACGATGGCTTTGACGGTCCGCTCCACTGCGGCGGGGAAGTAGTCCACTATGAAGTTCAGCAGGTTATCGGTGCCGATGTTGCGCGTGGCGGAGGCGCACATGACAGGGAAGATGCGCATTTCCCGCACGCCATGCCGCAGGCCTTCCAGGATCTGTTCCGGGGAGAGCGTGCCCTTCTCAAAGAACTCCTCCATCAGGGCATCGTTGCCTTCCGCGACCATCTCAACCAGGGCCTCGTGAGCCTTCTGGGCGGCATCGGCCATATTGGCCGGGATCTCGCCCTCCTTGCCCTTACCGTCGCCGTCCGGCGTGTAGGTGTAGGCCTTCATCCGGATAAGGTCCACCGCACCGGTAAAATCGCGCTCGGAACCGATGGGGATCTGGACGGGTACGGCGGCGCGGCCGAAATTGGCCTGAATGCTCTCCAGGGTGCGCTCGAAGTCGGCGCGTTCGCGGTCGAGCTTGTTCACTACCAGGGCGCGCGGGAGCTTGAATTCTTCGGCGAAGCCCCACACCTTCTCAGTCTGCACCTCGACGCCCGCGACGCCATCCACCACGACCAGTGCGGCATCGGCGGCGATCAGCGAGGCGCGCGTATCGTTGATGAAAATGTTGTACCCGGGAGTATCCAGCAGGTTGATCTTCGTCTTGCGCCACTCGACCACCGCGACCGCGGTGGAAATGCTGATGCGGCGCTGGATTTCGTCATCGTCGAAATCCGTGATGGTATTGCCTTCATCCACGCGCAGCAGGCGATTGGTAGCGCCGGCGGTAAAGAGCAACCCGGCGGTGAGCGTCGTTTTTCCGGAATCGCCGTGGCCCACCACACCGACGTTCCGAATGTCTTTGCCTTCGTAGACTTTCACGTGATTGTGCTCCCGGTAATGCGGAATCGGGGCGGTTTGGACGCCCGCGAACCTTCTATATTATCCGAAACGGGAGTTGCGGGGGTGGGGGG
>DATMYF010000090.1:0-13296 GCA_035561075.1 Bryobacteraceae bacterium
ACTCCTTCAGCGCGGCGATGATCTGCTCCTCGGTGTGTCCCTTCTTCGGCATGTCGAACCTCCTCGTTCCCCTCTCCGAGGACCTCAATTGCCTACGATATCTCCAATTTCAATTGGTACAACTTCTGGGTTTTGGATCACCGCCGGAGAATCCTCAATTATCGCTGGTAGAGTTTTCGGGGAGCAGGTCAGCGACAAGCCGGTGTGCTTGGACGCGTCTTATGAACGCCAGATCCTTGGCGGCATTGCGGTTCGACTCCGCCGCCCTCCGCTCAAGTAATCTCACCATTCGCGATTGGTGTGCAAGTGGGGCGCTGTCACACTCACTCACCATTGGATTTAAACAGGTATTTCGCCACGACCAGCAAGATTCCGAGGATGTTTGCTGTTGTGGTTCCCATCGCCGTTAAGAGAACCGAATCGGAAAGCTTAAATGGCATACACCCCCACCAGAAGGAGCCAAATCCTTGCAGTAGCAGGATCGTTCCAATAACGCACACCCATGCACATGCAAGCACGAAAAAGCAGAGTGCGTACTTCTTGCGCTCTACGATGTCCTGCTGAACACCGTTGAGTTTTACAACCGCGGTGCGATGCTCTAGCGCGCGTTGTTGGTTGAGATACTCGACCTCGTCGCCCCCAAAGTCCCCAAGCCCTAATTTGGGTAATAATATACTTGGCAAAATAGCCGGCCAGCGGTAGGATGGGACTGGCGTGACAGGCCGGAGCAAAATCAGTGCGGGTTTTTGGCTCTGCGCTTCTTTTCACGATCTCGTTTTTCTTTCGCTTCATGCTTCAGCACAGCGTCTTTGGAGACCGTGAACATCTTGCGGACGGCGTTGTCCATGCGCTCGGCTTCGGTGTTGCCGGGAACGTGGGGTGCGGGTAAAGGTTTCATCCCTGCCTCTATGATAACGCCGAAAATGGCTAGATTCTCAGCTACTCAATTCGTGTACAAAGTATCGTAGCGATCCACTCCACCAATTTTCTAAAGCCTCAAAATTGTCAGGTTCGGATTGGTGAGGGCCTGGAACCTCTGTGCCGCGCCATTTCTTGATCCACCCAGCCTGAGCCGGTAAGTGGATCTTTTGAATCCACGAACAATCAAATTCGCTATAACCCTGCTGGATAGGCTCAGAAGCCGCCAAGGGGCCAAATTCCTCTACAGCAGGTGCCCCCGATTCAGGAGGGGGATCTTCAAATGAGCGTGCGAGAACCTTGCTGCCAGCGAGAACCACTCGATCAACATGCCAGTGAGGATGTCCGGCGTGCCTTCCTTGATAAATCCCATCTTCGGGGGCGACCCATTCGAGCCTAAGGAAATGCGCAGGCTCCTCCTGATTTGCGCTCACATATAGGCGCAGCGAGCACCGACTAAAGCTAATCTTGTGCTTGCTCCTGAGCGGCTTCCACGCCTCGTGCAAGCCGACCCAGTACTTGCGCTGGTGGCTTTGCGTAGAGATAGGCAGTTCTAAAGCGTACTCCAGGACATCAAATTCGGTCGTCACTGGACGAAACAGAGGCGTCGGACCGCCCCGAATCTTTATTTGAAAATCTTGATGGACGACTAGGCCAGCCTCTGAAATATGACACTCCCTTTGGAGTATCTTCGATATCTCTGCAACGTGATTTGCAAACTGGCTGCTTTTACATTCCATCTAACTATGTTGCTTATACAGCCCTGACAGGTTCCAGCTAGATAGATTCGTTCCAAGGGCTTCAGCGGCAAACCGATCTCGGTCGCCAAGTTGTGGCAGTTTATCTCCAGAGCTAAGCCGAATGTTGGTTGATAGTTCCTGTAGTGCCGGATTCTCTCGGAGTTGCCGTGGTAAATCAGGAAGTGGAGCATGTTTCACGAACTTCCGCGACAGATCCAATTGCCCCCCAGCAACGTTAGGGCAAAACTCACGTAAAAGCGCAATAGCAACGCGCGAGTTGAAGTACCACCAGTATACAGTTAAGAGTTCGCGTAGCTCGTCTGAAGAAAGGCCGCCCTTCAATCGTTCGGTCGGAACCCATGCGTATGCCTGTACGACAGCGAATTTACCCCGTGGGTCCCGCGCAAAGGCCGGATAGAGGCCAAATCGCTTCGATAATAACCGCGGCCTTCCTGCGGGCCATGTGCGCCGCCGCGTTAGCTGCCAGGGCTTTACTTTTTGGTCGGCCTTTCGATTACCCAATAGCTGCTGTTCATGCTTAAGGTACTTTTCAAAAAAAACAGGAACAGCCTTTTCCACGTCATCCCAAGTTTCCCATGTGTCGTCGGAGACAAAGAGACAGGTGTTGGGCTTGATCTCTCCGTCAGAAAAATTATCCCCCTCAACGGCTTCATTAAAGTATCGGTGCTCATTTTCGGGCAGGCCCCTCACTACACTCTGCGGCTGGATAAAAATGTGCTTGGCCCCGGTCTTAATTCCTTCGTGAACATCGAACATCTGGCCTACGTTCGTATCGGTCTGGCTCTGAATTTCATCGAGAAGAGATCCGAGAGTTCCCGTTCCCGGCAGCCAAGATGGTCTCCGCTTGAAAGCCTCGATCGTGGTTACGGTAACACTCCATCCACCGACATCATCAGTCGATTGTGGATGATTACGACTGCCGGGAAGTGATCGTCGAATGCCGCGTATGGCACGTGAGGCGGCTCCATCGTCCGATGACGACCACGCGACATAAAGGGGCGTCCTTTCCGTAGAGGGAGGGCCGCTTCTCAGCGCCAGTACGCCGACATTTACTAGCGCGTGCTGGAATAGTCCGTGCTCTCCGAGCACCGCGACTAGATTAGGAGTGACTTTTTGGAGTAAGGCATCCCTCCATTTTCCCAGACTATCACTCGCAAGCACTCCCGCTGGAACCAGCGTAGCCATTACGCCTCCCGGCTGTAGAGCGCCGACCGCTCGCTCTACAAAGCCGACACTCAGATCCGGCCTCCCGCGCCCCACACCCTTCGTAGTCTCATGGACCCATCCCCTTTCGCGCTCGTTCATTTGCTCCCATGATCGGAACGGTGGATTCATCAGAATAATATCCGCCTTTGGCCAGTCGGCGTCGAGGGCGTCGGCTTGGCTGATGTCGGAGGTGACCTTCATGGAAGGCATGTCGCGCTCTAGAGCCCGAACCGCAACCTTCGCCATCGTGACGGCTTGTGGGCTTCGATCACGGCCGATCAATTGAACTGTTCCTTTGAATTCCCGTCGCTCAAGCGCGCGCAGAGCCTCAGTCAAAAAGATCGCCGATCCACATGCAAAATCTGCAATTGCTAGGACGTTGGGCAGAGTTGGTAATTGTCGTAGCGACCAATCTGCCAGCAAGCGGGCGATGCGAACCGGGGTAAAATACGCGCCAGTGGGGAAGTAGCCCGGTGCTGTCTCAATGGCGTGTTCGCCAAATAAACCGAGCTGAACCGATTCCAAGATTGCATGCGCTTCCTGAAATAGCCGTCCTGCGGCATGCCGCAACACAAGCGACGGGATCAGCCGAAGGCCTAAGGGTGCCCTTGCTTGAAGTCCTCGCGCGCGGTCTGCAATTTCGGAACTCCAATGCAGCGGAGCCAAACTGGGGTCAATTCCAATATCTAACATCGTTGTCTGTCGCCAAGCGGCGTCATCCAAGCGGTCCGCGTCCCCATCCGCTGCATTTAACGCGAAGAGGAAAGCCGTCAGGGCGTGGTGTCCTTCTTGCTCCCCCGTGATTGCCCACATTTGCCTAAATTCCTCTACTAAAAACGGGACCACGTCAGGAAGGGCAGAACTGCGTGAGTCATCAAGAAAACCAAGAAACTGCTCAAGACGGCTGCTTACCGAATCGAGCCGAAATTTCCTTCCGGCCGCGTCGCGTCCGGACCGAACCAACACATGGTCGGGCGTAATCAGGACATGATGAGCAAGGTCAGCCGACCATTGCCAGTTCTGAGAATTCTCCTGGGAAATATCCACCGTGGCGTCCATGACCGAGCAGGCAAAAGACGCACGTCGGCCATCAAGCATCGCATAGTGCTTGCCAGGCGAAACATCGTAATTTGCTGCAAACAGTGGGCTAATCGCCAAGCCCAAGGTGTTTGCCCATTCTGTTGCGCTGGTCACCTTACTGGGGAGTCTACCAAGAACCTCACCGACCCACAAGTGGGGGTTACTTTACTTATGCATCAAATGGGCAGAGGCCTACGCTTACCGCGCCCCTGCCGCGGCCTCAGCAGGGGCGCATGTCTGATTTTTCGATGTCTACCTTCCCGGTCAACTGATCGAACGTCAGCCGCTTCCCTACGATCTGCCGCACAGCCAAATCGAACCGCTGGCCGTCGTTCATGCCGATGCGATTGTTGTGCCGGAAGGTCTGCTCATCGAGGTAACGGAACAGGTGGAAGGGCTCCACGCTGACGTAGGTTCCGTTCAGCGAGCGCTTGAGAAGACTCCAGAAATTCTCGCAACCGTTCGTGTGGCACTGGCCGTTGACGTAGGCTACCGCGTGGTCAATCACTTCGTGCTGAAACTCGGTCATGCCTTCGTACGACTTTAGCGAGTCGGTGAAGATCGCGGAGCCCGCAACAACGTGTTCGCAGACTTCAGCCTGAAGCGCCTTCTTCTTCCGATTCGGGACGACCTTGGTAACGATCTTGCCGCCGCGTTCCAGGATGCCCATGACGGCGGTCTTATCTTTGCCGCCCGTCCCAGTGATTTTCCTCGCCTTCCGATCCGCATGCATGTTGCGAGCCTTGCCACCGATGAAAGTCTCGTCGGCTTCAACCTGTCCAGACAACTTGTTGAAGCTCCCCTGCGTCAGCGCGAAGCGGATGCGGTGATCGAGGAACCACGCGGTTTTCTGCGTCACGTCGATGGCGCGATGCACTTCGTAACTGCTGATGCCATTCTTGCAGTTCACGATTTGCCACATCGCCATCATCCACTTATCCAGACCGATGGGGGAGTCTTCCATGATCGTTCCGGTCTTCAGGGTAAACTGCGGCGCGTCGTGCTTCTCGCGGCAATGCCAGCGGTTGTACTTCTCAAGAAACAGAACGTTCTTGGGGCCGCAGCGCGGGCACTCAACGCCATTCGGCCAGCGGCGCGCGACGAGGTATTCGCGGCAGTTGACGGGATCGGCGAAGTATACGATGGCTTCTTGGAGAGTGTTCGGTTCAGCGGCCATGATCAATAGGAACTTCATTTTGTCAACTATATTATTGTCGCCGTGCTTCGGATCCTCCTGGGCGCCAGGCCGATGCCGATGGCTGAGATAGCCCAAAGTGGCCGAAGGCGAAGCGCGGGAAGAAGAAGGGCTGAGTGGTGAGCGCTTAGGCCCGCCCCAGCCTTCGAAGCAACTCGTCAATAAGGTCATTCTTTAGGGCTATCGGATCTATTTGGATGCTAATAGCCACGTCACAGAATGGGCAAGAATACGAGAGCGCGCGCCAGGTGGTCCCCCCTAAAACGTAAGCGTCAATGTCTTGAACCTGGACGCGGTTAAGCACCTCTCCGCATTTTGGGCATGTAGATGTAGTCATAGCGAATCAAGTGTACACCACCGTACAGAAGGTTACCTGACGGTCACGATTCGCCAATCCACGATCTCTAGACACTACCGACTACCCCCACATCACCCCCGGTCCTGGTACCCTACGGCTTGTGATTCCGGAGCACTTCCTGCGTCAAGTGCTTAATCACGGCTTTGTTGTTTCCTCTCGAACGAAGTTCACGAACTCACATGAACATCGCATTACAGACCGCACACCCCATCATCATTCCCTTAGATGCGCGCGGCTGCTCGTATCCAGAAGCAAAATAGGTGTGCCCCCGGCGGATACCCGGTCACACGCCATAGCCATTGAAAACAAAGCACATCGGACCTGTTCCCCGCGCCCCCGGCGGTATAGTGTGAACGAGGTTCGGATGGCATCCATCAGACGCATCATTTCCGCGCGCGCCAACGGCGCCCGCTCCAAAGGTCCCAAAACGGCGGCCGGCAAAAGCCGCTCTTCCTTCAACGCTATGCGCCACGGCCTGCTCGCCAAAACCGTGGTTCTCGAAAACGAGTCCACCCAGGCGTTTGAGGCGCTCTACTCCGAGCTCGTCAACCGTTTCGGCCCCGCCGACGGCATCGAGCTCGGCTTCCTTGAAGAGATGGCCACTTCCTTCTGGCGCATGCGCCGCGCTTGGGCCATCGAGGCAAGCCTCCTCGACCAGCGCCTCAGCGAGCAGTCCGGCCCCGACGAGGTCGCCCGCATCGCCGGCGCCTTCTCCCAACTCGCCTTCTCCCCCGAACTCAGCCTCCTCCACCGCTACGAAACCCGCCTTCACTGCGCCTATCAGCGGGCATTTCACAACCTCCTCCTGCTGCGCACCGCGGAGATACCAAACGAACCCAATCCCATTTCCGAACACCCGGAGACACCCCCGCCCGAGCCGCCCGAACCCCCGGACGCACCACAGCCAAAGCCGGATATTAAGAAGGAAGAGAGTGAGCCGGAGCGAGCTTTACCCGTCCCCGTTCCGCGGCAACAACCCGTGCAGGACCAGGGACGCGAGGCTGTCCGCATACTCGGTCGTGATCCGGCACCGCCTGGTCATTAGCAGGAACTGGAGCGGCCCGTACATCACGTCCAGGATCTGGTCGATGTTGGCGTGCTGCACCAGCGTCCCTTCCGCCTGGAAGCGCTCCAGGTACTTCCGGGAAATCGACCGCCTCGGTTTGATCCAGTGGGCCAGAAAGGCTGCCGCCACCTCCGGGTCGTTCTGCGATGCCGCCACCACCGCCGCCAGCACCCGCCCGTTGCGGCCCGCCAGCACCCGCGCGAAGCTTCGCAGCCGCATCCGTACGAATTCTTCCACGGATTCCGCGCCCTCATTCGGCAGGTCGGGCGTAACGGCCTCCACGAACGCGTCGATCACCACCGCGGCCTTGTTGGGCCACCAGCGGTACACCGTCGCCTTGCTCGCTCCGGCCCGCTCGGCTATGCCGTCGCAGGTCAGGTTGGCAAACCCGATCTCTTCCATCAGCGCCAGCGACGCATCCAGGATGCGTTTTCGCGCTGCTTCGTCCCGCGGCCTCCCCGGGGTCCGGACCTCCGCTTCACGCGCGGTTTTTGCCATCACTATACTCTGTAGAGTATCATTAAATCGAAACTATACGACTTCGTTTCGTATTTGCGAAAGCGTGCTGTCAGCTCCGTCGCATTAAGGATTCCTGCGCATGTGGATTGTCCGGGTTGCACTTGAGCGGCCCTATACCTTCATCGTTCTGGCCATCCTGATCCTGATCCTCAGTCCGGTCGCGATCTCCCGGATGCCCACCGACATCTTCCCCGATATCGACATCCCCGTCATAGCCGCCGATTGGACGTACACCGGCCTCAATGCGCGCGAGTTCGAGGGCCGCATCGTATCCAACTACGAACGGTCCATGACCACCGCGGTGAACGACATCGAGCACATCGAGTCCCAGACCCTGAACGGTATGGCGGTCATCAAGATGTTCTTTCAGCCCTCGGCGGACGTCAACGCCGCACTGGCCGCGGTCACCGCCATGTCGCAGACCGGGCTGAAGAGCATGCCCCCCGGCGCCACCCCGCCGCTGGTCATCCGGTACAACGCCTCCACCGTCCCCATCCTCCAGCTTTCGCTTTCGAGCGCCACCCTTTCCGAAACGGCCCTTGGGGATATCAGCCGCAACACTATGCGGATGCAGTTGGCCACCGTTGCCGGCGCTTCCGTGCCGTTTCCGTTCGGCGGTAAGTCCCCGCAGATCATGATGGACATCAACCCGGCGCTCCTCCAGTCGAAGGGCCTTTCCCCGCTCGACGTGGTCAACGCCGTGGGCGCCCAGAACCTCATCCTGCCCGCCGGCACAGCCAAGATCGGGGACTTCGAATACGCCGTGGACATGAACGGCAGCCCCCAGGAGGTGAGCGAAATTGCCAACCTGCCTATCAAGTCCGTCAACGGCGCCGTCATCTATCTGCGTGACATCGGCAGCGTGCGCAGCGGCTTTGCTCCCCAGACCAACATCGTCCGGCAGGACGGGCGGCGCGGCGCACTGCTCACCATATATAAGACCGGCAGGGCGTCCACCCTCGATGTCGTGCGCGGCGTCCGCAATCTGCTGCCCGTCATTCGCCAGATCGTCCCCCCGGAGCTCAAAATCGAGCCCCTGGCGGACCAGTCCATCTTCGTCCGCGCCTCCATTGACGGCGTCGTCAAGGAAGCCATTCTCGCCGCCTGCCTTACCGGCCTGATGATCCTGTTGTTTCTTGGAAGCTGGCGCAGTACCCTCATCATCGCCATCTCGATTCCGCTTTCCATCCTCTCGTCCCTGATCGTTCTGTGGATGCTCCACGAGACCATCAACATCATGACGCTCGGCGGCCTGGCCCTGGCGGTCGGGATTCTGGTGGACGACGCGACCGTAACCATCGAGAACATCGAACGCCATATCGAGCATGGCGAGGCTCTCGAAAGTGCGATCTTCAACGGCGCGGCCCAGATCTCCGTGCCGGCGCTGGTTTCCACGCTCTGCATCTGCATCGTCTTCCTCCCCATGTTCTTCCTGAGCGGTGTGCCACGGTATCTCTTCGTGCCCCTCGCCGAGGCGGTGGTCTTCGCGATGCTCGCCTCCTACGTTCTCTCCCGCACCCTGGTCCCTACCCTCGCCAAGTATCTGCTCACCACCCAGCGGCGCCATGCCGCCGCCCGCCGCCATCACCGGAGCTGGAATCCGTTCACCATCGTGCAGCGCGGCTTTGAGAGGGCGTTCCACCATGTTCGCGACGTATATGCCGGGTTGCTCGATGCCTGCGTCCGCCATCGCCGCGTGTTTCTGCCGGGCTTTCTGCTGGCCTGCGCGTCGGCGTTTCTGCTGCTGCCGTGGCTCGGCCAGGATTTCTTCCCCAACGTGGATACCGGGCAGTTCAAGCTGCACCTCCGCGCACGTACCGGCACCCGCATTGAAGAAACCGCGCGCCTGTGCGACCTGGTGGAGGACTCCATCCGGCGCAAAATCCCGCCCGAAGAGTTGGGCGGCATCCTGGATAACATCGGCCTGCCGTACAGCACCATCAACCTCACCTACAGCAACTCCGCTCCTATCGGTAACGGCGATGCCGACGTCATGGTCAGCCTCAAGGGCGACCACCGGCCCACCGAAGACTACGTGCGCCTCCTGCGCCGCACGCTGCCCAGGGAATTCCCCGGCACCACCTTTTCTTTCATCCCCGCCGATATGGTCAGCCAGATCCTGAACTTCGGCATGCCCGCGCCGGTAGACGTGCAGGTCACCGGCCCCAATTTCGCGGCGAATCACAAGTTCGCCAGTGCGCTGCTGCGCCAGTTGCGCACCATCCCCGGCCTGGCGGACGCCCGCATCCAGCAGGCCTTCGACCAGCCCAAGCTGCACATCGAGGTGGACCGCACCCGCGCGGCCGAAGGCGGCTTTACGCAGCGCGAGATCGCCAGCAGCCTGCTGGTATCCCTAAGTGGCAGCTTCCAGACCACCCCCACCTTCTGGCTCAATCCCAAGACCGGGGTCAGCTACAGCCTGGTCACCCAGACCCCGCAGTACCGCATCCAGGGCTTGCAGGATCTCCGCAACATCCCCATCAGCGGACAGGCGGCCAAGCGCCCCTCGATTCTCGCCGACGTGGCCTCCATCCAGCGTTCCCAGGAGATCGCGGTGGTCTCGCACTACGACGTGCAACGCATCGTCGATATCTATGGATCTGTTGAGGGGCGGGATCTGGGCGCCGTCGGGCGCGACGTGCAGCGCATCGTGGACGCCAATCGAAAGTGGCTGCCCCGCGGTTCGCGCCTTTTCGTGCGCGGGCAGTATTCCACCATGCGGGATTCGTACGTGAGCCTGCTGGGCGGACTCGCGTTCTCCATCGTGCTGGTCTATCTCCTGATCGTGGTGAACTTTCAATCGTGGCTGGACCCGTTCATCATCATCACGGCCCTGCCCGCGGCACTCGCCGGCATCGTGCTGTTCCTGTTCCTCACCCGCACCGCGTTGAGCGTCCCGGCCCTGATGGGCGCCATCATGTGCATGGGGGTGGCCACCGCGAACAGCGTCCTGGTGATCTCGTTCGCCAAGGAACGGCTGCTCGAAACCGGCGAGTCGGCGCGCAGCGCCATCAGTGCGGGGGTGACGCGCTTCCGCCCAGTGGTGATGACGGCGCTGGCGATGATCATCGGGATGATCCCCATGGCCCTGGGGCTGGGAGAGGGCGGGGAACAGAACGCACCGCTCGGGCGCGCGGTCATCGGCGGCCTCATCTGCGCCACGGTGGCCACCTTGTTCTTCGTGCCGGCGGTCTTCAGCATGTTGCACCGCGGCCGGGTTCCGCGGATCGAGGAGTAGGGATATGACGGAGTCGGACGAGCAGTTGCAGACGGAAAAGGGCGCCGCGCCTCCGGTGCGCAGGCCTTCCCGGGCGCTCTGGGCGCTGGTGCTGGTGGCGTTCGCGCTGGTGCTGGGCCATTTCATCTTCCGGGGAATCCAATCTCGCCTCGTCGCGCAAACCGCGCTGGTTCGCGAGACCCGGGCTGCCACGGTGCTCTCCGTCAACGTGGTTCGTCCCAAGCCGGGAGCCGCCGCCGATGAGCTGGTCCTGCCGGGCAACATCGAAGCCTTCACCGATACCCCGGTTTATGCGCGCACCAATGGGTACGTCAAGCGCTGGTACGCCGATATCGGCACCCGTGTGGATGCAGGGCAGTTGCTGGCCGAAATCGAAACCCCCGAAGTGGACCAGCAGTTGCGCCAGGCTCGCGCGGAGCTTGCCACCGCCGAAGCGAACTACCGGCTGGCCCGTTCCACCGCCGAGCGCTGGCAGCACCTGTTGAAGACCGATTCGGTGTCGCACCAGCAAACCGAAGAGAAGCTCGGGGACCTCGAAGCCAAGCGCGCGGTCGTGGAGGCCTCCGGCGCCAACGTGAAACGGCTGGAGGAAACGCAGTCCTTCCAGAAAATCTATGCGCCGTTTGCAGGCATGATTACCGTCCGCAATATCGACATCGGGGCGCTGGTCAGCGCCGGGAGCAACGGGCCCGGGCGGGAGCTCTATCACCTCGCCGCAATCAGCCGGCTGCGCGTCTTCGTGCAGGTCCCGCAGGTGAATTCGCGCGCCGCCATCCCGGGTACTCCGGTCGAGCTGGCCCTCGCCGAGATGCCCGGCCGCCGCTTCCGCGGACAGTTGACCCGCACCGCCAACGCCATCGACGTGGCTTCCCGCACCCTGCGCGTCGAAATCGACGTCGATAACGCGGAAGGCCTGCTGCTGCCCGGCGCGTATGTGGAAGCGCACCTGAAACTCAAGGCCGGTATCCATTCCCTCACCATCCCCGTGAATGCGGTTCTCTTCCGCTCCGAGGGCATGAGCGTCGCCACCGTGAGCGACCACCGCGTCGCGATTTCCCGTATCACCATCGGTCACGACTACGGTGATTCGCTCGAAGTGACCGGCGGCCTCTCGGCCGATGATCTGCTGGTAGTGAACCCGCCGGATTCGATCGCCGCCGGCGATACCGTCGAGATCGCCAACGCCGCCTCCCTGGGAGCCGGGCGATGAATTCCCGGCGTGTCGCGCTGGTGGCGGCGGCGCTGTTGGTATCGAGCGCCTGCAGCCCCGGCCCGAAGTACCGGCCCCCCACCATACCGGTGCCGCCCGCCGCGTACAAAGAGTCCAAGGAATGGAAGGCCGCAACCCCTTCGGACGCCTGGAACAAGGGACGGTGGTGGGAAGTCTACGGCGATCCGCTGCTGAACTCGCTCGAAGAACAGGTCGAAGCGGCGAACCAGAATCTCAAGAGCGCGGACGCCCACTTCCGGCAGGCACGCGCCCTGGTGCAGGAGCGTCGATCCGCGCGCTACCCGGGCGTAGTTGGGGATTCGTCGATCGCCCGCAATCGTCTGTCTACCAACCGGCCGTATCCCGTGGCGGCGGACAAGGCCGGCAACACCGACTTGAACCTCGGGGTGGACGCCAGTTACGAGCCGGACCTGTGGGGCCGCGTGCGCACCGGGATCGCCGCGTCCGTAGAAGCCGCCCAGGCGGTGGCGGGCGACGTGGCCAACGTGCGGCTGAGCTTACAGGCCGAACTCGCGCTCGACTATTTCGACTTGCGGGTTCTCGACCACGAGCGGCGCATCCTCGAAAGCTCCGTCAAGGCGTACGAGCGCGCGCTGGCGGTGAACCGCAACCGGTACGAGGGTGGAGTAGCCACCGGCGCTGAAGTGGCCGAAGCGGAGACGCAGCTTGAAGCCACGCGCGCCCAGGCTATCGGGATCACCGCCCTGCGTAGCCAGAACGAACACGCCATCGCGGTCCTCACCGGCCGCTTGCCGGAAGAGTTCTCGCTCGCCGAGACGGCCGATGCCCTGGTCATCCCGCCCATCCCCACGGACGTGCCCTCCGCGCTGCTCGAGCGCCGTCCGGACATCGCCGCGGCCGAGAGGCGTGTCGCGCTGGCCAATACCCGGATCGGTCTTGCGCGCATCGCGTTCTACCCGCAGGTGATGTTGCGGGCGGCCATCGGGATGGAGGGCCGGAAGTTCACCAACTGGATCGCTTGGCCCAGCCGTTTGTGGGCGCTGGGTCCGTCGGCCGCGGAGACCATCTTCGACGGCGGGCGCAGGCGCGCCGCCCTCGAGTCGGCCACAGCGAATTATGACGCCACTGTGGCGGATTACCGGCAGCAGGTGCTGGATGCATTCCGGCAGGTGGAGGACTGCCTCTCGAACCTGAGAATCCTGGAAGAACAGGGCGCGCGCCAGAGCGCGGCAATCGATGCCGCCCGGCGCTCCGAGGAGTTGTCAATGAACCGCTACAAAGGCGGGCTGGTGACGTACCTGGAAGTGGTGACCGCCCAGGCCATCCGGCTGCAGAACGAACGCGCAGGCATCGAAATCCAGCGGCGCAGCGCCGAAAACACCGTGCTCCTGATAAAGGCATTGGGAGGAGGCTGGCAGGCAAGCGCCATACCTCAGCCCGCCGATTTGACCGCCGCGAACTGAGCTGAAGCGCTAGCGTCCCGCCTTTCCGATCTGCTAGAATACGATTTCCCGGCCAGGTAGCTCAGCTGGTAGAGCGCAGCCCTGAAAAGGCTGGCGTCGGCGGTTCGATTCCGTCCCTGGCCACCACCCCCATCGGCTCTACGCCATTAATGGGGGCACCCCCACCTCTGAAGCAAATTCAAGAACACATCACTATAACCCTCAACCTGTAGTTCTGGAAATTGCGGAAGCCGTATGCCTGGCGTTGCAGGAGTTCCATTTTGGTGTGGAAGCCTTCCGTGATGCCGTTGTTGCGGGTGA
>DATMYF010000091.1:0-39849 GCA_035561075.1 Bryobacteraceae bacterium
CTTTTAGGAGGTGGTACATGTTCACCGGATGCGGAACAGCGCTCGTAACGCCGTTCCGAAGCGACCTGAGCCTCGATGAAGAGACGCTGCGGCGCCTCGTTCGCCGGCAGATTGAAGCCGGCATCAACTTCCTGGTGCCCTGCGGCACCACGGGCGAAAGCCCTACCCTCACGCATGAGGAGCACCTGCGCGTCGTCGCCATCACCGTCGAGGAGGCCAGGGGCCGCGTTCCCGTGCTGGCCGGCGCCGGAGGATACAACACCCGCGAGGTGATCGCTTTGGCCGGGGAGCTCCAGCGCATGGGCGTGGACGGCATCCTCTCTGTCACCCCGTACTACAATAAGCCCACCCAGGAAGGCCTCTACCAGCACTACCGGGCCATTGCCGAAGCCGTCGCGCTGCCCATCGTGGTCTACAGTGTCCAGGGCCGCACCGGCGTCAATGTGGAACCCGCCACCCTGGCGCGCCTGGCTGAAATCGAAAACATCTTCGGGGTGAAGGAAGCGTCCGGCAATATCAGCCAGATTGCGAACGTCATCCAGCAGGTGCCCGCGCGCTTTACGGTGCTTTCGGGTGACGATTCCCTCACGCTGCCGGTGATCGCGCTGGGCGGCCGGGGCATCATCTCGGTTGTGTCGAACCAGATTCCCGCCGAAATGGCGTCTCTCGCCAAGGCCTGCCTCGCAGGCGAATTCGATACCGCTCGCGGTTTCTACCGCCGGTACCTGCCCCTGATGAACGTGAATTTCGTGGAGTCCAACCCCATCCCCGTGAAGTATGCGATGGCGCGGATGGGGCTGCTCGAGCCGGTATGGCGGCTGCCGCTGGTGGCGCCCCAGCCCGCCAGCCAGCAGACCATAGGACGAGTCATCGAAGAAGCCGGATTGCTGGCTGGCGGGAGGATCCCCGTTGCAGGCTGAGATTGAGCGGCTTTTCGACGCGCCGCCGCCGGAGGGCTACACCGAGGGGCACTTCCGCCTCTTCCACCAGTTCAAGGAAGCCTTGAATGCCGGCCGTATCCGCGCCGCCGAGCCTGACCCCACCGCCGCCAGCGGCTGGCGCGTGAACGGCTGGGTCAAGAAGGGGATCCTGCTGGGCTTCCGGATGGGCGGGCTCGTCGATATGTCGGCGGACCGCGCCCGCCAGCCCTGGTTCGACAAAGCCACCTACCCCGTGAAGCGCCTCTCGGTCTCCGACGGCGTGCGGGTGGTCCCGGGAGGCTCCAGCATTCGCGACGGTGCCTATGTCGCGAGTGGAGTCACCTGCATGCCCCCCATGTACATCAACGTGGGCGCCTACGTGGATGCCGGCACTATGATCGATTCCCACGCCCTGGTCGGAAGCTGCGCGCAGGTGGGCAAGAACTGCCACATTTCCGCCGCCGCCCAGATCGGAGGGGTTCTGGAACCCGTGGGAGCCCTCCCGGTGGTCATCGAGGACGAAGTGATGGTCGGGGGTAACGCCGGTATCTACGAAGGCACGGTCGTGAAACGCCGCGCCGTGGTAGGCACCGGAACCATCCTGAACCGTTCCACCCCGGTTTTCGACCTCGTCCGCAACACCGTCTACAAGCCCAGCGACGGCGAGCCCCTGGTGATCCCCGAAGGAGCCGTCCTGGTCCCCGGATCGAGAGCCATAAAGACGGGACCGGGCAAGGAATGGGGCCTCTCCATCGCCGCTGCCATCGTCGTGAAGTACCGCGACGAGAAGACCCAGGGACGGGTCCAACTGGAAGACGTTCTCCGCTGAGATGCGGCGCGTGCCCCGGGCGCGCGCCGTTACCCCGCCTTCATCATCTCCATCAACTGATCTTCGTTAATCACCGGCACTTTCAGGGTGCGCGCCTTGTCGAGCTTCGTTCCCGCGTCGTCGCCCGCAACCACGTAACTGGTGCGCTTGCTGACGGATCCCGTGACCTTCCCTCCGGCGGCCTCGATTAACTGCTGCGCAGCGTCGCGCGTCAGGGTGGGGAGCGTCCCGGTGAGCACGAAATTAAGGCCCGCCAGCGGCCCGCCCGGCTTCTTCTTCACCTGATATGTGAATTGCAGGCCCGCGGTGCGCAGGCGCTCGATCAGTTCCTGGTTGCGCGGTTCACGGAAGAACTGGAAAATGCTCTCTGCCACTTTGGGCCCCACCTCTTCCGCCCTTTGCAGGGTATCGAGGTCGGCGCTCGCAATGGCGTCCAGGCTGCCGAATTCCTCAGCCAGGAAGCGAGCGGTGCGCTCCCCCACGAAACGGATGCCCAGCGCCGTCAGCACCCTCGGTAGCGGCGCCTGCCTGGAGCGCTCAATATTCCGCACCAGGTTTCCAGCGGACTTCTTCCCCATGCGCTCGAGCGAGCTGAGCTGCGCCAGCGTGAGGTCGTAAATGTCCGCTACGTTGTTCACCATCCCGCGATCCACCAGTTGATCCACCAGGGCCTCGCCCAGCCCGTCGATGTTCATCACGCCCCGCGAGGCGAAGTGCTGGATGGATTCCTTCAGGCGCGCCGGGCAGTTCGTATTGATGCAGCGGCTGGCCGCTTCGGTCTCTTCCCGGACGATCCTGCCGCCGCACACCGGGCACTGCTTGGGCATCCGGAATGGGTGCCGGTACGAACCCTGGGAGTGCACCCGCACCACCTTCGGGATCACATCCCCGGAGCGCTCGATAATCACGTTGTCACCGATCTGCAAACCCAGGCGGCCGATCTCGTCCTCGTTATGCAGCGTGGCTCGCGCCACCGTCACGCCCCCCACTTCCACCGCTGTCAGATGCGCCACCGGAGTGAGCGCGCCGGTGCGTCCCACCTGCACCCCGATGTCCTCCACGCTGGTCACTGCTTGCCGCGCGGCATACTTGTAGGCGATGGCCCACCGCGGCGCGCGCGCCGTGTAGCCTAGCCGCCGCTGCTCCGCCACAAGATCCACCTTCACCACCACGCCGTCGATCTCGTACGGCAAATCGTCGCGCTTGGCTTCCCACTCCTGGCAGAATGCCAGAACTTCTGCGATGTCCTCGCAGCGCTTGCGATTCGGGTTCACCCGGAACCCCATCCGCACCAGCTCTTCGAGCGCGTTCCAGTGGGAGTCGAAGGGCGGCTGGCCGTCGGCCAGCAGGTAGTAGGCGTAGAAATCCAGGCGGCGGGATGCCGTCACCGCGGGTTCCAGCACCCTCAGCGATCCAGCGGCCGCGTTGCGCGGGTTGGCGAAACGGGAAAGGCCGCGCTCGTCGCGTTCCGCGTTCAACCGCTCGAAAGCGCGCCGGTTCATCACCGTCTCGCCACGTACCTCGAAGGCCGGCAGTTTGGTCGCCACCTTGAGGGGCAGGGATCGGATGGTCCGGGCGTTCTCGGTCACGTCCTCCCCCACGGTGCCGTCGCCGCGCGTGATTCCCTGGACGAAAATGCCGTCCCGGTAGTGCGCGGACATCGAGAGGCCGTCCAGCTTGAGCTCCGCCACGTAGCGCACGCTCCTGCCTCCCAGCAGGTCCCGCACGCGCCGGTCGAAGTCCTGCAACTCCTCTATATTCAGGGCGTTGTCCAGGCTGAGCATGCGGGTCCGGTGGGCCACCTTGATGAACCCTTCCCGCGGCTTCCCGCCCACCCTCTGGCTGGGAGAGTCCGGTGAGACCAGCTCGGGATGGGCCTCCTCCAGCTTCCGCAGCCGGTTCATCTTCAGGTCGTATTCGGCGTCGCTGATCTCGGGCTGGTCGAGCACGTAGTAGAGGTGCTCGTGGCGACGGAGTTCGTCGCGCAGCGCCTCCACCTCGACCGCAACGTCCTTGCTCATGTCTCCACTATAATTTAAGCGGACGCCCCGACGTGGCCAAGGAGCATGAAATCCTCACCCCAGGAAAAACTGTAATCATCTACAACCCGCGCGCCGGAAAACTGAACCGAAGAGGACAAGGCGCACTGGCCCGCGCCGCCGACATCCTGCGTACCGCCGGGTACGACACCATCCTGACCCCGACAACCGGCCCCGCGACCGGTGGCGGACTGGCTCGGGCGGCCGTCGAGGACGGAGCCACCCTGGTGATCGCGGCCGGAGGCGATGGCACCATCAATGAAGTGCTCGCGGGGCTGGCCGGCACCACCGTCCCGCTGGGCATCCTGCCCGCCGGAACGGCCAACGTGCTGGCTACCGAGATGGGGCTTCCCACAACGCTTGAGGCTGCCGCAGCCCGACTGCCCGGCTGCGTCCCCGCGCGCATCTCGCTCGGACGCGTCCGTTCCCCCCGCCCGGATGAGCCGCCGCGCTATTTCCTCCTGATGGCCGGGGTGGGGCTCGACGCCCTCATCGTCTACCGCGTCAGCGCGCCGCTCAAGGCCAGGCTGGGGAAGATCGCCTACTGGATCGCCGGCTTCGGCATGGCCGGCCGTACCCTCGACGAGTTCGAGGTGGTGGCCGGCGGCCGCTCCTACTCCTGTTCTTTCGCCCTCATCAGCAAGGTTCGCAACTACGGCGGCGACTTTCAGATTGCCTGCGCGACTTCGCTCTTCGACGACTGCTTCGAGGTTGTCCTCTTCTCCGGCCGCAGTTCCCTGCGGTATGTGAAGTACCTGGCCGGAGTAGCCTTCCAGCGCCTCTCGGGCATGCGCGGCGTCACCGTGCTCCACACCTCCGAAGTGACTCTTGCGCCCTCCCCCGACTGCCGCACCTATGTCCAGGTGGACGGTGAATTCGCGGGCCCCCTACCCGCCGTTGTCGAGACGGTTCCTGACGCCCTCACCCTCCTGGTGCCCCCCGCTTACGCCGCCCGCTTCAGCCGGTGAACGCGAGTAGTACAATCTGAGGCGATGGCGTTCACGCACGATTCCGGCCTCGATCCGGACGAGCGGGCCTTCAGCAGCGCAGAGGTCTCCCGTATCGCCCAGGTGTCGCTCCGCCAATTGCAGTGGTGGGATGAGCGCGGGGCTATCTCGCCGCGCCAGGAGAACAAACGCCGCGTCTACAGCGCGCGCGAGGTGATGGAGATCCTCATTGTCGCGGCGCTGCGGCGAAAGCGGCTCTCCCTGCAAAAGATCCGCCGCATCCTGCGCCTGCTGCGCCGCGAACTGGCCCGCGCCCCGGGGTCCATAGGCGGCTCCCGGCTATGGCTGCTCACGGATGGCGCAGCGGCGTACCTTGAGGAGCACCCTGAGCGCATCCTCGACCGCCTCGCTGAAGCCCGCCAGGCCATGTACCTGGTCTGCCTGAGTGACCAGGCGCAGCGCATCGCCTCCGAACCCGCACTCCGCCGGCACGTGAGGAGGCAGCTCGAGCTGTTCTGAGAGCTCCATGCGCCGTCATCCCATGGCCGTCGCGCTACTCGGAGCCCTGATGTGCGGCATGTTGGCGGCCTGGTCCCTGGCGCGCGCCCTGCCGCAGTTCTCAGACCCGTGCCATCGTTGGGGTGTTTCCTTTTCTGCGGGCGCTGAGCTGAACATCCCGCCGGGCGGGCCCTGCCGTGCCATCAGCGTCACCAGCGAGACCAAGGCCCAAGCCGTGGCGCGTCTCGTCGCGATCAATGGCGGCCTGCTGGTGGCGGCATTCCTGGGCGTGCTCGGGATCGCGCTTGCCCGGCCCCGGGCTGCCGTCCTCGCCGCGGCGCTGCTCCTGCTTTTGTCATTCCCCCTGGCCTTCAGCGTCGCCTGGGTTACCGCTCTGTCCGCGGGTCTGTTCCTGGCGGCCGCGAGGGAGATCGCCCATTTCGAGGGCACCGCCGAACCTGCTGCGCACCTGGTGGGCTTGCTCGCGGCTCTGGCGGCAGTGATGTTCATTCCCGCGGTGCTTGCGGGAGTGCTTTTCGGACTCTTCTCATTCGCCGCCCTGGCCTTCGCGGCTGCAGCGGGCTGGTGGCCGGCCGGCACTATGGCCAGCGGCTCATCTCATCCATAAACGCGGCTATGCGGGCCTCGGCGCCCACGGAGTCGCGCGCCACCCGCCGGGCGTATTCCTCGATCCGGCTACGCAGCGCCGCCGCCTGCGCGGCCTGAGCCGCCGGCGCCGTCTGCTCGTATTCCCGCAACGCCTTCGCCGCCGCCCGCAATGGCTCCCGCGCCGACCGAGGCTTTCCCTCTGACGCCCACTTCCGCGCCGTTTCCAGGTTCTCCCGCGCGCGGATCCGCGGCATCTCGCCGGTGGCGGACACCCTCCGGACGCTCTGCTCCACCGCCGCCAGCGATGCCTCCGCGGCTGTGAGATCGTCGCGCTCGAGCGCTACCCGCGCGGCCTCAAGGTGCTCCGCGGCCTTGGTGATGTCCAGAGACGCGCCGGTTGCCGTCACCACCGCGCTTTCGACCCGCGTGGTCACCCCGGCCCCCGCCCTGCGCGGCCGCGCCGTGGTTTCCACCTCGACTTCCGAGGCAAGCGGAATCATCAGACTGCCGTCCCGCTCCATCCCGGCCGATCGCCCGGCATCCCGGGCCTGCCGCGCCATCCGCAGCGCTTCGTCCACGTGCTTCCGCGCATCGCCGCGGTTCCGCGCAGCCGCCGCCTTCCGCGCCTGCGCAGCATGCTCCAGCGTACCTGCCGCCAGCGCCGATAAGTCCACCGTGGTGGCCTGGCCGGCCAGCAACATGGCCGCGGCCAACACAGCAATCGAGATCATGGCAGATCCCGTGTAACAGACGCTCATCTTAGAACGTGAAACCCACCAGGAACTCCGCCTGGTTGCGGTTCCAGCGCAACGCGTTGGTGGGGTCCCGGAATTGCTCCGAACCCCAGCGCGTGTATCGCACCTCGGGGCTGATCCGAAGGAAAATGGCCTTCACCTCCACCCCGGCGCCCAGCACCAGCCCTGTCGTGGTCTTATCCCGCAGTTCCGCGGGGTCGCTCGTGGTCGTCCTGGTGCCCGTGACCACGTTTGTGATCGACTGCTTCAGCCCCGTGAACGTGTTCCACGCCACGCCCCCTTCGATATACGGCCGCACCACCGGAAACGGGAACCGGTACTTCGCCACCAGCGGGAACTGCCAGGCGTTCCCAGTTGTGCGGTTGTTAGTGAAGACGTCAACGAGGCTCACATCGGCCTCATAGTTGATCCGCCGGTAAAGAGCGTCGAACTCCACCCCGAACCCGCCCGGCAGCCGAAGCTCTGCCATGGGTCCGACGATGTACCTCTTCGTCTGAGAATTGAAGCCCAAATTCGGACTCCGGACGGTATCGAAAAAGTCCGTCATGGGGACTCCGGCCTTCACCCCCACGGAAAACTGCGGAAAGGCGCAGACAGCGCCGAGAATGAGCAGCAGCAACGTTCGCATCATGAATCGGTACGGACCGGCAGCGCCGCCGGTTACGTGACTGTTCATTCTAGCGTGCGGTTCAGGACCCCTATCGATACGTTGCTTCGACTTTTATCTTGACAGGCGTGGCCGCAAGCCGAACCGTTTCGCCCGTCGCGTCGAAATCGGTCCAGGGTTTTCCGTTCACCGTGACGCTCTTGAGCGTTGCCCGGCGCGGATGGCGCAGGTGCAGTACGATTGCGGCCGGTGCCTGTCGCGTCGGAGCGTCAACCTCGGCTCGCAGCGTCGCGCGGTCGGCGTCGGACATCACCCGGTAGCTCACGTTTCCGAAATGCGTGGGTGCGTTGGCTACCCCCAATGTTTTGCCTGGTTCGAGCCAGCTTCGCGCCGTGCCGGCGGCCAGGTGCAGCGTGGTATCCCGCTCCAGCACCATCGCGTCCCGCACGTAGCGAACCACGGCAAGGGGCGTCCAGAGATGCTGGCGATCGCCGCTGGTCTTCTTCGTGCCCGGTTCCTGGCCGCGCTCTTCGCACCAACTGTAGAGCGGCGTCCCGTGGTTGAGCGTCGAGTAAAGATAACTGGCCGCGCGGTCGGCTTCGCCGCGAATCAGCAGTGCCTCGGCAAGGTTGTCGAGCGTGATCGCCACCCAGGCGCCGTCCTTCATCCATCCCGTGTTGAGCGGCTGTCCGCCGGGGCTGAGCGCCTGCTCCATTTTGTGAATGGTTCCCGTGACGAGCGGGTGGTTGGGCGCCAGCAGCCCGGCAGGGAATAGCGCGTAGAGCCCGCCCCAACGGCTGCCCGAGGTGTCACCCGGGGAGCCGGGAATCCAGCGTATTCCGTTTTCCTCAATGGCGCCGGCCTCGAGCGAAGCGCGCAGGTCTGCCGAGGCCGTCTCATAGATGCGGCGCAGCTCGCCTATATCTTCCGCCCTGCCCAGGATTCCGGCGGCTTCGAGCGACAGCCTGTCGGCGAAGACAGCCAGGATGTTGTGTGTGTAGAAGACCCCGAAGTAATCCTTGCCGTGCATCAGTCCGCCGTCGCCCATACCGCGCGGCATCAGCCCGTATTCCGGCGGGTGCACGCCTTCCTTGAGGACGCGCGATTTGCGGCGCTGCCCTTCCTGCCAGCGGGAGCTTGCGCGCATGCGCGGGTAAACGGCCTCTAGATACGTCCGGTCGCCCGTCAGTCGGTAGTGCTCCATCGCGCTCCATGCCTTCATCCCCGAGGCGCCCCACATGTGATGCGCCCAACCCTTCGGATCGGCCCAATTGCCGTCCGGCTCCTGCATGTCGAGGTGTACGCGCAAGCCATCGGCGGCTTCGGTGTGGAGACCTGCCTGACCGATCGCGATGCCCGCCAAGGCGGGCTCGAAGGGGTTCGTCGAGCGATACCCTTCGGTACCCGGAACGCTCCCCACGTAACCGTTCGCCAGCGGTTCCCGCATGATGAACAGGTCGCCCAGCCCGGCGTAGAACGCATCGCGTACACCGGCATCAGGCAAGTCGAGGCGCACGGCGCGCCCGATCAGGCCCTTCCATTCCCCTACTGCCGCGGCGAACTCGCCCGCCCAATCGCGCTCGCGCAACGCCGGCAGATCGTCCTGATACGCTGCATACGGCCGCACGATCCAGCCGCTGCGCGTTTCACCCGGTTCGAGCGGCCATTCGAGCGTCATCTTCATAGGATCCGCCGGATACGAGGCGGCGCCCGTCCCCAGCATTAGGACACGGTCCGCTCGATCCCCCTGGCAGGCGAGCAGCGTATCGGCAGCGCGCCCCGGTTCGATCCAGGCGGGGTTGTGCGCCACCCAACCGCTGCGTACCTCGCACTCCACCGCTACGCGGTGCGGGCGCGTATCCGCGTTGCGCACGGTTACCCGGACCAGCGCCGCCGTCGTGCCGCCGATCGCTTCGAGCCGCACGCTCGCGGTGGCCTGCTTGTACAGGTTGTCGAGCATCGGCAGAAAGCGCTCTCCGCGCATCCACTTGCTTGCTGGAAACGGCTGCCCATCCACCAGCGGACGCATCCGGACATGCCACTGCGTCCTCGGTGCCTTGAAAACGGCCAGTGGAAGGCCGCGCAGGTTGTCATACGTCCAGTTCGCGGTAAGGGCGCCGGGCTCGAGATCGAGCAGCGTCTTGTCGCTCGACGACGGGCGCGCGATGGTTATCCGATGCGGTGGCGCGAAGGCGTAGCCGAAATCGACTCGTTCCTCTGCGGCGCAAAAAGCGCACCACAGCCCAAGCCAGAAGAACCTGTGCATAGAGAGCTTCCTTTTGTGACTTGAGGACGTTCTGGAGAACCCGTCACGCCGCTACACCCGCAGGCTGAAGGATTCCCCCAGGTACACGCGCTTCACTTCCGGGTCTCGCCCCAACGCCTCGGGGCTGCCCGCGCGGAAAATGCGTCCGCTGTTGATGATGTAGGCGCGGTCCGTCACCGCCATCGTCTCGCGCACGTTGTGGTCCGTCACCAGGATGCCGATGCCGCTGCGCTTCAGCTCGAAGATGATGCGCTGCAGTTCCAGCACCTGAATCGGGTCGATCCCCGAGAAGGGCTCATCGAGCAGCAGGAAGTGTGGGTTGATCACCAGGGACCGCGCGATCTCCACCCTTCGCCGCTCCCCGCCCGAAAGCATGTAGCCCCGATTGGTCCGCACCTTCTCCAGGCCCAGTTGCTCGATCAGCCGGTCCATCTGCTCCCGCCGCTGCTCCGAGCGCAATGGCAGCGTTTCGAGAATGGCCATCAGGTTCTCTTCCACGGTGAGTTTGCGGAAGACGGAGGCCTCCTGCGGCAGGTAGCTGATGCCCCGCCGTGCGCGCTGGTACATCGGCAGGGTGGTAATGTCTTCGTCGTCCACCAGCACGCGGCCGGAGTCCGGCACGATCAGCCCCACCACCATGTAGAACGTCGTGGTCTTGCCCGCGCCGTTGGGCCCCAGCAGTCCCACTACTTCGCCCTGCTGCACGAAGACGGAGACGTCGTCGACGACCTTGCGGCCTCGGTAGGATTTCGAGATTTCGCTGGTTTCGAGCCGACGCATGCGGGTCACTTACGGCGGATGCGGCTTTTTGCCGGGCGCTCGGGAGCGCCGGTTACCAGCAGCCTATCATCGTTCGCATAGTAGGTCAATTCGTCGCCCTTTACCGTGCCGTCGCGGCTGTCCACCATCTCGGCGCCGCCCCGCATGATGATCTTCTGTTCCGCGGCCCAGTATTCCGCGTGGTCGCCGCTGCCCTTGCGGTTGCGTCCCGGGGATGCCATCTCGATCTCCACCTTACCATCGGCGTCGGCGCGCTCGATACGCGACGCCGCGCCCTGCTCGGCCAGCCGCGCACGAATTTCCGCGCCCTTCACCTGCAGGCCCGGCCGCGTGAGCGCCGCGCCGCCGGTGTAGTGCGCCAACCGATCGGCTTCCGTGTAGACCAGCTTCGGGGCCTTCACCACCGTGAATAGCGGCGCGCCCTTGCCCGCCTCCCGCTCCTCCAGAAACTGCGATACCACGTTCCCCGCCGCCGTCAGCCGCCGCTTTTCGCGGTCGATCTCCACACGGTCCGACTCGATCCGGTTGGCTCCCTGCCACAGCACCGCCGAGCCCTCATAAAGCACCAGCCGGTTCTGGTTCGTGGTCGTCATCTTCGCCGCCACCGCCTGCATGGCCTCCTGTCCGGAGAGCATCTGGGAGCCCGGTTTCCTATCCGGCTGCCGGCTCGAGTTGACGTGCCCTGTGGCTACGAAATCGCCGTTCCGCTGGTCGAGCCGAATATGGTCCGCGGAGGTGGACCCGGTCGCATCCTCCACACGCGCCCGCGCTTCGAGCAACACTACATTGGCCGCCTGGTCGAGCGTCGCACGGTCCGCCCGCGCCTTGCGGTCGGCTTCTTCGTAATGGAAATCGTCCCACTGTTCGAGCGTCGCGAGTTGGCCCGTCTTCGGTGTGAATCCCGCCTTCAGGTTTTTGCTGCGCGTAATCGCCGTCACGCGGTTGCGCTTACGCTCCTCCGCCGTGGGCTCGGTCCGGGTAACCACATTCACAGACCGGAAGCTCTCCATCAGGTTCCCCGGTCCGTAATCGATGGTCATCCGTTCGCCCTCCAGCGTACGGTGGCGTTGCAATGCGGTGTTGGGCCGGAATTCCAGCGTCCCCGGGGCATGCGTCTCCAGGGTTGCGATCTCCCGCCCGCCCGGCCGCATCTTCACCGCGATGGTCTCGCTCCGCAGCAGGCGCGTTTCGGCAGGCTGCCGTCCCGCGGCGGGCAGCGGCTTCGCTTCTAGGACGGCCTTCCCAGTGGCCAGTGCCCGGGTAAGCGTGCTCTCCCCGTTCATCTCCAGGAAATCCAGGTCCACCCGGTCTGAAGTCACCGTGGTGGCGGACGCCCCGGTGGTCGATACCAGCCGCGCGTCCCGGCTCCCGATCACCTTCGTGATGGCGCCCTCCTCTGAGAACTCCGCCCAAAGTTCCCGGGCGGCATACTCGAGCACCCGCTCTGGATACCGGTCGGCACCATGCGCCTCGACGGCTTCCACCTTACGGATGTCCCCGTCCACCAGGGTCACCACTGCCGCGGCCGATTCGATCACGCTTTCCCCGCGCGTCAGCTTGGCCCACGGCCGGAGCCAGACCTTTTCATCCGCCTCTTCGTAGGTAAGGTCCCCGGCCTCGATGCGCATGGGCTTGGCCCTCCGCCCGACGGCCTTCCAATCCACCACCGCCTGATTCGTCATCTGCAGCCGCTTGTTCATCGGATCATAAGAGGCCCCCACCGACCGCCCGGTGCCGTTTTCAAAAGTAAATTCTGTGGCACGCTCGGTCCAGACTTTGCCAGTCGTAGTGTCAAAGGTCACGCCCGATGAACGTATGGAAACCCGCGGCTGGCTGAGGGTAATCTGCACCTCCCCATCGGAGTAAAGGCGCTTCTCGGCCGTCTGAAACTCCGCCCGGGCGCACTTCACCAGATCGAACAAGTCGTCGTTCTTGTGGTAAACGCGCAGTTCCACCTGCTCGAGCGCGATAAGGGAATTGTCCTTGGCTTGCCCGTACTTCCGGGCCTTGATATCAAAGGCGCGGCGTCCCTCGCCGGGGAAGGTTCGGGAATACTCCCAATCCTGGGCCGTGGAAAGAAGGTCCAGCGGGAGCGCCTTTGGTCGCGCGGGGGCCTCCCGCTCAAGAGCGGACTTGCGTACGCGGTACGTCAACCCCACGCCGCCAAGAATCGCGCCAATGGCCAGCAGGATGAGCCACCGGGTACCTCGCATGTATATCTCTACTATAACAACCACCGGCCCCGCCGCCGGGCTGTGCATCCAGGGAGTGTCGCTTCGTGGATGATGCTCATAAGCCACGCAATATCAGAGACATACGGTTACCACTTGTCACTCGACTGTGCCGTGTGCTAATAATAATCTTCGGAATCGGCCGGTCTCGACCGATCCGAGACATCTGAAGTAGAACCCATCTTTAAATGTGGAGGTTGCAATAGATGACGATTCGGCCGCTCTATGACCGCATTGTGGTTAAACGCGTCGAAGATCAGGAAGTCATGCAGGGCGGTTTGTACATCCCGGACACCGCCAAGGAGAAGCCGCAGGAGGGCGAGGTGTTTGCCGTTGGTAAGGGCAAGCGTCTGGAGGATGGCAAGCTGGTCCCGCTGGACGTCCAGGTCGGCGACCGCATCCTGTTCGGCAAATACTCCGGCAGCGACATCAAGATCGACGGCAACGAGTATCTGATCATGCGCGAGGACGAGGTTCTCGGCATTCTGGAAGCTGCGCCTAAAGCGGCTAAGAAGGGTTAATCAGGAGGTTGAGTTAGTTCCATGGCGAAACAGATCGTATATTCCGAAAATTCGCGTCAGGCTATTTTGCGCGGCGTCAACCAACTCGCCGATGCGGTTAAAGTGACCCTCGGCCCGCGCGGCCGCAATGTCATCCTCGAAAAGAAGTTCGGCGGTCCGAACATCACCAAGGACGGCGTCACTGTAGCAAAAGAGATCGAGCTCAAGGATCCGCTCGAGAACATGGGCGCCCAGATGGTCCGCGAGGTCGCTTCGAAGACCTCCGATGTGGCCGGCGACGGCACCACCACCGCCACCATCCTGGCCCAGTCCATCTTCCGTGAAGGCGTGAAGGCGGTTGCCGCCGGCGCCAACCCGATGGCCCTGAAGCGCGGCATCGAAAAGGCCGTTGAAGTGGCCGTCGCGGACGTGCAGAAGCTCTCCAAGCCGGTTACCGGTGAGATGATCGCCCAGGTCGGCACCATTTCGGCCAACAGCGATGCCACCATCGGGAACATCATCGCCGAAGCGATGAAGAAGGTCGGCAAGGACGGCGTGATCACGGTCGAAGAATCCAAGACCATGGTTACGGAGCTGGATACCGTGGAAGGCATGCAGTTCGACCGCGGCTATCTCTCCCCGTACTTCGTGTCCGATCCCGAGCGGATGGAAGCCATCCTCGAGGATCCCTACATCCTGATCCACGAGAAGAAGATCAGCAACATGAAAGATCTGCTGCCCGTACTCGAGCAGATCGCGCGTTCCGGCAAGCCCCTCCTGATCATCGCCGAGGAAGTGGAAGGCGAAGCGCTGGCCACCCTGGTGGTCAATAAGCTGCGCGGTACCCTGAACTGCTGCGCCGTGAAGGCCCCGGGCTTCGGCGATCGCCGCAAGGCGATGCTCGAAGACATCGGCATCCTCACCGGCGGCAAGGCGATCATGGAAGAGACCGGCATCAAGCTGGAAGGCGTCCGGCTGGAAGACCTGGGCCGCGCCAAGCGCATCACGGTGGACAAGGACAATACCACCATCGTGGACGGCGCCGGCGCTGCGAAGTCGATCGAAGGCCGCATTAAGCAGCTCCGTGGCCAGATCGACGAGACCACCTCGGACTACGATCGCGAAAAGCTACAGGAGCGCCTGGCGAAGCTGGCGGGCGGTGTGGCGGTAATTAAGGTTGGCGCCGCTACCGAAACCGAGATGAAGGAAAAGAAGGCCCGCGTGGAAGATGCCCTGCACGCCACCCGCGCTGCGGTGGAGGAAGGCATTGTTCCGGGCGGTGGCGTGGCTCTGTTGCGCGCCGCGAAGTCGCTGGCGGAACTGAAGCTGGGCAACGACGAGCAGATCGGTGTCGACATCGTGAAGCGCGCCTGTGAAGAGCCCCTGCGCCAGATCGTGCTGAACGCCGGTATCGAGGGCGCCATCGTGGTGGCGAAGGTACGGGAGAACGACAACCCGAACTTCGGCTACAACGCTCAGACCGAGCAGTACGAAGACCTGGTGGCGTCCGGCGTCATCGACCCGACGAAGGTCACCCGCTCTGCCCTGCAGAACGCCTCTTCGATCGCATCCCTGATGCTCACCACCGAAGCCATGGTAGCCGAGATTCCCGAGCGGAAGCCGGCTGGCGGTCCTGGCGGCCCTGGCGGCCACGGCGGCCCCGAAATGGACTACTAAGCTACACGCAAGGAACCTATTCCCGGCCGCGCCTCCCAAAGGGGCGCGGCCTTTTTTTGCGCCCTTCGCGCGTCCTTACCGCTTGCGGCCAAGCTCAGCCATGAGCGCAACCGGGTCGATAATCGGTCCCAACTGCATCCTCCGTCCGGTCTTCAAAGCCGCCGCCCAGAACCGGTCCGGCGTGATCATCGGATCCACCTCCGCCGCCAGCGCGTAAACCCCGGCAATGTAGGGAATCGACCAGCTCCAGCCACCCGTCCGGAAGAAGGTGTACTCGTCATTCGAACCCGGTCCCGCTCCCGTACGGCTGCACATCGGCACCAGCAGCATCTCTGTATCGACCGCGCCGGGACGCCAGTTCACCGCTCGACGTAATCACCAGCAGCCCCTCCTGCTTCGCCTTCAAGGCTGCCGCCTCCATCTCCGCCGCCCCCTTGTCCTGCGGCGTCCAGCCCAGCGACATCGAAATGACGCGGATGCGCTTCACGGCCGGCAGCTTGCGGTTGATCTCCAGCACCCGCTCGAACGCCTTCGCACGCGCCGTAAGATCCAACGCCCCACCGGCATGTGCCCAGCAGGAGATCAGGTACAGATCCGCCTCCGGCGCCACCCCCAGGGTCTGCCCGGCCGCGATCGAGACCACCGTCGAGCCATGCATATCCGGGTCGCCAATGGGAGACGCGTTGATGTGCTCGTGCAACCGTACGTGCCCACCGAACTCCTGGTGCGAAGCGAGAATCAGGTTGTCCACCAGCGCGACCCCCGCACCCTTCCCGGTAATGCCGCGCTTGTGCAGCCGTCGCACACCGAGCCCCGGGTTCTTACCGGTTTCAAGAATGCGCCCCGCGTCGAAGCCTTCCGGCAATCTCTCGCGCGGCGGCCACGTGGTGCGGGTGTCGAACACTGCCTGTTGCAGGTCGGCCGCGCGCTCCCGCAAGTCCAGGCTCGAAAGGTTGGCCCCGCGAAGGTCCACCTGGAATGGGTTCTTCGAGTTCGGGTCGAACCGCGGCAATTGCCGCAGCCTGGCTCCGGCGGACCGCGAAAGGCCGATCCCCGCAACCTTGCCGTCCCGCAGAAGCAGCGCCAGCCCCAGGTCCCGCCGTCTGTAGATTCCCGGTCTGCCGGGCGTGCTTTCGTACAGCACACCCGAAGCCGGCTCGCCCGGCGGCAGCCCCGTGCTCACTACGGCCTTCGGTTCTCCAAGCCGTTTCGCGATCTCGGAAACCGGCGAACCGACGTGGATGCCACACTAATAGCGGTACTCCGGCGTCATGATCCGGATTTCCTGCACCACCCCCGCCCGGATGGACACCGCGACGTCGCTGTATTCCGCAACGAAGTGATCCGGCAGATTCTCGCGTGTGAAAGTCCGGTCGCCGAGGGAAAGCCTTTTCGGTTCGCCGAGCACCTTTACCACCTCATCCAGGTTCGATTCGCCGAACTCGACCCGCGCGATCTTCGTTTCGAGGTTGGGCTCCCTGCGCAGGGGCCGCCAGACACACCAGTAGCGTCAGTAGTAGCTAAGCATGTTGTTCTCCAGGTTTTACTGCTTTTCGAGGACTGCGAACTCACCCAGGCCGGCAACCCGCGTCTCGAACTGCCGTATAACGTGGCCGGGCAGCTTCTGGTTTTCGGAAACGTACCCGATCCGCTGGAGCTCCCCGGGGGAGAGGCGGCGCGAGTCGGTCCCCAGCAATTCGGAGCGGCCCGAGCTCGGCCGCAGGATGTTCAGCAGCGTCTTGATCAGCGTGGTCTTTCCGGCCCCGTTCGGGCCGATCAGCGCGTAAATGGACCCTTCGCAGACATCCAGGTCTACGCCTGGGTGCAGGGCGGAGACGTGGTGACCACGCAACGGCCGGCGGCGCCGCTCCGGCGGCAATTCGAGTTGCCGAACCAGATCGACCGCCAGGGCGTCGTCCCACGACGGGTAGAACGGGCGCAGGTAGCCGAGCAGGTAACTCATGGTCATCCAGTGCCAGGGCCGCGGTGCGGCGGAACGTTTTCGAAAGGTCTTCGGTGCGAATGAGGCTGTTCATGCGGTGGTCGGCTCCTCTGGGTCGTTCGCCCTGTCGCGGAGGCGTTCCCAATGCGCGGCAACGGCGGCCAGCACATCATGGAGTTCCATTCCCAGCTTCTTGGCGTCTACCACGAGCTGCTCGAGCCCGGTTTCGAGCAGCCGGTCGCGCGCCGCCGCACTGGCAGCCGGCGGCCTGGCCACCACGGTGCCGATCCCGGGTAGCGCTTCGAGCAGCCCGTCGGCAATCAGGTGCGTGACCACTTTGTGCGCCGTGTTGGGGTTGATCTTCAGTTCTTTGCTGAGCAGGCGCACCGAGGGAAACGGGTCGCCCGGGCGCAACTGGCCGGAAATGATGGCCCGTTTGGCGGCGTAAACCACCTGCTCGTAAAGCGAAACACCAGGCCGGAAATCAAGCCGGAAGGGAATCACATGCGTACTATTACACGTAGTACAGTAATGCGTCACGGAAAAAAGAGCACGGTGCCGGACGCGGGTTCCGTGCTATCCTCTCCCCCACGAGGGGCGTTTCACATGGAACGTAAGAGGGCTTCCGATTTTCCGCAAGAGCTGTTGGATCTGTTCGATCGCTACGTGCACGGCGACATCGATCGTCGCTCTTTCCTGGACGGTGCGAAGCGGTTTGCCGGGGGCGGCGTGACTGCCGCGATGATCTGGGAGAGCCTCCGCCCAAACTACGCTTGGGCCGAACAGGTGCCCAAGGACGACCCCCGTATCAAGGCGGAATACGCCACGGTCGACTCGCCCGAGGGAAACGGAAAGATCCGCGGCTATATGGTGCGGCCGGCTAAGCCGGGAAAGTTGCCCGGAGTACTCGTGGTGCACGAGAACCGCGGCTTGAATCCTTACATCGAGGATGTAGCGCGACGCCTGGCGACCGACAACTTTCTCGCATTTGCGCCGGACGGACTTACCAGCGTAGGCGGCTACCCGGGAGACGACGAAAAGGGCGGCGAGCTATTCCGCCGTGTAGATCGCGGCAAGATGAACGAAGATTTCGTAGCGGCTGCGCGGTGGTTGAAAGCCCGGCCGGACTGTACGGGCAAAATCGGTGTCGTCGGTTTTTGTTTTGGCGGGGCGGTCGCGAACCTGCTCGCAGTGCGCCTCGGTTCGGACCTCTCGGCGGCGGTGCCGTTCTACGGGGGGCAGCCCGCCGCGGACGAAGTGCCCCGCATCAAAGCGCCTCTGCTGCTCCACTACGCCGCCCTGGACACCCGCGTAAACGCCGGCTGGCCGGCTTATGAGCAGGCGCTCAAGGCGAACCGCGTTCCCTACACGGCGCATTTCTACGAAGGCACGAACCACGGTTTCCACAACGACACCACCCCCCGTTACGATGAAGCCGCCGCCAAGCTGGCCTGGAAGCGCACGCTCGACTTCTTCCATCAGCACTTGCGGGGATAATGTTTACGAGCCCTTGGACCAAAGTGGTCAAATATCCGAATCGCCAGCCCACCTCACGCATCCTATAAGTCCAGGTTGACGCTCCCGCCAATTTCGCATAGTCCGGAACAGCCCGCCTGCTTTGTTCTTCCATTCGTGTTCTAACGGGCCGGAGACTTTGCTTTCGTAAAAATAACCAATGAGGACCGAATGAACACGATGAACACAACAGATCCCTCCGCGACGCCAGTCCCGCGACGAGATGAAATCAACTGGATTACCGTAACCGCATTCAGCATACTTCATATAGCAGCAGGTCTCGCTCTGTTCTTTTTTAGCTGGCCGGCATTCTTCATGGCCCTTGGGCTCTATTGGCTGTCGTTGAGTCTGGGTATCGGAATGGGATACCACCGGTTGCTTACACATCGTTCCTTCCACTCGCCGAAGTGGATTGAGCACCTGTTGACAATTTGTGGAACCTTGGCGCTGCAGGGCGGCCCGATCTCTTGGGTCGCAACCCACCGGCTCCATCATCAGCTCTCCGATAAGCAGGGTGATCCGCATACGCCGCGCGACGGGAAGTGGTGGGCTCACATCGTCTGGATGCTGGTGGGCGATGCCACGTACAGCGATACTGACGCGTGCGCCCGGTACGCTCCGGACCTCTGCAAAGAACCGTTCCTGGTTTGGCTCTCGAAGTACAACTACGTGCCGGTATTGATTCTGTCCGCGCTATTGCTGGCGTTCGGCGGTTTACCGTTTCTCCTCTGGGGGGTGTTCTTACGGGTGACCGTCGGCCTGCATGTCACCTGGATGGTCAACTCGCTGACGCATTTTTGGGGGAGACGCCGCTTTACCACTCATGACGACTCGCGGAACAATTGGTTCGTCGCCTTATTGAGCTTCGGCGAGGGCTGGCACAATAACCATCATGCTCATCCGAGCTCGGCCCGCCACGGCCTTGCCTGGTATGAGATCGACATCAGTTGGATGACGATCCGGTTCCTGCAGATCCTGGGGCTCGCCAGATCCGTGCGCGTAGCCACAACTAACGGCTGGATTTCGGCGCATTTGGCCAAGCCGGACTCGTCATTTCAATCCTCCAAATAGGACCGCTGGGATAGAAGCTTTGCTCGGCTTTGACGAAGGCCGGAGTGCCACCGGCGACAACCCAAACTTTGGCATCGGCAGGCTTCTTGCCGAGCAGCGGTGCAATGATCCCGGTGATGCCGCCCAGTTCCACCTGCACGATAAAACGCGTGGCTTTGTAACGGGCGCCAACGACGGAAAACCTGTCTTGGCCCTGGGGTGCGATTGCGAGTTTCACAAGCCGCGGCTTCGGCGTGGCCGCCACGTAAGACACCTTGATCTCCGCGCTATCCGGTCGGATGTTTTTCAAGATGTTCAGCATGATGCCATTCGCCAGATCGGGCGGAAGTTCCAGCCGTTCCGCCTCGACCTTTTCCTTGCCGTTATCTGTGTACCGGACTGTGACCTGCCCCGTAGCAGCGTTGATCGAAACATCCATAGGCTGAGGAAATGACGGGCCCTTCTGTATATGGCGGTCCCTGATGAGCCGAAAATGATGCTGTTGAGAAAACACCGCGGTTTCATCGTCGATCGAGCCATCTTTGAAGCGGAAAACAAGACGCGACGTCACCTGATTTCCACGAACGAGCTGGGTGAGATCACCTGACGCAAGGATTTTGCCCTCCAGCGTGCGAAGCGCAAGAAAACCATGGACCGAGCCCTCCCGATAGCGTACGGGTATGGGCTCGGCCGGCGAGGGGACGGACTGAAACAGAACGATCGTAACCAGGGTAATCAGTGACCTGGGCCGAATGCCTCGTACTGGAGTGCTACTCAGGTGAACTTTCACTGGCAGCCTCGAACAGATTGTTTCGCCCCGATTTTAGAATCCGGGCAAGGGGCCCCGCAAGACCCGGCGCGTGTATTCGTGCACGCCTGCCGGCTCCGTGCATCTCCGCGTCGCTCGCTTATACTTAGGGGATTCCATGGGCAAGCGCCTCTATGCCGTCACCCACGACCTGCATCTCTATGCCGGCCTGTTTCTCAGTCCCTTCATCCTGGTATTTGCGATCAGCGTCGTTTACCTCGCACACTTCCGGATTTCACCGGAGGCGGCGGGACCGCCCCGGATCGTCACCGGCCTGCCGGTAGTCCGGAATTTGGAACAACTCACCGGACGCGACCAGGTGATCGCGGTTCGCGGCCTTCTCGATCACGTTGGTGTCGCCGGCGAGATTGATTTCATCCGGCGGATCTCGAAAGAGCACCGCCTCGTCATCCCGGTGCTGCTACCGGGATTGAACACGACCGTCGACCTGAACGTGGAGAAACGGACGGCCTCCATCTCCCAGCGCCGCACCGGAATCGTGAACGCGTTGATCCACCTGCACAAAATGCCCGGCCCGCATAATGCGAGTATTCGGGGCAACTCGACCTACGTGCGGCTCTGGAGATGGCTGGCCGACGCCACCAGTTACGGCCTGCTTTTCCTCACCCTCAGCGGCGTGTATCTGTGGGCAGTGCTGCGAGCCGAACGCCGCATCGGCGGCATTCTTCTCTCGCTCGGCGCGGTATCCTTTTTCGGGCTTGTATATGCCATCACCCACTGAGACCCGGCGTCGTCCCGTCGATGTCTTCCAAAGGTGGAACCGAAAGGGCCATTATTATCTCGGTCTCTACTTCCTCTTCTTCCTGTGGCTGTTCGCCTTCACGGGCCTCCTGCTGAACCATTCATGGCGTTTCGCCGAGTTCTGGCCGAATCGCAAGGTATCCACCTTTGAACGCCCGGTCGAGGCTCCGAGAGCCGGCAACGGCGTTGACCGGGCACGCGCACTGATGCGGCAAATCGGTATCGACGGCGAAATCGAGTGGACCGCCCCGCGGCCCGATTCCGCCGGCTTCGTCTTTCGCGTGAACCGCCCAGGCCGCAACTACCAGGTGACCGTCCGGGCCGGCGAGGGCCGCGCGCTTGTGGAGCAGACCGAAATCAACACCTGGGGCATTTTGCACGTCCTCCATACCTTCACCGGCGCCCGCGCCGGAGACACGCGCAACACGCGGGACTGGATGCTGACCACCCTCTGGGTGTGGTCGATGGACGCGGTCTCCGCCGGTTTGGTGCTGATGGTCTTCAGCGGCATCTATGTGTGGCTGGGCCTGCCCTCGAAACGCAATGCCGGGATCGCCGTCCTGCTGCTGGGGTCGGTGATCTGTGGTCTGTTCGTCTTCGGCCTGGTCCGCTAATGCCACCCTGCTTCTCGACCCGGGTTTGCTCGGCTGAACGTTCCTGGACCTGATGGTCCGGATGGGCGACGATTCGGGCGCGATCTGCGTGCGTTCCCAGTTATGCCGTCACGGCAGTTCGTCCTCCGGACACGTTGCCGGTTCCACTTCCGACTCTGGCGGCCAGTTCCCGAAGCAGCGCGGCGCTGTCACCACGATAAGCGCTGCCATGTTGACAGGCGAGCATCGACGGATTAAGACCCGCCAGGCGCTCTAAAATAATCGATGTGCTCGTGGCGTGCGCGTAATAGTCCATCATCCCGCGCATACCCTCGCTTGCCGTCAGTACCTCCGATTCGGTGACGGGCGGCGTATTCGCGCCCGGTTGCGTGAACAGATCCCCGCAGAGCAACGTCTCCGTGGATACATCGAACAGGATGCCGCAATCCCAGCCGTGCGGAACGTGCGGCGTGTAGAGCCACTTCATCCGGCGGCTCCCGATTGAAAACTCCTCGCCATCCCCGAACCCGCGGGCGCGGCGGTCGGCAAAGTCATTGAGGGAGGTCAGCACACCGACTTCGGCGCCAAACGGCGTCGCTTCCGGTGCCGCTGCGAGGAAGTCATTCAGCGCGCCAAATTCGTCGCCTTCAAAGTGCGATCCACCGATCCAGCGCAGCTTCTCTACCGGCATGACTTTCCTTATGGCTTCCAGCGTGATCGGGAATAGCTTCCGGTACCCCGTGTGGAACAGCAGGGGTTCGTCGTCGGCGATCAGATACGAATTGAACGTGAATCCACCGGGGATTACGTCCAGTGGCGTACAGATACGATAGATCCCAGCCGCAACCTCGTCTACGCGAGTGCCCGTTTCTATGTTTACGATCATCTGCATTCTCCTCGTCGATGACGGACCACTCGGCGATGGTCCCCATTTGATGCCTGGATGTGTAACGAGCGGCCTCCCCGTTACACTAAACTTGTGTGTGGATGGCCAGTGAACTCTGCGACGCTGAGTTGGTCCGGCAAATTCGGTCCGGAAGCGACCGCGAGGCTGAGGCCGAGTTGTTCCGTCGGATGGCTCCGCGGATTCGGCTTTATGGCTTGCGTCACTTGAGAGACGAACACGCCTCGGAGGACCTTGTGCAGCAAGTCCTGATCACGACGTTGGAAACATTGCGGGCGGGCCGCCTGCGTGAACCGGAAAAGCTCGCATCCTTCGTGCTGGGGACGTGCCGGATGGCGGTACTCGACCTGCGCCGTAACGCGCAAAGAAAAGAACGCCTGCTCAAACAGTTTGGCGCGGTTCTGCCTGCGGCGGTCCAGCCGTCCATGCCACAGCTCGACCAGGAACAACTCACCCGGTGTGTGCAGAATCTGAAAGAGCGCGAGCGCGCGGTAATCGTCATGACTTTCTTTGATGAGCAGACCGGCGCGGACCTCGCCAGTTTCCTGGGTGTTTCTGAGGCCAACGTGCGCGTGATTCGCCATCGCGCGATCCACCAGTTGCGCGATTGTATGGGGGTTGCCGGATGAGTTGCTCGAATCCCATTGACGCCGCTGTCCTGGCCGACTACTGGATCGCCGCCCTGGCAAAGCCCGAAGAGGAAGCCGTCGAGGAGCATCTGTTCGACTGCGACGCATGCGGCGTGCGGCTTCGTGAGGTAATCGAGCTTGCGGAAGGAGTTCGCAAACTGGCCCGCGAGGGCTCCCTGCGAATGGTTGTGAGCGAGGAATTTCTTAAGCGTGCCGTGGAGGAAGGCTTGCGCGTACGCCGATACGCCCCACCGCCTGGAGGTGGTGTAGAGTGCACCGTGACCGCTGAAGACGAGATTCTCATCGGGCGCCTGGCCGCGAACTTAAGCGGGTCAAAGCGAGTCGATCTCTGCATCTGTGATGAGCGCGGTGTCGAACAGTTGCGGCTGCCGGACATCCCTGTTCATCCCGGTGCGAGCAGCGTTGTCTTCCAGGAGTCGATCACATCCGCGAAGGCTGCGCCTACGAACAAAACGATTGTGCGCCTGTTCACCATCGATGAAGCAGGCGGAGAGCGGCTGCTCGGCGAGTATACGTTCAACCACACGCGCTCATTGCCCGGCCCCGGTGCTTGGTAGTCAATCGCCATAGCCCCAGGGCACTTCTTACGCGTCGGCTGGTCCGAAAGAAGCACCAGACGTCCGCAGCCTCACCGTATTCGCGCGAGACAACGTTGTTCCGCGAAAATCCTGACCACGGGCGATGAATTGCTCCGAAACGGCGGTTTGTTCGTTCGACGACTGGAGGTTGAATGCACACGGGACGATTCTTGGGGACCTTCTCTGTTTTCGGTCTGTTCCTGCTCGCCGCCGCTCCCGCGCGCGGCACGGAATCCCGCTGGACCGGCGAACGCGTCGCTTGCGGCACCTGCCACGAGCAAATACTTAAAGATTTCCGGCCGACAGTTCACGGCAAAGCCATGGAATTTGTCGTTGCGGGTAAAGACGTAACCTGCGGCTCCTGTCATGCCGGAGATCTCGCCAAGCATATGGAAACTGCCGACCCGACGTTGGTCCGCAACCCCCGGAAGGAGAAGGCTGACGTCGTTGCGGAAAAGTGCTTGACCTGTCACGCCACCGACCGCCATCTGATCTTGTGGCGCGGCAGCCAGCACCAGACTGCGGGAGTGGCTTGCCTCTCCTGCCACAGCGTCCATCACCCATCGGCTGACCGCAAATTATTGGCGAAGCGGACGGAGGCGGAAACCTGCTTCAGTTGCCATGGCAACGTTCGTAAGACCATGCTGCAGCGATCCACGCATCTGTTTCGCGATGAGCGCGGCGTCTCCCGCATCCAGTGCTACTCCTGCCATAACCCGCATGGCAGCCAGACCGAACGCCTCATCAGCGCCAACTCGATCAACGACAAATGTTACGAATGCCACCAGGAGAAGCGCGGGCCTTTCCTCTGGGAACACGCTCCCGTTCGGGAAAACTGCATGAACTGCCACACGCCGCACGGCTCCAATAACGAACAACTCCTCTCCTTGCGCCGGCCACAGTTATGCCAGAGTTGCCATCTTCAGGGACGGCATCAAACGGTGGCCGGCAGGCCGAACGCGATGTTCAACATCAACCGCATGTGCCAGAACTGCCACACCCAGGTGCACGGCACGAATCACCCCTCGGGGCCCATATTGCAGCGTTAGTGAGGTGAAACGTCATGAAGAAGACACTGCTTTCAGTTCTGAGCCTGGCCGCCGCGTTTTCTCAGGATAAGCCGACTACGCCGGCAGCCCCCGACCAGCCAGTTACGATGGATATCGAAGTCGGTGGCCAGGCGCGTGCCGTGGACGGCGAGAAGAGCTTCGGACTTCAGCGTTACCGCGACATACCCCGCGGGGCTTTCGTGCGCCGGTTCGATTTCAGCGCGCTCACGGAAGGCAACCCTGTGCGCTTCAACTTCCGTTCGATCGACCTGCTCCAGCGGGATCAGCGGTTCACAGCGGACCTCGAAGACGTCGGCGCGTGGGACATTCGCTTTGATTGGTGGGCGTTCTCCAGATATTGGAGCAACCACAATCCGAACGTGCTCACTGAGGTCAGCCGCGGCGTGTTAACCGCGCCTTCCGCGCTGCGCGGCGCACTCCAGGGCGCCGGCGGGTCAGTGGTGCCGCTGGCCGCCGAAGCCGTCGCCAACGCGCCCCAGTATGAAATCCGCTCCTTCCGGGAGCGCGGGATCGTGACCGCTTCCTGGAATCTAAGACCGGGCCTGACCCTGAGCGTCAACTTCATGCGCGAACGCCGTACCGGCAATCGCCCATTTGCGCAGGGGACCTATGTCCGCCTCGGCATGCCCACGGGAGATACTTTCGAGACTCCCGGGCAGGAGATGTGGGAGCCCACTTCTTATGGCACGACCGAAGCCGGCGCCGCCCTCGATTACGCGCGTAGGAATTTCTTCGCCTCCGTGGAGTACCACGCTTCGCTGTTCGGCAATACGACCGAGGGCCTGATCTGGCAGAACCCGTTTCAGTTGACACCCGAACAGTCCATTTTGCCCTCGGGCGATCTCAACCGTGGCCGCTTCGCACAAACTCAGGCCGCACTGCCCCCCGATAACCAGGCCCACACCGTGACTGGCCGCGCCTTGGTGTTGCTGCCGCGCGCCTCCAAGTTGTCGGGTGTGCTCTCCTGGTCGCGCTGGACGCAGGACGATCCCTTCCTCCCGTTCTCGATCAATTCGGCTATCACTGCGGCCAACCTGCCGGCCGGCGTGACACCCACGTCCATCGCCGCACTGCCGCGCGGCAGCCTCGGCGGACTCGTCCACACCTTTAATCAGGATTATGTGGCCAGCAGCCGGCCATGGCGCCCCGTCCAGTTGACGTTCCGTTATAACGACTACGACTTCGACAATCTCACGGCCAGCATCCTGTTCCCGGGCTACGCCGCCGCCGGCGATAGTTGGTGGCGGACCGCCATCTCCGGCCAGCCCGGCACTACCCCCGTCCGCATTGAGTCCGAACCGAGTTCGTTCCGCCGCAAACGGGCCCAGTTCGAAGCCGCGATCCGCCCGGTTGACGCGATCACCTGGAAAGCGGCCTACCGCTGGGAGGGGTGGGATCGGGAGCATCGCGAAGTTGCGCACCTCACCGAGAACGGGTTTTTGACGTCCCTCTCGTTCGCACCTCGCAACGATGTCTATGCGCGGGCCGGCTTCCGCTACTTCGACCGCACTCCGGATGCGTATGACCCCGGCACCCTGGAACCGCCGTTCCTGCGGATGTTCGATCAGGCCCGCCGGCTCCGTAAGCAGGCTGATGCGCTGCTTTCGTTCAACCTCACACCGCGCGTGACCGCGTCCGGATCCTGGTTCTATCTTTCCGATGTCTATGACAAAACGTTCTTCGGTTTGCACCAGCAGAAAACGACCAGTTCCTCGGCCGACATTACCTTTACGGCTACCGAAAACGTGTGGTTTTACGGCGGCTGGGGTTACGACCGCACCGGCTACGACTACCTTGCCGTTGCGAAGACGACCTTCCCATACAGCTTTGCGAACGCCTGGACGCGCGATACTCGCGACCGCGTCCACTCCGCCCACATCGGCTTTTCCGGCGCGGCGGCCGGCAACAAGGCCAACTTCCAGGTCAACTACGCCGTCGCACTCGCGGGGATGGATATCAACACCGTCAATCCCAATCCGATCGTTCCCACGCAGGCGCTCAACGCGCAGGCGTTTCCATTTCCCAAGGTCAAAAGCCAGTTTCATGAGTTGCGCCTCGATGCATCCTATGAGGTGGCTTCCCGTGTGCGCGTGGGGCTTTTCTACTTGCTCGAACCGTTTCGGCTGAACGATTTCGCCGTTGACACGATCGCTCCCTACGCGCCGGAGCGGATCGCGCCGGAAAACGACGCGCGGCGTTACTACTTCCTTGATACGGGGATGAGCAATTACCTGGGCAACACCGCCGCCCTTTATCTTCGTTTCACCGTGTTTTGAGCGGCGAAATCGGTTCGCCAACCTTCACTCTCGCGATCCCAGGACGACAACGAGCGCCGTCGTGCGCTTCGGACCGATTCTGCGGCCGGCGTTCGGGACGGTGGAATCGAAATAGATCGCATCACCCTCCGCTAGTTCGTGCTCCCCTTCACCGGCCCGTAACGCGCCACCTCGAACAGGAGAGGTTGGCTGTCAGATGCTTGTGCCGCAACCCGGAGGCGCTGCGCTGGCGCGCGACTCTATGCCGGTCCGGAGTGAGCACCAGGCCCCCGCGAACTTCGCCCGGGTGGCCCGCGAGGCAGGGGTACGGCGCATCATCTACCTGGGCGGCCTTGCGCACGGCAGCGAACTCTCGTCGCACTTGCGCAGCCGCGCCGAGACCGGTAATATCCTGCATTCCAGCGGCATTCCCGTCGTAAAATTCTAAGCGTCAATCGTAATTGGTTCCGGCAGCGCAGTTTTTGCCCGCGTTGGGTGAACACCGCGACCCAGCCCATCGCAGTCGAAGTGTGGAGCACCATGAACCGGAGCGGCGCCTCATGCTGTTTGCGGAAATGAGAGCTCCCGGGCGCGCGTGGCTCGAATTCCGTGCGGAACCCGATGGCCCCTCCGCGGTGCTCCGTCAGATCGTGAATGTTGATCCGGGTGGCGCGGCATGTCTGCGGTTTTTACGAACTTCTTACAAATTCCGCACAGTTTGATAATAGCGACGTTATACGATACAGCCAGTTCGCTAAGATGCGTGTCAACACCAAGTTATCCCTGTGACACGATCCTAATCAGTGACTGAAAGGTGAGGTACAACCACATGAGGCATTTCGCAAAGCCGCTGCTGATCGCGCTTGCCGTCTTCACGTTGGCCGGCCGCGTCGGCGCAGATTCGATTCCTGTCGAGGTGCTGGATCCGAGTCTCCAGGTGACGACTGTACTCAACTCGGGCATATCACAGCCCATCGGGATTGTCTTCCTTGCTCAGAACGACTTCTTTGTGCTCGAAAAGGCGTCTGGGCAGGTGAAACGGGTCATCAACGGTGTCATCCAGCCTACGCCGGTTCTCGATCTCGCTGTCAACTCAGCCTCCGAACGAGGCCTTTTGAGTTTGGTCTTGCATCCAAATTTCCCCGCAACGCCTTTTGTCTATATCCGTTGGACCGAGAGCAGCACCGGAGTCGATACGGGCGTGATCAGCGCCGTACCTCTGCTCGGCAACCGTGTGGACCGTTTCGTCTGGAACGGGTCGACCCTGGTATTCGACAGCAACATAATCATGTTGCGCTCACTGCAGACGGACAACATACCGGTCCCGGGCCACCCGGGTACGAACAACGCAAATCAGGCAGGGAACCATAACGGTGGCGTGATGAGGTTCGGCCCTGACGGCAAGCTTTACATATTCATGGGTGACCAGGGCCGCCGTGGCTGGCTCCAGAACCTGCCGAACGGGCCGTTTGAGACGGAGCCTTTTGTCGACGATACGTACGGCGGACCCGAGCCCGACAACGCGCATCTTTCCGGGGTCATTCTTCGCCTCAACGAAGACGGAACCCCGCCTGCGGACAATCCGTTCTTTGGCGTCGGCGCATCGATGGGCGGCGAGGTCGGAGGGAACATCCAGAAGATCTATTCCTACGGACACCGCAACGGCTTCGGGATGGCCTTCGACCCATATTCCGGCCAGTTATGGGAAACCGAGAATGGCGACGATGCGTTCAGCGAACTGAATCGCGTTGAAGCTGGGATGAATGGCGGCTGGATCCAGATAGCCGGCCCTCTGCACCGCTTCTTCGACTTCAAGGAGATCGAGACGACCATGTTCGGCGGCGCCCTGCAACAAGTGCGATACCCGCCTACTCGCCTGGCGGATGCGCCTGGACTCGCCCTGGGGCGCCTGTTTATGCTGCCGGGAGCCAAATATGTGGATCCCGAGCTCAGTTGGAAATTTGAGTCCGGACCGGCGGGAACGACGTTCGTACGTGGATCCGCCCTTGGCCAGCAGAACGACGGCACGCTCTGGATCGGATCTTCCCGCGGCTTTCAGCAGGTCGGTGGAACCGGTGGCAGCCTGTACCGGTTCAAGCTTACGCGCAACCGGCTGAAAGTCGATGTTTCTGATCCGAGGCTTGCCGAGCGCGTCGCAGACAATGTGGCGAAATTCGACGGTACCGAAAGCGAATCGCTCATCGTTGGGAAAGGCTTTGGGACCACTCCGGCTATCGAACAGGGGCCCGACGGCAATCTCTACGTCGTGTCGGTAACCGATGGCGCCATATACAAGATCAGTCGCAAGCCGTAAGGCAAGTGATAAGCGCCCGAGCTGCGGCCGCAGCGGACCATGCTGCGGCCGACTTCATCAACCCCCGCCGCCCAGAGCGCGGTCCAGGTTGAAGGCGGAACTGATCAAGGCGAGGTGCGTGAACGCCTGGGGGAAGTTTCCTAACGCCTCACCGCGCGGGCCGGTCTGCTCTGCGAACAAACCCACGTGGTTCGCGTAGCCCAACATGCGCTCGAACATCAGGCGCGCGTCGGCAAGACGAGAACGATCCACCTTGCCGGCCCGGGTCAGCGCCTCCACCAGCCAGAAGGTGCACATGTTGAACGTTCCCTCCCGCCCTCGCAACCCGTCGGGAGCTTCCTCGACGTTGTACCGATAAACGAGGCTGTCAGAGACAAGCCCCCGCTGGCTCGGCGGGCGTCGGATGGCGTCGATCGTGGATATCATCCGGGGATCGGTGGGTGACATGAAGAAGACCAACGGCATGATCAGCGCCGAGGCGTCGAGAGACTCGCTTCCGTAGTACTGGGTGAAGGCATTCCGGTCCTCACTCCAGCCGCATTTCTGAACCTCGTCGTAGATCTCGTCCCGAGTGGCCAGCCATCGCTCCCGATCGGCCGGAAAAGAGCGCTTTTCTGCCAGCCGTAGCGCACGGTCGAGCGCTACCCAGCACATCACACGTGAGTAGACGAAGTGCTGCCGGCCGCTACGGACTTCCCAGATCGCCTCGTCCTTCTGCTTCCAGTTGGTGCACAGCCAATTCATCAGGCGCCGCAAGTACGACCACATCTCGTAGGAGATCGGTGTTCCGTACTTGTTGTACAGGTACACAGAGTCCATCAGCTCCCCGTAGATATCCAGCTGAAGCTGTTTGCAGGCGTCATTTCCGATCCGCACTGGCGCGGAGCCGCAATAGCCTTCGAAGTGAGCGAGGATCTCCTCCGTAACTTCGCGTCGCCCGTCGATTCCGTAGAGAACCTGCAGCCCGCCATCCCCATCCAGTTCGCGGCATCGGGCCTCCATCCATTCCATGAAGTGTGCCGCTTCTTCGGTAAACCCGATGCGGATCAAGCTGTACACCGTGAACGCGGCATCGCGAAGCCAGGTGTAGCGATAGTCCCAATTTCGCGTTCCGCCGAGCGCTTCGGGCAGGCTGCATGTCGGAGCGGCAACAATCGCGCCAGTGGGGGCGAATACCAGAAGCTTGAGGACCAGGGCCGACCTCCGGACCATCTCCCGCCAGCGACCGATATACGTGCAGTGCGCGAGCCAGTCGCGCCAGTAGCCAACCGTCTGCTCGAAAAGTTTCTTGCATTCCTCTTCAGTGACGCCAATCGGCTGATCGGCACTGCCCGGCTCGAGCTCGTGCAACTCGAAACTCAGGGTCTCCTCCGCTCCGAGAGAAAACTCGAGGACGACGCCGGTACCATCCCGTGTCAGCGGCCGGTCGGACGCTAAGGCGAGACTGAGTTGCTTCGTATGGAATGTTGCACCGCCATGCACGAGCTCCGTCTGGTGAGGATCCCGCCCATAGTTGAATGCGGGATTGCATTCCAGACGAAACATCACCCGGCCCCGCACGACACGCACGTGGCGGATCAGGCCGTGAAAGCCCGTTTGCGCTCTCGGCGCGCCCACCGGCATATAGTCGAGAATCTCGGCTACCCCCTGATCGGAGAGGAAGCGTGTAATCAGCACGTTCGTGTCGGGCCAGTACATCTGCTTGCACACCACGCCATCCGTGGAAGCCGGTCCGATCCGAAAGCGGCCGCCCTTGCGTTCATCGAGAATTGCCCCGAAGATGCTCGGAGAATCGAAATTAGGGAAGCAGAACCAATCGATGGACCCATTGATCCCAACCAGGGCGACAGTCCTGAGGTTTCCAACCACGGCGTAGTTTTCGATCGGAAGGTACCCCATGAGCATCAGGGTAGCGCCGCGGGAGTGGCGCGTAACCTTCCACATGGACGTAATCTCGCCTTCGCGTCAATGTGAATGTAGTCCCCGCCCCACTCTTCACCCATGCTTGATGAACGTCCCGTCGTGCAACTCCGCAAACGCCCGCCGCAACTGCTCCTGCGTGTTCATCACGATCGGACCGCGCCAGGCCACCGGCTCCTCAATCGGCCTGCCCGACACCAGCAAGAACCGAACTCCCTCCGGTCCGGCCTCCACAGTGATCTCATCCCCACGGTCGAACAGCACCAGCGAATGATTCCCAGCCTCGTATACCGGCGGGGCATCCGGCTTCGCTACCCGATCCGTCAGGACCGCGCGCGGATCCGAAGCGTCCCGAAATGTGCCGGCTCCCGCGAACACATACGCGAATGCGTTGCGCGTGTGCTCGATTTGGAGCCGCTTCCGCCGTCCGGGCGGCACCGACACATCCACATAACTCGGATCGGCGGCCACGCCCTCCACGGGCCCCCGCTTGCCCCAGAACTCGCCGCAGATCACGCGCACCCGTGTGCCGTCATCGTCTGTCACCTCGGGAATCGCGCCCGACGGGATGTCCTGATACCGCGGCGCGGTCATCTTGAGCGCCGCCGGCAGGTTGGCCCATAGCTGGAACCCGTGCATCCGGCCCTGCGGGTCTCCCTTCGGCATCTCCTGGTGCAGGATGCCGCTGCCCGCCGTCATCCATTGCACGTCGCCGGCGGTCATCTTGCCCCGATTGCCCAGGCTGTCGCCGTGCTCCACGGACCCCGCCAGCACGTAGGTAATCGTCTCAATCCCGCGATGCGGATGCCACGGGAACCCGGACAGGTAATCTTCCGGCTTTTCATTGCGGAAATCGTCCAGCAGCAGGAATGGATCGAAATCCTTCGTGGTGCCGAAACCAAACGCGCGCTGTAGCTTCACCCCGGCGCCCTCGATCGTCGGCTTCGCTTGAATGATCTGTCTGACTGGACGTAGCGACATGCCTTCCCCCTCCTTGCCGTCCTTCATGCAGGGCAATGCTTCAGCCTTTCACGAACTCCACATCCAGCGTGATGGTCACGTCATCGCCCACCAGAAGGCCACCGGCTTCCAGTCCGGCATTCCAGGTCAGGCCGAAGTCTTTGCGGTTGATCTTCGTGGTTGCCGACAGTCCCACGCGGGTATTGCCCCATGGATCCTTTGTGGGCGCGGTCGGTCCTTCTACCGTAAACACAACCTCCCGGGTTACCCCGTGGATGGTCAGGTCGCCGGTTGCCCTCAACTCGCCGTCGCCGCTCCGGCTCACGCTCGTGGACCGGAACGACAGCGTCGGGAACTTCTCCACGTCGAAGAAGTCCGCACTCTTCAGGTGCGCGTCGCGCTGGGCGTCCCGCGTGTTGATCGAAGCCGCTTCGATCGAAGCCTCCACCCGGGAGTTTGCCACGTCCCCTTCATCCAGGGTCATCGCGCCGGTAACCGCGGTGAATTGCCCTTTCACATTGGAGATCATCATGTGTCTCACCTTGAACTCGGCCATGGAGTGTACCGGGTCGATGGTCCAGGTACTCGTAGCGGTTTCGGTCGCAGTCTGTATGCTCATGTTGGTTATCCTCTCGGTCTATTGATTCGTTATGCCGATAATCGTTGCAACAAATATCTAACCTGAAACTAGGCCGGCCGGTTCCGGCAAGCAGCCATCAGTTCGGCAAGCAGCCGCAACCGCTCCCGGCCCAGGTGGCCCAGTTGTTTGCGATGCGCCTCCTGCACCGGCCTGTCCAGGCGCGCCAGCACGTTCAAACCCTCCGGGGCGATCCGCGTCATCACCATGCGCCGGTCCCTGCTTTCCCGGGATCGCGAGATCAATCCCCGCTTCTCCAACCGGTCCAGCAGCCTGGTGATGTCCGGGTCGCGCGTAATCATACGGCCGGCGATCTCCCCGCACGTCAGCCCCTCGGGCGCGCCCCGCAGGATTCGCAGCACATTGTACTGTGTCGACGAGAGATCTTCGCTCTTCAGCACTTGCGCAGGGCCGCGCGAAAGCATGTCCGTAGTGCGCACCAGGTCCAGAAAAGCCGCCTCTTCGAGCGAGCTGCTGCGCCTCGATTTGCTTTCGGGTTGGCCCGTTTCTTTCATTTGTTTCAGTTTATTCGTTGTAACGACTATTGTCAAGCCGTCTATTCGCGCCTCACAGACTCGCGATGTCCCGCAGCAGCCGCGCGCGCCTCGCAGACCGAGAAGCGGTAAACGCGCACGGCAGCCACCGCTTGGCCCCCAACGCCGACAGGTAGCGCACCGGAAGCTCTTTGACAGTTCTCGAGCTTCAGGATCTGTTATGAAAGAGACGGCTGGGCCACGCGCTCAGCCAGGCAGCCCCGGGCAAACGTACGTCGGAGGCATCTGTACGCAAATACCGTAGCTGCTGGGTAATTGACGGATACCACGGCCGGGGCTATCCTACCACCAGGAAGGAGCAGTCTGTGCCGGATTCGGATGCTGTGAAACCAGGAGATGTAACTCAACGTGTCGGCGTTGAAGTAATCCGATCACGCGGAGTGGATGTCGATAAGCTGATTAAAATGCTGGTGGCCAACGCTGCCGCGGAGTTCGCGAGCACGTATTATTACTACACGATCCTTCGCATGAACTTGGCAGGCCATGAGGACTACAAGGAAATCTGCGAAGATGCCCGCCTCGAAGATCGCGCTCACTGGGAACTCATCGTGCCTCGTATTTACGAGCTTGGTGGTAGTCTGCCGAACGACTTGAAGGCTTTTCACGACCAGGCCGGCTGCGTTGCTGCCAGGTTGCCTGATCCGCCCACGGTTGTAAACATTCTCACGTTGCTGCTCGAATCCGAGCGCTGCGCCATTCGCAGTTGGAGCGCCGTGTGTGATATGACGTTCGGCAAGGATCCGCGAACGTACGATCTCGCCTCGCGCATCCTGAACGAGGAAATCGAGCACGAGGCTTGGTTCATCGAACTGCTTGCACATGAACGCGACGGAAAGTCGGTTCCGTCCGGACACTTCCGGCGCGGCGAACCAGGCGAAGCCCCGTATAGCAAAAACCGCCGATTCTATAACCCGTAACGTGAGACGGTTCCGGGTGGAACTCCGCTCACCCGGCGGCGTTCGAATCATCGACTGCGGCAAGAACGAGTTCATCTGGGACGCCGCAGCCCGCTGCGGACTCAAACTGCCCGCTATTTGTCACCAGGGTCGCTGCCTTACCTGTGCTGCGCGGCTGATTAAGGGCTATGTCGACCAGTCAGCAGCGGCATCTTACTTCCAGGCGGATTCCGATGCCGGTTTTGTGCTCTTGTGTGCTGCCCGCCCCCGCAGCGATCTTGTGTGCGAAACCCACCAGGAATGGATCATGCGCGACCATCGCAAAGCTCTCGGCCTTCCCGCACCTTACTCATAGCAATAACTACGGTTTGGGATTAGACTGGTTCCAGTTTGGGGGTGCCTTATGCCTCGTCGGGCAGGGTTGGGAGGCGGGGTTCATGTGCTAAGAGATTTCGTCGAGGCCGACCTCGACACTGCGTCCGCTCTCCTTTCTCTCGCGGAAGCGCATAGCCTCTCACCCGAGGCGCGCCGCGCGATCGAGGACGCTGAGAAAGCGATTGTCGATGCTGAGCAGCGCTTGCCCAGCCTCAATGATTCCGATCGCGAACGGCTTCGGGCCCAGTTGGAACGCCTTCGTGTCCAACTCGAGAGAATGCCTTCGGGGTCGCCTCCGGCACCGAGCCCGACAACGCGGAAAACGCCCGCGCGGCGTTCGAGGCGCATTTGAACATCCTCACGCCCGAGCAGGACCAAGCTATTCTGGGTGAAGCCGCATTCTCGAACGTTAGCCTGTTCTACTCCGGGTTCACCTACCGCGGTTGGGGTCGTAATTCGAACCCGGGACATCTACGGACTGCCGACTTCTCGCTCATGTGGATTCCTTCCCGATGCCCGGCTACTCACCCGGAACGATCAGATAGCGCTGTCCCGATTGCTGACCGACTCCAGCGCCGGAGCGCCTGGCGAGCGAAGACTCCGAATATCCCGCATCGGTGGTTGGCCGAAGAAACGGCTGTATTCGCGGTTGAATTGGCTGGCGCTTTCGTATCCGACCTCGAAGGCCGCACTCGCGGCATCCAGACCATCCATGAGCATGCGGCTCCGCGCTGCCTGCAAGCGAAGCTGTTTTTGATACTGAAGGGGACTCATCGCGGTCAGCACCCGGAAATGATGGTGCAGTGTGGACACGCCCATCCCCGCGATTTCTGCGAGGTGTTCCACCCGTAGCGGCTTCGCGTAGTTCGCCCTGACCCAGGCGATCGCTTTGGCCGTCCGGTGGCTCTGCTCTCCTGACGTTGCAATCGCTCGAAGGCGTGCTCCCTCCGCACCGCGAAGGATTCGGTAGATGATCTCGCGTTGAATCAGCCCACTGAGAAAGGGAATGTCCCGCGGCGTGTCCAGCAGGTCCACCAGCCGGCAGCATGCACTGAGGAATTCCACCGTGGTCTCACCGGTCGCCATCGCAGGAGTCTCAAACGGCGCCTCAGCCACCTGCATCTCCTCCCGGCTGAGAAGCTCTCGGACCACGGACATTTCGAGTTTGAGCGACAACGCCAGGCAGGGCACCGCCTCACTTGCCTCGATCACTCGGCTGACGACCGGCAAATCGACCGACGTCAGCAGGAATCGCGACGCATCGTAGATGAAAACGTTTCGGCCGAGTTCTACCTGCTTTCGCCCTTGGGCGATCACGGTCATGCTCGGCTCGTAAGTCATCGAGCACGGAGCAGTCGCGGCGGTCCGCCGGTGGAGCGTCAGCCCGGGAATATCCGTTGCCCGGTTCTCTGCGGAGCCAATGAAGAAGGCAATCTTGCGAGCCAGCTCCGTTCGCAATTCGTGCGTTTGATCTCGTAGCAGAGACGCCTCTCCACTGCGGTTGGTCATGATAACGGTTACGCACTCCTCGACCCTAGGATAGCTGCTCACTCTGTGCGTGGATCAACAGTGCGAGAGGAATAGGCAACAACTCGGAAGGATCGGGATACCGCTTCAACGGCGCTAGACCCTAACCTGGACATGAGGGGAAACAGTTCCCAGGGAGAAACAATGCAGAAGCGCAAACTTGGAAAGAGCGGCTTGGAAGTCTCGGCTCTCGGGCTCGGGTGCATGGGAATGAGCTTCGGCTACGGTCCGGCCAAAGACAAGCAGGAGATGATCTCTCTGATGCGCGCAGCCGTCGAACGCGGCATCACATTTTTCGACACTGCCGAGGCCTATGGCCCATTCTCGAACGAAGAACTCGTGGGCGAAGCCCTCGCTCCCGTGCGTCGGCAAGTTGTGATTGCAACGAAGTTCGGTTTCAAATTTGATCCAAACAGCGGCAAACAGGTCGGACTTGATAGTCGTCCCCAGCACATCAAGCAGGTCGCCGAGGCCTCGCTCAAACGCCTCAGGACCGATGCGATCGACCTGTTCTATCAACACCGTGTTGACCCGAATGTGCCTATCGAAGACGTGGCTGGAGCGGTAAAGGACCTGATTCAGCAGGGTAAGGTGAAGCACTTTGGCCTGTCTGAGGCTGGAGTGAAAACGATCCGGCGCGCACATGCCGTCCAGCCGGTCACCGCTCTCCAAAGCGAATACTCGGTGTGGTGGCGCTCGCCTGAAACGGAAGTGTTGCCGGCACTCGAGGAACTCGGGATCGGCTTCGTTCCCTTTAGCCCGTTGGGTAAAGGCTTCCTCACGGGGAAGATCGACGAGAACACGACATTTGACAGCTCCGACTTTCGGAACATTGTCCCTCGCTTTACGCCAGAGGCTCGGAAAGCGAATCAGGCCCTCATCGATCTGCTTGCCGGCATTGCGGAACGGAAGAAGGCGACACCCGCTCAGATCGCACTCGCCTGGCTGCTGGCCCGGAAGCCGTGGATTGCACCGATCCCAGGCACCACAAAGCTGCATCGCCTGGATGAAAACATCGGGGCAGTTTCAGTCAAACTCACGCCCGACGATCTCCGTGAGATCGATGAAGCCTCCGCCAGGATCACGGTGGTAGGCGCCCGGTACCCCGAACAATTGGAGCAGATGACCGGCCGCTGAGCGACCGCGCGAAGGGTTTAAGAAATGGAGATCAAACGAAGCGGCTCACAATCTTCCGGCAAAGGACCGGCAGAGTATTTTACCGGCACCGTGCGCGTTGACCCGCTGTTCAACGCGCCCGCTCCGGCGCGTGTTGTCGGTGCCAGTGTCACCTTCGAGCCCGGCGCCCGGACGGCGTGGCACACCCGCCCGCTGGGCCAAAATCTGATCGTGACGGCGGGGTGCGGCTGGGCACAGCGTTGGGGCGGACCGGTGGAGGAAATCCGGCCGGGTGACGCGATCTGGTTCGCGCCGGGTGAGAAGCATTGGCACGGCGCCACAGCAACCTCGGCGATGACCCATATCGCCATTCAGGAGCACCTTGACGGCAAGACGGCCGACTGGATGGAACAGGTCAGCGACGAACAATATACAAGGCCTGACTGAGGGCCGGGAAGCATCAGAAACATAAACTTATGTACAATGCAAAGGCCTACTCCGCTGCCAGTGCGACCTCGCCGCTTGCGGGCACGAGAATCGCGCGGCGCGATCCAACCGAACACGACGTTCAGATTGAAATTCTGTTTTGTGGCATCTGCCACTCCGACCTCCATTCGGTCCGCAACGAGTGGAGCGAGTTCATGCCCACTGTCTACCCGATTGTCCCGGGACATGAGATCGTGGGGCGTGTCATCAAAGTCGGGTCGGCAGTTAACAACTTCAAGCCGGGCGACCTCGCCGCGGTCGGGTGCCTGGTCGACTCTGACCGCACCTGCCCCCGGTGCAAAGCTGGGCTCGAGAATTTCTGCCCGAACCTGAGGCTCACCTTCAACTCCCCGGACAACCATCTCGGAGGCGTCACCTATGGTGGCTACTCCGATAGCATCGTCGTCGATGAACGCTTCGCGTTGCGTGTCCCCTCCAACCTCAATCTTGCCGGGGCCGCACCGCTCCTCTGCGCGGGGATCACAACATATTCGCCCATGCGCCGCCAGGGCGTCGGCAAGGGCAAAAAGGTTGGCGTGGTCGGTCTCGGCGGGCTGGGTCATATGGGTGTTAAGTTTGCACATGCGCTCGGTGCCCACGTCGTCGTCTTCACTACTTCACCCAACAAGAAGGAAGACGCGCTCCGCCTCGGCGCCGACGAAGTCGTCGTTTCCCGCAACGCCAATGAGATGCAGAAGCACGCCGGCAGTTTCGACTTCATCCTCGACGCCGTCTCCGCCGATCACGACATCAACGCCTATCTGAACCTGCTGGCGCTCGAAGGCAATCTCACCCTTGTCGGCGCTCCTGGGAAGCCACTGGGCGTTTCCGCCTTCGCGCTCATCTTCGGTAACCGCAGTCTGACCGGCTCAAATATCGGCGGCATCCCCCAGACCCAGGAGATGCTCGATTTTTGCGGCGCGCATAACATCACTGCCGATGTTGAAGTCATTCCGATCCAGAAGGTCAACGAAGCGTACGAGAGGCTGCTCAGGTCGGACGTGAAATACCGCTTCTCGATTGATCTGGCTTCTCTCAGATCTGAGTAGGATCCTTCCCCTCCGCCGTGTTTCGGGCGTCAGGTTTGGCCGGCCGGTTTTTCGCCGGATTACTGAAGACGAAGCGACCGTAGAGGACGCACCCCCTCATCCCCGGATCGCAGGGGAGTTTGCTCACCTTCTGGCAGACGCCGTTCGCTTCGTGCGGACAACCCCAACTGCTCATGATCTTCGCCTAAATTCATGCTACGTCTGATAAATATCGTGTGGATGTGACCGCAGTCACCGCGAGGGCCGTCAGAGGAATTCGGTGACAGAGAATTGCCGCCTGGAGTTGCGGCTCCAAAATGGCTCTCCGCCTCCCCGAATCACTCGAAGTCGGCCGTCCTGAACAGCCTCGCATCTCAGATTCCGCAATGCTCATATGACCATGCCATCCGGGAGTTCATCGAATGGTATTGCTCAGAGCCTACGCGTCTTCAACTATCAACCTCCGGCTCGCTGCCGTGCGCCCCTTGGCATATGAAGCTGCGGACGCCGGCTTGCTCAGTCCGGACCTGGCGGCAGACTCTACGGGGTGTTCGAGACTATGGGATGACCTGTGATGTTGGGAATGCACAGACCCGTTTTACCCCGTTCCGGCTCGTAGCGCAACGTTTACTTTATCCGTCTCAACACGCGCCACGCCCGCGCCAGCGCCTGAGTCTGGTCGGCCCTCGACGGCCTGCCGCCACTGTCGAGCTTGCAGCGTTGCAGTGCGTCGCTCTAAACCTGCTGCAGTGTCGGCGTGGAAAGCATCCCGTATCGGTGACTCAGCATGTACTCCGGTGTGAGAGGTACCTCAAGCTCAGCAAGTTGGACGAGTGCACCATCAGTCCCGATCTCCCCTTAGTGTCCCCCCGTGGCCCGAACCCCCGCAGCGACGCGCGCGACTTGTCGTACTGGTCGGCTACATATCCCATCAGCTTGGGCAATACCGCGCCGCCCATGATCGCCATCACGATAAATGACGAAGCCTTCTTCGCCCGCGCTCCCAGGCCGAATATCCCCAGCGCGAAAATCGTTGGGAACATGATTGACCTGCAGAAGTAACTCAGGAATACGCACGCCACCGAAATCCAGCCCAGCTTCAGAAACACTACAAACGTCGCCACCACGTTCAGCCCCGCGTACATCCCCAGAATCTTATGCGCCGAGATCTTCTTCAGTAACAGCGACCCCGTGAACCGCCCCACCAGAAAGCACACGAACCCCAGCGCCGCCAGGTTCGACGCGCCCTTG
>DATMYF010000092.1:0-2484 GCA_035561075.1 Bryobacteraceae bacterium
GACGCCGTCGAGCAGGAAAAGGGCGGCGACGCGCTGCTCCAGCAGTTGAACCGGCTCCGCGGCATGATGCTCGATCGCCGGCTGTGGTCCCGGACCGTCCGCGAATTCGAACAGATGTGGACGGAGTACAAGCGCGAGAACTGCCTCCACGACTTCACCGACCTGATCGAGACAGCGTACCGCGACGTGTATGTCGCTCCGAAGAACCCGTCCGTGATCTTCGCGGATGAGGCGCAGGACTTGAACTGCATGCAGCTATCGCTCATCCGGAAGTGGGGTGAGCGCGCGAGCTATTTCATCTTGGCGGGCGACGACGACCAGACCATATTTTCCTTCACCGGCGCCACGCCGGACGCCATGCTAAAGCCGGATATCCCGGAGGACCATAAGATCATTTTGAAGCAGTCCTACCGCGTCCCTCGCGCCGTGCACCGGGTCGCGGATAAGCTGATCCAGGAGGTCGCGCGCCGGCAGGAGAAAGTCTACCTGCCGCGCGCCGAAGAGGGCGCCGTCGAGCGGCTCACGCGCGGCACGTACCGGGACACGGAGCACTACATCCTGAAGACCGCGACGGAGCACCTTGAGCGGGGCCAGACGATCATGTTCCTGGCCTCCTGCTCCTACATGCTCTGGAACATCACCCACGTACTCCGCAAGAACGGAATCCCGTTCCACAACCCGTACCGCAGGACCAACGGCGCGTGGAACCCGGTTCGCATCGGCGGGCGCGGCACGACGGCCAGCCGCATCATGGCGCTCCTGGTGGTGCACCCGGATTTCGGTGAACGGCACCGCCCGTGGACACACGGAGACTTGGCTTTGTGGGCCGAATGGCTCAACGCCGAAGGCATCCTGAAGCGGGGCGCGAAGAAGAAGTTGACCACGTTCGAGACGAGCGAGCAGGTAACGGTCGAGAAACTGAACGAGATCTTCGAGCCTGGCGCCTTGTACTCTTTGCTCGCTGCGTACGAGGGAGACTACCACGCGCTCCTCGAGTGGTGGCGTGCGCGCGTCACCGCGACCGTCCACGACCGCGTGCAGTTCGCTGCGGACATCGCATCGAAGCGCGGCCCGCGCGCGCTCCTGGAGAAGCCGCAAGTCATCGTCGGGACCATTCACTCGGTGAAGGGGGGCGAGGCTGATTGTTCGCCGCCCGACGAGCCGATCCTGACAACCGAAGGGTATGTTCAAATCGGCAAGCTGGACCCTGCAAAACACCGGCTCGTGAGCTACACAGCCCGTACGGACAAGATCCGGCGCGGGATTGTCCGTAACGCCAGTAGGCGAGACCAGGAAGGCTATGCCTTCAAAACGGCCAGCCGCCCCTATTGCGGAGAACTCGTAACCATCAGGACAAGCTCCACTACAACACGCGTCACCCCAAACCACCACCTGATCGTCCGGTGGGCAGAGGGGGCGAAGTCGAAGTTCGTGGTCTATCTGATGAAGCGCGGGGAGTGGTGGCGCATTGGACATTGCCAGATGTTTTACGGCAACCGCTGCCACTTCGGTCTTGGCGGCAGGACAAAACGCGAAGGGTGTCTAACTGATGGCGGTCCACAAGCGGAAGCGCAAGGGTAAGGTCAGCTGGTACTACAAGTTCGACGCGCCAGGATCAACACGCGACGAGCGACGCATAATCCGGGAGTTTGGCTTTGCCACCAAGGGCGAAGCCCAGGGCGCGGAGGCCGCGCGCCGCATTGAGGAGCAGGAAAAGGCCGAGATGGCTAAGGCGGGCAGCCCCATCGCGGCGGCGCCCCCGAAGACCCTGGCGATGTTGTTGAATGAATTCTTCCAGCAGCACGTGGACGTGAAGCTGGCGCCCAAGACCATCGAGCGCTACCACGAGCAGGCGGTGTACCTGGATGCCGGGTTATTGGGGATGCCAATCACCGAGATCACGCCGCTGCACCTCAACCGCGAATGGAAACGCCTGCTTGAGAGCGGCGGTCACCACCGCCACACGAAGGCGCCGCGCCCGCTCTCGAAGAAGACGGTCAGGAACGTCGCCGGGGTAGTTTCGAGCGCCTTCAGGCGCGCAGTGATGTGGGGCTTGGCAGCGGCGAATCCGGTGACGAACAGCGAGCCTCCGGTGCCGCGGAAGTGCAGAGGCACCGCAATCACCGTGGCGCAGGTAGACACATTAGTCGAGGCGGCGAGCGGCCCCTGGTGCATCTCGCTCTTCCTGGAGATGGCGATGGGCCTCGGTGCGCGCCGAGGCGAGGTGCTGGCGCTCCGGTGGTCGGATATCGTCAACGGCCGCGCGGTCATTTCTCGGACGCTCTCGCAGACCAAGAACGAGCTGAAGTTCAAGCCCCTCAAAGGGCACGAGGACACCGAGGAACGCCTCGCTGGCGTCGTGCAGGAGGCCCCACATGGCGTCCTCGGGCGGGACCATCTCACTTACCAGGACGGAGTGCTGCGCCACGGAGTAGAAGCTGAGGGTGTGGCCCAGGAAGCGGCAGAGTTGTGAGAGGGACCGGC
>DATMYF010000093.1:0-52318 GCA_035561075.1 Bryobacteraceae bacterium
CGAAGTCGAGCAGGATTTCCCAGGCGCGGGACGCAGAAACCTGGTGCTCGGAGGCTGCCGCATCAATCATCTCAAGATGATTCTGCTGGCGGTGGACGACATTACCGAGCGCAAACTGGCCGAGCAGGCACTGCACAGGAGCGAGGAGCATCTTCGCCAATCGCAGAAAATGGAGGCCGTCGGCAGGCTCGCCGGTGGCATCGCTCACGACTTCAATAACCTGCTCACGGCGATTCTCGGCTACAGCAGCCTGCTCTACGACAGTCTGGCCGAGGACGAGTCCGCCTCCCAGCAGGTCCTTGAAATTAAGACTGCCGGTGAGAGGGCAGCCTCGCTTACGCAACAGTTGCTGGCTTTCAGCCGGCGTCAGGTGCTTCAACCGAAGGTGCTCGACCTGAACGCCATCGTCGCGGACTTCGATAAGATGCTGCGCCACGTGGTGGGTGAGCGGATCAAGGTCGCCCTCGATCCTCAGCCCGTTCTGTGGCAAGTGAAAGCCGACCCCGGCGAAATCGGCCGCGCGATCATGAACCTTTCGTTGAACGCACGGGATGCGATGCCCGGAGGCGGTACCCTGACCATTAAGACGGCGAACGTGACGCTGACGGAGGCCGACGCCCGAAACCAAGAACTTGCGCCGGGGCGCTATGTGATGTTGGCTGTGCAAGACACCGGAATTGGAATGGACGCGGAGGTGCGGGCGCATGTCTTCGAGCCGTTCTTCACGACGAAAGAGATCGGCAAGGGAACCGGCCTGGGCTTAGCCACCGTGCTGGGAATTGTCGAGCAAAGCGGCGGCGAGATCCGCTGCGAGTCCGCACCGGGTTGGGGGACGACCTTCAAAATCTTCCTGCCGGCAGTCGCCGAGACGGTGGACAAGGGAGCGGGCCCGACTGGCGGCCTTACCAGTGCGCCCAAGGGCTCCGAAGTAATCTTGCTCGTGGAAGACGAAGATACGGTCCGCACGCTCACACGGAAGGTCCTGGAGGCGAGCGGGTACGTGGTCCGCGAAGCCCGCAATGGGCGGGAAGGCCTGGAGCTTTGCAAAACCTTCGAGGGCAAAATCGATCTGCTGTTGTCCGATGTGGTCATGCCGGAACTTGGCGGACGCGAACTCGCGGAATTCGCCGTCAAACTGCGGCCCGGCTTGAAAGTCATGTTCATGTCCGGGCACACGCAGGATGTCGTCCTGAAGGAGGGCATCAAGAAGGGAGCCGCGTTCCTGCAAAAGCCCTTTATGCCCGCCGATCTTGCGCAGAAGGTGCGGGAGACCCTGGATTCCGATGCCAGGTCCGCCGGGCAGGCGTGACCCATAACGGCGCAGGCCTCACGCCACCAGCAGCGGCAGTCTGGCCAGCCTGGCCAGGCTGTTCTCGACGGCGGAGACCGGCACCCCGAGTTCCGCGGCCAGGGCGGCACGGTCGCGGGTGCCGTCGAGCAGCAGCACCAGCCGCCGGCCTATCTCATCTTCCATCTCGACTACCCCGTGAGTAAGGGTAGGGGCTTGCGAGCCGTCCCGCAGTTCCAACCGCGCGACGGCGCTGGCTTCCGGATGTTCCCCAGCCTTACACACGAAGCGCCCCGGGGTCGCATGCAGTTCCACCAGGCCGCAGCGGCAGGTGTACCAGAGAATCTCGGCCAGCGCGGCGGCGTCCTGTTCCAGCGTGGCGCTGCTCGCCGCCGCGGCGCGGATCCGATCGAGCAACTCGCTGAATGCCATTCGCCGCGGCCATGTACCGCCCAGCGTGGAGAGCGCCGCTTTCGCGAGCGGGTGCACGGTCTTGGCAGCGGCTCCCTTTTCCCCCCGGAACTCCACCGCTCCGGCGGCTCCCTCGGGCGGACCGGCCGGTTCGGCCTTCGACGACGCCCACAGCCCGCGCACGTGGTCCGGCCGTGCGGGACGCTCGATGGGCTGCCCCGCGTGGCACAGCAGCGTCTGGCGGAAGCGCCGCAATTTGAAGAAGTCCAGGTACTGCTCCCGGCGAATCACGTCTGTTTCGATGGCCTGGAGGGTGGCGCGCGCGGCTTCGGGCAGACGGCCTTCGCTCGATACCAGGGAAGCCTCGGAAAGGAACTCCAGCCCGTGCGCCCCGGCGTGCCGCATGAACTCGTGGAAGTACACCGGGTGGTTCACTTCGGCCAGATCGTCGTGATAGACCACCGCGGCCGAGCGTTCCAGCACCACTTCAAACTCGCCGCGCAGGCCGGCATCGGTCTGCGCCTGGCCGATGATGCTTGCCAGCGAAAAGGCTTGCTGCATGCGTTGCTCGGGGTCCTCCACCCCATTCACGTGGTAGAGCATCATATCCCTCACCATGCGGCGCAGGTGGCACCCGGGCAGGGCATTGTAACTGATGTACGCCACACCGTTGGGGGCGAGGTTTCGGGCGCACACGGCCATCAGCTTGTCGCGCACCGGCTCAGGTACCCAGGAGTAGACGCCGTGCGCCATGATGTAGTCGAACTCGCCGAGGTCCGGTCCGATGTCCATGATGTCGGCCGTAAGCAGCCGGATGTTGCGGAGCCCCAGTTCCGCGACGCGGCAGGCGCCCGTCCTGACAGGCTCGGCGGCCACATCGATGCCGGTGAACTCGCTCCCCGGGAGCGTGTACGCCATGGGGACCAGGTTGGCGCCGGTGCCGCAGCCAAGTTCCAGCACGCGGCAGCACTCCACCGGGGCGGGCATCATGCCGTACACCGCGGCGATGGTGGCGAGGCGGTCCGGGTGCGTGTGCTCCTTCGCCAGGGTAGGATAACGGACGGCGTTGTAGGGATTCATTGGCCCCCGCTATCCTAACATGGGCGAGGTTTGATGCACGACAGCTACATGAGGGAAGCGCTGGCGCTGGCGCGGCGCGCGGAAGCGGCGGGAGAAGTGCCGGTGGGCGCCGTCGTGGTGGTGGCGGGAGAGATCGCCGGGCGCGGCTGGAACTGCCCCATCGGCAGGCGCGACCCCACCGCACATGCCGAGATCCTGGCGCTTCGGGAGGCTGCCGCGGCCGCGGCCAACTATCGCCTGGAGGATGCCACCCTTTACTGCACCCTCGAGCCTTGCATCATGTGCGCCGGTGCAATGGTGGCGGCACGTGTCCAGCGCCTCGTCTTCGGCGCGCGCGACCTGCGCTTCGGCGGAGTGCGCAGCAAGTTTCGCCTGGCGGATAGTGAATTGCTGAATCATCGGATAGAAGTCATCGAAGGACCCCTGGCGCCGGAGTGCGTGGAATTGCTGCAAAGCTTCTTCGCACGGCGGCGGCAGGCGCAATCTTAATCTACGACGACGTTGGTGCCCCGCGCCTCCTCGCGCGAGAGCCGGTCGATGCGGTCGTCGATGATGCTGCGCACTCCCTTCAGGAACTCGGCACATGCCGAGATCCTGGCGCTTCGGGAGGCTGCCGCGGCCGCGGCCAACTATCGCCTGGAGGATGCCACCCTTTACTGCACCCTCGAGCCTTGCATCATGTGCGCCGGTGCGATGGTGGCGGCACGTGTCCAGCGCCTCGTCTTCGGCGCGCGCGACCTACGCTTCGGCGGAGTGCGCAGCAAGTTCCGCCTGGCGCTGCAAAGCTTCTTCGCACGGCGGCGGCAGGCGCAATCTTAATCTACGACGACGTTGGTGCCCCGCGCCTCCTTGCGCGAGAGCCGGTCGATGCGGTCGTCGATGATGCTGCGCACTCCCTTCAGGAACTCGATACGGGAATTGCGGAAGTGGCCGCGCGTGTTCTCCGACCAGATGTTACGGAGAAACGGCGCCACGTTGAGGCACATGAAGCACCCCGGCGCCTGGCGGGTTTCATCGGCCGTGGTACGTGTTTGCTCGTCCATAATCACCCCTCTCTCATCTCTACCGTCAGCACCCTATTCTCCAACTTTGCGCGCGCCGGGGAAAGGGCCGCCATGGATGTGGGCAGCCCGATATGGCGGCGCAGGGTGCCGACCTCCACTACCAGCTCGTCGCCCTTTTTGAACAGCCCCACTTCACCTTTGGTGGCGAACGGCAGGGTGAGCCGGATCTCGTAGTGGCCGTTGCGTTTCGAAAAGCTGTAGGGCGCCTCCGTGCGGGTCACGGCAGCGGGATCCTCCTTCTCTTGATAGAGCTTGCGGGCGAGCTCTTCCAGCCGCTCGCGTCCGAGTACTTCGTGAGTGAACAGCGGCACGCGCTTCACCGGCACCGGTGCGAAGTAGGATTCGATCTCCCCCAGAATTTTCCGCTGGGACGTGTGCCATTCGGAGAAGTACGCGTCCGTGACGGTGTCGGGCAGCACGCGGTTGACGATCACGCCATCCACCGTGAGGCCGTGCAGCGAGAAGTAGACGAAGGCGCGCTGCGTTTCCCGCAGCACCATGCGCTCGGGATTGGTGACCAGCCGCACGCTTGTCAAACGCGGGTCCTCGAGCAGTTCCCCGATTCCTTCCAGGCGCCCGAAAAGATCCTGGATATTGGCGAAATAACGGTCTGTGGGGAGTTCCACCGGAGAGACCCGGTTGGCCACCGGCCGGATCGCCTTGAGGAGCCCGCGCTGGAACGGGAAGATGTGCTTCATATACCATTCGAGCGTGGTGGGCATGCTGATGAAGCGCATGGACTCCGCGGTGGGTGCGGCGTCGAGCACGATGGCGTCGTAGCGCTGCTCGCGCCGGAACTGGTTGATGTACATCATGGCGCTGAGTTCTTCCATGCCCGGCAGGATTGCCAGCTCCTCCGCCTCTACATCGTTGATTCCGGTGGTGCGCAGAACCGAGACGACGTAAGAGGAGATCTCCCGCCAGTGGCGCCGAATCTCCTTCTGGATGTTGACCTCGTGGATGGAGAGCTTGTCGTCGATCGGCAGGGGGTCGCTGGTCTTCGAGTGAAACAGATCCCCGCCGAGATCGAAGGAATCGCCCAGGCTGTGGGCCGGATCGACGCTCATCACCAGGGTCCGGTACCCCAGCCGGGAGAGCTGCAACCCCGTCGCCGCCGCCAGACTTGTTTTCCCCACGCCCCCCTTGCCGCTGAACAGCAGAATCCGCATATACCTCCATTTTACGGCCGGATGAGCGCAGCCCGCCGTTCAGTCTAAACTGGGAGAAGTGGAAGAAGAGGTCCTCGGAAAAGCTTACGATTCACGCCTGATGCGACGGCTGCTGAAGTATATGCGGCCGTACAAAAAGTTAGTGGTGGTCTCGCTGTTCTTTCTGCTGGCTCAGTCGGGTTTGCAGGTTTTGGGCCCGCTGCTCACCAAGGTCGCGGTGGACCGTTATCTCGAACCCAACCCCGGCCGCGTGTTGACATTGTTCGACCCGTGGCTCCCGGCCGACCCTTGGCGGGGCCTTGGGGTGGTCGCGATGATGTACCTCGCGGTACTCATCGGGACCTTTGTGTTCGAATTCGCACAGGTCTACCTCATGCAGTACACCGGGCAGCTCGCCATGTTCGATCTGCGCCGGGATTTAATGGCCCACATCCAGAAACTCGACGTGGCTTTTTTCGACCGCAATCCGGTGGGCCGCCTGGTAACGCGCGTGACCAGCGATGTGGATGTGCTCAACGAGCTGTTCGCCTCGGGTCTGGTAACCATTGTGGGAGACGTGCTGGTGGTGGTATTCATTCTCGCCATCATGCTCCAGTTGAGCGCGCCCCTCACGCTCCTCATGCTGGCCGCGATGCCGTTCGTCGTCCTGGCCACGGTCCTGTTCCGTCGCTCGGTCACCCAGAGCTACCGGCGCATCCGTGTGGCGCTGGCGCGCATCAACTCGTACCTGCAGGAGCACGTCACCGGAATCGTGGTGCTGCAACTGTTCAACCGCGAGCGCACGAGCCGCATGGAGTTCGAGCGCGTGAATCGCGAGCACATGGACGCTTACAAGGACACCATCACGGCGTACGGCTGGTTTTACCCGGTGGTGGAGTTTATCTCCATGCTGACGCTGGCGGGCATCCTGGTCTATGGCGGTTTCCGCGTGGGCGGCGGCGACCTGACCCTGGGGGTGGTGGTCGCGTTCCTGCAATATGCGTTTCGCTTCTTCCGGCCCATTCAGGACCTGAGTGAGAAGTACAACATCCTGCAATCCGCCATGGCCTCATCCGAGCGGGTTTTCAAGCTGCTGGACACGCCACCGCAAATTCTTGCCCCTTCAGAGCCCAAGCGAGCGCAGCCCGCGGCGCGCATCGAGTTCGACCACGTCTGGTTCGCGTACAAGGAAGAGGACTGGGTGTTGCGCGATGTGAGCTTCGCAATCGAACCGGGCGAGACCATCGCGGTGGTGGGGCATACCGGCGCGGGGAAGACGACGCTCATCAGCCTGCTGTTGCGCTTCTATGACGTGCAGAAGGGCGCCATACGGCTGGGCGGCGTGGATGTCCGGGAACTCGATCCGCGCGAGTTGCGCCGGCAGTTTGGCGTGGTGCTCCAGGATCCTCACCTGTTCACCGGGACCGTCGAGGAGAACATCCGGCTGGGAACTCCTGGCATTGACCGCCAGGACGTAGAGGCAGCCGCCGAACAGGTGAACCTGCTGGATTTTGTGGAGGCACTGCCGGACGGCTTCGACCACTCCATCCGGGAGCGCGGCAGCGGGCTCTCCACTGGCCAGAAGCAACTCATCAGCTTTGCCCGCGCGCTGGCACATAACCCGCGTTTCCTGATTCTGGACGAGGCCACCAGCAGCGTCGATACCGAGACGGAGTTCCGCGTCCGCGACGCGCTGGCCCGCATGGTGGAGGGGCGCACCTCGATCGTCATCGCGCACCGGCTTTCCACAATCCAGCGCGCCGACCGCATCCTGGTGATGCACAAGGGCCGGCTGCGCGAGTCCGGCACCCACCAGGAGTTGTTGGCACTGCGCGGCATCTACTGGAAGCTGTACCAGCTTCAGTACAAGGATCAGGAGTTACGGCAGGCGCAGGCGGACGCCAATCAGCCAGTGGGGGACTGACAGCGGGCAAACAGGCGCTCGACCGGCGCGGCTAGAACAACCTCTCCTGCTTCTTGAGCGTGCCGAAGCTGCCGATGTTGGCCACCGCGAACGCCAGCCGCACCTGGCTCTCGTTGCGGCCGCCGAAGCCGAACCGGATATGCTGCACGCTGACGCCGCAGCAGTCCGTGTTGTAAGTCACCTGGGTGATGGCGTGCTGCATGACGGCCTGGCGGTAGTCGTATGTCGCGGTGAAGCCCGCGCTCCAGCCGCGCCGGTTGCCGTGGCCGTAGCCCACCGAGCCGCGAAACTGGTTGGCGCTGGGGCTGAGTACGGAGCCGCTGTGCACCTGGCTGTGGCCGGCGGATATGTACAGGTTAGAGATACGCGTATCGGCGATCAACGCACTGTTCACAATGCCGCCCCGCACGGGGTCGTAATCGGCGCGCCATTCGAACCCGAAGCCCGGCCTTGGCGTGCCGCGGAGCACCGAGACAATCGGGCTCTGGCTGCGCGGTCCGTCCATGAAGGCGTAGGGCGTCAGATCCACGGCGCTTAGCACCACGTTGCGCCGCCCCGCCACCACCGCGCCGCCGAAATCCCGATCAAAGTAGCGGCGCTGAGCCAGGCTCCAACTGAACACTTCCGAGACGTAGCCGGCGCGTTTCGAAAAGAGGCGGTTGTTGAGGGAGACCTCGGCGTAGCGTGCGTTGGTGATCAGGTCCACCGGGTCCAGACGGATCACCTGCTCGAAGTCCTCGAATCCCGACACGTATCGCAGGGACGCGCGCGGTTCGATGACATGCTTCACCTGATCGCCGAGCCAGGTTTTCTGGTCGAAGACGCGCGCCAGCGACGGCGCCACCAGGTCGGCCGAGATGTCGAGGGTGGTGCGTGACAGGTTCTCCCCGGCCACGCGGAAGCGGTCCTGGTAGGGCGTCTGACTCTGCCCATAGTACGTCTGCCGCACCGCGAAACTGGGTAGCAGGCTCCAGTCCTTCCAGCGTAGCGCGGTGGTGAGGCGCGGCTCGAAATCGAAGCGGTTCATGAACTCGCCGGTGGTGTAGCGCTCCACCAGGACGTCGTTCTGGAACACCGCCTGGCTGCGATGGTACGCACCCGCGCTGCCTTCAAAGGACACCCACACCGGCAACGGACCCTTCACCACCTGGCGGTCGCGGCTGCTCAGCGTCACCTCCGGGAGCTTCCGGATCACGACCGAATCGGGCTGCAAGATCATCCTGCCGGTAACGGGGTCCGTGAACTCCACCTCCGGCCGCTGGAAGCCCTCCGTTCTGGAGACGATCACGTTGAAGACGTACGACGACCAGTTCTTGTTAACGAATCCAACCGACTTCACTTCCGAGAACACCGCTTCGTTGAAGGATTCCGAGAATGCCTGCCGGAACCGTAGCGTAGTGATGTAGTTGACCACGCCCCGCGCCACGAAGCCGTGCCCAAGTTCGCTCTGGCCCCCGATGTTGAGGGTTAGTCCGCCTTCCTTGCGGCGGGTGCCGTTGGTCAGCAGTTCGCCGCGGTCCTGCACGCCGTAGATGATAGCGTCGAAATCCGTGCCCTCGCGCGGCTTGCCCCGGAAATCGATGTGGTGGGCGAGGCCCCGCTGGGTGAACTCCTGGACCCGATAAGTGGCGTCATAGCTGCGGTTAATGGCCCAATAGTAGCCAATTCCGATCATTTTGCCGCGCCGCGAGCTGTTGCCCAGGTTGGGCATCAGGAAACCGCTCCTGCGCGGCGCCTCCTCAAGCGACTTGTAAAGGAACGGCATGTAGAAGAGCGGAACCTTCCGCAGTACGAAGAGGGAGTTGCGGGCGGTGGCGCGCTCCCCGGGGATGATTTCGAAGCGCGGGCCGCGCAGCCGCCACCACGGGCGCGGCATCCGGCAGTTGGTGATGAAGCCGTCGTGCAGGATGTAGCGTGCGCCGATGCGCTCCGCCCAGTCGCCCTGGAAATAGAACGGGTTGTTCGTCGTGAGCACCCCCGGACGGGCGTCGATCCGCACCTGTCCCATGCCCCGCACGTTGTAAAACTTCCCCTTCTGCTCGTCGACGTTGTATTCCAGGCGGTCCGCCCACACCTGCTCGTTGCGCTCGAAATGTCGGAAGTAGACGTTGCCGCGCGCTTCCACGCCGCCGGTTTGCTCGTTATAGTCGATCTCGTCGGCGCGGAAAAGCATGTCGCTGCCCAGAATTTCGGCCTTGCCGCGCAGATGGCGCCAGGGGCCTTTCATCTCCTGGGTGACCGCGTGGATCTCCCATTCGTCCGCCGGCGGGAGATTCTTCGGCACGGCGCTGCCGGAGGGCTCGGCCTGCGCGCTTTGGGCCGAATCCCAGGGGAGGGCAGGGCGGGCTAAGAGGAGCAGTAACAACGGAATAAGGAGAAAACCGTAGCGATTACTTGAAGAATTCTCGTGACAACGCCTGGATATTGTGATACCTAGATTGAGAGAGCTCTTGAACGGGTGGACCACAAATCGCAAACGTAGCATAGTTGTCCCCCGTTTCGTCAGGTTTGCCAGATGATGACGTGTCATTACTGCCGCGCGACAAATTCCGATGACGAGCACCGCTGCCGGCGTTGCGGCCGCCGGTTGTCGGGTCCCATGAGCGAGACGATGTCGGAGTCGAGCGGGATCAGCGTGCATGGCGCCCTGGCAACGGCCCCGGTGCCGATCCGCCGTCAGGCACCGGTGGAACCTCCGCCCGCCCCCCGGCATCCCACTCAGCGGCTCCTGTTCAACATGCGGGAGGGCGGAAACGTAATCCCGTTCGAGTCCCGGATGGGTGCGCCGGCCGCGCCCAAGCCTGAGCGGACGCAAACGCGCCGTCCGGCCGCCCGAAGATCACCGGACACCCAGCAATCGCTCGAATTCCTGCCGCCGGCTCCCCCGGCCGCGCGGAAGCTGAAGACCACCGTGGACGCGGTAATCTACTGCGACGCCCCGGTAGCGGCCAAGATGCATCGCGCTGTGGCTGCGGCGCTCGACGCCAGCATGGTGCTGATCGCCTTTGGAATCTTTCTGCTCACTTTCCACTTGAGCGGCGGCGAGTTCCTGCTGGACCCTGCCGGCCTGACCGTGTTCGGCCTCGCCATGGGGGGCGTTGCGCTCTTTTATCACCTGGTCTGGATCGTAGCGCGGTGCGACACTCCCGGCAGGCGCTGGATGCACCTCCGGCTTTCCAATTTCGACGGTTTCCCGCCGGATCCCATGCAGCGCATCGTGCGTTTCGCGGGCACCTGTCTGAGCCTGGCCGCCGTCGGCACCGGAGTCTTGTGGGCCATGGTGGACGAGGAGAGCCTCGGCTGGCACGACCACATCTCGAAGACGTTCCTCACCCTGCGCGAACCGGAGAGCAACTTCGTCCGGCAGCGATAGGGTCCGCGCTCATTCCCGAATATGATGATCCAGTTTGACGAAACCAACCTGCTGGCCGAGATGGTCGGGCAGGCGAACGGTGTCACCCCCGGGGAGGTGAAGGACAGCCGCAAGCGGGCCTTGGAGGCACTGGCGGGCTTTCGGAAACAGAGCGAGGACGGCCTTTACGGGTTCCCGCACCTGCCCTTCCAGGCGAAGTTGATTCAGTCGATCCGCGCCTACGCGGAGAGCGTCCGGGGCACCTTCGACACGGTGTGCGTGGTCGGAATCGGTGGGAGTGCGCTGGGAGCGTGGGCGCTCGATTGCGGCATCCGGGGCCCGCATCCGGTGCAGGGTGCTTTCACAGCGCAGCATCCCCGGCTGGTGATCCTGGACAACGTGGATCCCATGTTCGTACAGGCGGCGCTCGAGTCCATGAGCCCGCGCCGGACCCTGGTGCTGGTGATCGCGAAATCGGGCGGCACGGCGGAGACGGTCGCCACGTTCCTGATCGTGCGGGAATGGCTGCAGGCCGCGCTCGGCCGCAAGGCGGGGCAGCGGATTGTGGCCGTCACGTCAGAAGGCAAGGGTGACCTGGCCGCGCTGGCGGAGCGGGAAGGGTACCAGACCTTTCCCATCCCTGCCAATGTGGGAGGACGTTTCAGCGTCTTCTCGGCGGTGGGGCTGCTGCCGGCCGCGCTGGTGGGGATCGATATCCGGAAGCTGACGCGCGGCGCGGCGGCTATGACGCACCTGGCATGGCAGCCGGAGCTGGAAGAGAATGTGGCGCTCCGGGCAGCGGTCTATCACTGGCTGGTATGGAACCGCCGGAACAAGACCATTCAGGTGGCCTTTCCGTATTCCAACCGGCTGTGGGGAGCGGCCTTCTGGTTCCGGCAGTTGTGGGCGGAGTCGCTGGGGAAGGCGCGGACTCGCGCGGGCGAGCAGGTCAACGTGGGGCAGACCCCCGTGGCGGCGCTGGGCTCCACGGACCAGCATTCCCAGGTGCAGCTCTATATCGAAGGGCCTAACGACAAGATGTTCACCTTCTGGGCTCTCGACAAGTTCAGCCAGCCGGGCCGCATCCCGCGCGCGAAACTCGGGTTGGAGGCGTTTGACGTGCTGGGCGGGCAGTCGCTCCAGAAGCTGATCGATGCCGAACGCCGTTCGACGGCCGCGGCATTGGTCGAGACCGGGCGGCCGAACTGCACGTTTACGCTCGGCAAGATGGACGAGGAGCACCTGGGCGGCTTCCTACAGATGCTGGAGTTTGAAACCGCCTTCATGGGGGAATTGCTCGACATCAATGCTTTCGACCAGGAAGGCGTCGAACTGGGGAAGCGGTTCACCTTCGGGTTGATGGGCCGCGCGGGATACGAGCAGTACCGCGACCAGTTCGCGGCCTACGAGAAAAAGCGCGAGACGGCGAAGAAGTGAGGGGGCGGGTTTCCGCCCCGCCTTCACCTACTGCTTTTTCGTCCGCGGCTTGGCCTGCGGAGCGGCTGGGGGCTTGGTCGCCGTCGCGGGTTTCGGCTGCGGAGCGGGCTGCGGCTTGGCTTCGGGCGCGGGCTTCGCGGCTGGTGCCGGTGGCGCCGGTGCCGCGAGGGCCGGCTTTTCCTCCCCGTAATACGAGGGCTCGAAGGTGACGGCTGCGGTCTTGCGCATCTCTTCCAGCTTCTGGCGCGCCATCTCCGGGCGCAGGCGCTGCTCGATTTCCGGCCGCAGCTCGGCAAAAGTCTTGGCCTTCTTTTCTTCGACCTTGATGATGTGGTAGCCGAACTGGCTGCGCACGGGTTGGCTGATTTCGCCGGCCTTCATAGCGAACGCGGCCTCCTCGAAGGAGGGCACCATCTGGCCGTGGCCGAAAGTACCCAGGTCGCCGCCATTGGCGCCCGAGACGGGGTCGTCGGATTCGGCTTTGGCGATTGCCGCGAAATCGGCGCCGGCGGCCAGCTTCTTGCGGATCTCCTCGGCCTTGGAGCGCGCCTCTTCTTCGCTCATGTCCTTCTGCTCCGGCTTGACCGGAAGCGGAGAACCCTTCATACGGATCAGGATGTGACTGGCCTTGACGCTTTCAGACTCGGCCTTGTGCTTTTCGTACCAGGCAAGCGCTGCTGCCTCATCGACGGGAGCGTTCTTGGCCATCTCCTGAAAAATCTTGGCGGCCAGCAGGTTTTCGGTCTGGAAGGCGATCTGGGCCTGGAACTCCGGCGACTGGTCGAGCTTTCGCCGGCGGGCCTCCTGGGCCAGCAGTTTCATGCGGACCAGATCTTCGGCGAACTCCCGCCGGCCTTCTCCGCGGGCCTTTGCCTTGGTCTGCTCGGGCAGCACATTGATGACGCGATCGAGCTCGGCGGCGGTGATCTTCTCGCCCTCCACGGCCAATATCACTTTATCCGGAGGCAGCGCGGCGAGCGCCGGCCCTTGCGCTGCGGGCCGGTCAGCGGAGAGCGTAACAGTGGCCGGTTTGCCGTCCGGACCGATGATCGGCTTGCCGTCGGGGCCCTTCAACTCCATGGTTTGCTGGGCCACGAGGCAAAGCGCGGGTAGGAACAATAGCAGAATACTGCGGGTCTTCATCCACTTATGATATCAGGCACACTGCTGGGACCGCGCTCAGGAGACGGGTTCGATCACCGCGGACATGGCGCCCTTCGAGCGCGGCAGACGCCAGTCCGGCCCGAAGGCATGGATCTGGTCGCGCGCGAATTCGGCTTCGGAAAGCTCGCAGGTAAGCAGCACGGTGCGGCCCGCCCGGTCCACTTCCTCGGCGTGCCGGTAGGCCTGGTCGAGGCTGAAGATGAAGAGCTTCTGGAGCATCTCGATCACGTAATCGTAAGTGTGGTCGTTGTCGTCCAGCAGCACGACACGGTAGAGCGGAACCTGCTGTTCCCGTTCGACGCTCCGGGTTTCCGGAGACACAATGGTCTGCGTCATAAAACGCGGTCAGATACAGTATGGCATACTCAAATTGAAGGCCCGCTTGCCCCATGCACGCCCCCGTTTACCTGGATAACCACGCCACGACACCGGTGGATCCGCGCGTGCTCGAAGCCATGCTGCCGTACTTCGGCCCGCGTTTCGGCAATCCCGCCAGCCGCAATCATCATTTTGGCTGGGAGGCTGAAAAAGCAGTCGAGGAGGCGCGCCGGAAGGTGGCCGCGCTGATCGGCGCCGGGGAGCGGGAGATCGTCTTTACTAGCGGGGCCACCGAGTCGGACAACCTGGCCGTCAAAGGCGCGGTGGAGATGTACGCCGGGCGCGGCGACCACATCATTACCTGCACCACCGAGCACAAGGCGGTGCTCGATCCCTGCACGAAACTGGAACAGCGCGGCTTTCGGGTTACGCGGCTGCCGGTGGCGGGCGACGGCCTTGTGGACTTGGACATGCTGCGGCAGGCCATCACGGAGCGCACCATCCTGGTAAGCATCATGGCCGCCAACAATGAGACAGGGGTACTTCAGCCGGTTGGCGAAATCGGGGCCATCTGCCGGGAACGCGGCGTTCTGTTCCACACCGACGCCGTGCAGGCGGCCGGCAAAGTGCCGCTCGACGTAAACGCCGATTCGATCGACCTGGCCTCCCTCTCGGGGCATAAAATGTACGGGCCCAAAGGCGTGGGCGCGCTCTACGTGCGCAAGGGGGTGACGATTACCGCGCAGCTTGACGGCGGCGGCCACGAACGCGGCATGCGTTCCGGCACCCTGAATGTGCCCGGCATCGTGGGGCTGGGAGAGGCATGCGAGATCTGCCGCCGCGAGATGGGGCAGGAGTCCCAGCGGCTCGCCGCGTTGCGCGACAGCTTGAAAGCGCGGCTTGAAGCGGGACTCGACGAGGTGTTCGTAAACGGCTCCATGGAGCGCCGCCTGCCCCATAACCTGAACCTGAGTTTCGCCTGGGTGGACGCCGAAGCGCTGCTGATGGCGGTGAGCGAGGTGGCGCTCTCCAGCGGTTCGGCCTGCACATCCGCCACGCGCGGGCCAAGCCATGTATTGAAAGCCATGGGGCTGGCCGGCGACCTGGCGCGCTCTTCCATCCGCTTCGGCCTGGGGCGCTTCAACACGGAAGAAGAGATCGACTACGTAGCCGCACGGGTCATCGAGGCGGTGAGGAAGCTGCGCGACCTCTCACCTCTCTACGAGATGGTCAGGAAAACAGGGCGTCCTAATCCGTAACATGGCTGCATGCGTGCACGGGGAATCGCCGATGGAAGTGACCGGGGGACCTGGGCGCGGCAAGCGACATTCTGTACCGGCCGGTGATTCAGGGGACAAGGGTGTGCTGTCTCCGCGGGAACGCGAGATTCTGGGGATGGTGGCAGACGGGAAAAGCACCCGCCAGATCGCCGCGGAACTGGGGATCGCTTTCAAAACCGCGGCCTGCCACCGCGCCAACCTGATGGCCAAACTCGACGTGCACGATACCGCCACGCTGGTCCGCCGCGCGATCCGAGCTGGACTGATCGAGCCATAGCCGCGCGGCTCGGGTTCACCGGGAGGCTGCTGACCGGCTGAGCCAAGCGCGGACGCCAGCATCCTGGGACAGCCCCAGAAGAGCCACGCTGTCGGGCGGTAGTTCCCGGTCGAGGGGGTCGGAGCAGAGCAGCACGGTTTCGTTATCCCCGGCAGCCAAAGCCACCGGCTTGGGTCCCAGATTGGCTACCAGCCGTACGGGTCCCCGTCGCATCTCCAAGATGCCGCTGTCCGCCCGGGCTCGGACCTTGTCCATGCGGCCATCCGAGAGCGCCGGAACACTGCGGCGCAGCCGGATGAGGCTCGAATACCAGGCGAGTAGCCCGGCGGCCGCGGGTGAATCGCGTTCGGCCCACTTGAGCTTCGAGCCCTCGAAGGTAGCGCGGGCCTGCGGGTCCGGGACCTCCTCCGGAACCCAGCCGAATTCGATGAACTCGCCCCGCCGTCCGGCCGAGACAGCATGCGCCAGCGCCGGGTCTTCGTGCTGGGTGAAATACATGAACGGCGTGGAGGCGCCCCACTCCTCGCCCTGGAACAGCAGTGGGATGAACGGCGCAGTCATCAGCACGGCGGCGCCCGTTTTCAGACGGCCGGGATTCAGAAGATGACTGGCGCGGTCACCGCGGGCTCGGTTGCCGACCTGGTCGTGGTTCTGGAGGCAGGCGACGAGTTGCCGGCCTGAAATGCCGTCGAGCGGGCGGCCGTGGTGGCGGTCGCGGAAGCCGGAGTAGCAGCCGTCATACACGAAGCCGCGGGTCACCGCTTTCACCAGTTGATCGAGTGAGCCGAAGTCGCTGTAGTAGCCGTTGCGCTCGCCGGTGAGGACGCTGTGCAGCGCGTGGTGGAAGTCGTCGTTCCACTGCGCGTGGATGCCGTAGCCGCCTAATTCGGGCGGCCGGATGACGCGCGGGTCGTTCAGGTCACTCTCGGCAATCAAGGCCAAGTGGCGGCCCAGAACCGCCTCCAGGCGCCGCACCTCCGAAGCAAGTTGCTCCAGGAAGTGCACCGCGGAGGTGTCCACCAGGGCGTGCACGGCATCGAGGCGAAGCCCGTCGAAGTGGTAGTCCCGCAGCCACATGAGCGCGTTATCGCAGAAGAAGCGGCGCACTTCGGGGCTGGCCGGGCCGTCCAAATTGACGGCTTCACCCCACGGGGTATGGTGACGGGGGTTGAAGTACGGCCCGAAGCGGCTCAGGTAGTTGCCGGAAGGGCCGAGGTGGTTGTAGACCACGTCGAGCACGGCCGCCAGCCCGGCTTCATGACAGGCGTTTATGAGGCGTTTCAGGCCGTCGGGGCCGCCGTAAGCGTCGTGCGGGGCGTACAGGTCGACGCCGTCGTAACCCCATCCCCAGGGGCCCGAGAACTCGCATACGGGCATGAATTCCACGTGCGTGACGCCAAGCTCGCGCAGGTGCCCGAGCTTGCGGGCGGCGGCATCGAAGGTGCCTTCCGGGGTGAAGGTGCCGATGTGTAGTTCATAGAAAACGGCGGAGGAGAGCGGCGGCGCCTGCCAGCGCTGGTCGGTCCAGGGGAAAGCCGCATGGTCCACCGGCCGGGAGAGTCCGTGGACACCGTGGGGCTGCCACGGGGAACGCGGGTCTGGAAATGGCCCGGTCCCGTCCAGCACGAAGCCGTAGTCAAGAGTGCCAAATCCCTCGACGTCGGCACTCCACCACCCGTTGCCCAACCGGGCCAGTGAGTGGCGGCGATGCCCTACCTGCGCCTCTACGGCAGCCGCATTCGGCGCCCAGAACCGGATATGCGTGATTTTCATCCCGTGCCTCGATTTTAGCGAACCGCCTCTTGGGCCATTGTGGCGTGCCGTACCGTACGCCGAAGGAACTGCTCGGCATCGGTGAAATGCCCGAGGCGCGGCACGGGCGCGGATTGGTAGTTTGTCTGCATACCGCGCCACTGGTTGCCCGCTGCGGCGGGTACGTTCCGTTTAGTTGGAGGTGCCATGATACCAAGTGGGGCAAAGCCGACTGCTCAACACCATCGGGAAGACGCGCTGGCGTATCTGCCGCGCAAGGAGATGATCCGGTACCGACGGGGTCACGTGATCTATGACCAGAGTAAGCCCTCGGGGGGTATTTACCTTGTCATTCAGGGACGGGTGAAAGTGTGCGCCACCCTGGACGACGGCACGCAGGCCGCGCTCGGCATCTTCGGACGCGACGATTTCTTCGGTGAGACCGGGTTGCTGGGCATTCCCTCGCACCCGGAACGCGCGACCACGCTTGAAGAAGCCGCCGTCATGATGTGGAGCCGGACCGAAATCGAGGAGCAGGTCGAAGAGCATCCTCGCCTGGGCCTGGCGCTGGTGCAAATGGCTGTGGCTCGCTGCCTGGAACTCGAGACCCGGTTGGAGGCGCTGGCGAATGACAAAACGCCCGCCCGCGTCGCCCGGGCTCTGGCGGAGTTCGCGGAACGGCAGGGTGCGCCGGCCGAGGACGGCTCGGTGCACGTTGCTCCGCTCACCCATCAACTGATCGCCGAATACGTCGGCACCTCTCGCGAGATCGTGACGTACCAGATGAACCTGTTGCGGCAGATGGGTTACATCCGGTACTCGCGCCGCGGCATAGAGGTCTATCTACAGGCTTTGAAGGAACACCTGCGCCCGTTCTCGTCTGCCCGCGCCTGACCTGCGTGGCCGCACACACCTGGCGAGGTCCGGTTCGCACGCCCGGGCTTGCCGTGAGAAGTGCTATAATTCGAAAGTCTTACCTGTTTAAAGACCCAGGACATCTCTATGCCGAAGTTGAAGACCCACAAAGGTGCGGCCAAGCGGTTCAGGGTGACCGGCACGGGCAAAGTGGTACGCAGTCACGCGTTTGCCCGCCACATCCTGACCTCGAAGTCGCGCAAGCGCAAGAAAAAGCTGCACGAGAGCGTGGTCGCGGATGCCGCCGACCAGCCCAAGCTCAAGCGCATGCTCCCCTTCGCGTAGCCTCGGCTGCGCGTGGGGACCCGCGTGCGGACGGTGCGCGTGGCACGTGCCCGAACCGCCGCCAATAGAGTTAAATTCTAAGGAGTTTCAAACGTGCCCAGAGTAAAACGTGGAACCCATCGCAGGGCGTCGCGGAAGAAAACACTCGCGCTGGCGTCCGGTTATTTTCTTACCAAGAGCAAGCTGAACCGTGCCGCGCAGGAAGCCGTCGAGCGCGGGCTGAAGTTCGCCTACGTCGGGCGTAAGAACAAGAAGCGCGATTTCCGGTCGCTGTTTATCGTCCGGATCAACGCCGCATGCCGCATGGCGGGCCTTTCCTACAGCAAATTCATGCACGGGCTGAAGGCTGCCGGCATCGACCTGAACCGTAAGGTTCTGGCCGAAGTGGCGCTTCAGGACGAGGCGGGTTTCCGCCAATTGGCCGATCGGGCGAAGGCGGCGTTGGAGAAGAGCTGACATGAGTCCGGCAGAACAGGAAGATTCTCTTAGCAGCCTGGAAGACCGTATCCAGAAGGCGGTACATCTGGTGTCTCGTTTGCGCCAGGAGAGGGAAACAGCCGTTGAAGAAGCCGCCGTGGCGCGCGCCGAGGCGGACCGTCTGGCAGGCGAGGTTAAAGCGCTGCAGGCCGAGCGCAATCAGGTGCGCGGCCGCATTGAGAAACTGCTGTCAACCATCGATCAATTGAGCGCCGTTTAGGCGGCGCTCTCCCTCCGGAACGCCATGCCGCCGGAAAAACAGCCCGTTCGCGTCACGATTCTCAGCCAGCCCTATACGCTGCTCGCCACCGGTGATCCGCGTGAAGTGGTGGAATTGGCCCGGGAGTTGGACGAACTGATGCTCTCCATTGCCGCGCGGCAGCCAAACGCCGACAGTACCCGGATCGCGGTTCTGGCGTGCCTGCATCTGGCCGACCGGCTGCGGGGTCTTGACCGCGAACTGTCTGGCCTCAAGGAACGTGTCGAGCGGAAGAGCGTGGAATTCGCAGGGCTGCTCGAACAGGCTTTGGGGGAGTAGCGCGGTGCGGACTTGGGGCTGGCTCCTGATGATAGCGGCGATGCTGCCCGCGGCGGACGCCTGGCGCAAAGAACTTGAGGAATGGCGCCAGGGCCGCGAAACGAGGCTCCGGTCCGAGACCGGGTGGCTGTCCCTCTCAGGAATGTTCTGGCTGCGCGAGGGCGCCAACACCATTCCCAAGACCCCCGTTCAAAGCTTCGAACTCCGCAACGGCAGAATCACCGCAACGGTGAACGGCGCGAAGCGCGAACTGCGCCCCGATAGTTCGGATGCCATCGAGGCCGGTGGCGTGCGTGTGACCGCCATCAAGCGGGGCGACCGTTACGGTATCCGGCTCTGGGATCCAAACAGCGCGCTGCGCCGCGGGTTCAAGGGGGTGCGGTGGTTTCCTGCGGATGCATCTTACCGGGTGGACGGCCGTTTTGTGGCCCAACCGCGCAAGTTGCCCGTCTTGAACGTTCTGGGACAGACCGAGCAGATGGAAAGCCCCGGGTATGTGGAATTCACCCTTGCCGGCCGCGCTCTGCGGCTCGTCCCGGTGCTCGAAAGCCCCGACGCCAAACAGTTGTTTTTTATCTTCCGGGATCTTACCAGCGGGAAAGAAACCTACGGTGCAGGCCGTTTTCTGTATTCGGAGTTGCCGCGTAACGGGTCTGTAGTGCTCGACTTCAACCGCGCATATAACCCGCCGTGCGCGTTCAATCCCTATACGACTTGTCCCCTGCCGCCAAAGGAAAACCGCCTGCCCGTGCGCATCCCCGCAGGTGAATTGGCCTACATGCAGGATTAAGCTTTACAGAGCGGTGGCGCTCTTCGCGGGGGGCTGGTGGACCGCTTTGGCCGGCAGCATGCCGCGAGTGGCATGTCTTGGCGCGGGCCCGGCTTGGCGGGCCAGGTTCCGCTGCAACTGCCGGAGGGAGGCTTCCATCGAGGCCAGATCGCCAGCCGCGCCGCTGAAATCTTCAATAGCCGCTATTACCTTGCGGTGCAGCCCCACAAAGAGAGCCATGAGTTCCGGATCGCGCCAGCCGCGGGCGGTTTCCTCTTCCATGATCGCCAGGGCCTCTTTGGGGGTGAAGGCGCGCTTGTAGGGGCGCACGGTGGTCAGGGCGTCATAGATGTCCGCCAATTGGAGCACACGCGCCAGCAGTGGAATGCGGCTGCCGCGCAAGCCATCGGGGTATCCCGAGCCGTCCCACCGCTCATGATGGCCCCGGATGATGGGGAGCACCGGCCCGAGTGTCTTCAGCCGGCGGCAAATCTCTTCCCCTACCAACGGATGGCGCCGCATGGTGTCCCATTCCTCTTTGGACAACGCCGCGGGTTTAAAAAGAATGGTATCCGGCATTCCGACTTTGCCGATATCGTGCAGGTAACCGCCGCGATACAGGGCCAGGAGTTCGTGGCGGCCCAGCCCCATGGCGACCCCCAGTGCCAGGCTATGAAATGCCAGCCGCTCGCAGTGCCCTCTGGTGCTGGTATCCCGCGCCTCGATGGCTTGCCCCAAAGCCAGCAGCACCGCTTCCGTCTCCTCGGGCGGTAGCCCCGCCCCGCCGATGACCAAGTCGGGGAGTGCCTGCGGCCCCACGGCGCCGTAATCTGCTCGATCCATACCCGTCCTCGTACCAGTTATCGGCGGAATTCTGAAAAACTTTCGTACACCATTAATAAGAATTCCAAATGGATTACTCTGCCGCTCCTACTCCCCCGCCGCGGACGGGCCGCTTTTTGCGAGAATTGAAAGCTATGAGAGCCCTGCTTTGCCTCCTTTGTCTGCTGCCTGCGACGGCTTTTCCCGAGAGCCTCAGCCGCGGGGAACGGGACCGCGCCATGAGCGAGTTGCACGCCACTCGCAAGCAGTTCCTGGACGCCATCGCCGGCTTAAGCGCGGCGCAGTGGAATTTCAAACCGTCCGATACCGCCTGGTCCATCGCGGAGACGGCCGAGCACATCGCTGTCAGCGAGGATTTCCTGTTTGAGCTGGTCACAAAGAAGGTGATGGCTTCACCCGCCCAGCCCGAAAAGAAGGAAGAGGTCAAGGGCAAGGACGAAACCGTCCTCACCCTGATTCGGGATCGCAGCACCAAGGCGAAAGCCCCCGAAACCCTGCTCCCCAAGCGTCGCTGGGCCACGCCCCAGGAAGTGGCGGACCATTTCGGCCAGAGCCGCAACCGCACCATCACCTACATCGAGACGACCCCCGGCGACGTGCGGGCCCACTTCGCCCGGCACCCTGCCGCCGGGCTGCTGGACGCCTACCAGTGGGTCCTGCTGATTTCCGCTCACAGCGCGCGCCATGTGGTGCAGATCGAGGAGATCAAGGCCGACCCGCGGTTCCCCAAGCCCTAGCAGGCTATCGCCGGACCACCGTAACACTGCGCCACGACTGGCCGCCGGCCGCGTTCCAGGCACGCACGGTGATGTTGTTGGTACCGCGGCACAGGGGGATTCCGGCCGCCACCCAGGCGGCGGTCCCGGCTGCGTCGCCCGTGCCTCCCGCGGAGTTGGACCATGTCACCGATGTGGCGTTAGCCGACGTCCCGCGCAGCGTGACGGAGGCCAGCGACGTCGAAATGATGGTCAGGCCCGGGGAAGTGATCCGCAGTGCCGGGGCCGCGGTTCCGCCGGCCGGCACGGCGGTCGCACGGCGCGTTGCCGATACGGTTCGGGAAGCCGTGTTGCCTGCCTGGTCCGACGCAGTTACCACAATCAGGTTCGACCCTACGCTGAGCGGCACCGTGGCGATCCAGTTCGGCGCGCCCACGGCTTTCCCTACTGCACCGGCGCCGTTTCGCCAGGCCACCTGCACCTGTCCAGAGCCGTTTTCCGCGCGGCCGGACAACGCAAGCGAGGCGGTACTGGTCACCACGGCCGATGAGGCCGGATCAACGATCACGAGCGACAGCGTGCCGCCGGGTTGCGGATCCGTCGGTGGCGTGACCGGGGTTCCGCCTTCCCGGCTGCCGTAGAGCTCCTGGATACCGGCGATGTCGTCGGCGGCCAGGCTCGCCGCCTGCCGGTAGTAGGGGTACATGACGGAGCCGGGGCGGTCTGAGTGCCCCAACCCCAGGGCGTGCCCGGCCTCGTGCAGTGCCACGGTGAACAGGTCCACAGTGCCTCCAACCTGCCAGCTTTCGTCGTCATCCAGGTGCATGTCCCCGGCGATCGGCTCACTATTCGGCGGGGCGGGGTAGAAGGTGTGGGCGAGCACCCTGCCCGGGCCGTCGAAGGGGTAGCCATCGCTATGCGAGCCGCGCGCAAACAGCAAGCTGATGGTGCGGGCGGCGCCGGCGCTGGCGGCCGGGGTGAAATCGAGGGGTGCGTACCGGGCCCACTCGTTGAGCGCCCGCAACATTTCCGATTCCACGGTGGAACGGTCGAGCCGGGAGGTCAGGCCGGCGAAGAAATAGTGCAGGGGGCCGGTGCCCCAGCCCGTCCCCACCTTCACGTATTGTGCAACCAGGCCGGTCTCGAGCGCGGCGCCCGCGCAGGCGGCCATGCGTGCGCCAAAAGCCATTTCCGGCGCCCCGGGAAACAGGTAGGCCACCTCGTCCCATTCGGCCAGCGCAGCCATGCGTGCGGGATCCCCGGCTACCAGCAACTGGTGGGGCAGCATGTCCGGGTGCTCGATGACGTCGAGCCCCGCACGATGCACCACCGCGCGGGCCGCATCCGGTACCACGCCCGTGTGAAACTCCGCCACCACGATGGCGGTCTCCGCCGCAGCGAGTAAGGGGCTGACTTTGTCGCTCGAGAGCAACCGGCTGGCGCGGACGGCCCCAAGTGACGCGAAATCCGTGCCGTCCTCCGCCGATACCGCCACGGCTTGGCGCGAAAGCCCGCTGGTGACCCGGATTCTCCGCGCCGCCAGGGCGGCCAGGCGTTCCGGACCCACCGGCTCGCGAAATTCCAGCAGCCAGTGGCTCCGACGCGCGGAATGCCTCCTGATCGCCCCCGAGGTTGCTTCGAGCGCCTCCGGACCCAACGTCCGGGTCTTGAGCCGAATCCCTTCTTCCGCGGCTCCCATTCCGACGAAGAGCAGGACCAGGCTGGAGGCCGTGACGTGCAGCAGTTTCCGCATACGACTCTTTCCTGAATGTCTCTTCGAACCACATGAGAACTATTTGAGGGTGAAGCCACTACTTTTGATCTCCGATGCAACGTCCAGTCCTGAAGGTCCTGTCGAGCCTCGTCATGGCGGCTGCCGCGCCGATGTGCGCCGCGGTTGCGTCTCCCGGCACAGGCACCCTGCGGTACTTGATCCAGACGGTAGCCGGCAGCGGCAATGTCGGGGACGGCGGCTCCGCCAGCGCCGCGCAGCTCAGCCAACCCCAGGGCATCGCGATGGACCGCCAGGGCAACCTCTACATCGCGGATACCGGCAACCATCGCGTCCGCAAGGTCACACCGACCGGCGAAATTTCTACCGTAGCGGGGGATGGCCAGCCGGGCATGCGCGGCGATGGCGGCCCAGCTGTATTCGCGCGCCTCAACCAGCCGTTCGGGGTTGCCGCGGACACCGAAGGCAACATCTACATCGCGGACCTGGAGAACCATCGGGTGCGGTGCGTGGATCGCGACGGCGCCATCTCTACCGTCGCGGGCACCGGCACCAAGGGCTCCCGCGGGGATGGCGGCCCGGCTGCCGAGGCGCAACTGATGTCGCCCCGAAGCCTGGCGCTCGATGCCTCGGGGAACCTCTACGTCTCGGAATTTGACGGACACCGGGTGCGCAAGATCACTCCGCAGGGCATCATCAGCACGGTGGCGGGCCTCGGCGTCGCGGGGCTCGCGGGCGACGGCGGTCCGGCGGCCAAAGGGCAATTGTCGTTTCCGGCAGGTCTGGCGGTGGATGCCGCCGGGGTGCTCTACATCGCGGATTCCCAGAACCATCGCATCCGGCGCGTACGGGAAGGCGTGATCACTACCTGGCTGGGCGGCTCCGACGCGGTGGTCCTCATGACGCCGGTCGGGCTGGCGCTGGACCCGGCCGGGAACCTATACGTGGCGGAGCGCATTCCCGCGATCCGCCGGTTCACGCCCAGGGGCGATGTTTACAGGGTGGCCGGTACCGGCACCCCCGGCTACGATGGCGACGGGCGCGGAGCGACCACCTCGCTGCTGATGGATCCCGCCGCGGTGGCGCTCGACGGCATGGGCAATCTTTACATCGCCGATGGGCTGAGGATCCGGACGGTGAGGCCCACCGGCATCATCTCTACCGTGGCAGGTGACGCGTACACGCGCTCGATTGGAGACGTCGGTCCGGCCACGCAGGCCATCCTGAACACGCCTAAAGGGCTGGGGATGGACGTCACGGGCAACCTCTACATTGCGGATAGCGGGACACACCGTATTCGCAAGATGGACGCCGGGGGGGTGATTTCGACGGTGGCGGGTCTGGGCAGCGCGGGCTTAGCCGGGAACGGCCGCCCCGCTTCGCAAGCCTACCTGAGTGCTCCGGCTGGAGTTTCTCCCGATGGCGCAGGGAACCTGTTGGTGGCAGACACCGGGAACCATCGGATCCGCCTGATTGCGCCCGGTGGCACCATCCGGACCGTGGCCGGGAGCGGGGGCAACGGCCTGGGCGGGGATGGAGTGCAGGCCACGATGATGCCGCTGCACGGGCCCATGGCGGCGCTGCCCGGCCCGGACGGAAAGCTGTACATCGCGGATACGTTGTCCAGCCGCATCCTGGTAGTGAGTGCCGCGGGGTACATCACTACGGCGGCGGGGAATGCCTCGGCCGGCGACTCCGGGGACGGCGGTCAGGCACCCCAGGCGCAGTTGCGCGAACCTTCCTCCCTGGCGCTTGACGCCGGCGGTAACCTCTACTTTGCAGATACCCTCAACCAGCGCATCCGGAAGGTGGATCCGGCGGGTGTGATCTCAACGGTGGCCGGCTGCGGCAAGGAAGGCTACGCCGGTGATGGCGGCCCCGCGGTTGACGCGCGTCTCTACAATCCCCGGGGCGTAGCCGTCGATGGGGACGGCAATCTATATATCGCGGATACGGACAACAACGTCGTCCGCAAGGTGGGGACGGACGGGACGATCCACACCATCGCTGGCACCGGCGCCGCGGGGGTTGACGGCGACGGTGGTATTGCCACGGCGGCGCATTTGAACGGGCCGTGGGGGTTGGTGCTCGACGGCTCGGGTAATCTCTACGTGGCGGACAGTGCAAACCACCGCGTCCGCAGGCTCACCCCTGCGCCCGATCCCGACCCGGTCGAGGTAGAGGAGGCGGTGGTGTTGAATGCGGCCAGCTTTGTGCCCGGGGTGGTGGCTCCAGGCGAACTGGTTTCCATTTTCGGCGACAACATCCGTCCGGAGACTGCCGCAACCGTGAGCCTGGACGCCTCCGGCCTCGCATCCACGGAACTGGCCGGTTACCAGGTGCTGTTCGACGGCACCCCGGCCGCGCTCCTGCTGGTAACCCACGGGCAGATCAATGCGCAGGTGCCCTACAACGTGGCGGGGCATGGCACTACGAAAATCGAGGTACGGCAAGGCAAGGAACTGCGGGCCCAGGCAGCCGTGCAGGTGGGGGAGGCCGCGCCCGGCATTTTCACGGTAAGCGGCGGCGCAGGACAGGTGCTGGCGGTCAACGAAGATGCGAGCCATAACTCGGCGGCCAATCCCGCGGCGCGCGGTTCGGTGGTCACGCTGTATGCTACCGGGGAAGGCCGCACGGAACCGGAGGGCGCCAATGGCATGCCCGCGCGCGCGCCGTATCCCAAGCCGGTGCTGCCGGTGAAGCTGACGATCGGGCGGTACGATGCAGAGATTCTGTACGCAGGCGCCGCTCCGGGGATGGTGGGGCTTATGCAGATCAACGCGCGGCTGCCCGCGGGTTTCGTGCCCACTGGGGAACTTGCCGTGGAGTTGACGGTGGGGGTGGCCGCAAGTCAGCCTGGCGTAACCATCGCCGTGAAATAGGCGGGCCGGCGCGGCCGGTTGTTATGCTGGAGGGAACATGCGGCCGGTAGCCCTGACCATTGCCGGTTCCGACCCCAGCGGTGGGGCGGGCATCCAGGCGGATCTCAAGACCTTTCACCAGTTCGGTGTGTATGGGGAGGCCGTCATCACGCTCGTGACTGTGCAGAACACCATGCGGGTCGCCCGCGTTGAGTGCCTGCCGGCGTCGCTGGTCATGGAGCAGTTGCAGGCGGTCCTGGAAGATATTCCTCCGGCCGCGGCCAAGACAGGGGCGCTGGGTAATGCCGAAGTGGTGCGGGCGGTGGCGCGAGCAGCCGCCGCATTTCCGTTCCCCCTGGTGGTGGATCCCGTAATGGTGAGCAAACATGGGCTTCCGCTGGTGGCGGAAGAGGCTCGGGCGGCGCTCATAGAGGATCTGCTGCCGAGGGCGTACCTGGTGACTCCCAATGTGCCGGAGGCCGAGGTGCTCACCGGGATCGCTATCCACGACGAAGCCGATATGCGCAGGGCGGCCGAGCGGCTCTGCGAACTGGGGGCGCACGCGGCACTGGTTAAGGGCGGGCACCTGGAAGGAGCCGCGGTAGATATCCTGCTGGAGGCCGGGCGCTTCCACGAGTTCTCTGCCCGGCGCATAGCCACCCGCCATACGCACGGCACGGGGTGCACCTATTCGGCGGCGATCACAGCGGGTCTGGCGGAAGGGAGACCGCTCGCTCAGGCGGTGGAGACGGCCAAGCGGTTCATTACAGAGGCAATTCGGAGCAATCCAGGATTAGGTGGGGGATGCGGACCGGTAAACCACCACGCGACGGTGGAAAAATAAAACCGGTGGCGCCGATCAGCCAACCTTTCGGATGACTCCCGGCCCACCGGTTCGCGCCACTTCAACTGGTATTCTCTCTTGCAATGAGGGGGCCAAGCTGCGGCCCCCGGAGATTGGGCGTAAACGCGCCGTAATCAACGCCAAATCGTAAGTTCCCGGTAAGCCTTACACGAAAGTAGCGAGTCGAAATTACACCCGGCCGGCGTTGGCCGGAAGGCAGGCGGCCACCAGCTCGCGAACCTTCACCAGGAGTTCGTCGCGGCTCACGGCACCCTTCAGAAGAATCTTTTCGACGGAGCCGCTCAGCCGCTGGCGGTCCTCGGGGGTGAGTTCCTTGGCCGTGATCACTACTACCGGGATGCCGCGCCATTCCTCGTGCTGCTGGAGAGCCTCAATGAATTCAAAGCCGTCCATGCGGGGCATCATCAGGTCGAGCAGCACCAGACTGGGGTGTTTTTCGGCGAGGCGTTCGAGAGCTGCCGCGCCGTCGCCCGCCTCCACCACGGACCAGCCCTCGCGCTCGAGCATGGTACGCATCATCTCGCGGGTAACGGCATCGTCTTCAACCAGCAGCACCGGGCAGGGCGGGTCGGGGCAGCGATACTTTGCGAGCACGGTGCTCAACTGCTCGCGGTTGACGGGCTTGGTCATGTAGTCGGCCGCGCCCAGGGTGTAGCCCAGGTTGCGGTTGTCCACGATGGTCACCATAATGACCGGAATGGCGGCTGTGGCGGGGTCGGCTTTGAGCGCCGAGAGCACCGCCCAGCCGTCCATGCGGGGCATCATCACGTCGAGCGTGATCAGCACGGGGCGCAGTTCGCGGGCCAGCCGCAGCCCCTCTTCACCACTTTCCGCGGCGATCGAGTCAAAGCCCTCCCGCGCCAGGAAACGCTTCATCAGGTCGCGCGCGGTGGGGTCGTCGTCCACCACGAGCACGGTGGCGCCGTTAGGCGGGGTGGGCTTCGCCTCGCGCGGGGTTTCGGCCGGGAGCGTAGGCCGCGCGGCTTCGGCGGGCAGCCGGATGGTGAAGGTGGAGCCTTCCCCGGCGCGGCTCTCAACCGTGATGTCGCCGCCCATCATGCGGCAGAAGCGGCGCGTGATCGCCAGCCCCAGGCCGGTGCCCCCGAATTTTCGGCTGTTGCCTTCGCTAGCCTGCGTGAACGGTTCGAAGAGGCGCTCCACCTGCGCCGGTGTCATCCCGATGCCCGTGTCACGCACTTCAAAGGTCAGCCACTCGCGGCCGTTCACGTTGGCAGCGCTCACCGCCAACTCGATGCGGCCCTCCTCAGTGAACTTCGAGGCGTTCGAGAGCAGGTTGAAGAGGCTCTGCCGCACCTTGGTAAGGTCCGTCTGCATGGGCGGCAAATCGGGCGGGCACAGCACCTCCAGGCGATTGCGGTTCCTTTCTACCAGGGGCTGAATGGTGCTGGTCACCTCCTCCACCATGCGTTTCACGTCGAAGCTCTCGATGTAGAGGTCCATCTTGCCGGCCTCGATTTTCGAGAGGTCGAGGATGTCGTTGATCAGCGAGAGCAGGTGGCGGCCGGCGCCGTGAATCTTATCGAGGTCCGCGCGAAGCTCCTCGGGGGTCGATTCATCGGCCTGTTCCTGAAGCATCTCGCTGTACCCGATGATGGCGTTGAGCGGCGTTCGCAGCTCGTGGCTCATGTTGGCCAGGAACTGGCTCTTGGCACGGCTGGCGACTTCGGCGGTTTCCTTGGCGCGCTTGAGGTCTTCCTCGAACTGCTTGCGCTCGGTGATGTCGTTCAGCAGACCGACGAAGTGCGATGCCCGGCCGGAGTCGTCCCGCACCGGCGCGATGGTCAACTCGTTCCAGAAGGTGGAGCCGTCTTTCCGGTAATTGAGCAGCTCCACGTTCGCCTCGCGCTCGCGCAGTACGGCATCACGGATCGCAGCCACGGTTTCGGGATCCGTAGCTTCGCCCTGGAGGAAGCGGCAGTTCTTTCCCATGGCTTCTTCGGCGGAGTAGCCGGTGAGCCGCTCGAAGGCGGGGTTGACGTAGATGATGGGGTTGTCGGCCTGGAGCGCATCCGTGATGACGATGCCGGCGTGGCTGGAGGCGATGGCGCGGTCGCGCACCCGCAACTCCTCCTCGCTCCAGGCACGCTCGATGAACTCGCCGATCTGGTTGCCCAGGGTGCCAACGGTGCGCAGCAGGTCCGGGTCGGGCCGCCGGATTTCGCGGCTGTAGAACTCGATCACCCCGATGATCTTGCGCCCGCTGCGGACGGGGAAGGCGAACATGCCGTGCACTTCGGCCAGCGCACTCAGGCGCACCGGCGGGAACTCGCTCTCGGCGGTAATGTCGGGGATCCAGACGGGCTTGCCCTCGGCCCACACGCGCCCTTGCAGGCCCGAGTTGCGGCCGAAGATCATCTCGCGGCTCACCTTGTCGAAGTCGCAGCAGCCGGCGGTGGGGGACTGCCACGTGGCGGTGCAGCGTAGTACGCCTCGGCGGCGGTGCACGGTCCACAGCGCCCCGACCTCCCACCCGAGGTCTTCCCCAATTGCCTGGAGGATGCGTTCGCGGGCCTCGTCCAGGTTCGCGGCTTCGGCCATGGCGCGGCTCACATCGTGCTGCACCAGCATGCGGCGCTCAGCCTGCTTGCGCGCGGTGATGTCCGTAAACACCACCAAGGCGCCGGTTGCCTTGCCCTGGTTCATGATCGGGGAAGCCGTGTATTGAACCGAAAGCGCCGTGCCGTCGCTGCGCCACAGGACTTCGTCGTCCGACCGGGCGCCCTCGCCTGTGCGGAACGTCTGATAGACGAGGCACTCGCGTTCGGGGTAGGGGGAGCCATCGACGCGGGTGTGGTGTACCAGTTGATGCAGATTGCGGCCCAGCACCTGCTCCGGTTCGTAGCCAAGGAGCCGCGCGCCAGCGCGGTTCAGGAACGTGCAGCGGCCCTCGAGATCGACGCCATAGACCCCGTCCACGAGCGATTCGAGCAGCGTGCGGCCGAGCGCGGCCAGGCGTTCCGGGTCGCAGCTCACGCGGCTTCCACCTTCCCCAGCAGGCGGTGAATCTTCTCCAGGAGCACGGGAAACTCGACCGGCTTGGTTTCGTAGTCGTCGCAGCCTGCCTCGAGCGCGCGGTCGCGGTCGCCGGGCATGGCGTGGGCCGTGAGGGCGATCACCGGGATGGCGCTGGTGCGGGGGTCGGCTTTGAGCCGCCGCGTGGCCTCCCAACCGTCGAGCGCGGGAAGGCTCATATCCATGAGGATGATCCCGGGCGCCTGGGAATGCGCGGCCTCGATGCCCTGCTCGCCGTCGGTAGCGGCGACCACCTCGAAGCCTTTGCGCGTCAAGCGGCGCGTGAGCATATCACGGTTCATCTCGTTGTCTTCCACCAGCAGAATTCTAGGCATAGCGAGCCCGCGCACCCGTGGCAATACACTTGCTGCAATCGCCTTGCCACGATGCCGGATGAAGGCGCGCTGCCCGCGCGTGAACTGCGCCACAATTTGCGAACACCCGTCAACCACATTCTCGGTTACACCGAGATGCTGATGGAGGATGCCGGCAGCCTGCAGCTTCCCGAGGTTGTGGACGAACTCGAACAAGTCCGCACCGCCGCGCACACCCTGCTCGCGTACATCAACGAGGGTCTGGGCTCGGGTGAAACCATTTCGCGCGCCGGCCTGGACGGTCTGTGCCGCCGCCTGGAAGGCCCGCTGGATCGCATTCTGACGCTGGCGTCGTCGCTCGAGCACCGCACGCGCGGCCGGGGCCCGGACGAGTGGGCTCACGATTTGGGCAAGATGCGCGCCGGTGCGGAGAACCTCCGGGGGCTCATTCGGAACGCCCCTGAGGGACCGGAGCAGGGCGCCGCGGAGGCGGACTCCGGGGAGGGCGCCCCGCAAGCGCGCACCGGGCAGGCACGCATCCTGGTGGTGGACGACAACGACACCAATCGCCAGATGCTGCGCCGCCGCCTGGAGCGCCAGGGCTATGGTGTCGGCGAGGCCCCCGATGGACGGCGGGCACTGGCCGCGCTGCGGGCGGGCAGCTACGACCTGGTGCTGCTCGACATCATGATGCCCGAGGTGGACGGCTTCCAGGTGCTCCAGTGGATGAAGGAAGACTCGGCGCTACGCGATGTACCCGTGATCGTCATCTCCGCGCTCGACGAGTTGAAGAGCGTCGTGCGGTCGATCGAGATGGGGGCCGAGGATTACCTCTTCAAGCCATTTGACCCGGTGCTGCTGCGGGCGCGCATCGGGGCATCGCTCGAAAAACGACGCCTGCGCAACGAACTCGTCGTGCAGGAGAAACTGGCCTCGCTCGGCGCCCTCACGGCCGGGGTAGCGCACGAGATCCGGAATCCGCTGAACTTCGTAAACAATTTCGCGCAGCTCTCGGTAGAACTGGCCGGCGAACTGAAGGAGAAGCTGGGGAATTTGCCGGAGGGTGCGAGGGCGCCGCTTTGCGAACTTGCGGCGGACCTGGAACTGAACCTCCGGAAAATCCTTGAGCACGGCACGCGCGCGGGGAGTGTAGTGGCGTCCATGCTGCTGCATTCCCGCGGGCAATCGGGCGAGCGCCGCCCCACCGATTTAAATGCGCTGGTGGCGGAGTACGTGACCCTGGCCTACCACGGGGCGCGCGCGCAGGATGCCACCCTGCAGGCATGCGTCACTACGAAGCTGGACCCGGCGGTCGGGATGGTGGACGTGAGCCCGCAGGACATCAGCCGGGTGTTCCTGAACATCGCCGGCAACGCCTTTCAATCGCTGCGCGCGAAAGGCGCCGCCGCGCCGGGGTTTGAGGGCGCCCTGGATGTCTCGACGCGCGATCTGGGCGACCGCGTGGAGGTGCGTTTCCGCGACAACGGCGTCGGCATCCCGGAGCCGCATCTCCCGCGCATATTCGATCCGTTTTTCACCACCAAGCCGGCCGGCGAGGGTACCGGCCTGGGACTCTCCCTGAGTTACGAAATCGTGGTCCGGGAGCATAAGGGCGAGGTCCGCGCGGAGAGCCGCGAAGGCCAGGGCGCCGAGTTCATCGTCACGCTGCCCAAAGGAATCCGGTGATGGAGGAGAAGCCGGTGCGCATCCTGATTGTGGACGATGAGCCGGATATCGAACTGTTGATCCGGCAGCGCTTCAAGCGCCGCTCCGGGGAGTTCGAATTCGTCTTCGCCGCCAACGGGCAGGAGGCGCTCGAACGGCTCCAGGAGCACCCCGAACTGGAGGTCGTGGTTACCGATATCAACATGCCGGTAATGGACGGCCTGACCCTGCTGTCACGCCTGGGTGCAACGAACCGGCTGCTCAAAGCAGTGATTCTCTCCGCCTACGGGGACATGCCGAATATCCGCACCGCGATGAACCGCGGCGCCTTTGATTTCCTGACCAAGCCCATCGATTTCCAGGACTTCGAAACCACCATACGGAAGACCGTACACGAGGTGGAGACCGCGCGGCAGGGGGAGCAGGCGCGCGTGCAGCTTCTAGCGCTGCGGCAGGAACTGGAGATTGCCAGCCGCATTCAGCAATCGCTGCTGCCCCGCCATTTCCCGGCCTTCCCGGAGCGCTCCGAATTCGACCTCTACGCCGAGATGGCGCCCGCAAGGCAGGTGGGCGGCGATTTCTACGACTTCTTCCTCATCGACGACGAGCGGCTGGGCTTCGTCATCGGTGATGTTTCCGGGAAAGGTGTTCCGGCGGCGCTCTTCATGGCGGTGAGCCGCACGCTGCTGCGGGCCACCGCCATGCAGGGGGTTTCCCCGGCCGAGTGCCTGGCCTATATGAACCGCGTGTTGGGCAGGCAGGCCGAGGAGGGCGTCTACGTAACCATGTTCTACGGGGTGTTTCACACCGCCACCGGGGAGGTGGAGTACGCCATCGGCGGGCACAACCCGCCATTCGTGCTCCGGCGTGGCGGGGAGCTGATCGAGCTTACCGAGCCCGCAGGAATGGTGGTTGGGCTGCTTCCGGATATGAAATACGAGAACGGCCGCCTGCAGTTAGAGCCTGGGGAGGCGATCCTGCTTTACACCGACGGCGTGACGGAGGCGCAGGACGAGGCGGAGAAGTTCTACTCCGAGCGGCGCTTGCGCGAGGTGTTGAGGAACATGGGGCCGCAGACCCCGGAAGCCATGATCCGCGGCGTGCTGGAAGATGTGGAGCGATTCTCCGGCGGGGCGGCACAGGCCGATGATGTCACGATGCTGGCGTTGAAGCGCAGCGGCTAGAATAGGGACGTGCCTGTTTTCGTGATGTGGGCGGTCCTGCTGCTTGGGAATGAGGCCTCCCGGTACGAGATCGTGGGGCGCATCGAGCCGCCGGGGCCTGCGGCGGTTTATATCCACGGCGCCACCACGCCGTTCAGTACCACCGCGCTGGCGGATTCCGCCGGGCGTTTCCGGGTTACGAAGTTACCCCCCGGTGCTTACACCATCTCGGTTTTTCTGCCCGGGCGCGGCGATGCGCGCCAGACGCTCGATGTCGGTCCGGGTACCGCGGATGAGAAGCGGCGGGTGGCCGTCACGATAGCGCTCGACGATACCAAGTTGCAGCGCGACCCGCGGCATGGCACCGTTTCGGCGCGGGAGCTCGCCATTCCCGACAGTGCGCGTCGCGAGTACGGCGAAGCCCAGAAGCTGCTGGCCAAGCCCGACGTTCCGGCCGCCGTCAAGCGCCTGGAGCGCGCCGTTGAAATTGCGCCACAGTTTTCAGCCGCATGGAACAACCTGGGGACCATCGCGTATCAGACCCGCGTCTTTACCCGTGCGGAGGAGTGCTTTCGCCGCGCGCTCGAGGCCGAGCCAGGCGCCTACGAGCCGCTGGTCAACCTGGGCGGCGTGCTGCTCACTCTGCTGAAACTCGACGAGGCGCTGGAGTATAACCTGTACGCCGTACTTGCCCGCGCCAACGACGCTCTCGCTAACTCGCAGCTCGGCCTGACTTACTTTCACCTCGACCGGCTGGACCTTGCGGAGAAATATCTGAAGACGGCGGTGAAACTCGATCCGGGCCACTTCTCGCACCCGCAGATCGCTCTGGCCGAAATTTACCTGCGGCGCAACCAGCGCGACCTCGCCGCTGAGATTCTGGAGAACTTCCTGGCGCGCCACCCGGACTGGCACGCCGCCGCCCGGATGCGGGAGGCCATTGCGGAGCTCAAGGCTGCGCCGGCGCGGTGAGCTGCTTATAGATGTCGTTCACCTGGTTGCCGAGCCCTTCCCCTACCCACTTCCTCGCGGATTCGGGCAGCTCCAGGGATGCCGTGATCTCCTCCGGCTTGCGGCCCGCGTCCACGCCGGCTTTCACGGCTTTATGGAGCTCCACCAGGAACTGCTCCTGTCCAGCCAGCAGTTCCTTGCCGCCGGCTACGCCGTGGCCCGGCAGCACGTACCGGATCTTGAGCTTCTGGGCGGTGCGGACCACGTTCGGCCAGTTGGCTATGGTGCTGTCCCCGAAGTAATTGTAGGGGCCGTTCACCACCGCGTCGCCGGTGATCAGGACCTGCTCCTTCGGCAGGTAGACGAAACCGTCGCCGCGGCTATGGCCCGCGCCGAAGTAGCGGAACTCCACCTTGCGTTTGCCATCGTTCAGTAGGAAGAAGTCCTCGCTGATCACCTGGGTGGGCGGCTCAGGGCCAGAGAGGCCCAGTTCCGCGACATCTTTGCGCTTCTTAGCGGCATCCTGCCAGCGCTGCGGCTCCAGACGTGCCAGTTCGTCCACCGCCGGCTTGAACGCCAGGGTGGTGGCGCCCGCCTTGGTCCAGACTGCGGTTCCGTAGGCATGATCGCCGTGGTGGTGCGTGACGAACACGTACTTTACAGGTTTATTGGCGGCGATGCGCCTGGCGTCGGCCAGCGTCGCCCGTGCTCCGCCCGGCATGTTCGCGTCCACCACGATCAGGTAGTCCTTCATCTCGATCACCACGTTGTTGCAGTGGCCGAGGTTTTCGATATCGCCTTCCCGGAACCACACCCCCGGGACGATCTGACGTACGATTTCCGGACTGGCCTGGGAGCGCGCGACGAACACCGCCGCGGCAGCCAGGACCGTGAACACGCATAGTACGACGCGCGTCTTCGGCATGGCGGTAGTTTACACCAGGGTGACGGGGAGCGCGATGTTAAAATTGAGGGTTCCCGGAGGATACAGGATGGCATGTAAACCCCGCCGTCGGGCGGCAGTGGTGGATGTCGGAGGTGTGAAGGTCGGGGGCGAGCACCCCATTGTGGTGCAGTCCATGACCAATACCGACACCGCCGATGTGGCTGGGACGGTGCAGCAGGCCACGGCGCTCGCGCGTGCAGGCTCGGAGCTGGTGCGGGTCACGGTGAACACGGAAGCCGCCGCGGCCGCCGTCCCGGAGATCGTGGAAGCCCTGGACAAAGCCGGCGTCCAGGTGCCCGTGATTGGAGATTTTCATTACAACGGACACCTCCTCCTGAAGAAGTTCCCGGCGTGCGCTCGCGCACTGGCCAAGTACCGGATCAATCCCGGCAACGTGGACATCGGCCGCAAGGAACACGATAACTTCCGCACCATGGTCGAGGTGGCGGCGGAGTACGGAAAACCCGTGCGCATCGGGGTGAACTGGGGCTCGCTCGACCAGTCGCTGCTCACCCGCCTGATGGACGCCAACTCCCGCGGCGCCGAACCGCGCCCCGCGCGCGAAGTGATGCTTCAGGCTATGGTGGTGAGCGCGATCGAATCCGCCCGCAACGCCGAGAGCTACGGGTTGCCGCATGACCGCATCATCCTGAGCGCCAAGGTGAGCGGCGTCCAGGACCTGATCGACGTGTACCGCGCCATGGCAGCCGAGTGCGATTACGCGTTGCACCTCGGGCTGACGGAGGCGGGCATGGGGGCGAAGGGCATCGTGGCCACCACCGCGGCACTATCGGTGCTGCTCCAGGAGGGCATCGGGGATACCATCCGGGCATCCCTTACGCCCCTGCCGAACGGCGACCGCACCGAAGAGGTGCTGGTTTCCCAGCAGATCCTGCAGTCGCTCGGCATCCGCAACTTCACCCCGCAGGTGACTGCGTGTCCGGGCTGCGGCCGCACTACGAGTACGTTTTTCCAGGAAATGGCGGACCAGATCCAGACCTATCTGCGGGAGCAGATGCCGGTGTGGAAGGGCAGGCATCCCGGGGTCGAGGCGCTCAACGTAGCGGTGATGGGCTGCATTGTGAACGGGCCGGGGGAATCGAAGCACGCCAATATCGGGATCTCGCTGCCGGGCACCTTCGAGGATCCGGTGGCGCCGGTCTTCGTCGATGGGCGCCTCATGACCACGCTGCGCGGCGATGCGATCGTGGCGGAGTTCATCCGCATTCTCGACGGCTACGTCGCGGAACGCTACCGATGAGCTACCAGGCCATCCTGTTCGATTTCGACGGCGTCTTGATGGATAGCGAGCCCGTCCATTTCGCCTGCTGGAACGAAGCGCTGCGTCCGCTCGGTTTCCACATCGACTGGGAGACCTACGCGGCCACCACCATCGGGATCTCCGAAGACGCCACCATGGAGCTCTTTGCGCGTATCAGCGATCCGCCGCTCGATCTCGACGAGGTGCGCGCGCGCTACCCGGTGAAGAAGGAGCTGTTCCGGGCGCATATGGCTGCGAAATTGCCGTTCGCACCGGGCGTCCGGGAGTTCATCGCCTCGCTCGACGGGCGTTACAAGCTGGCGGTGGTCACCTCCAGCGCGCGGGTCGAGATCGAGCCGCTGCTCGAACGCGGCGGCATCCGGCAGCACTTCGGGGCCGTGGTATGCGCGGAGGATGTGGCGCACCACAAGCCCGCGCCTGATCCCTACCTGCTGGCGGCCAGGCTGCTGGGAGCGGAATCCGCACTCGTGGCCGAAGATTCCGAACCGGGAATGGAGAGCGCCCGAGCCGCCGGTTTCGATGCAGTGAGAATTCCCGCTGCTGCGCAAACCGTGGAACTGGTCCGGGCGGCGCTCCGGCTGCCGTGAGCGAGCGCACGAAATCCCCCGAAATTCGAACGCGTAAAGCGGGTTCGGAATGGCTCATCGGGTATAATCTCCTCAAAGGTGAATAGGTGAAAACCTCACAGGAGGGTGTAACCCAGCTCTTGGCAGACTGGGGCAGAGGGGATGCGGGTGCGCTTGAACGGCTCACCCCGCTGGTGTACGGCGAGCTTAAACGGCTGGCGGCGCGATATCTGCGCCGCGAACGGTCCGACCATACGCTGCAATCCACCGCGCTGGTGCACGAGGCCTACCTCCGTCTGGTGGATCAGCGCAGCGTCGCATGGCAGAACCGGGCGCACTTCTTCGGGGTGGCCGCGCAGTTGATCCGCCGCATCCTGGTGGACCACGCGCGCGGAAAGCACGCCGCCAAGCGCGGCGCCAATGCCGTGAAGCTGTCGCTCGAAGACGTTATGGAAGTTCCCAGGCAGCGGCCGCTCGACCTGGTGGCGCTCGACGATGCGCTCGAAACACTGGCGCAGCTCGATCCCCAACAGGGCCGCATCGTGGAGCTGCGCTTTTTCGCAGGGCTGTCCATCGAAGAAACCGCCGAAGTGCTGCATATCTCTCCGGCCACCGTGAAGCGCGACTGGACCGCGGCGAAAGCATGGCTCTACCGCGACTTGAGCGGGAAGGCGGCGGGTGGCGCCTGAACGTTGGCAACAAGTCAAGGAAGTTTTGGAGGCGTGCCTGGAGCAACCGCCCGACCGGCGCCACGCCTGGCTCCGGGAGGTCTGCGCGGGCGATGAGGACCTGCGAGCAGAAGTAGAATCCCTGGCGGAATCCTACGAGGCATCTGACGATCCACTGGAGGAGCCCGCCCTGGGTGCCGAGGAAACCGCCGAGCAGCGCGTCGGGCGTCGCGTGGGGCCGTACCGCCTGATCCGCGAGATCGGCGAGGGCGGGATGGCCCGGGTTTATCTGGGGGTGCGTGCCGACGACCCGGACCGCCGCGAGGTCGCCATCAAGCTGGTGAAGCGCGGCATGGACTTCGAGTTCATTCTGCGCCGCTTCCGCAACGAGCGCCAGATCATGGCCAGCCTCCAGCACCCCAACATCGCGCGGCTGCTCGATGGCGGCACCACCGAAGACGGAGTTCCTTACTTCGTCATGGAGTACATCCAGGGGCTCCCCATTGACGAGCATTGCGATACGAACCGCCTGACCGTGCGAGAACGCCTGATGCTCTTCCGCACGGTCTGCTCGGCGGTCGAGTGCGCGCACGAGCGTGGCATCGTGCACCGCGACATAAAGCCCGGCAACATCCTCATGACGGCCGACGGCACACCCAAGCTGCTCGATTTCGGCATCGCCAAGATTGTGGATCCGGACGGCTGGACCGGCACCGTCGACCGCACCATGACGGTACTGCGCCTGATGACTCCGGAGTACGCCAGCCCCGAGCAGGTGCGCGGCGACCCGGTGACCGTGTGCACCGACGTCTACTCCCTGGGAGTTTTGCTTTACGAACTGCTCACCGGGCACCGCCCCTACCGGCTGCGCAGCCGCGCCCCCCACGAGATGGTGCAGGCCATTTGCGAGGTGGAGCCGGAGCGCCCCTCTACGGCCGTGCGGCGTGTGGAGGAAGTCACGCGCCCGCGTACCGGGACGCGCGAGATGCTGACCCCTGCAAGCGTGGGTGAAGCTCGCGGCACCCGGCCCGACAAGTTGCGGCGCTCGCTCTCCGGCGACCTGGACAATATTGTCCTCACGGCCATGCGGAAGGATCCCGCGCGGCGCTACAGCTCCGCCGCGGACCTTTCCGAGGATATCCGCCGCTACCTTGAAGGCCACCCCGTGAAGGCGCGGCACGACACCCTGGCCTACCGCACCGGCAAGTTCCTCCAGCGGCACCGCAAGGCGGCCCTTGCCGCCGGCATTACCACGCCACTGCTGGCGTCCGCAGCCGCCATGGGACTGTTCTGGTGGCCCGCCGGCGAGCGCCCGGCCCAGGCTTCCGAGGTGACGCCGTTTACGACCTTCCAGGGCAGTGAAAAGCAACCGGCCTTCTCGCCGGACGGCACCAGGCTGGCGTTCGTCTGGAGCGGCGAAAGGGACGAGAATACCGATATCTACGTCAAATCGGTGGCCGGAGGGGACCTGTTCCGGCTCACCACCGATGCGGCTGAGGACGTCAGCCCGGTGTGGTCGCCGGACGGCAGCCGCATCGCGTTTTTGCGGACCGGCAGACAGGATACCGCGGTATTCGTCTCGCCTTCCTGGGGTGGGGTTCACGGCATCGTCACGGAAGTATCTCCCAACCGGGTGGAAGCCGTGGGTCGCCACATCGACTGGTCGCCGGATGGCGAATGGCTGGCGCTGGCGGACAAACGCACGCCCGAGGAGCCCTTCTGTATCTTCCTGGTGCGCGTGGCCACTGGTGAGAAGCATCCCATTACGCAGCCGCCCCCCCAAGTCGTCGGCGACACGAGCCCGGCCTTCTCGCCGGACGGAAAAGCCATCTCGTTCCTGCGCTCGAGGTCGAGCGGCGTGACGGAACTGTATACGGCTTCCATCGACGGCTCCCAGGAGCGTCGCCTGACCTCTGACGGCCGCTTCATCATCAGCCAGACCTGGACGCGCGACGGCCGCGCGCTGGTATTCTCTTCGAACCGCACCGGCGGCTACCATCTTTGGACTATCCCGGCCTCCGGAGGCGCGCCGCGGCGCGTGGCGGGAATCGGGGAGGGCGCCTCGGAGGCGGCGTTCTCCCGCGATGGCCGGCGAATGGCCTACTCGCACTTCTTCGTGGACGCGAACGTGTTGCGGGTGTCAACTTCGGGAGGCACGCCGCGCGCCGCCATCAGCTCCACCCAGTACGACTCCAGCCCGCAGTTCTCGCCGGACGGTTCGCGCGTGGCGTTCCGCTCCAACCGGGGCGGTTTCCACGAGATATGGACCGCGGATCCGGACGGCAGCCGTGCCCGCCAGTTGACGCACTTCGACGGGCCGCTCACGGGGACACCGCGATGGTCGTGGGACGGCCGCTGGATCGCCTTCGATTCCCGCCCGGAGGGGCAGGCCGATATCTACGTGATCCCGTCCGATGGCGGCGCGGTGCGGCGCCTCACGTCGGAGCCCTCCGAGGATGTGGTGCCGAGTTGGAGCCGCGACGGAAAGTGGGTGTATTTCGCCTCCAGCCGCAGCGGCCAATTCCAGGTCTGGAAAGCACCCTTCTCGGGTGGCCCGGCCGTCCAGGTGACGCGCAACGGCGGTTTCGCGGCGTTTGAATCCGCCGATGGCCGATGGCTTTACTATGCCCTGAGCCGCAGCGCGCCGGGCCTCTATCGTATGCCCATAGAGGGCGGGGAAGAGACCCTGGTGACGCCGCGGCTGAAGCCGGGCTACTGGGGCTACTGGGCGCTGGCGCCGGACGGCGTCTATTTCGCCGAGCCGATAAACAGCCGCGTGCTCGGCAGCATCTTCTTCCTGCGTTTCCGTGACGGGCACGTCAGGCGCCTGATCGAGGTGGCAAAGCCCTTCGCGGTTGCCGATTCGTCGATGGCGCTCTCCCCGGACGGTTCCACGCTCCTCTACACCCAGATCGACCAGAGCGGCAGCGATATCATGATGACCGACTGGAGCCCGGGCCGCTGACCGCTGCGGTGACGCGCCCCCGTGTGTTAGCTTAAGAGAGACGCTGGAGTGGCGGAACTGGCAGACGCACGGGACTCAAAATCCCGCGGCCTTTACTGGTCATGTGGGTTCGACCCCCACCTCCAGCACCACGTGGACCCCTCACCCACCTCACGTTCTAATTAGTTTCCGAGCCTGCATGTGATTCCCGCCCGGTAGCTTTCTCGGTCAGGACTGGTGCGGGCCTCTTTGATGGTATCGAGCTGGCGGACACGGCACCGCTCACCGTCGATGCTGAGTCGTACAAGTAGGCTTGCACCACCGGAATGGGTGCGCGTCTGCCGTCCAGGATCTTCGTCAGGTACGCCTGTTGCAGACAGCCGGAGTCCATCAACGGCGCAAACTGGGCCGCGTCCTCGCGTGGCATGAAGCCGATCTGGAAGCCACTCGGCAACCTGATTTCGATAGCGTTACGGTCGTACGCGTTGGCTGGATCACGTCCGAGGAACACGGTCTGCTCGGGGTGGGCATAGGCGGCGACGACCTCGGCGCGACCCTCGTACAGAACCCCGGCGACCATGAAGTTGGCCTGCGCGACCGAGCGGTTCCGTTCCCGCTCCACCTGCTCTCTTGCGCGTTGTTCATCGCGCCCGACCCGCTGCCGGATCCTCTCCTCCGCTTCAAGTGCATGCGCTTGCACTTGGCTTCGGCCCGCAAGTCGGCAGGCAGGACACGCTCGACAGCCTTGAACAACTCCCGCTGTTCAGTTTGGGTGACCCGCCCATCGGCCAGGATCTGACCCACGGTCCCGCGCAGGAAGGCAATCGCAGGCAGATCCGATGTCTTGTTGTCGTCCAGCCAAGCGCGAAGCTGTTCGGCTTCCTGGTCGGTAATCGTCCCGTCTTCGGCCACGATTTGCAACAGCGTCAGCAGTTCAGCCGCCACCCCCGCCTGTGTGTGACGTCTGGCCAGTGCTATACGCGGCCTTGATTTCTTTTTCGGTGCGCTCTCGTCTGCCATGTCGTCATGCGCGGTCTGGTGCCAAGGCCCACCGCTCGGATTTAGTATGTCAAGCGGCGCAAGGGCGCTCAATGTGCGCGGTGGAGTCAGAAAAGCCGGCCACCCTCTTTTCTCTATCGACTGATCCGCAAAACGGACTATTATATCCGTTTATGGGAGCGGGCACAGGGGGAGAACCTCGGCCGTGCGGTGAACACAGCGTGCGATCAGGCTGCACACGCAGGAGGAAGCGAGGATTAGGGCTGCCCCGCCCGACTGGCCGGGCAGCCCTTAACGACGAAGGTCAGAAGCTCAGGTGCACTCCCGCCTGCACGACCCGGCTGCCGCTGCCGCCGTAGATCTTGCCGGAGGTCAGGATCGGAGTGCCGCCGTCGCGCGTGTCGGCGATGGTGGCGCTTGGGCCGCCCAGGTTGAAGTGGTTGAACGCATTCAGGAAATCCGCGCGGAATTGCAACCGGAAGCGCTCCCGGGCATAGAAGCTCTTGGAAGCGGAGATGTCCCAGTTCCAGGAACCCGGCCCGAAGAGCATGTTGCGGGAGGAGTTGCCCCACGTCCAGGGCTGCGGAGGAGCGAATGCGGCGGTGTTGAACCACGGCACGCCACTGACCACGTCGTGACCGCTGCCCTTGTTATACAAGCTGGTATTGGCCACAAGGTCGGCGCGGTTCGTTACGCCGAGCGGCGACCACCAACTGCTAGCGTAACTCGGAGGGATCTGGAATCCTACCGAGAACGGCGCACCCGTTTGGTAGGTGGAAATGCCGGAGACCTGCCAGCCGCCCACCACCGCATCGGCCAGCTTGTTCATCCCGCTGAGGAACTGCCGGCCGCGCCCGAAGGGCAACTCGTAGACGTAGTTGAACACCAGCACGTGCCGGCGGATACCGGTGCTGTTGCCATAATCCAGGCCCGGGGCGTTGGGGTTCATCGGCCCGTAAATGTATTCGGCGTTATCCAGGCTGCGGGTCCAGGCGTATTCCAACTGGAAGATCAAGCCTTTGGAAAAGCGTTTGGTGGCCTCCAGTTGGAGCTGGTTCATGTTCTGCACCGCGCCGCTGCGCGTCGAGTAAATTGTGGACCACGGCTGGTACGGACGCTGCTGCTGGATGGGCACGTTGGGGATCTGCTTGTTGGGCACGTTGAAGTCGCTGAACATCCACTGGAGGTGGTGCGTTTGGCTGCCGGCGTAAGTGATGCGGGCGGCCCAGTTGGGAGTGAACTGGTGTTCCAGGGTGGCGTTCCACTGTTGCACGACCGGGTTCTTGAAGTCGCGCTGCATGGAGTACACGCTGGGGTTCGGCGAGACGCCACTCACGATCTGGAGCCTGGAGGGGAACGGATCGGCGAACGTGATGTCGGGCAGGAACGTCGTGGTCGGTTTCCCCGGAATCTGCGAGGTGTAGTTCGCGCCGGTGAAGCCCCCCAGGCCGCCCACCCACGGGGGACTCAGCACGTCGTCGCGGGACCCGACGAAAGCGGGGTTGAAGTTGTAGTACACCCCGTAGCCGGCCCGGAAGACCGTCATGCTGTTGGAGAACGGCCGGTACGCGAAGCCCACGCGCGGCCCCCAGTTGTTCTTATCGCCAATCATGTAGCGAGCGGGGATTCCGAGCGCCTTGGTGGTAGTTATCTTGTACGCCGAAATCATGTTCGCGTTCGCGCCTACCGGGGGCACCTGGACCGTATCGGAATCCTGTGGTAACGCCAGCACGTTCTTCTGCGGATCCCAGTATGTCGAGTAGCCGTTCTGCCAGTTCCACGGCGTCTGGTACATGTACCGCACGCCATAATAGACGGTCAGCTTGTTGGTGGCCTGCCAGGTATCCTGGGCATAAAACTCCGTATCCCAGTTCCAGTAAACGCCCGCGAAGACGCCGGCGGAACCCGTCGCGGTGCTGTTGACGACGCCGAGCAGGAAGTCGGCGTAGGCGTTGCCCTGCGACTGCGGCTGATCGGGCCAGCCCTTGTTTCCGGTCCACTGGCCGCTGAAATTGAAGGTTCCGAGCGGCGCGTTCGGGTTGGGGCCGTAGCTCTTGTACGTCGTCGTCTGGGCGCCGAATTTGAAGGTGTGGCGGTTGCGCACCCACGTAATGTTGTCGGTGTATTCGAAGTTGAAGCCGTGCCCGTAGTAGCCCTTCCCGTAGTCGTAAAACATGCCTGTATAGCCGGACATAGTCATGGTCGGCAGGCCACGGTTAGGGCTCGGCGTTAATTGCGGGAACAGGGTACGGGGATCGAAATCCAGGTTCATGCCGGTGCGGATGCCGGGGTGGTCGAACCACGCGAACCGGAAATCATTAAGGGTGTGGGGATTGAAGGTGTGGGTTTCCACCAGGCTGTAGCCGAAGGTCTTGTAGCCGAAATTGCTGCCGTGCCCGTAGGTGCTCGGATAGCTCTGCACCACTTGCAGCGGATCGCCGATATTGCGGGTGTAGACACCGTAGAGCTGGTCCTTGTCTGAGATCTGGTAATCGATGCGTAGGTCCATGGCATTCACGGTGCTGGCGGCGGGAATCAGCCCGTAATAGTTAATCCCGCCGCCGGGCACGCCGGTGGCATTGGTCGCCTGCGTGGGCGGGGGCAGAAACTTGTTCAGCGCCTGCGCCTGCGAGGTGATCATGCTGGTGGGGATCCGGTTATTCGGGAACGGGTTTCCCGTGAACGGGTTATAAAGTTGCGTGCCTTTCGGATCGATGCAGATGCCGTTAGCGTCGAAGGCGCCGCAGAGCGCTGAAAAATCGCCCTGCCGCATGGCGACACCGGGAATGGTCAACTGCGGCGATCCATAGCTGCGGTACCGGGTGCCGGAGTAGTCGAAGAAGAAGAACGCCTTGTTCTTAATGATCGGCCCACCTACGTTGAACCCGAACTGATTCCGGATGCTGGCCGGCCGCGAGCGATTGTTGGCGTTATTCAGGAAGGTATTGGCGTTGAGTACCTTGTTCTGGTGATACTCAAACAGGTCGCCGTGCAGTCCGTTGGTGCCGGCCTTGGTCACCATCGTGATCGTTCCGAGGCTCTTGTACTCGGCATTCGTGTTGTAGGCCTCGACCTTAAACTCCTGCATGGACTGCGGTGCCGGAAGACTGATCAGTCCCAGACCGTAGGCGTAAGCGCCGGCACCGTTGCCGAAGTCGTTCGCCTGGGTGCCGTTAATGGTGAAGTTGAACGACCCCCAGTGCGTAGCGCCCCCGGTTTGCGGGCTCGAACCAGAAACCTGCGCACCTGGAACCAGTTGCATCAGGTAATCGATCGATTGCTGCGGGAGCGGCAGTTCCATAAAATGCTTCGAAGTCAGGGTGCCGCCGATAGTGGGACTCTCGGTCTTCACCAGCGGCGCCTCCCCACTTACGCTGACGCTCTGCTGGATCTCCCCGATCTGCATTTGAACGTTCACGCGCACAGACTGGGATGCCAGCACCTGCACGCCCGTGGTGCGGAACGTCTGAAATCCCGCCGCGGTGGCCGTGACCGTATAGGTGCCCGCCTGCAGGTTGGGTACTGCGTAGGCGCCAGAGGCATCACCGGTCGTTTTGAATGAGATACCCGTACCCTCATTGGTCACCGTGATCTCAGCTGCGGGTACCCCGCCACCGGAGGCATCGGTTACCAGTCCGACGATCATGCTGGTGATGTTCTGTGCTTGGCTTCCGGGCACGACCAGAAAGATCGCCAGGAGCGCTAGGAGGGCGAGACGAGACGTCCGTTTGCACATGTCAACTCCTTACAAGTGTTCCCACCGGAGGCACCTTTTTGCTGCATGCGATTTGCAATCGCCCGGTGCGTGCAGATATCGCTCGGTATCCGGCTGCACCGTTGACACGAAAGCTACGCCGTAGCGTCAAGAATTTCAAGTTGTCGAGTTTTCCGCGGAACGTCCGGAAAACAACCCTGGCGGGCGGGCCGGTCCATGAAGCGCGTCGGAATCTCTGCCAGAAGGCCCGACAGTTCTGGCAGTCCGCGAGCCCTTGTTACGGCCTAAGTCGCGCGGAACCAGTTTGAACCTGTTGAAGCGCCACGTCCGCCTGCTTTTTTGTCAGACTAACTTCGCGGTCGAGTATGAGAGTGAAGAGCAATTGTTGTCAAGAAACGTGTGTACTTCTACTCACGGTTATGCTGGAACGCTCAACCCTCGTATCGAACTTCGTGGGCTGCAACTCCTGCGCGGAGACCTTCGAGCAGATCAACGAAACCGCTTCCTCATCGATATATGGCGTGGCTAAAGCAGTAACGAGACGGGACCGGGCGCGGCCCTTCGGATGACGCGTGCGGCGGTCCCGAACTTGAGAGCGAAGACGTCTACCGCTGCATCGGATCGAGCGCCGTCACCGGCCCGTTATTGTTGAAGCGCAGCCCGATAACCGCAAACCATCCGCCCGGGGCCGGTATGAACTCCACCGTGCCGCGCTTGCCGGCGGTGACCGGATAGTCGTCCCGCAGCGAAATGGTTCTCTGCGTCTTCGGGGACAGGCTTAGCATCGCCGATTGGAGGATCTGTCCGTTCTCGTCCCGGATGATCATCTCTACGGTGCCGGTGTTCTGCGCCGCGGCGTTCATAATGGCAAATCCCGCGTTCGCCGGGCCGTTGTCGAAGAGGAAGACCTGGGTTGTGATGCCGGTGCGCCGGGACGGCACAAAGGCCTCGAAATCGTTGCGTCCTGCTACGCGTTGCCGCATGAGCGCGCTGATGACCACGTTGTTCGCTGTAGTCACGTCGAAATCGGCCCAGCCCGCGGTTGTTGGAATGTTTGGGTCCCCTGTCGTGGTGAGGGTAATCATGCCACTGGGCGGCAGTGTAACAGATACCGCCGACCCCGACCCCAGCCCGACGAACGGAAATGTCATCGCGCTGCCGTCCTTGTTCCACAAATGCAGCGTGCCTTCACCCGGAGACCGTTCGGAAAGATTCACAATGGTGAACGTTGTTTCCCAGGCTCCGCCATTCACTACCTGCGGAAGATACACCGTGGTGTTTATGTCGGCAGCAAGTTGGACAGCCAGCAAAACCAGCATCAACGCGTATTTCATGTGTTCTCCAAAGTTAGTGTATTCCGCCCCGTTGGCACCCGCGGCGGGCGTCACAATTCTATCGCGTGTGATGATGTAGGATAAAGGCGATCGCGCGGGTTCACTATGGCAGCCGGCCAGAAGCAGCAACTTGAAGTCCAGGGCCGCACCCTCGCCATCTCTAACGCCGGGAAGGTGCTGTACCCGGAAGCCGGCTTCACCAAGGCGCACGTGATCGACTATTACGTGCGGGTCTCGGACTACCTGCTGCCGCATCTCAAGAACCGGCCTGTCACCCTGAAGCGCTACCCGGAGGGCGTTCGCGGCGGTCACTTTTATGAAAAGGATGCGCCGCGCTATACGCCCTCGTGGGTGCGCACTTTCCCTGTGCCCCGCCGGATGGGCGGCACGGATATCCGCTACATTCTTATCAATGACTTGCCCACGCTGGTCTGGTGCGCCAACCTTGCCAACCTCGAAATTCATCCCTTCCTGCACCGCGTTCCGAAGATCGATACTCCCAGCGCGGTGGTCTTCGATCTCGACCCCGGCGAAGGCATGGGGGTCCTCGACTGTGCCCGCGTGGCCTTCCTGCTGAAGAATGTTCTGGAGCGCCTGGATCTGCGCTCGTTCCCCAAGGTCTCGGGCTCCAAAGGCATACAGCTCTACGTGCCGCTCAACCGGAGCGCGCGCTATGACGCTACAGGACCTTTCGCCCGCGGACTGGCGCAGAAGTTGGCGGCTGAGCATCCCGACCTGGTGGTTGCGGAGATGGCCAAGACCGTCCGCAAACGCAAAGTGTTCATCGACTGGAGCCAGAACTCCGACTTTAAGACCACCGTCGGGGTCTACTCCCTGCGGGCCAAGCAGGCGCAGCCGTATGTCTCGATGCCGGTCACCTGGGACGAACTCAGGAAGGCCGAGAGGAACGGCGGGGAGGCGTCGCTGTACTTCACGCCGGGCACTGCCATCGAGCGCCTGGAGAGGACCGGCGACCTGTTTGCCGAAATCCTCACCCTGAAGCAGAAGCTGCCCGCCGCATCGCGCACCGCCCGCTCGCCATCCGGCCCGCCCGCGGGTTAACATATGCTTCCATGACCCGCACCATTGCCTGCCTGCTGCTGGCATCTTCTCTCGCCATGTTTGGCCAGACGAAGCCCGGTAAGCGCACCATTTTTGTGGTTACCGATGCCGAAGGTGTCGCCGGAGTCTGCCGGCAGGGCCTCACCGAGACAACCAGCCCAGAGTTGCGGCAACTGCTCACCGGGGAGGTCAATGCCGCTGTTGAGGGCTTTTTCGCCGGCGGCGCCGACGAGGTGATCGTCTGGGACGGCCACGGCGGCAGTGCGACCCTGTCCGCAGCAACCATCCACCCGCGTGCGCGCCTGGGAGTAGGCGACGGCGGCATGCTCTTCAGCAGGGGCCTCGCGGGCGTAGCGTTTGTTGGGCAGCATGCCCGCGCCAACCGCCGGCCCGCCGTGATGGCCCACAGTTTCAGCTCGCTGGGCATCCAACACATGCTCATGAACGGCAAGCCGGTAGGGGAGATTGAAACGCTCTCGGCGCTGGCCGGTTCGTTCGGTGTTCCGGTAATCTTTCTGAGCGGCGACCAGGCGGCCGTGGAAGACCTGCGGGCCGTCGCTCCCGAAGCGGTGGGCGTGGCGGTGAAGGAGGGGCTGGCCTATTATGCGTGCATCTCGATGTCGGCCACGGCGGCCCGGGAAGCCATTCAGCAGGGGGCCGAGCGGTCCATGAAAGAGATCGGCCGCATGCGCCCGTACAAAGTGGAAGGGCCGGTCACGATACAGGTGGAGTACACCACCAGGAGCACGCTTCCCGCGCAACTCTCCTCGGCGGTCGAAGTTGTGGACGCCCGCACCCTGCGCTTCAACGGCAAGAGTTTTCTCGAAGCCTGGAAGCTCTACCGCTGGCGGTAGGAAACACCGCTCGTCGCTAGAGCGTCTTTCAAGCTAGGGGGTTTCTCGCCTCTTAGCCATGCGCAAACTCATCGTCTTCGGGGCTCTTGCCATAGCGGTCATCTGGTTTCAGAACCGCTCCCGCCCGGATGCCCTGGACGAGGCGTGGAAGCGTATAACGCTGCCGTATCAAGTGATTCGGCTAAGCATGCAAGAGCCGGACGCGGTGCTGCTGATGCCGGTCCACCGCGCGCGCGTGGCGCGGGTGGCGGATACCTGGCAGGCGCCGCGTTCGGGCGGGCGCCGTCACGAGGGGCTCGATATTCTCGTCGCCCGCGGCACGCCGGTGTACTCGTCAACGCGTGGAATCGTGGTGCGGGCGGGTGCGAATAAGCTGGGCGGCAACTCCGTATTCGTGCTCGGACCCGGCGGCAGAACATATTACTACGCCCACCTCGACGCCTACGCCGAAGGTATCGATGCCGGGCAGCGGGTGGATACCGGGACGGTCCTGGGGTACGTGGGAAATACCGGGAATGCACGCGGCACCCCGCCGCATTTGCACTTCGGCGTCTACACCGCCGGTGGGGCCATGAACCCCCTGCCCCTGCTTGCCGACCGCCGTGCGCCTTCCGGGAGACTTGGACTGTGAACGCCGGTGCGCGATGATTAAGGAATGGACTATTTTGTCACCCGTGACCACCGCATCATGCGGCGCGTTCACCGGTGGCTGCCGCCGCGCTGGTTCCGTTTTTGGATGATGGCGTCCACGCGCGGCGGGGATGGGTGGCTGTGGTACCTGGCCGGGATGGTGGTGGCGCTGTTCGGAGGCGCCCACAGGCTGGAGGCTCTCGGCGCCGGAGCGGCTTCGGCCGGCGCGTCCATCGGGCTCTATAGTTGCCTGAAGCGCGTGGTGGGACGCCGGCGCCCCTGTGCCATCGAACCGCACGTCTGGGCCGAACTTGTCCCGCCGGACCGCTTCTCGTTTCCGTCGGGCCACTCGATGCTGGCATTTGCGATCAGCGTCGCTCTTTCCCTCTTCTATCCCATTGCCGCGGCGGGCCTGCTTTTCTGCGCAGTCAGCGTGGCGGCCTCCCGGGTAGTGCTCGGGATGCACTTCCTCAGCGACGTGCTGGCGGGCGGTGCGATTGGCGGGCTGCTTGGCTTTGCCGCCTGGAACGTCTTCCGCTGATCACCGGAATCCCCGTTCAACCTCGTTCAGGCGCCGTTCGGCGTCTCGGCGGTTTCCCGCGCTGGTCCGGAAAAGGCTTTCGATTCATGATCTTTCCGCCCTTTCGGCCTGTCTGGGCGCGCCGTTCATACCCGTAAATTCCCCATACGACCTGAAAATCTCGCACTTGGAGGGGTTCCGGTAGGGACCGCCCCGACACAGGCCTAAAATTCCAATATGGCCGCCCCTTTCCAGGTAATTCAACCTGAAACTACCTATACCGGCACTCCCATCACCCCCCTCCAGACGGGTCTTCCGAAGACGACCAAGTCCCTCTGCCCCGAGTGCACGCGTCTGATTGACGCCCGCATCATCGAGGACAACGGCCGGGTGGTGATGGTGAAGAGTTGCCCGGACCATGGCGAATTCCGCGATACCGTCTTCTCCGACGCCAAGCTCTATTTGAAGATGGAGGAATGGTCGTTCGGCGATAGCCGCGGCCTCATGAACCCCGCGGTCGGCAACGCCAAAACCTGCCCCGAGGATTGCGGCCTCTGCAACCTCCACACCAGCCACACGGGGCTGGCCAACGTCGACCTCACAAACCGCTGCAACCTGACCTGCCCGGTCTGTTTCGCCAACGCCAATGCCGCCGGGTACCTTTACGAGCCGGGCATCGAGCAGGTCCGTAAAATGCTGCAGGCGCTCCGCGACCAGAAGCCGGTTGCCTGCCGTATCGTGCAGTTCTCGGGCGGCGAGCCCACCATCCACCCGCGCTTCCTGGAAATCCTGAGCATGGCCCGGGATATGGGCTTCTCCCACACACAGATCGCCACCAACGGCATCAAGTTCACGGACCTGGAATTCGCCCACCAGTGCAAGGCGGCCGGCCTCCACACGCTGTACCTCCAATTCGATGGCGTCTGCGACGATGTCTACACCCGGACACGCGGCGAATCGCTCTGGGAGAAGAAGCTGAAGTGCATCGAGAACGTGCGTAAGGCAGGGCTGAAGATCGTCTTCGTCCCCACCATCGTCAAGGGGCTGAACGATCACCAGATCGGTGATATAGTGCGGCTGGCGCTCGAAAATATCGACTGCACCAGCGGCATCAGCTTCCAGCCGGTGGCCTTCACTGGCCGCATCTCCCGCAGCGAGCTCGAAGCCAAGCGCTTCACGCTTTCCGATTTCGCCTTCGAAATGCAGAAGCAGACCGGCATCGCGGACCCCTATCAGGATTGGTTCCCGCTCTCCTGCGTGACGCCCTTCTCGAAGCTGCTCAGCGCCCTGCGCGGCGAGATGACGACGCACCTGAGCTGCCATCCGCACTGCTCCATCGGGACCTACTTCTTCGTCGATAAGAACAAGAAGGCCACCCCGGTGACGCAATTCATCGACGTCGGCCCCATGCTGAAAGAGATGGAGCTGCTGGCCCGCAAGGCAGGCCCCAAGAAAATCAAGTTTTTCTCCAAGCTGGAGGCGTGGAACACGCTCCGCAAGTTCTTCCACGAGGACAAGGCGCCCGAGGGCCTCACCTTCAACCTGTTCCTCCAGACCTTGCAGGGCATGACGGATAAGAAGTTCGGCCGCGGCGATAGCGAGAAGTCAGGCTTCACCTACCGCACCCTGATGGTGGCGGGGATGCACTTCATGGACTCCTACAATTACGATGTGGAGCGTGTGAAGCGCTGCGTTATTCATTACGCCGCCCCCAACGGCCTGATCTACCCCTTCTGCGCCTATAACTCCGGCCCGGTCTTCCGCGACCGCATCGAAAAGCAGTTTTCGATTCCGTTCGAGCAGCAGGCCGAGTTGAAGCGCCTGTTGGCGAAGGGCGGCAACGGCCAGGCGAAGATCCACAAGGAAGAGGAAGAGTCGGCGCTCGTCTAGTGTCCTGAGTCAGAAGTTCGCACACAAAACCGTGCGAGCTTCTTCAGAATGGTGTCGGCGTCAGCCGTCCAGGCGAACGGCTTGGCGTTTTCGTTGTGCTGGTCGAGGTAGTCACGAATGGCACCTTCCAGTTCGCGAACACTGCCGAAGGTTCCCCGGCGGATGCGGCGTTCGGTGATCAGTCCAAAGAATCGCTCGACTTGATTGAGCCAACTCGCGCTGGTGGGCGTGAAATGTAGATGATATCGGGGGCGACGCGCAAACCAGCGCCTCACCTTCGGCATCTTGTGCGTTCCGTAGTTGTCCATCACCAGATGAATTTCGAACGGCTCGGGAACGGCGGCGTCGATGCGCTCCAGAAAACGCAGGAACTCCTGATGCCGCTGTCGGCGATGCAACGAGCCGATCACCTTGCCAGTGGCAACGTCCAGGGCCGCAAACAGCGAGGTCGTCCCGTGTCGCTTGTAGTCGTGCGTCTGGCGCTCCGGCACACCCGGCCGCAACGGCAGAATCGGTCGTGTACGGTCGAGCGCTTGAATCTGGCTCTTCTCGTCGACGCATAGGACGAGCGCGTGTTCCGGCGGGTTCAGGTATAGCCCTACAACATCCCGGACTTTCTCGACGAAGAACGGATCCGCGGATAACTTGAACGTTTCCACTCGATGCGGCTGTAGGGAGAAAGCGCGCCACACTCGGCTGACTGCGGATTGCGACATCCCAAGGACTTGAGCCATCGTCCGAGTAGACCAATGTGACGCATTGGGCGGGGGCGCTTCCAACGTCCGGGTAATTAGCGCCTCCACCTGCGCATCGGAGATCTTGCGCGGAGCCCCGGGCCGCGGCTCGTCCGCCAAACCATCCAAGCGCGCGGTCCGAAACCGCTCTCGCCATTTGCAAACGGTCTGATCGGTGATGCGCAGTTGCCGCGCTACCTGACGATTCTCAAGGCCATCGGCGCAGCCCAGCACGATGCGAGCTCGCAAAGCAAGGCGCTGCGCCGTTTTCGGGCGGCGCGCCCACTCCTGCAACTTGCTCCGTTCCTCGTCGGACAACGCGATCGGCTGCTTGGGTCGGCCCATACCGCTTGGATTCCAAGAATACCAGCCGAGTCGCGGTATATTTATGCCAATTTGTGACTCAGAACACTAGCAGGCTGCTGAAAAACTCCCGTGAGCCGCGTTGCGAGCGCCGCCGGCCGAGATGCGAGGAGCGGCGAGGATGGCGATGCGGGACATCGGGGACGAGCCGCGACGCGGCAGATCAGCCGGCGCCGCCGCAACCCTCCG
>DATMYF010000094.1:0-6311 GCA_035561075.1 Bryobacteraceae bacterium
AGAGAGCGGGCCATGGTACTCTTGCCGGACCCTGACTCCCCGAGCACCCCGGCCAGCTCACCGGCGTCGATATGAAACGTGGCGCCCTCGACGGCGGAGGCCGCACCATACGCGACAGTCAAGTCCCGCACGTCCAGCACGCGTTCGCGGTTCAAACCGCTACCATCTTGTCGCACGAGAGGGCAGCCCCGCAAGAGCTATGATTGGAGCTTGACCACGGCAAGCACCGCGGGCGAAGGGCGGCGCGTGCGCCCGACGACATACCTGGTGTTCTTCGCGCTGTTCGCGCTGGCGCTGGCCGCCACCCATCTCTCCATGCTCGGGCTGCCGTTCCACTGGGACGAGCTCGGGCAATTCGTGCCTTCCGCCCTGGACCTGTGGCGGGACGGCGCCTGGGTGCCGCACTCCGCGCCTCCCAATCCGCACCCTCCCGGGGTGATGGCCTACCTGGCAGGGGTGTGGTCGATCTTCGGCTATTCCATCGAGGCGACCCGCGCGGCCATGCTGCTGGTGGCATCGCTTGCGATGCTGGCGGCATTCCTGCTGGCCATCGAACTGGGCCGCGACGCGCCTGGGGCGCCGGCCTTCGCGGCGGCGGTGTTCCTGATGGCCTCTCCGGTGTTCTTTTCCCAGGCCGTGATGGCGCAACTGGACATGCCGGCGATGCTCTTCACTTCGCTGGCGCTGCTGTGGTTCGTGCAGGAGCGGCTGGGCCTGGCGGTGGCCGCCTCCGCGGCGCTTGCGATGACCAAGGAGACCGGCCTGCTGGTCCCGCTGGTCTTCGCGGCATGGCTCGTAAGGGAACGGCGGTATCGCGACGCGTCACTGTTCCTGATCCCGGCAGTGCCCTTGGCGGCGTGGCTGGGGGTGGTCGAACATGCCACCGGTCATCTGTTCGGCAACGCTGCCTTCACCGAGTACAACCTGTTCTATCCCCTGCACCCCGTTCGGCTCGGGATGGCGCTGGTGCGCCGGCTGCATTACCTGTTTCTGGCCGACTTCCATTGGGTGGGGACAGCGGCGCTCATCTATGCGTGGCGGCGCACGGGACTGTTCCGCAGCCGGGCATGGAAGGTCGCCTGGCTGCTATTGGCGGCACACTCGATTGCCGTCACGGTGATGGGCGGAGCGGTCCTCGAACGCTATCTGCTGCCGGTGCTGCCGGTGCTCTACAGCGGGATGGCAGCGGCGATGATGTTCCCGCGGCCATGGCTGCGCGGGACAGCCGTAGCGGCACTGGCGCTGGGCCTGGCCGCGGGAAATTTCTGGAATCCGCCGTATCCGTTCCCGCACGAAAACAATCTGGCGTGGACGGAAATGGTGCGGCTGCACCGAGAGGCCGCCGGCTTCGTCCAGGTACGCTATCCCGGGACCCGGATCGCCACCGCCTGGCCGCTCAGCGGCGCGCTCACCCGGCCCGATTTCGGCTATGCGGACCAGCCCCTGGCGGTAGAGGAACTGCCGGACCTGCTGCCCCGCACGGTGGAGGCCATCGACTGGAACCGGACACCCGTGCTGGTGCTCTTTTCGCGCTCACCGGAGGCGCAGACGGGACCCTATCGCAGCCAATGGGTGCGGGCGCTGTGGCAGCGTTACTGGGGATGGGAGCCGGATATCGAGCCCTGGGAAATCCGGAGGCGCCTGCCCGTCACGCTTGTGGCGCGCTGGTCCCGGCGGGAACAATGGGTGGAGATCTACAAAAAAAGGGGGTGGTTTCCCACCCCCTGATGTTTAAAGGGCTGAAAACTAGCCCTTCTTTGCGGGAACCGGCGGCTTGGGTGCGCCGGGTTTGAAATTCTCGATCTCGTGGAAGTTGATCTTGCGTTCCTGGTCCATGGCGAGGTTGGACAGGATCACGGTGGTGGAATCCTGCAAACCAACCTCAAGGTCCGCCTTAGGCCGGCGTCCGGTCTTGCAGGAGACGAAGAACTCTTCGAGCTCGACATCGACCGGGTTGCGATCCTCTTCGGGAACCATGATGCCCTTGCTATAGAGCCAGCGGCGGGCGAACTTGGCCTCGCGGGCCAGGAACGAGTCGCTGGCGGCGGCGCTGTCCTTGGGCAACAGCAGCGGGAAACCCTTATTGGCGGCCGCGGTGGTCATGGTGGCGCCGGCCTTGAAGGCTTCCTTCTTCTCGCCGGGTTTGGTCACCTGGGCCGCGCTGATGGGCTTGGGCTCACGGTACCAGATGCCGATGGCGGGGTTCCTATCGTCACCAATGGTGATCTCGATGCAACCCGCGGTCCCCATAATGACCTCGCCGAACTCGACGCGCTGGGCCTGCAGGAGGTCCAGGTGGGAGTTGGTGCTGATGGAGCTATACATCAGCTTGCGGCCCTTGGGGTAGCCGTAGATGAGCTGGATATTGTCGAAGACGTCGCGGCCGTCTTTGTAATAATCAATGCCGCCGACGCCCAGAACATACTCGGGGTGGGAGCCGAACATCCAGTCCGCCACGTCGATCTGGTGGGAAGCCAGTTCGGCTGTGTTGCCGCCGGCGTACTCCCGGTACATGCGCCAGTTGGTCTTGCGCTCAAGCTTGGGATCGGCCACCGGTTTGCGCTGGTTGGAGTTGCGATGCCACTGCGCGCGGATGTGGGTGACGTCGCCCAGCAAGCCCTGCTGGATCATCTGCTTGGCGGTCTGGTAGAAAAGGCTGTAGCGGCGCTGGAGGCCGACCTGGAGAATTTGCTTCGGCCTGGAGTTGCTGAGCGCTCGCAGCAGGTGCACCTCTTCGGGCTTGTGCACCAGGCTCTTTTCGCAAAAGACGTGCTTTCCGGCTTCGAGCACATCCCTGGTGATCGGAAAATGCATGTACAGCGGCGTCACCACCAGGACGGCGTCGATATCCTTGCGGGCCAGCAGCTCGCGGTAGTCCTTATATGTGGCGGGGTTGTTGCCAGCGGTTTCAACACCCTGTTTGAGCCGCTCGTCCCAGTCATCGCAAAGGGCGACGCAACGGCCGTTGTCCACCGCCTTGAGGTGCTTCAGCAGATAGGTGCCGCGGCTGCCGGTGCCGATCATGCCGTAAGCCACCTGGTCATTGGCGGCCCTTACCGTATTGATCCCGGGGAAGCCATCCACCGTCTGCGCGGCAGCGGCTACGGCTGTGACGGCAGTGGCGGTTTTGACAAAATCGCGGCGGGAGACTGCTTGGTCTTTCGACATCTCTAACGACCGTCCTTAAAGAGAAGAGGATTTCTCCCAAATTGTAGCATGCACAGAGAGAAGCCGAACGCAAGCCGAATGAAAGCCCAAACTGATATAGTTGAGGGTCATTCGGCACACGAAAAGGAGCCCACGATGAGGATCTGGGATATGCACGTCCATCCCGAGGGAGAGCGCATCCCCGGGAAGGGGCTGGTGGAGAAGGTGGAGACGCTGCTGCGGCTGTCCGATCGGATGGGCGTGGAGCGGCTGGGCCTGTTTCTCAACATCCTGGAGGGTGAAGAGAAAGAAGTCGAGCGGATCTTCGAACTGCACCGCGACAGGGTATTCGGCTTCATCTGGCTGGTATTGTGGAACGCGCCGCTCGAGCGCAGCATCGGGCTGATCGACCGTTGGGTGAAAAACGGCCCGCTGATCGGGATCAAGCTGGGCGGTTACAGTGGCCACTGCCACCTGCCGCAGCACGAGCCGGTATTCGTGCACGCGGCGTCGATGAAATCGGTGATCTACATCCACACCTGGCTGAAGGTGGGGGGCAACCCTCCGCATCCGGGCGGGAAGAACCTGCCGGACGAATCGATGCCTCAGGAAGTAGCCATCCTGGCTGGGCGACACCCGGAGATGCCGCTGATCTGCGGGCATACGGGAGGCGACTGGGAACTGGGCATCCGGGCGGTGCGCGCCCACAAGAACGTATCCGTGGAAGTAGGCGGCGGTTTCCCGACGCGCGGGCAGGTGGAGATGGCGGTGCGGGAACTGGGCGCCTCGCGGGTGATCTTCGGCACGGACCTTTCCGGGCGGGGCTTCGCGTCGCAGCTTGCGAAAGTGCACGGGGCGGCCATCCCGGACCGCGACAAAGAACTGGTCTTCAGCGGCAACATCCGGCGGCTGATGGCGCCCATCGCCAAGGCCAAGGGCCTGAGTATATAGAGGTGCAGCCATGGACAAAGTGAATCGCCGCGGTTTTCTAAAAGGATCGGTGATGGCCGCTTCAGCGGCGCTGCCGCGGGGCGCCGGTGCGCAGCCCGCGAACGGGATTGTGGATACGAGCGTGTATCTTTCGCAATGGCCGTTCCGCCGCATCCCGGGCGAAAGCACCGCCGAGGTGGTCGCGATGCTGCGAAAGCACGGGGTGGCGCAGGCCTGGGCGGGCAGCTTCGACGCGCTGCTGCAGGATGACCTGAGCAGCAGCAATGTGCGGCTGGCGGCGGAGTGCCGCGAGCATGGCCGGGGCTTCCTGGTGCCGTTCGGGTCCGTGAGCCCCAAGCTGCCGGACTGGGAGGAAGACCTCCGCAGGTGCCATGAAGACCTCAAAATGCCGGGCATCCGGTTGCATCCGAACTACCAGAACTACAATCTGAAGGACCCGGCCTTCGAACGCCTGCTGCGGGCGGCCACGGAACGCGGGCTGCTGGTGCAGATAGTGGCCTGGATGGAGGACGAGCGGCATCACCACCCCCTGATGATGGTGCCGTCGGTGGATCTGGCACCGCTCGCGGGGCTGCTGGAGCGCGTGCCCAAGGCGCGCGTGGTGGTATCGAACGCGTTCCAGGTGGCGAGCCGGGGAAACCGCATCCTGGCAGGGCTCCAGAAGTGCAACGGGGTGGCGGTGGATTTCGCCATAACCGACGCGCTGATGGGACTGCGGGATCTGATAAACGCCGTGGGCAGCGAGCGAGTGGTATTCGGCTCGTACCTGCCGATGTTCTACATCGAATCGGCGGAGTTGAAAATCCGGGAGAGCGATTTAACGCCGGCGGAAACGGCAGCGATTCACTCGGGCAACGCACGGCGGCTGCTAGGGGCGTGATAGTCCGGGCCGCGGTGTCCGGAAATGGGATTGGGTTCGTTTGGTATTCCGGGGTGCGCGGCGATGCAGCGAGTTCGAACACGAGCAGAGACATAACCAAACCGTCTCCAGGATATCGCGCGATTTTGGGGCCCGGCCGCAGGGCCCCTTTGTTTTGAACGCGAGAAGGCTGAACCGGATTGTGAACGCCGCGTTTGATCGGCTTCCGCGCCGCTGCTAAAATCGAGAATCCAAAGATCATGAGTTCGGAAAAGAAGGGCCTCTTCATCGGGAGCGACGGCCAAAACCTGGCGTTCACTTTCATCCTGGTGACTTCGTTGTTTCTCCTGTGGGGCTTCTGCAACGGGATGATCGACGTAATGGATAAGCACTTTCAGGAGGAGTTGGGGCTCACGAAGTCGCAATCCGCCTGGGTGCAGTTCGCTCATTACCTGGGGTATTTCCTGATGTCGGTGCCTGCCGGGTGGCTGGCGAGCAAGCTGGGGTACAAGGGCGGCATCATCACGGGCCTGTTGATTGTGGCGGCGGGAGGCTTCTGGTTCGTTCCGGCGACATGGATCAACGAGATGGTGCGGGGCGGGCAGGTCTCAGCGAACATGGCCTTCGTAGCGTTTCTGGCCGGCGTGTGCCTGATCGCCACGGGCCTGACGTTCCTGGAGACGATCGCGAACCCGTATACAACGGTGCTGGGGGACAAGCGATACGCGGCGACGCGCATCAACCTGGCGCAATCGTGCAACGGGATCGGCTGGATCTTCGGGCCGATTGTGGGCAGCATGTTCTTCTACTCGAAGGATGCGGCGGGCCGGAGCACCGGGAGCGAAACGCTCTACATTCCGTACGTCGGGGTGGCCGTGGTGGTGATTGTGCTGGCCGGGATCTTCTACTTCGCCCGAGTGCCGGACATCAAGGCCGAGGACGATTATCACCTGGACGACGCGGTTCCAGGGGCCTCGCATTCGATCTGGCGGCACCCGCATTTCGTGATGGCGGTGGTGGCGCAGTTCTTCTATGTGGCGGCGCAGGCGGGCATCTTCAGTTTCTTCATTAACTATATGACCGCAGACGTGCCGGCGATTCCGTCGTCGTGGCCGGCCGCGATGACGAAGCTTTCGGGGAGCGTGACGTTCCTGGGTAGCTGGCTCGAAGGCTGGTTCGAACCCGCCGCAAGCGGGGCGCTGACGATCAGCAACAAGGGCGCGTCGAACCTGGCGGCGCTGGGGTTCGTGTGCTTTCTGGTGGGGCGGTTCACGGGGTCGCTGTTACTGAAGAAGATCTCGGCGCATAAGATTCTGGGGATGTACGCGGGGCTGAACGTGGTGGCGACGTTTGT
>DATMYF010000095.1:0-16538 GCA_035561075.1 Bryobacteraceae bacterium
GACGCCGTCGAGCAGGAAAAGGGCGGCGACGCGCTGCTCCAGCAGTTGAACCGGCTCCGCGGCATGATGCTCGATCGCCGGCTGTGGTCCCGGACCGTCCGCGAATTCGAACAGATGTGGACGGAGTACAAGCGCGAGAACGGCCTCCACGACTTCACCGACCTGGTCGAGACTGCGTACCGCGACGTGTATGTCGCTCCGAAGAACCCGTCCGTGATCTTCGCGGACGAGGCGCAGGACCTGAACGGCATGCAGCTATCGCTCATCCGAAAGTGGGGTGAGCGCGCGAGCTATTTCATTGTTGCCGGCGATGATGACCAAGCCAGCCTGCCGGGATCATTGATCTTGACTGAGGGTGCGCAGTGGATTCCGGTCGAGCGCCTCGATCCCGCGCATCACCGACTTGTCTCCTACAACACGGTTCATAGCGAACTGAAAGGTTTGCGGAAAGGGCGACGCTTTGAACTCCAGCCTACGGCTTACAGCGGGAAGGCCGTCCGACTACATGCCGGCGACCGCGCGACAGCAACCACGCATAACCACCCTTGGCTGTTTCGCTGGACCGCAGCTGCGCGCAGCAAGCATGTGGTCTACCTGATGCAGAAAGGAAGATCCTTCCGCGTCGGCTGGTGCAAGCTGGTGCGTGCAGATAACTGCTGCCATCTCGGCGTCCGTGCCCATCACGAGCGGGCGGACGCCGCCTGGATTCTCCGGGTATGCGAGAGCCGGAGCGAGGCCAGCCTGTGGGAGTCGTACATCGCAGCCGAGTACGGCATCAGCACCGCCCTGTGGCGCCCGATTCACAATCAGCAGGGCGGCCACTATACGACGGAGGTGATCGCCGCGCTGGCCGAAATGCTCGGCGACCAGACCGAGCGCGGTGATCGCTGTCTGAAGGCTTTCGGACGCGATATCAACCTGCCGTTCTATTTGAAGGGCAAACCGAACCGGCACGGCGCGCAGATCAAGAAGTGTGCAGCTTCCAACCTCCTTGCCGGCGTAATGGCGGTTCCGGTGGTTGATACGGATTCTCGCGGAGGCGTCGTGTGGCGGTCGATCAAGTCGGTCGAGCGATTTCAGTACGAAGGCTGCGTTTACGGCCTGAGTGTGCCGCCCGACCACACCTACGTTGCGGACGGAATCGTCACCCACAATTGCATCTACAGCTTCAGCGGCGCCACGCCGGAGGCCATGCTAAAGCCGGAAATCCCGGAGGACCATAAGATCACTTTGAAGCAGTCCTACCGCGTCCCTCGCGCCGTGCACCGAGTCGCGGATAAGCTGATCCAGGAGGTCGTGCGCCGGCAGGAGAAGATTTACCTGCCGCGCGACGAAGAGGGCACCGTCGAGCGGCTCACGCGCGGCACGTACCGTGACACGGAGCACTACATCCTGAAGACCGCCATGGAGCACCTGGAGCGGGGCCAGACGATCATGTTCCTGGCCTCCTGCTCTTACATGCTCTGGAACATCACCCAAGTACTCCGCAAGAACGGCATCCCGTTCCACAACCCGTACCGCAGGACCAACGGCGCGTGGAACCCGGTTCGCATCGGCGGGCGCGGCTCGACTGCCAGCCGCATCATGGCGCTGCTGGTGGCGCACCCTGATTTCGGGGAGCGGCACCGTCCGTGGACACACGGAGACTTGGCTTTGTGGGCCGAATGGCTCAACGCCGAAGGCATCCTGAAGCGGGGCGCGAAGAAGCGGCTGACCACGTTCGAGACGAGCGAGCAGGTAACGGTCGAGAGGCTGAACGAGATCTTCGAGCCTGGCGCCTTGTACTCTTTGCTCGCTGCGTACGAGGGAGACTACCACGCGCTCCTCGAGTGGTGGCGCGCGCGTGTGACCGCGACGGTCCACGACCGCGTCCAGTTCCCTGCGGACATCGCATCGAAGAACGGCCCGCGCGCGTTGCTCGACAAGCCGCAGGTCATCGTCGGGACCATTCACTCCGTGAAGGGCGGCGAGGCTGACGTCGTCTTGCTCTTCCCGGACATCAGCCGGTCCGGCACGGCGCAGTACCGGTCGGCATCGCGTGACTCCGTGGTCCGGCTGTTCTACGTCGGTCTGACCAGAGCGCGTCATACGCTCTACATCTGCCAGCGCGAGACCGGCATGGCGGTAAGCATATGACCCAACACCACAACCCCGAACGTGGCACGCGGATGTCCGTGCCGGAGATCGCGCGGCGGTTGAACATCGGGCGCTTGGCTGTCTACGCCATGTTGGAAAAGGGCATTCTGCCGGGCATACGAGTCGGGCGGCGGTGGATCGTTACTCGGCACGCCTACGAGCAGTGGGAGCGCACCTGTGGCCAGCGATCTGGGACTGGATTGTCGCCGGAACCCGAGGTAAGGGTGTTCAGCTGATGGCGGTCCACAAGCGGAAGCGCAACGGCAAAATCAGCTGGTACTACAAATTCGACGCGCCGGGGTCCACGCGCGAGGAACGGCGAATCCTCCGGGAGTTTGGCTTTGCCACGAAGGGGGAGGCACAGGACGCCGAGGCCGCGCGCCGCATCGAGGAGCAGGACAAGGCCGAGATGGCGAAGGCGGGCAGCCCCGTCGCGGCGGCGCCCCCGAAGACCCTGGCGATGCTCTTGCAGGAGTTCTTCCACCAGCACGTGGACGTGAAGCTGGCGCCCAAGACCATCGAGCGCTACCACGAGCAGGCGAAGTACCTCGATGCCGGGTTGTTGGCGATTCACATCACGGAGATCACGCCGCTGCACCTCAACCGCGAATGGAAGCGTCTGCTGGAGAGCGGCGGTCATCACCGCCATACGAAGGCGCCGCGCCCGCTTTCGAAGAAGACGGTCAGGAACGTCGCCGGGGTGGTTTCGAGCGCCTTCAGGCGTGCGGTGATGTGGGGCCTCGCTACGGCCAACCCTGTGACGAACAGCGAGCCGCCGGTGCCGAGAAAGTGCAGGGGCGCCGCAATCACCGTGGCGCAGACAGACACCTTGATCGAGGCGGCGAGCGGCCCCTGGTGCATGTCGTTGTTCCTGGAGATGGCTGTGGGCCTCGGTGCCCGACGCGGCGAGGTGCTGGCGCTGCGGTGGTCGGATATCGTGAACGGCCGCGCCGTCATCTCCAGAACGCTCTCGCAGACCAAGAAGGATCTGAAATTCAAGCCCCTCAAAGGGCACGAGGACACTGAAGAACAGCGCGTGGCCAAGATCCCCGAGCAGACGCTGCTGAAAATCCAGGACCACCGGCAGCGGCAGGACGCGTTCCGAATGCAGTTCGGCCCGGACTACCGCAGCGACCTCGACCTGATCTTCGCGAACCCGGACGGCTCGCCGCTGAAGCCGGATTCAGTGTCGGCCACCGTGTCTCTCTTGTTCAAGCGGCTCAAGATCCCGAAGCCCAAGGGTGCATCGCTGCACCTGCTCCGGCACACCCTGGCGTCGCAAATGCTCGACGGCGGCGTGCCCCTTCCGGTAGTTTCCGCGCGCCTGGGGCATTCGTCGATCCGCACGACCGCGGAGATCTACTCCCACGCCATCCACGGCCAGGACGATGAGGCCACGCGGCGGTGGGAGGAGTACCAGCAGCGGAACCGAGGAGCCAGCACTGCGACGAGGAACGTGCAGTAGTCCGGGGACTCCGGCTTAACCTGGGCTGGACGGTGCTGTGCCGCAATCCAAGCTCGAGATCGCCCATCCTGGCTCCTGTCGGCGAAGATGGAGACCACCACGGTCTCCGAGCGCCCGGGCCACTCCTCGGTCCGCATGACCGCCGACATCTACTCCCACGCCCTCCGGGGCCGGCAGGACGACGCGGCGCGCCGGTAGGAGGATTTCCAGCGGCAGGCGGCCCAGTACCGGCCGGAGACGAGGTGGAGTGCGTGAGGGCACGGAATCCGGATCGCGGCACCCCTTCGCTAACTGGCCGGCGCACTGCCGTTTCGAAGGCGGGCAAATGAAGCCCAGCAAGACTGCTCCCTACTGGAGCGTCGGCTTAGCGCCGTTTTGGCACTCGTCGGGGACCGGCACACCAAGCTTCCGAAACAGATCATCATACCGGCCGGACAAAATGAGTTGCGCAAAGACTGAGTACGGCGCCGTCCTGGGCGTTATCTGGTGGGTGATATGCAGAATAGCGATTGTAGGCACCGTGGAGCCCAGGCGCGTGTAGTACAGCCGAATCACACCGTTGTCGATCTGAAATACGGTGGAGAGACCCCCAACCAAGGCTCGCGCCGGCGCGAAAGGATCGGCGCAGTTCTCAAGTTCCACAAGCAGGTCACGCGTGGCGGGAAAAGAATTTGTGTCTTGGCGAGCCCGCGCCTGGTCACGCAGCGCGATCAACGTCCGTTCTGCTTTCTCCGTCAGTACCACTCGCTGGCCCGCCATCAGGATCAACTCTCCTGTTCCTTCTTTTCAGCCAAAATCTCGCCCAACGACCTCGCTCGCCCAGCCTCCAGGTCAGCGAGGCCCGCCAGAACCGCCTGTGCATCTTCCTTCCTCATCAGGAGATCGATGGTGTTCAGGAGCGACTGCAACTTGCTCTGAATAATCAGAAACTGCTCGTAATTCAGAAGGACGGCGAGCGGTGTGTCGTTGTCCTGAATCACGAAGGTCTTCCTGAACTTGCTCAGGTTCGTCGCGTTCAACGTGCGCAGTTTACTGACCCCGACGTGTTCCACATTGGGGTCGATATACGGAATTCCCCCTGCAATTGCGGTCATCGGTCGCATCTCCGGGTAGAAAATGAAGCGGGTATTAAGATCATCTTCTAGGGATTCTAATGTCTCGGCCTTGCCAAAGTCAAGACAAAACTTTGCGCATCGATAGACACCAAATTAACAAAAGTAAGCAGAACCATTGACACGGGGCCAGCGAATAGGCATAATCGAGTCGAATCCTCCAGATTGGGACGGAGCGATTCGGAGCCCAAGTTGTAGTGGATGAGGTGAAGCGATTCGGGACCGCAGCGGGAACTGCGGCCCCGGGGTGGTTTGGGGCCTGCTGGCCACCGAACCTTTGCGAAGGCTGTGACAAAGCCAGCATAGTTTAGTTCCAAGGTCTTCGCAAGGGTCTCGCCAAAATATCAGCAGGCGGAAGCCGGGCCAGAGAGCTCTGTGCCCGCGGTATCCGCACCGCTATGCCGGTCGGCACCGACGTCGATCATGCCACAGCCGCATAGCGAGGGAGCGGTGTGCTTGCTTGAAACGGTGCGGTCGCACTTTGTCCGCACAGCGAGGAACCTATGGCGCAAGACCATGCCAACTCGAATGCCGGCGGCAATTCCGGAGATCACCGCCAAGATGATGGGAACCACGGGGATCATCCTGGTCATCCCGCGCACCCAGAGCATCCGGCGCATCCGGAACACCCTGATACCCCGCATGGCAGACCTGTCCGACCTCCAGCCGTTCACGGCGGAGATGTGGTCCCCCCTCTCCAGGAGGGGGGACCACGTTTGGCCGCAAGCGTGGCGGCTATGCAACAATGGCCGCGGTTTGAATCTCAGCAGATGGACGGATTCGGCGAATGGACTGGCCCTATCCAGCCGATCCAGAAGACCAGTCAGCTCGATCTGATCCTTGACGACTTGGTTCACAACCGGTCTGTCTATGTAGCCGACGGTGGAGAAGTGCTGCATTACGCTGAGTGCGGTGCGCACCACGTGCAACACCCGTGGGCGGCTATGATCACAAAACCGGACACTGAATTCACGATCAGGGTGCGATACGCGGGTGGCCGAGCGGTGCCGCGCGCCTATGTAGATTTGCCGGCCATTCCGCCCGAGCTGAGGGCACACATGTGGCAGCCCGATAACGCGATTTGCGCGTTTAACGCTGCCGACGACGTATGGCTCTGGGAGCGCGATACCGTCGCTGACTTTCTGCGATACGTCAGCATCTGGCTGATCAAATGGCTGGTTTTCAGCCAGACCCGCGTTTGGATTGGTGCGCAGCATGTGGGTGACCCGGATCATCACCTGGTCTTGATACCAGCGTCAGCGCAGTGCTGGTGTGGAGCCGGAATACCGTACGGCCTCTGCCATCGGCCGCGCGACGTCGCGGCCGTCGCGTCGCGTCAAATGCGGGGCGGGCGCCAGGCGGCCCGGCAAGGAGAGTGGAGGAGATAAGAATGGCGAAAAACGCCCCGACTATACCGGCAATTTCAGGCGAGGCCAGGAAAAAGCGCATCGAACGTATATACCTGGAAGAGGCGCGGCGGGCATCGTCCATCATTCCGAAGGGCGAATTGGTCCCACATGAGAGGCCGGATTTCCTGCTCCGTGCCGACGGACGTACCCTCGGCATTGAAGTTACCGAGCTCTGTCGGGAGAAGCCTCGCGCTGAAGGCGGGAAGCTGGCGAAGGTTGCCGGACGGGCCAACGATCGCTACAGCCAGTTGGTCCCCGGAAATCCGGTGGAAGTGAGCGCCGGCTTCAGTCCGAAAACCGAAGCCATCGCGTTCCATGTACTTGTGAACGGCCTCGTCGATTTCGTTTTTGCACACCACAGAGAGATGGGGTGCTTCAACTGGAATGACTGCGACTTGCCGGAGGGATACTGCTACGTAGGGATTCATGAGACACGCGAACCTGTTGGGCAATGGCGTACCTTCAAGCCCTTCGACACGATCCTCGCGCCAAAGGAGCTTATCGAGGCACGGATCGCGGAAAAACTCCTCCGGCTACCGGAATACCGCAAGGCTGCTGACGAGAACTGGCTTCTGATCGTCAATGACCGATTTCTCGGAGCCGGCGAAGTCTACGCGCGCGCCGACTATGTGGCGCAGTGGAGATTCTCTTTTAATTTCGACAAGGTGCTTCTGTTCCTGCGCGAAGCCGGCGGGACCGGCGAGGTCGTCGAGGTGCAACGGACGCGGCCGGCCGATACCGGAAGTTCCGTCGGGGGCTGAAACCATGCAGACCCAGGCGGCTCCCCACCCCTTTCTCATCACCACGCCGGAACAGGTTCCGGCCGATGAGCCGACCGCGCCGGCGCCCGCCCCGCCAAACGGCGGCCTCGTAGGGTGCCGTTTTGAAGGGACACGCTGCGGGTGGCGGACAGGCCCGGTCAGAAAGGCGCCCGATCAAGGGACTTCGCGACCGTCTCGCGGATTCATGGCCCGATGTCTGTGAAACGTCCGACAATAGATTCAATGGGTCTACCCAATCCACAGGAACCCGAGCCACGGAGACACCACTATGTGCCGAGGTGCTGGCTCGCCGGATTCACGGAGAACGGCGAGAAAAACGGAAGACTGTGGGTCACCGATTTCTGTCGTCAAAAACAATGGCCAAGCACGCCGGATAACGCGGGTCACATTCGAGACTTCTACCGCCTCACCGACCTGGCGCCGGATCCGGTTATTGTGGAGAAGTTCTTCTCGGTGCTGGAAGACCAGACAGCACCTCTCCTCAGGAATATCGATAGGGAACGCAGGCGGCCAAACGATGACGAGTGGGATGCGTTGCTCACTTTCATGGCATATCAGTGGGTCCGTGTTCCCCAATTTCGGCCTTTGGCGCTTCAGGTTCTGGACCGGATCACGCGAGAGAGGCTTGCGCAAGAACTGCAGAGTCCCGAGACGTGGCTCGCGGCGCTAAAGAAAGCGGAAATGGATGCAGATGCCCCTGGGGCCGAGTATGAGGGCATGAAGAGGTTTTTCGAGTCCGGCGAATGGAACATCACCGCTGAGACTGACTGGTACATGCAGAGGGCGTTTAAGGATGCGGGAGGCATTCTTGAGTGCCTGCGGGAGCGTTTTTGGGGAATATCGTTTACTGATACGGGACGGCTTATCGCATCCGACAGTCCGGTCGTGCTGGACGGGGAAAAGGGCCAGATGGTCGGCTTCAAGAACGCGGAGGTCGTGCTCTACCCCGTCAGCCGACATGCTCTCCTGACTGGCGCGCTGAAGCGAACAAAGAAGCCTGTGGAAAACTTCAAGTATTTCGCGAGCCTGAATACGATGATGATGCTCGGAGCGGATACCCAGGTCTATTCACACGTGCCGGATTTCAGTTGGCTTGATGAGAATCGGAAACATCAGAGTAATTGGCGCCTATTCTCGAAAGACCGCTTTTGAATAACGGCGCGGCTGTTCGTCAGAAGCCCTGGCGTATTCGCCGCGCCGCTTGAAAGGTGGTGATTGCGGAAGTACCCAGCGGCCCCGCTTCCAGCAACCCAGGCCCAAATCCGCCGCCTCGTCCCCCGGGTGCGGGAGCCAGGACTCCCGGTCGCCCAGAATGTGTGTCACCGGCTCCAATGATAACGGGTTTCGGCCCATTATCGAGCCCCGGAGCCGCCGCCGGTTCCTTCGGCGATTGTGGGCACCATGAAAAATCAAAGACTTGGCGCGCGGGAATCCGGCGAGCAAAAGCGAAGGTTTTAGGTGAGATATTTTCTGGCGCCGAGCGCGTGGTCACCCGTGGTCACCCACTGCCCCTAAGTCTATGAAAACATGGTAGCGCTAACGGGAATCGAACGTGCATAGCGCGAGTTCAGTACGGTCCAGTTGGGTCTAAGTAGTTGTGTTTTCAGTTCAGTTGGTACGGCCAGCCGGTCCGAAAAGGCGCTACGGAGGCCTGTGGTGGTCACCCGGTGGTCACCCAAGTGCCGGGGCAGGTGCGTACCGACGTTGCCAACGCCGAGCAGCAGTTGAACGCCATGGCCAAGCAGATCGCCGCGGCCAGGCATATCACGTTCGCCCAGGCGTACGTGCAGGCGCTGAAGGAGAACCCGCACCTCTACCAGCAGTACCTGGCCGAACACCCGCAGCAGAACGGAGCCGCCCGTGGCTGAGTTTCTGATCCCGCGCACCGTGCCGAAGTTCGCGGGCGCGCCGCTCACCGCACTCGAACCCGACGACCTCCGCTACATCCTGCGCCACGCCCGCCGCGACCGCCTGCTCACCACCGCCGTGGAACGGGAGCTTCACCGCCGCATTCCCCGGCTCCGCTCCCGCCGTGTCCCGGCACGCGGGGCATGAGCGGCGGCTATCAACCTATCAACCTCTTTTCCGGCGCTCCGGTGGTCCCGGTGGCCTGGCACTACCACCTCGCGCCGGAAAACGCGCCCTTCGCGCCCCGTGCGCCAACCCTGGCCATTCCTGTGGCGGGCCTACCGCCCGTGACGGCTGCTGATATTAGCCGTCACATTCATGGAGACTGGTACTGTCCTGTTTGAAACCTGGGTTCCCGCCGCCGGCTTCAAGCTGGAACGCCGGAAGGGGAAGACGCCGGAGGGCGCGGTCATCACCACCGACTGGCTCGTCCCCACCTGGGCGCACGACGACCTGACCGTCACCAACCCCTGCGCCGAGCAGCCTTGCCTCCACCGCATCCTGGCCGATTGCCGCCACGACCAGGTGCTCCGCCTGGCCGGTTTCTACGGACTGCTGACCGCCACGGGCAAAGCCGCCCGCGCCGACGTCCTGCCGCCAGAGCCAGTGGACATTTGGCATCGCGAGAATCGGGCGTTGCGGAACGCGACAGCCTTGTGGGACGCCATTTCCGCAGAGGATGGGGCGGCGCTGCGCCATCTGCTCCCCCAGCACCAGGCGGCTAAAGGAAAAGAGCTATTCCGCCTGGCACGCGAGCATCTGGCCAGGAAGGTAACGGAGAAATTGGCTGGCGGCCGGTTTGAACTAATCGCGCCGCCCGACGAAGGGCAGTCTCAGTTCACCATCCGCCACCGCCCCGCGAGGCTCATCGACGCCATCTGGCAGCGCTTCGCCGAGGAGATCGCCGGCATGATCACGTGCGCCAAGTGCCCCGCGCCGAAGTGCGGCCGCTGGTTTCTACGGAGCGCCGGCAGAAACGACCGCCTATTGCTCCCACGCCTGCCAAGTGCGGGCCTGGCGGTCCGGTGACGGAGTTGAGTAGCATGTCCCCGAAACCTCCCGTTGCCAGCACCGTGAACCTCAGACCTCGCTGCCCCAGCCATCGTAGACACTATCGCTTTGAGCTGCGAGCCTCACCATTCCCTCGGTGAACTCATCCCCAAGAATCTGATCTGGCACCACTAGCGCCCCTGCTTCAATGCCCCATCTCGCTTCATCATCCGGCGTCGGTGAAGGAGACAGAAGCTTTACCAGAAAGCCTTTCTTGAATAGCTCCCGTGCCAGAACAGCAGCATCTCGCTGAGTCCATGCCCAGAAATGAACGTCAACAGGACGCTGCTCAGTTAGGTTCACTCCTTTGCCCAAGAGCACTTGCCTCAGATCAGCGTTGCGCATTCGATGCCTAGTTATCGACTCTTGGATTTGGTCCTCAGCCATGGAATTCACGACTTCAATTCTGCTTGAGTGGGCCATACTCGTCCTCGATCCGTTTCTGCCGCTTCGGGCCTACTGGGTTTCGCTGGTTGGTAGTCTGCGAGCCTGGCGTGTTCGCTGTACCACCAAGTTGGTTGATTCTCTTCTGTTCGGCAACCTCCCGAGCAGTCTTACCACCCGGCACAGGAGTAACAGTAACGGTCGTTCCGGGAACGAGCTTTCCCGACTCCAGATGCTGGCCTACACGCCCTGCGACATCACCGGACTGCCCCACGTAGGTCTTGCCTTTCTCTGAAAACTCATAGATGCCCTCGAGCTTCTTCCCCGTATCAGCTACGTCGTCGGCGCTCCGGACAACCTGTTTGCCTGCATCAACGGCGTCGTCGATCACGCCCAACAATCGACCCGCATCCTTCACGTCACCAACGCTGACTGGCAAGAGTTCGCTCGCCAAGGAGAGCCCAGCCCCGATCCGTTGCAGGGGCGAAGCAGCCGGATTGAACAGAGTAGCCGCGTCCTGGATGTTGTCAGCAAAACCTGCAGCCGCATTCCCGGTTTTCGCGACTTTGACGACCACCTTGACCGCCTTGGACCAAACCGACCTGCCGTCGATGTCGATGTTCGTCAGCGGGTTGTTGTAACCGTACTGATAGAGATTCCAGCTCTGAGGATTTTCAGGATGTTGATCGGCGAAAGGCTCATCCGGGCTCGTAAACCTCCCCTGCGCCCCCGAGAAGTACCGAGCCCCAAAATAATCGAGGCCGGTCTCTGCATCCCGTTCTTTGCTCGTGAACTCCGGGTAGAAGGCCGCGGCGGAGACGTTATAGCCCTGCCCCGTTGTCCGCCCCCCAATGCCCGCGAGCAACTCCTCCCCGAACGGCAGGTAATCGTAACGCTTCGCGACGCCGCCGTTGGCGTCCGTCACCAGCCGGGTGCTCCCCAAGTGATCCGCGGTGATGTACTGGCGCCCGGTAACCCCCGGCGCTTCGCTCGAGTACTCCGCCGCCAGTTGCCCGAAGGCGTCGTAGACGTACACGGTTGCCGCCGCCCCCGTCCATTTCTTCACCCGCCGCCCTTCTCCATCATACGCGTAGCTCGTGGTCACCGAGTTGATCGTCGACTCCTTTAGCCGGTTCTCGCAATCGTAGGTGTAGTTATAGCCCCCGGTGCCGGTCAAGTTCCCCGCCGAGTCATACCCTATCCCGAGCCCCACGTTCACCAGGCGGTTGGTCGCCGTATCGAACCAAGCGGAGGTGGCGGGCGTGAACGAGGACACCGGCGCCCCACTGGAGGCGCTCACCCAGCGGTTGCCGTACCGGTCGTGACCATACGTCCGCGACCAGTTGGCCCCCTCCCCAGCCGCGCTCAGCCGGTTCACCCCATCGTAGGTGTAGCTCTGCGAGACCGGCGCGGCCCCGTCGAACGAGATCGTCTGGCTCATCACGTTCCCGTTGTTGTTCGTGCCCCCGTATTCCAGGCCCAGGCTCAAGAGCGTGCCTGATCTGGCAGCCGTCAGCGCCCTCGGCTGCAGCCGGTTGTTGTACTGCGCCGTCTCCACCACCCCGTTGCCCAGCGTCATCGAGGAAACTGCGCCGTGCGGCGTGTACTGGATGCCCGAAGCGTAACCCGTAACGGCGTTCGCCCGCCCGGTCCCGTCGTACGTGTAGCTCACCGAGCGCCCCGAGGGATACCACATCCCCGTCAAAAGCCCCGCCGCGTTGTAGCTGTATCCTCGGCTCGAGTCTTGCGGGTCCACAAAGCTGTACGTCACCCCGCCGGTGGTCTGGCTGCTCTTCTTCACCAACCCCAGCGGCCCATGCAGATAAGCACTGGCGGAATCCGAGTTCCCCACGCCGGTGAGGAAGCCTTTCTCGCCGGGCACGACGCTCGCCGCGCAGCTTCCGCCCGAATAAGTCGTCCCGTCGTAGCACCATCTCACGGCCGGTGCCGTCACCCCGGTGTAGCTCTTCCGCGTGGGCCGGTTGAGCGCGTCGTAGGGGTCCCAGGTCACGACTGCGCCTCTGGCGTTACTGTGGCTCTCCAGGTTGCCGTTTGCGTCATAAGAGTAGCGGTCCAGACCGGCTGCCGGCAGCGGCGTCGTCTGACACGAAGCGCCCGCCGAACGGCTCTCGGGATTGGAAGCACAAATCAACCGCCTTGCGGAGTCGTAGGCGAACGTGCGCGTCTGGGTTCCTTGTGTCACGCTCAGCAGATCGTCCAGGACACTATAGCCGTACCCGGTGATGTAGTTCAACCCGCCCGGGTTCTCGGTCACTTCCACCAGCCGGCCCAGTCCGTCCGTGCGGTTCCGCCGGGCCTTGCCCGCCGGGTCCGTCACCGTGGCGTAATAGCCTGAGTAGTCGGTCGCCGTGACCGCGCCGTCCGGGGTCGCCACGGTCTTTACCCGGTTCAGCGCGTCGTAGGTCATGGTGGTCCACTCCGGCCCGCCGCTGCGGTAGGGGTTCGACACCCGCCGCACGCGCCCGAGGCCGTCGTACTCGGTGTCCCCCGAGATCTGCCCTCCGTCCTCGTACTGGATGCTGTGCGCCTGCCGCCCCAGCCCGTCGTAGTCGATCCGCTTGTGGAGCGCGCCGTCGTTGTGCGCGTGCAGATCCTGGTAAACCTCGACCGCCGGCGGAGAGGAGTCGATGTACTCATATGCCGTCTTGCGCGTGCCGGCTTCATCCCTCGATTTCAGCCGGTCCAGTGGGTCGTTGTACGTCAGCGTGGTCTGGTCGCCATTCGCGGCCGTGAACTCCCTCATCCGTCCCAGGTACCAACTGTAACGCGCGCTGCTGGTCATGCCCGCGATCGGGTACGTCGTGCTGGTGCGGAAAGCGTAAGTCTGGCCCAGGGGCGGAGCGCCCTCGATGAAATTGTCCGTGTAGCCGAACGCTGTGGTATTCCCGTTCGGGTCCTCGGTCGAGACCACATTGCCCAGAATGTCGTAGCTCATGCGGGTGGTCAGCCAGGCGCCCGTGGGCAGGTCGCGCCAGACCTTGGCCGCGGTCACGTTGCCGCGCGTCGCGTGAGTCTGCCCGTAGGCGGCCTCGTGCCCCGTGGCGCTGCCGCGGTCTTCCGGCGTGCCAATATCGTACTCGTACTCCGCTTTCGCAACGAAGTTGCTCTGGTCGCAGGTCCCCGCTCCGCACACCAGCTTCCGGGTGGGCAGGCTGCGCAAATGGACGCCCCCGGGCAGGGCGTTTACGTAACCGCCGTCCGTCTTGTACTCCGTCCTGGTCTGCCGGATGTATCCGCCTGGAGGCGAGCTCGTACATGCATCCGCCACATGCTGAGCGATGGCCGGAGCCGCGCCGTAATCGTACTCGAAAACGCCCGCCACGTTGACCTTCCCCGGAACGCTTCCGCCGCCGCCCACCACGGTGTAGGTGAACGCTCTCGCGGCGGTTGCCGTGCCGTCCAGTGTGGTATTCTCCTGGCAAACATCGACCTCTTCATTGACCGGGTTCACCCGGCCGAACACCCGTTCCACCTTTCGCAGTCCGGGGCTCTCCCAGGTGTGCTCCTTGCCCTCGAACTGGTCGAGCGGGCCAAGGACGTGCTCCTCCGTGGGCAGGATAATCAGCGAGTTCCCCGGCCCTCCATATGGGGGAGCCACTACTGCTCCCGCCAGGTGCGAGTGCTCCGTCACGATGGGAGCGGGGATGCCGAGGCCGGTCTCGGTGACCACCGCCTTGCCGGAATTCGCCAGGTAGACCATGTAGACGTGGTTGTCGATGGTCTGCGAATTGGAGTACGTCTCGACGCGGGCGTAACTGGTGGTTCGAGCGGGATTCGTTGTTCCTCCCTCTGGATACTCCCGCCGCTCCAGCAGGCGCCGGTAAATCACCGGCCTCCAGGGCGGCAAGAGAGGCGTGGAGAAATCTTTCAAAGAGGTTTCCGCCGAGCCGGGGAGGTCGTCCAGGATCTGCCCCTCTTCGCGAACGCCGGGGGATCCGGGGGCCACACCGGGACCGTGGTCGTATTCGACGGCTCCACCCGTTGGCAGGACCACGCGCGCCACCTCGCCGTAGATGTTGTAGTAAAACTCGTACTTCCGCCCGTTTGAAAGTATGACTTCGCTGATGCTCGTGAGCCCATGGTCCCCGACTTTGTAGCCGGGGAGCAGATCGGGGAAGACATCGACATTCATCAGCGGCTGTTGGTCCGCTCGAAGGCGGCTGGCGATCGTGGCGTGCTTCACCCGGATCGTGCGGGGAGTGCCTCCCGTTCCCGGATACGTGATCTCCTGACACATCGTGCATCCGGCCGGCGTGTAGTTGACGGTAATGGTGCGGCCCAGTGAATCGGTGATCGACGTGACAACACCCAGCGTCCCGTCGTAGGTGAACGACACCTTGTTGCCGTTGCGGTCGCGAATGCTCATCACCTTGCCGAGGATGATGTCGTAGACCATGCCGTTCGGCATCATGAGAGTGCCGCTCACGCCTCCCGGAGAATCACTGTAATTGGAGTCATTGACCGGCGCGCGGTCTGTGATGCCCACGGTTGCCTCGAATGTCAATCCAGACCCGTCCCTGGACACGAACTTCGTGCCGCGATCGAACACCTGCGACGACTCGGGTGTGCAACTGGCCGTGTGGACCCCTTGCCCGCTCACGTCATACAGCGCATACTCAGCACCTCCCGGAGCCCGGAAGACCATGTGGGAAAACGTCTTGGAATAGATCAGGTGGGGGGCCTCCACAGTGCCGCACTCCACCAAGCCCTCCCCCGCGTAACTCGGCGCCAGTGTGCCCGGCCCGTAACCGATCTCGGCGGAGTTCCACCAGCCCGGCATGGGCTGGGTGAGGAAGTATACGTATGCCCGGTTATAGAACTCGGAGTCTCTGGTCACGTTCGTGCTCACTTCCACCAGCCAGGGCGGCAGACTGACCGGCAGAGTCATCGTGTAACCAGCTTCGCCGCGGCCACCCACCCTGAGAAGCGGAAGCTGAACATCCAGACGGCCACTGTATGGGTTGATCAGATCGAATCCGGACAGTTCATAGGCCGTCGCCGGAGACGCCGGCTGCAAAGCGGCGGGCACCGATCCGGCGATGGTATTGGAGAAATAGCTCTCCTCAGCCTGCCCCCTCATCGCGCAACACAACAGCAGCAACGGAACAAAACCCCAGGCGGGGCCAAGAATGCATCGCATAAGAGGCCATCTCCGTGAATTCATGTTGAGCCCTCAGTTCTTCACCGGCGAAACGATAATCGTGGCCCGCCAGGCCGCCCGATTCCCAACGGACAAGGTGTGCTTGCCCGTCGTAAGGACCACCGGCGCACTCTTCCGGGACGATACTTTAGCCAGATTCACGTCGAGAACCCTCGCTCCTTGTTCGCCCTGGATGCTGAACGCCATATCTCCCTTAACGAGTCCGTTGAAAACACGAATGTTGTAAGCGCCAGGCGGAACGGTGATCTCGGCCGGCTCAATCCAGCTCGTCTTGAGCCGAAAATACAGAGTTCTCGCTACCCGCTCACTTGAACCCGGCGGCGATTGCTGGGCCAACAGCGGCACCCACATCAGGCTGATGAGAATCAAGACCATACCTGCCTTGGCGCTGATCGTCTTAATCGCAAATCTTAGCGATCTCATGAAGGAGCTGTTGTCTATGCTCATTCGCGTTGTCCTCGCTACTCCGGAGTGTTCTCAATCGCGATCACGCGGTCTCCGAGGCGGATGTACTCGCGCCCGACGATCGAGAAATCTGCGGTTCGGTTTCCATTCACATCAGTCAGAGTGATCGAACCCGGGCTGGTCGCCCAGTTGGCGGGTCTGACGGTGTACGTCGCCGGCGCTATACCGTTGAAGGTATAACTTCCGTTCTCACCGGTTGTGGTCGATTTCGTCTGAGTACCGCTGCTTAAATTTACCGTCACCCCGATAACGCCCGCGCCGCCGAGGGTGATTCTGCCGCTGATCGTGAACGTCGCAGTCGCGGTCGCAGTGAAGTCCGCGGCCGTTTGGTTTTGGCTCAGGTTGTTGTATACACGGGGTTCCGGCGTGAACGTGAATCCGTCACGCGACGGCGTCACCGTGTAGTTGCCCGGGGGAAGGCTAATGAACGAGTAGTTCCCGTTGGTATCGGTTGCCCTGGACTCCGTCTTCGTCCCGCCGAGATTCAGCGTAGTCCCTTCAACGCCGGCGCCCGAACTGTTCGTTATCCTGCCGCTAATCCTGTACAAGGGGGACGCGCTGAAGTCCGCCGTCTGGTTCGCGCTTACGCTGTCGAATGTGCGGAACGTCGGCTCAAAGCTATGGTCGTCGCTCTTCGGCGTCACT
>DATMYF010000096.1:0-31976 GCA_035561075.1 Bryobacteraceae bacterium
CGAGTCAGCGGGAATATCGAGGATCGACGCGGGTTCGGCGGCGGAGGCGCGCGAATCGGGCTTGGGGGCATGCTGGTGCTGCTGGTTCTGAGCCTGATTTTCGGCCGCGACTTCCTTTCCATGGTGGGCGATTCCGGGCCGGCCCAGGGCGTCACCGAGGCTGACCGGTCCGCCGGCGAGGATAAGCAAGTACAGTTTGTGTCATTTGTGCTCGATGACGCGCAGGACACCTGGCGCCGCATTCTGCCCGGATACCGGGATGCCAGACTTGTGCTGTTCCGCAACGAGGTGCAGTCGGCGTGCGGATTCGCCCAGTCCGCAACGGGTCCGTTCTATTGTCCGGGCGATCAGCGGGTCTACCTGGATCTCGGCTTTTTCGACGAACTGCAGCAGCGCTTCGGTGCGCCAGGCGATTTCGCGCAGGCGTATGTCATCGCCCATGAGCTCGGGCATCACGTGCAGCGCCAGTTGGGACTCGATCGCGGGGCACCTGTGGCCGTGGAACTTCAGGCGGATTGCCTGGCAGGTGTTTGGGGACACAGCACGGCGCAGCGCGACATTCTTGAGCAGGGCGACGTCGAAGAGGGACTGAATGCCGCGGCGTCGATCGGGGACGATCGTTTGCAGCGCATGGCCGGTCGGCGCGTCAGCCCCGAGACGTTCACTCACGGGTCTTCTGCCCAGCGCGTAGCTGCGTTCCGGCGCGGGTTGGAATCCGGCGATCCGCAGGCATGCGGGGTCCGGTAGCCGCTACTCCTCGTCTTCCTCGAACTCTTCGGGAAGGGCCTTTTCACCCTCGATCAGGCGGTACAGCGTGGCGCGGTGAATGCCGAGTATTTTCGCCGCGCGGGCCTTGTTGCCTTCCACGCGCTCCAGCACCTTCATGGCGTGGCGGCGGTGCACTTCCGCGAGCGGCAGCAGGTCTTCGTCCTCGGGCGGTTGCCGGGCGGCGGCCTCTTTAAGATGTTCGGGCATGTCGCGGACGTCTACCATGTCGCCGTCCGTCATCATGCAAGCGTGGCCCAATACGTTTTCCAACTCCCGTACATTTCCGGGCCAGCCGTAGCGTGCCAGCACGATCTGGGCGCGCGGCGTAAGGCCCCGGATGGCCTTGCCGTACTGCGTCGCGAATTTCTCCACGAAGTAGCGCTCCAGCAGCGGCAGGTCCTCGGTGCGCTCGGCCAGTTTCGGGAGCCGGAGCTCGATCATAGAGAGCCGATAGTACAGGTCCTCCCGGAACTGCCCCTTGCCCATCATGTCGCGCAGGTCCCGATTGGTGGCGGCCACCACCCGGACGTCGGTTCTGCGCGTGACGGGTGAGCCCACGCGTTGGAACTCGTGATTTTCGAGCACGCGCAGCAGCTTGCTCTGCGTTGAGAGCGGCATATCCCCGATCTCGTCCAGAAACACCGTGCCGCCGTTGGCGTATTCGAAGAGCCCGATCTTGTCCTGGTTGGCGCCCGTGAAGGCTCCCTTGACGTAGCCGAATAGCTCGCTTTCGAACAACGTCTCGACGATTGCCGAGCAGTTGCACACCGCCATGCGGGCGGCGGGGACGGGACTCAGCCGGTGCATCGCGCGGGCCACGAGTTCCTTCCCGGTTCCCGTTGCGCCGGTGATCAGCGCGGTGCGGAAGTGCGGGGCGGCGCGACGAATACGGGCGAAGACGTCCAGCATCAAGGGGCTGCGCCCTACCATCCCCTCGAACTCGCTGGCCCTGAGCATCTCGCGATCGAGTTCCAGGGCACGCTGCCGATGGCGCGCCTCGGCCACCAGTTTGCCGATGCGCTGGCGCAGCAGACCGATCGAGAGCGGCTTCGTGAGATAGTCGCTGGCGCCCTTCCGGATGGCCTCGACGGCGGATTCGGTGGAGTAATGGCCGGTCATCAGGATGACCTCAGTCTGGGGCGCGGCGTCGAGAATACGCTCCAGCAGATCCATGCCGGTCATCTGTGGCATCACGAGATCCGAAAGCACGATCTCCGGCTTGTGCTGCGCAACCAGCTCCAGACCCGTGCAAGGGTCCGGGGCGGTGAGGATCTTCAGGCCGTCCTGGGCAAGCGCCTCGGATGCCAGTTCCAGGCTGCTCGGATCGTCATCCACTATCAGCAGGGTTACTACGGTTTTGTCTCCGGGGTTCATTCCGATGGTGCTCCCAGCAGCGCCTGGACCTGCTTGCGGAGGGCGGCGCCGTCCACGGGCTTGGTTATGTAGTCGTCGAAGCCGGCATCGAGTGCCAACTGGCGGTCGCCGCGCATGGCAAAGGCGGTGACCGCCATCACCCGCACGCGCGCGAGCAACGGCTCCTGCCGCATGGCGCGGAGCACCGCGAAGCCGTCCATCAGGGGCATCTGAATATCCAGCAGGACCAGATCGGGCATGTTGCGGCGAGAGCTTGCGAGGGCTTCGATGCCGCTCGACGCCTCCAGAATCTCGCGCCCGGGAGCTTCAAGCAGTTCGCGTATCAGTTCGCGGCTGACAGGGTTGTCGTCCACCACCAGGATCCTGCTCATGATGCTGCCCCGGCGGCGTGGCGTCCCATTCCGGCCGCGCCGCGCGGCAAGGTAAAGAGAAAGCGGCTGCCCCGGCCGGGCTCGCTCTCCACCCGGATTTGGCCCCCGTGCAATTCCACCAGCCGCCGTGTGATGGCCAGCCCCAGCCCGGTGCCCTCCTTACGTCCGGGGCCGACCTGGTGGAACTCGTCGAAGATGGCCTCATGCTCTTCGGGTGCGATCCCCACGCCGGTGTCTGCGACGCTGAAGCGGATGACGGCGCCCTCGCAGGATGAGTCCACCTCCACACTGCCGCCCTCGGGCGTAAACTTCACGGCGTTGCTCAGCAGGTTATAGAGGATCTGCTTGAAGCGCGTGCGGTCGGCGAAGACCTCCAGTTCGGGCGGCACGGCCGCCGTCACCCGGATGCGCTTAATCTCGGCCAACGGACGGATGACGCTCATCACCTCGGTGAGCGCTTCTGAGGCGTGAAACTGCTCATGGAAGACCTCGATGCGGCCGGCGTCGATCTTCGAGAGGTCGAGGATGTCGCTGATCACCTGGAGCAGGTGTTGCGCACCCGCCTGGACGTGACCGACGAAGCGCTTCTGCTTGTCCGCCAGAGGTCCCGCCGATTCCTCAGAAAGCAGGTCCGAAAAACCGATGATGGCGTTAAGGGGCGTACGTAGTTCGTGGCTCATTCGCGCCAAAAACGCGCTCTTCATGCGATTGGCCTGCTCGACCTGCTCATTGCGCGCGGCCAGTTCCCGGTTGGCGAAGGCCAGTTCGCGGGTGCGCTCGGCGACGCGCCGTTCCAGGTCTTCGTTGAGCCACCGGATTTCCGCCTCCGCGCGCTGCCGTTGGGCCTCCACCTCCAGGTTCTTGAGTGCAAAGGAGAGCTCGGCGGCAATCTCGTGCAGCAACGCGAGGTTCTCGCCGTGGTACAGGCCGGCCTCCGCGGCATACACGGAGAACGCTCCTATCACGCGGTTATCCTGGCATATCGGGAAGGCGGCGGAGGCGTGATAACCGCGTCGCAGCGCGGCGTCCCGCCATGGGTGCATCAGCGGATCGGCGGCGATGTCGTTTGAGATGAAGTGGCGGTTTTCGCGCAGGCACGTCCCGGTAGGACCACGGCCCTCCGGTCCGTCGTCGAGGGAGATGTGCAACCCGGCCAGATAACCGTCCTCGAAGCCGTAGTGGGCTACCGGCTTTACCGTGTTGGTGGTCTCGTCAAGGAGCCCCACCCAAGCCATCAGGAACTGGCCATGCTCGACGGCAATGCGGCAGAAGCTTTCGAGCAGTTCCTGCCGGTCGCGAGCCCTGACGACCGCCTGGCTGACGTGCGTGAGGACGGCATAGAAGCGATTCAGTTGCAGCAGGCGCTCCTCCGAGCGACGCCGCCGCCGGATCTCCCGATTCAGGTAAAAAAAGACGAAGCCCAGCAGCCCGAGGCTCAGTCCGGTACCGGTGAGTTCCGCGGCGAACACCGTGCGGGCCTGCCGCTGTCCGTCGGCGTCCATGGCCCGCAGAATCCGTTTGCCTTCTTCCTCCATGTTGCGGGAAGCCGTGCGGATGTCACCCATCAACTGGTTCCCGCGTCCGGACAGGTAGGCAGGAAGGGTGCCGGAATACCCACTCCGCCTCCGCTGTTCGACGATCTCGGCATGGAGGGCCAACTTCTCCCGCACCGGGCGGCGAATCGCTTCCAGCCGCCGCTGTTGGCGTTCATCGCCGCGCGTGGAGCGCTCCAAGTCCGCTAGCCGCCGCTCGACCTCCAGTACTGCGGTATGGTAGCCGTCCAGGTAGCCGGTCTCCCCGGTTATCGTGAAGCCGCGGGAGGTGCTTTCGACGTCCAGAACCCAGTTGGTCAGGTCGGCAACCTGATCGATCACGCCATAGCTGTGGGCCGCGGAACGCGAGGTCGCGATGAACGCGTTCAGCGCCCAATAAGACGCCAGGTTTACCCCGCCGACAATCAGCAGTGCCAGAGCGAAACCGGCCCGGATCAAATTGTCGAGATGAAGCTTCATGCGGCTCTCGGACGTTCAGACCTTCTTATGTGCTTGCTACTATTACGCTCCCCCGGCTGCGTCGCGTCAAGTGGGTGTTCATTTGAGGATCACACCGTCGCAAGAAGCGCCGCTTCACACGGCATGGGCGACAATCGTGAACGAAGACTCAACGAGTTACGAGGCCCGGCCTTTGGCTACCGGCTTGCACCTCCAGTGTACAGCACGCATCATGATGCCTACCGAAAACGCAACGGTGGCGGTTTGCGACAGTCCGGCGGAGGCCGACAGGACACTTCGGGAACTCCGGGAAGCTGGTTTCGAAACCCGTAGTGTGTCGGTGGCGGCAAGGGATGGCGCCCGGCAGAAGATGGTGGCGTGCTACTACCAGGCGGGTACCGGGATGCGGTGCTGCGGCCACGCCGGCACATTCTGGAACGGCGTCTGGGAGATGCTGCCGGGGTGGGCGATTCTGGACATTCCGGATCTGGGCGGCCTTCTGGTGGCTGGACGGCTGGCGGAGTGGGTGGTGGCGGGTCTCGAAAACGCCGCTATCTTCAGCGGTCTGAGCGCGCTGGGGGCGGCTCTATACAGTATTGGAATACCGAAAGAGGCAATCGCGGAATACGAAGCCGCGCTGGCCGAGGAGAAGTACCTGGTCATCGCGCATGGACCGGCCGGAGAAGTAGCCCGCGCCAAACGAGTGTTTCGTGCGCAAGAGTTGGGGTAAGGGGATGGGACACGGGCGCGTTACTGGGTGCGCGCCCGCGCCCCGTATTTTTACGCAACCCGCGCTTCGATCAGACTCTCCGCCACCTTCGTCGGGACAATCCTGGTAATTTCAAGTCCGGCTTTGGCGAACAGATCGCGGAACTCGCGTTCAGTGCGCTCGCGACCGCCCGGCATCAGCAGCATTTCAAGATCGAGCCACTTGCCGAAATGCGGCTCGGGACCATCCGGAATTACAGAGTCCACTACCAGCGCCTTACCGTTCTTCCTGCCTTCGAGCGCCCGTCGGCAGTTAGTAAGAATCTTCAGCGCGTGCTCATCGTCCCAGTCGTGGATAATGTGCTGCATGTAGCAGGCGTCCGCCCCGGCGGGGATGTGCTCGAAGAAGTTGCCCGCGACTGTCTGGCAGCGGTGGCCCATGTTGAGAGCGGCCATCCGGCGGCGGGCGCCCTCAATCACGCTCTCCATATCGAACAGGATGCCCTGCATCCGCGGGTACTGGTCGAGGATCCGGCCGAGGGTGTACCCGTGCCCGCCTGCGACGTCCATCAGAGTGCCGATCCCGGAGAAATCGTAGGCCTCCAGGACGGCGGGCGCGATGCCGGCGCTGAGGTTAGTCATGGCATCGTTGAACTCACGGTCGGTCTCGGGCAAGCTTTCAAGGGCTTCAAAGCAGGGCTTGCCGTATATCTGTTCCACCGCCGGCTTGCCCGTCCGGACCGAATAGGGCAGTTCGGACCACACGTGGAAATGGAAACTATTGCCCACCCAGATGGCGGCATCCCGCATGCTGCCGGGAACATCCGAGCGTAGCAGTTCCGCCGCGGGCGACAGCCCGAATTCCCTGGGGGCCGTCTGGGCGAAAATCCCGGCGGCAGCCAGTGCGCGCAACACGCGATAGAGCGCGTCTTCATTGCTGCCGGTCTCGGCAGCCAGTTCCGATATGGGACGCGGCCCATCGGCCAGCAGATCCGCAATGTTCAGCTTGGCGGCGGTGTATATAGCCGCGGTATTCATGAAACCGAGCGCCATCTGGATCAGGTGCTCGGCGGGTTGCTTCTGAGCGTCGCGTATAGTTTCCGTAGCAATAGAACTCATTTCCCCTCCACTGCAACGTAACGCGGAAAATACGCACGTTTCGGCTCAGCTTCCTCCTGCCAGGCTGAAAAACAGGACGGCGAAGACAAACCCGGTGATGGCCACGTATAGGCGGTCCCGTTCCAGCGCGAACGCGATCATCGAGAACGCCACGCGCGCCACGGGCGTCGCGATCAGGAGCAGGAGGCCGAACTGGATCAGGCTGAGTTCGTCGAGTGCCGCCACGCCGCGCAGAATTCCGTCCAGGTGCCGCAGTTCCGACGGCTCCCCGTGAAAGACGGAGTACTCGGCCGGTTCCCCGCCGTGCCGGAAGAGATACAGGATGCCTCCCGCCAATACCACGATGGCGGCCATGGTCACGCCGTAGCGCAGCAGTTTTCCGATCACCTGCTGCACACGCTCGTCGGTCCACGGGTTTGGCATCACCCCAGACCTCCCGTGACGCCCGCCCAGATCATCCGCAGGGCTAGTACCGCGACCACGATGGCGAAGACCAGGCGCAACAGCCGCGGTTGTGCCTTGGCCAGGAAGCGCGCCCCTACCGTCGCGCCCGCCAGCACTCCCAGGGTCACAGGCATCGCCAGGCCCGGATCGATGTAGCCGCGCCTCAGGTAAACCCCCGCGCTGGCCGCCGCGGTGACCCCGATCATGAAATTGCTGGTGGTTGTGGATACCTTGAACGGCAGTCGCATGGCCTGATCCATCGCCATCACCTTCATCGCCCCGGAACCGAGGCCCAGCAGCCCGCCCAGCGTGCCCGCGCCGAACATGAGCCCGAAGCCGGTCTTCACGCGGCGTACGTTGTAGCGGCGTTCACCGGTGATGGTAGGGTAGCTGCCGTTGAGCTTGAGCCGGCAGGCCAGGGGATCCGGGGGCTTGATTTCCGCGGTTGACGCGGGGCGCCGCCAGGTGAGCCAGGCCGAAGCAAGCAGCACCCCGCCGAAGATTACGGCCAGGGCGGAAGACGGCGTCCGCATTGCGATATACGCGCCCAGTACCGCGCCCGTGGTGGTGGCGACCTCCAGGAACATCCCGACGCGAATATTCGAAAAGCCCTCCCGAACGTAAGCGGCCGCCGCTCCGGAAGAGGTGGCGATCACGGAGACCAGGGTTGCGCCGATGGCGTATCGGATATCGACACCTAGCAATAACGTCAGCGCGGGTGTGATCACCACTCCGCCGCCTAAGCCCGTCAGCGCGCCCAGGAACCCCGCCAGTGCCGCTATTGCCGCCACCGCCAGGGTGAATTCAAGGATGTTCACCTATACAGACATGATGAAGCCCGGCGCGGTCGGTGACAAGTGGGGCGAGGATTCCGGGCTGAAGCGTGCAATCGCACTTTGGCATGGCTGCGCCGTCTTGCCGGAGCAGCGGCGCGGTTACTAAACTGAGGGTGGGAACGATATCACTCCGGCCCGCCAGTCCCGTTCCGCTTTCCTCGCGCAATCCAGCTACTCCACGGGCAGGCTGAGGTGTACGTTCACCACGATCTTCCAGGAAACGGAGCGTGTGACGTGGAAGACGGCATTACAATCGATGAAACGACCCAGCCCGACCGAACGGTCATGGTGCTGGAGATCAGTCCTTTCGAGTCGGACCACGCTACCCTGAGGCGCATTTTCAGCCACTCCAACTGGAAGTTGCACATTTCGCGGAGCTGCTCGGAAGCGATAAGCCTACTAAAGCGCAAACTGATTCCTGTGGTCCTGTGCGAACGCGATCTTCCCGATGGTTCATGGAAGGACATCGTAGAGCGCACGGCCCAGGCGGCGAACCCCCCCGCAGTCATCGTCAGCTCGCGTCTTGCGGACGACTACCTCTGGTCTGAGGTATTGAATTCGGGCGGCTATAACGTACTTTCCAAGCCGTTTAATGAATCTGAGGTCTACCGCGACGTGAGCTTGGCCTGGTTGCATTGGAAAGCATGTGCGGAGCGCATCCGCATGGCGCAGGAACGTCCTAGAGTGGCGGGAGGCGCGGCATAACGCCGCGCCGCCTGCCGTCTTCCCGTGATTGGTGTAATCTCCGATACCCACGGCCTGTTGCGTCCAGCAGCCGCTGAGGCGCTCGCTGGTTCCAGCCTGATTATCCATGCGGGCGATATCGGCGCGCCCGAAGTTATACTCGGGCTTGAACGGATTGCGCGGGTGTACGCGGTGCGCGGCAACGTGGATACGGAACCGTGGGCGCGCCGGCTGCCTGAGCGCCGGACGGTCCGGATCGGCGGCCGGCGCCTGCTCGTGGTGCATGATGCCAAGCAACTTGCCCCCGGTACGGCAGTGGGGAACTGGGACGCGGTGATCAGCGGCCACTCCCATGTCCCCAGTGCGACGGTGCTGGATGGAGTTCTCTACCTCAACCCCGGCAGCGCCGGTCCGCGCCGGTTCCACCTGCCCGTCACCGTTGCCCTGGTGGAACCCCGGGACGGCACCCTCCACCCGCGAATTATCGAACTCGCGGTCTGACCTGCGAGAATACGTTCATGCCGAAACTGCTGCTGCTTTTGGTAACGGCCGAACTATGGGCCGCGACTCCGGATGGGTTTGTGCGGATCCCCGCAGCGGATCAAGTAGCGAATGACGCGCTCACCGGCGTCAAGCTGCGGGTCGAGGTCCGTGAGTTCCTCATCGACCCGGCGGAGACTACGCAAGCCGAGTTCGAGCGGGTAATGCGCTTCAACCCTTCGCATTTCAAGGGCGCGAATCGGCCCGTCGAAAACGTCTCCTGGTGGGACGCGATCCGGTATGCCAATGCCCGCAGTGCCAACGAGGGCCTGACGCCCTGCTATAACTTGACCACCGGCGCCTGCGACCGCGCACGCAACGGCTACCGTCTCCCGACTGAGGCCGAGTGGACGCAGGCCGTGGGTGCCGATCAGTTGCCTTCTGGCGATGCCCTGGCCAAGGCGGCGCTGCTGGGCGGCCGGCAGACGAAGGACACCCGCGCGCTCGCGCCACTCTTCGCAAAAGGCACCGCGCCGGTCCGCAGCCTGGCCCCTAACCGGCACGGTCTCTACGACATGCTCGGCAATGTGTGGGAATGGTGCGACGACTGGTATAGCGCGGCGGGCGGGCAGTGGAGCGCCGAGGAACCCGCGGGTCCGGTGTCGGGTACTCAGCGGGTGCTGCGGGGAGGATCGTTCATGAGCAACGTCGCGCAGTGGTCGCACTCGTATCGCTCCTCGATGACGCCGGACCACCGCAGTCCGTACACGGGCTTTCGCCTTTGCCGAACGTCGTCCGCACCGCAAAAACCCTTTCAGCCGGACGCCGCGTGGTGGGGCCGCTATAATGCCGTGCCAGAGGCGCTGAAAGGCTCGACCGGCGACCTCTCGGACTTGCTGGCCGGCGCGCGAACCCAAGCGGTGTGGCAGCAGCGCGCGGCGTCCATTCGCGACAAATGGATGCGGGTGCTGGGAGTCCCCGCACTAAAACCCGCCACACCCGCGGTGCGCCTCATCGAAACCTTCCAGGAGCCGGGCTTTGAAGGTCGGCTCATGGAGGTTCAGGTGGAGCCGGACCACTGGGAACGTATTTACATCCTGCTGCCCGCGAATATGGGTTCGCGGCCGCGCCCGGCGGTCATCGTGCCCTACTACGACGTGGACACGCCGGTGGGGTCGGATAGCGGCGGACGCCGCTTCACGCCCCTGAGCGTGCGTTCGTTCGCGTATCTCGCGGCGCGGCAGGGACAGGTGGCGGTGGCGGTGCGGTGGTTCGGCGAGAGCTATGGCGAGGGTTACAGCGAAGCGGTGGCGAACCTGGCGCGGCGACATCCGGGCGTGACCGGCCTGGGGAAATGGGTCTGGGACGCGCAGCGGGTGTTGGACTACGTGGTCACCCTGCCCATGGTGGATCGCGATCGCATCGGCATGATCGGGCACTCCCTGGGCGGCAAGATGACGCTCTATGCGGCGGCTCTCGACCCACGCATCAAAGTGGCGGTCGCCTCGGAGCCGGGGATCGGTCTGGGCTTTTCGAATTACGAAGACTTCTGGTACCTCGGGGAACGGATACGTGAGTTGCCCGCGGGCGGCGACCAACACGAATTGCTCGCCTTGATCGCCCCGCGGCCGTTTCTGCTGATCGCTGGCGAGAGCAGCGACAAAGACAAAAGCTGGACCTACATCAACGCCGCCCGCAAGGTGTACGACGTGTTCGGCCAACCTCGGGCGATCGGCGCGTTCAATCACCGCACCGGCCACAGCCCGACCCCGGAATCGGGCCAGTTCGCCATGGAATGGCTGGCCTACTGGCTGGGCGAGGCCGGCGACGCTACTATAAGGAGATGAACTGGAGTGCCGTGGGAGCGGTGGCGCTGGCAGCCGCGGTGATGTTGGGGGCCTTCGGTGCGCACGCGCTCAAGAGCCGCCTGGACGCTTACAGCGCGGGGATCTGGGAAAAGGCCGTCTTCTACCATTTCATCCACGCGCTGGGCCTGTTGGTGGTGCCGGTGATGGCAAAACTGGGGATGATTTCGCCGGCCGCGGGTTCCCGCACGGCGGTCCTGCTGCTGGCGGGGATTATCCTTTTCTCGGGAAGTCTCTATACGCTGGCACTGAGCGGTGTGAGGCCGCTGGGCGCTGTCACGCCCTTTGGCGGCCTCTCGTTCATCGCCGCATGGCTGCTGCTTGCCTGGGAACTACTGCGCCGCTGATTGCACGACGGAGCTTTTCGCCAGGTCCCACACGCGCATAACGTGCTCCCGGGTAGTGGCGATATTGCCGATTGCGAGCCGCAGGGTATAGCGCCCATTCAGCGCCGTGTGGGACAGGAACGCCTCGCCCGACGCGTTCACGCGATCGAGGATGCGCCGGTTCTCATCATCGGTGCCTTTGTATCGGAAGCACACCACCGAGAACGGCGTGGGAGCGGTGCGTTCGAAGCGCGGTTCGGCATCCACCGCCGCGGCGAGTTCCTGGGCGATGGCGATCTGGTTCCGGATGATGTTGGCAATGCCCTCGCGCCCGTAGTACCGCATGGTGAACCACAGCTTGAGCGCGCGGAAGCGTCTCCCCAGCGGCACCCCATAATCCATGAGATTGACAACCCGAGGATCGTCCGGTGTGCGGAGGTATTCCGGGATCAGGGAGAACGCCCGCCGCAGGATATCGGGGCGCCGCGTGAAGAAGGAACTCAGGTCCATGGGGGTGAACATCCACTTGTGGGCGTTGGTCACCAGGGAATGGGCACGGTCCACTCCGTTCATGATGTGGCGGTACTCGGGCAGGATGGCGGCCGACCCGGCATACGCGGCATCCACGTGCAGCCACATGCCGTGGCGCTCCGCGATATCCGCGATGGCCGGCACCGGGTCTACGCTGGTGGTGGAAGTAGTCCCCACCGTAGCGGTGACGCAGAAGGGCCGCAGTCCCGCGGCGAGATCCGCCGCCGCCATTTCGGCCAGCGCTTCGGGACGCATCCGGAACTCAGCGTCCACCGGCACCTTCCTTACATTCTGGCGGCCGACTCCGACCGCGATGGCGCCTTTCTCAACCGAGGAGTGCGCCTGCTCCGACGCATACATCACCAGGCCCCGCGAGGTGCCGTGATCGCGAGCCTGGGGGTCAGCCATCTCGCGCGCCGCCGCGATGGCGTGCATGGTGCTCACCGACGCGGTATCGTACACCAGGCCGAAGAATTCCTCGGGCAGTCCGATCCACTGGCGCTGCCATTTGAGCGCCACCTGCTCAAGCTCCGTGATTGCCGGCGATGACTTCCACACCATACCGTTGCCGTTCATCGCGGTGGCCAGCAGTTCCCCAATAATGCCCGGTCCGGGGGAGGAGTTGGCGAAGTACGCCATAAAACCCGGGTGGTTCCAGTGCGTCATGGCTGGCACTACCAGCTTTCGGAAGTCGTCCAGAATGGCGGACATGGGCTCCCCATGCTCGGGGGCCGCGGCTGGCAACGCGTCCATCAACTCCCCGGGTTTGATAGTGGATAGAACCGGGTGGCACTCCGGGTGGGCGAGAAAATCGGCAATCCAGTCGATCGCTTCGTGCCCGTATTGGCGGAATTCTTCGGGGGACATTAATTCTACTTTACCGCCGCTCGCTGCGGCACCATAACCGTCCCGCTGGCCTTCACCTTCTCGGCCGCCTCCGCCGGGAGGTACCACTCGCGGTCGAAGGTGCCCTCGGCCAGCACGTTGCCCAGGGATCCCTTGAAGAGTACGAAATCCGGGAAGGTTTGCAACACACGATAGGGCAGCGGTTCGTAGCGCAGGCCGGGACGTTTGGCCGCTTCGGCGCCTGTCCACCAGGGCAGCCCGGAACTCACCACCGCATAGTGCCCGTGATCGATTGGCGCCACGAAGACCAGGCCGTAATCGGCCGCGCTGCGCTCCAGTGCCAACGGGAAGCGGTCCGCATATTTGGCGATCAGGCTATTGGTTTCGCGGGTGCCGAACAGAACGAGGTTGGAGGTTTCGAGATCGCGGCCGGTCACCTGCCGGTCGGCTTTGACCGCGAAAGAGAGCATCAGGCGCGCACGAGGCGACGACCAGTCCGATGCTGTTGCCGCGGTATCCCGCCGCCGTTTCAACTCCTCGTCACCCGGCTGATCGGCGGTGCCGTACACATAGATGTGGCGGGCGGCCAGAGCCTCCGGAAGCGGGCCTTCGGCGCCCGCGCGCTTGGCGGTTGCGGGCAGCGCCAGTCGCCCCGCCTGCCAGCCTTTGGCAGTACGCCGGAAGGAAACGGTTGCCGCTGGACGCGCTCGCAGCGCAGTGCCATCGATGGTCACGGCGAGCGGTGAGCCCGCGGCGAATATCGGGTGGCCGGTCAGTTCGAGCGTGAAGCCGTCCACGCCGGCAGTGGCTACCTCAAGGCGATTCTTCCCGGTGAATCTCGCGTCGATGGATGCCAGTGCCCCGGGCGCGATGCCGTCCAGTTTCACCCAGTAGGCCGAACCATACTTGTATGCCCGGGTGGCGAAGCGCACGCGCTCGGGGTGGCGCTGCCGCTGGAAGTTGGCGAACCAGTCGAAGATCGCGCCGTCCTTGTACGCCGGGTCCCAGGAGTTGTGCCGCACCCCCGGGTATTCCACGTACTCGGCTTTGACCCCGAGGTCGAGGAACTGCTTGTGCCATCGCCGTGACGACTCGACCGGCACGGCCGGATCCTGGTCCCCGTGGAACAGCCGCACCGGCACATTCAGGGCGTTACCGGCCAGTTCCTCCGCCCAGGGCGGCGTGGACGCGCATACTGGCGCGATGGCCGCCCACACGTCCGGACGGGTGAGCCCCAGCCAAAGCGTCCCGCCCCCGCCCATCGACAGCCCCGTCAGGTAAACGCGGTCCTCGTCGATGGGGAAGCGCCGTTTCACATCCTCCAGCACGGCATAGACGTCGCTTTCGGGAATGCCCTGATATCCCATGCTGCCGCGCGCGAAGGGCGAGGCGACGATGAAGTCGACCGTCTTCAGGGCAGGGAAGTAGTGTGTGGCATCCGAATCGGTTTCGAGGGGCAGGTTGCCCTTGCCGAACACGCGGCGCAGATTCAGGCGATGGTTGGAGCCGGAGCCGTGCAGGCTGATCACCAGAGGATAGCGCCGCGCGGGGTCGAACGGCTTGGGAACGTAGATCGCGTAAGGCTGGTCGGAGTCGTCTACCGAGGAGAGGAACGTCAGGACCTGCGGCCCGGGTGTGACGATCTGAGCAGCCAGGGCGCCCGCCGCGATCAACGGGAGAAGCAGTTTACACATTGGCTATTTCCTTGTTCAATTCGGCGAGCCACGGGCCGAACCAGGCGCGGAATTCGTCGAGCAGCAGCACGGTTCGCGGCGCCAGCGGCAGCGTTGGCGGACCCACCTTCAGCCCCCGTGCCTCTATGGCGGTCTTGACCGTCACCGGGGTGGGGAATCGCCCGGTCCAGGCGAGGAACTCCTGGAGGCGCGCTTCGAGCGCGGCGATCCGATCGGCTGCCCCGGCGGCGATGGCACGGTCCAGCGCCACCATCAACTCCGGGATGGCAGCCGCGGTGCCGGACACCACGCCGTCCGCCCCGGCCATGCGGGCGCGGGTGAAGAGGGCATCGTCCCCCACCAGCAGGGTGAACGGGTGTTGTGCGGCCAGTTCCTTCAGTTGCGCGAAATACTCGTAGCTTCCGCTCGAATCTTTGATGCCGGCGAACCGCCCTGTGGCGAGCAGTTCAACCGCTGTCTCCGAGGAGATCCCGCTCGTAAACGCCGGCACGTTATAGATGTACACCGGCACGCCCGTTCCGGCCTGGGCGGCGTACTGGGTGTAAAACTCCCGGATCTCGTCCTGCCCGTAGCGAAAGAAATACGGCGGCATCAGAAGCAGGCCCGCGGCCCCTGCCGAGCACGCCTGCCGCCCCAGTTCGAGCGCCCCCTCCAGAGTGGCGTGTCCCACTCCCGCCAGCACGGGCACACGGCTACGCTTCACCACCAGGTACATGAGGCGCACCCGCTCGTCGAAGCTGAGGGTAAGGAATTCGCCCGTGGAGCCCAGGACTGCTATGCCCGCGACCCCGGCCTTCGACACGAAGTCCACCAGTTCGAGCGCGGCGCCGAAATCCGCTCCACGCCCCGCGGCACCGTGCGGAGTGACGGCTGCCGCGTTCACGCCTTGAATTCGCGTCACGTTCTCCTCCGTGCCGGGGGCGCGGCTTTGCCTGCTACTTCTTCACCAGAGGTGTTAGTACGATCTCGCGGAACTCCACCGGCCCATGGTCGCCCTGTAGGGTAATGGGGCCCGGCTTGCCCTCCTCCGGATCCGTCGCCATGGCGGTGAGGCCTTCGATCAAGCCTTTCACTACTTGCTTGTCGTTCAGTACGACGGTGACGTCGCGCCCCACCAGCCGGATGTCGAACGTCTGCCATTCCCCGGCCGGCTTGCCCGCATTTACGGACGGTGCGATCCGGCTGTAAAGGGAGCCATTCGAATGCGTGTCGGGCGGTGCGCCGTAATCCTCAAGAATCTGGATCTCGTAGCGGCCGCGCAGCCCGATGCCGCTGTTCGATTTCGGCCTCACGCGATATTCCACGTGTAGCACGTAATTCCAGTACTTCCCTTCGCTCTCCAGGTTATTGGCGCTGCCGCTGGCGGTGAGAAGACCGTCTTTGACGCTCCATCCGAGCTGGCCGCCGCGCATGATGCCCTTCCATCCCGCAAGATCCTTACCGTTGAACAGATGGATGGGCTTACCTTTGCGCCACGAGCCGTCGTCGTGTTCGTCGATTTTCGGGGCACGCTCGCCGGTCCACGCCATCTCCGTCCTGCCCGTGTTGCACGTGCCTACCAGGCGCCCGTCCACGAGCTTCGCCGTGTATTCATAACGCAAGCCCGACGATTTCCCACGCGCGGGCATCTCAAAGATGAAGCGCAGCACCCCATCCTTCAGCGTGAGGTTTTCGATATCATTCATGTTGCCGCCCGGGAAGCCCACGAAGCGGCCCTTCAGGGCGGGAGTGCCGGCGCCCGTGATCTCCATCCAGGAGGCACGCTTCTGGGGATGATCCGGAACCCGTATATCCCACCAGCCATTGAACTGCGCATCCGCCGCCCACACCGGCGCGGTCATCGCAAGCATTAAGACAATTCGATACATATCCGTTCTCTGCGGTTAATCTAGCACGCCGGCGCGAAGAATCGCACACTGGCGCCGGGAATGGCATAAACCAACTCCGCAAAGCTAAGTCCAATGCGAGGTGCGGCGCATCCGTCAATGGCGCCACTCTGTCGGTCAGCCAGAGCGGGAAACTTTGCAGGAGGGCTACATGCGTTTCGCTGGAGTTCTGTTGGTCCTGATCGCGTGTCCGCACCCGGATGCCCGGGCGGCGGAAGAGTGGCGCGCGTCCCTTGCGGGCATACAATCGATGGCTGCAGAAGGCCGACTGGCGGAAGCGCGGAAGGCTCTCCTGGACGAGGTCAAGGACGCCGAACGCGCCGGCCGCGGGGAGCGCCTGGCGGCTACGTTGAATAATCTCGGCTCGGCCACCCAGGACATGGGGTTTTGCGGGGAAGCCGCATCAGCCTACCGGCGTTCCCTGGCGATCTGGGAGCGCATCGGGCAACCGCGCGCCGCGATCCGTACGGCCGCCAACCTCACAGGCCTGCTGCTGATGTGCCAGGACGTGCGCGAAGCCCGCCGCGTCGGGGAACGCAACGTGCTGCCGCACATTCCCGCGCTTCAGGACGACGACCCGGACGCCGCCCTGCTCCTGGTGGTTGCCGCGCACCTGCATCGAGAACGGAAGCAGTATGCCGCCGCCGAGCCCCTGCTCCGCCGGGCGCTGCGCCTCCGCGGCCCGGATGCCTCCATCCTGAACGCCCTCGCGTTGGTCCGCGCGTGTGTGGGCGATTACGAAGGCGCCATCGCGGATACGCAGCGGGCCCTTCAGTTGCTCGAAAGGCCGGGCGGTCCCGCGCACCCCCACGCCGTTCGTCTCCTCGGCAACCTGGGTTCGTTTTACGCCTCAGCCTACAACCTGACTAAGGCCGAGGAGTTTTACCAGAAGGCGCTTACCGCCGCCGAGACCACACACGGACCCGGCAGTTTCCAGGCGGCCGAGATATTGGCGAATTACGCCGCCCTGCTGCGCACGGCCAACCGCCGGGCCGAGGCGGCCGAAACGGCCCGCCGCGCCCGCGCCATCTACGAGCAAGCCACGCGCGACAACCGGCGCTACACCGTGGATGTCGACGAATTACAAGCCAGCCGTCGCTGAGCTAATCTTCGGGAACCGCCGTCGTTATTACGGGGTCCGTATGGGGCCGCTTCTTCACGATACTGACCGCGCCCAGGATGATGCCGTTATCCCGGATCTTCCCGCCTCGCGCACTGACGAAACCGGAGGTCCCCTTCAGCCGGATCTCCTTCACCGTCTTACCCCAGCGCGGATTGATCCACTCGTAGGCGTAGAACGTCCCCGCGCCGCCCAGATTCACGGAGGCAGCCTCGTAGCAGTAGTGGGCGGGCTGCTTCCACTCGGCGATGTTCACCGCGTAACGGATAGGCACCGTGACGGTGTAGCCATCCTGGTAGACCACTTCGTACCAGCCGAGCAGGTCAGCGCTATCCGCAAAGTTGTAGATCGTGCGGTACGCCATGGAGTTGCCCGCGCGTTTCGCCAGCGCGTGCAGGAAGATGATGCTGGTGGGGTCCTCGCCCACAGGAATGGCGGCAGACTCGCCCGGCCATGGTGCCGGTTTCGACCCCGCGACCCCCACCACGACCGGGTCCGCAAGCTTAAAGGTGACGCGGCCGGATTGCACGGTTCCGCCTTTCCACTCGGATTGAGGCATTGCCTGGCGCGCGGCCTCGGCGTTGCCCCCGGGAAGCGCTAGAGTAGCCACGGCATCGCCATGTTCGCTCGGCAGTTCCACGCCGCTCAGGTTGCGGCGAATCGCCGGCATCAAGCCTTGCAGGCCCTCGGACGATGCGCGCCTGTCGAGCGGCTTTCCGGTCCACAGCATCGATGCGGATGAGGCGAACTGCCCCAGCAGGTCCTTACCGAAGTTCAGTTCCGTGGTGGCGGCCCAGGAAGAGGGCGCGCCGCCCAGCACGCCACGACGCTTCAAGCGCTCCGTCCAGTTTTGGATCGACGGCTCCAGGTTTCCGTACACCTGCCGGAATCCCCACGCCTCCAGGTCACGGTCATTGACTTCACCCTGCCCGGGGTGCTGCTCGTTCCAAAACCAGTTGAGAATCAGGATGTCCTTGGGGATCCACTTCTTTACCTGCTCGGCGGACAGGCCGCCCGGGGTACGGTACTCGAAACCCGTGGCGGTCTTGCGCGGTTGGCCGTTCTCGCCGCGAAGGCGCGCGATCAGGTGGTCCCCCCACATGGCGGTCTTCACCCCTCTGGAGGTCAGGTATTTGTGAATCTTTACGACGTCTTCGCCGAACACGTCGCCGAAGTGCTTGCCTTTGCAGCGTTCACACTCGCCCCATGGCATGCGCCACTCGTCGTGGCCGATGTGCACCATTGAGGGCTTCATCACGTCGATGTATTCGTCGTAGACCTCGAACAGCAGTTTATAGACGCCGGGCGCGTTGGGGCAGTAGGTATCGGGCCACTGGATTTTGGGGTTCTCCGCCATTTCGCGGTGGCGCGTGAGCAGGTAATAGGAATGTGTGAGGGAAGGAATCTCGGGCGTCACCTCGATGTGGTTGAGCCGTGCCCAGCGGACGATCTCTGCCACCTCTTCCTTCTCGATCACGCCGAAATCGCCGGTATCGTGGTGTGCGGAATCCTGGAACTCGCCGCGCGGTCCCATGGAGCGCTCGCGGCGCGAGTAGTTCAGGTCGCGGCCGAATTCAATCCAGCCGGCGTTCAATTCCGGGTGCCGGTCGAGCCGCATGGCGGCGTTCATCTCGAGCACCAGGTGATTGAACTTGTACAAGGCCATGAAGTCACGCACGAACCGTTTGAAAAACCCGAGGTTCTCGCGGCCGGGCAGGTATAGCCTGATGCCCCGGAAGCTTGCGGTGGGCCAGTCGGTGATGCGCACGGCGGAGATGGACTCACCCCGGCCGGCGATCAACTGCCGCAGGGTCTGCAGTCCGTAAAATGCGCCGCGGTCGTCCGTCCCGGCCACCATTACCATGTTCGGGGAGACGTCCAGCGCGTAACCTTCGGGCGCGGTAGTCTTGAGGCCCAGTTTCGTAGCGCGCGCCCGGATGCCCGGGTTCGATATCACGCCCATCAGGATGGCGCGGTCGCCGGGTTTGAGATTTCCTGCCGGCACGGTCGGGATGGCAAGGCCGTAGCGGTCGCTCAAGTCGGATTGCAGCATCCGCGCCAGGTACCGGTCGGCTGCGGTCGCCGCGGCCGGAAGCGCAATGCGGGCGCCCGCGATGGCAAACGATCCCTCGGCGGGCTTTATCTCCCGTGGTTCCGGGAAAACGCGGATCTGGCCCGCGACAAGCGCGGGCCAGATCAGCACTGAGGCAAACAGCAGTCTGTGCATGCTTCTACCTATTTACCACTGAAGACGGAGCGTTAGCTGCAACTCGCGGGCGCCCTGACCGGAGCTGCGCGTGCTCAGGATGCCGTCGCCGGTGACCGAATTCGGGTTGCCGGGCATGTTCAAGACGTTGAAGAAGTCCGCGTTGACGCGCAGCCTGAAGCGCTCGTTGATGGGCACGCTTTTGAACAACGAAGCGTTTAAGCCCCACTGCCGCACCGAGGGGATGTACTGGTTAGCCCAGGGATGCACCCCGGCCGAATCGTAGGTGGTGCGGAGCGTCGTCCCGTCTTTCATGGGCAACCACACGGTGTTGGTGCCGTAGAACGAATAAAGTGGATCGCTTTTGTTGGGTACCTTCGGATACGGGATCAGGGGTTGGCCGGCGGGCTTGTAGCTGTCGGGGACGCCCATCACGCCGTTGGGTTTGCCGTTCGCGTCGTAGCTGTTGATCTGGTGTGCCGGGATGTAGCCGTTCCACCAGAGGTAACCGGGCTGGCAGCGGCCGCTCCGGCAATCTTCGATGGGGTACTGGTAGCCGTAGTTCTCGACGGCGTTACCCGTCGGATAGATATCGGTTGGAAGACTGGCGTAGGTGCTCTGCAGGGAGCCGGTACCGGCAACCTGCCATCCGCCGATAAACCTGTCGAGCACGCCGCCGGCATTACGGCCGATCTGCTTGCCCTTGCCGAACGGCAGGTCCACAACCCAGTTCCACCGAACGCGGTGCTTCGGAACGCTGGTGTCGCGGCTGTAGAAGAGTTGCCGCATGCGATCGTTGAAGTCCTCCGGCACGGTGCCGGGAAGGTACCGGCTGGCCGGGTAAATGAACTGGCTGTAGCCCTCGCCGCCAGCGCTCAGGGCGTTGCCCATCACGTAGAACACCTGATAGCCGAAGCCCTTGTTGTAGCGGCGCTCCAGCTCAAACTGCATCCCGTGATAGTTGGACCAGCCCCATTTGCCGTACTGCTGTACCGCGCCGTACACGTTCTGGTCGAAAGGCCGGGTGGCCACCGAGCCGTATTCGCCGCCGGGGACCGGGGTGCCGGTGGTGGCCAGCCAGACGTAGTTCGGAGTGGCCGGGTTGAGGTCCTGGAACATTTCCAGGTTATCCGTGTGCCTGCCGATGTAGGAGCCCCTGAATACCATGCCCGCCGGGATCTCCTTTTCGACCGTCAGGTTCCAGTCCTGCACGCGGGTGTCGGGCTGGTCCTGATCGAAGTAGTTCGCAGCCAGGCCGCGCGTAATGGAACGCGTGTCTTTGTTCGGATCGATGATGTTTTTGCTGGTCAGGCCGGCGATCGATAGGGGGGCGCCGCGCAGGCTATAGCCGAGCGCGCCGTCGGGCGACAGTTCCGGCCTGTCGGGGTCGAAGTACAGGAACGCGGTGAAAGGCGAACTGCTTCGCGCGTACTCGCTCCAGGGCCGCATCGGCAGCGGGAAGTAGGAGATGCGGTAGCCGCCGCGCAGCATGAAGGACCTGTTGCCGTCGCCCGCGCGATATGCGAAGCCCAGCCGCGGGCCGAAGTCCTTGAAGTTGCCTTTCTGCAAGTTCCGGCTCATCCCTGCCTGGTCGTAGGTGATGAACTTCATCCCCAACTCTTGCATACGGTTAACTACGCCGGGGAAGATCGAGCCGATGCGGTAGTAGTGATCGAGCGGATGCGTCGTTACGATCGCCTTCTGGGCGGGGTCGAAGCTGACCAGGTTGTCGTACTTCTCCTTGTACGGTGGCCATGCTTCCCAGCGCAGCCCCAGATTGAGCACCAGCCGGTCGGTAACGCGCCAGTTGTCCTGAAAATAGACCGCGTATTCCTTGGTGCGGCCGTAGAACGTGCCGTGGTTGAGGCGGACGAGATGCGACGTGGCGCCCAGGTAGAGGCTGCCGATGGTGTGACCGGTCTGCGCCGTCCTGAGCGGGCTGGCCGCGGTTCCCTTGGGATCCCACAAGCCCGTGTAATTCGCAACTGGAACCACGCTGCCGGCGGTGGACTGCTGGTCGGGGAGAATGTTGACGTAGTCCCACCGGCTGTGAAAGCCGAACTGTAGCTCGTGTCTGCCTTGGATCTTGGTCCAGTTATTGTCGAACATGAAAAACGTGCTGGCCGAGCCGTTGGAGTTGATCGGCTGGTACCGCAGGTCGCCAAAGCCGACCGTGTTGAGTACCGGAAACGCCTTCGAACCGAACGGGTTCGGCAGGTTCAGCAGATCCGCGAAGTTTACGTCCCGCTCGCGCTGCCCGATCATGTAGTTTTCGCGCGATACGCTGACCAGCACCTCGCCGAAAAGCGTCGGCGAAATGGTGCGGATCCAGGAGAGGGCCAATGTCCTGTTGGGGGCGGTCGTCAAGGTACTGTTGGCGCCGCCGTCGGTCACCGGCACATAGGTGTCCTGATCCTGGCTGAAATTACCCTGCGAGTAGCGTGCGTAGAACGAATCGCGGTCGGAGAAGCGATGGTCGATGCGGGTGGAGGTGGTCCAGTTGCGGATATTGTTCAGGGACGGCCCATACCAGTTGTCGGACACCAGCGGGTTCACATCGGGAAGAGTGGCACGCGGTGTAATGTTCATCAGGTACTTCCACAGGGGGCTCATCTTGGCGGGGTCCATCACATTGGCCCGGCCCTGATAGTTGAACGCCTGGCGCTGATAGTTGCCCGACTGCGTGGTCCAAGGGTCGTAAAGCACGAACTGCCGCCCCGCCGAATCCTTCAGACCGCTAAAATCGCCTTGTCGCATGGCATCGGTCGGGACGGCGTAGCTGGTGGTGCTCTTCCGGTTGTAGCGCTGAGCCTCGAACGAGGAGAACCAGAACGTCCGGTTCCGTCCGTCGTAACCCGGCAGAACAACCGGGCCGCCGACGGTTCCGCCGAACTCGTTGCGGATCAGCGGCGGAGCCTGTGCGGAGGTGTCAGTACGGGTGCGCGCTTTGCCGATGGCATTGTTGCGGTGCGTCTCGAACAGCGTCCCGTGAATCTCGTTGGTGCCGCTTTTCGTGGTCAGGATGACGGTGGTGGGGCGGGTGAATCTGGCCGAGGAGTTGTTGGTCTCAACCCGGAATTCCTGGATCGTGTCCAGCCCCGGCGGGCGATACTGCGCGCCGCCTCGTGTGCGGTCAGTGAGCGCCGCACCGTCGAGCGCCATCTCCGCGCTTCCGACGTGCTCCCCATACGCCCTCGCCCCTTCCATCCCCGGTACGGTCTGGAACAGCGTTTGGAAGTCACGCCCGTTGATCGGCAACTGTTCGATACGGGTCCGCTCCAGAACGCGGCCGAGGGTGGGGTTGTCGGTCGTCATCATCGGAGTAATGTCTTGAACCTCGATGGTGGTCTGGGTCTGCACAGGCTGCACCACCGGGTCCAGCGAAACTCTCTGCTGTACCTGCACGGTGACTGTGGCCTGGAACTTCTGCATGCCCGGAACATCAACTTCCAGGCGGTATGGCCCGGGGTTGACACCCGGGTAGATAAAATACCCGACTTCGTTGGTTTGGGTCCGCAGCGTGATGTTGGTGCCGGTATTGACGAGCACAACCGCTGCGGCGGGGATCACGGCGCCGCTCTGGTCCCGTACCGTGCCACTCACAGTGGCGGTACTGGCCTGCGGCATCGCGGGAAGCGCCAGCAAGGTCAAGCACACCAAGCCGGCCAAGAAACGAACTGAGACCATTCGAACTCCTCGCATTCGACTGTTATAAGCGGTAGCAAGTACTGGCCGGATCTGAAATATCACCAAACGGGCAATAGCATCCAATACTCTGGACGCAAAACGCTAGTGGCGAACATCAGAAAAGCGTTATCTGGAAAATGCAATGAATCTGGACTTGAACGGGAGCCGTTTATCCGGGCCTGTGCGAGCTAATGTGGGTATTGTAGTACGATTCGATCCACAGGGGTGTTTAGAAAATCGACAGTCGAGTGCCAGGGGACCGTGGCGCGAGTTCTTCCAGTTCGCAGTAGAGCGCTATGAGCGGATCGGCACTCCCGCGCATGTCCCTCCATAGCTCATCAAGGGATGCCCGTTGAAGCGAAACTCGCGCGACCAGGCTGTTTACCGGCAGGAACCACTCCGCGCGGTTTTCGCGTTGAACGCTGTTCTGAGACAGGAAGGCGAGAAAGGCGCGTAAAACCGCCACGCGGTCCGGCCCGTTCGGTACCACGTTTGCAAACTCGCTATACAGCGCGCACTTTTGCTGGAAAAGGTCTGCCGTACTTGCGCCTGTCTCCTCCTTCCACGCGGCGAGCGCACCCAGGTATTCCTTTGCTTTCGCCTGCCATTCGCTGGTGGCCTTCTTGTCGGGGCCGTAGGGGAGGCCGCGGCTGTCGAAGATCAATTCCCGATAGAGCCCGACCAGTCGGCGGCAGTCCTGGCTATCGCAGGAATTCTGCTGTCCGGCGGCGCCTTCCAGCTTTGCAGGTTGGACTTCGTCGGCGCCGAGCGGCTTAATGGGGTCCACCCGCAGGCTCTCGTTGAAGAAGCGGGCGGGGTCCTGTTCCACGGTGTCGTCCTTAGCCACCACCCCAAAAGCAATCCCACCGCGCTCACCGCCATCGGTGCAGCGGTTTGCGGTGAAATGCCGCACCAGGAAGGCCCGGTACGCCTCCAGCAGGGGCAGGGAAGAGATTTCCATTTCCGTGCAGCGGGCCGCGAGCGAAGCGATACCCTGTCCCGCGCCGCCCTGTCGCGATATGGCTTGGGAAAATGAACGGTCATCGCCGGAGAGGTTCTTCAGCGAGCCGCCGAACGACATTGCCAAGGCGTCCAGTTGAGGCCGTTTCAAAGGCGACGACGCCAGGAGGCGGGCGATCGGCCCTACCTGGGTCGGCGACGACAGCGCCGCCACGTAGCTGGCGAGCAGCTTAAACGGCTCGTCATCCTCGATTTCCGCCGCGCTGAACCCGCTCTTGGCTACCTCGGCCAGCGTCTCGTAGTAGATGGAGACGTCGGGCACCAGCGCATCGTCGCAGGTCAGTTTGGCTGGCGCGGGACGCGGGATATCGGTGAACATCTCGCGCGCCTTCCGGGGATTCAACTCCAGCATGCCCCGCACCGCCCGGCATTGCAGGCTGTTGGCGTCCAGGTCCTGTGCGAAGGCGCGGTTCAGGAACGCCGCAGCGCCGGTCCGCACCGCCGGGATGGCTCGCTTCTTGAGCGGTTGCTGGGCGCCGGTGGCACGTCGGAACGCCTCTTCGAGCAGTTCGGGTTTCTTTGCTTTGGCTACCCGGTCCGACTGGGCCAGCCGGATCAGCGCGTCCGCGGCGAATTCGGCCGGTACAGAGCGGGCGCGATCGATCAAGCCATCAAGGTCTACGCCATCTTGGGGAGCCGCCGCCAACCACGCGGCGAGGAGGAACAAACCTGCTGCGAGTCTCATTTCAGGGTGGTCATGGTGTGCGGGTCCCAAGCGCAGGCGCGACGTTCGAAGTAGCTGACGTTCGAGAGCAGCGCGGGTCCCGCGGCGCGCAGCCCGAAAGTTGCGTTCTCAACCACCGGCTTGCGGTTGCGCACGGCGTCGAAGAAGACGCGGTGGTGATCCAGGTGATCGCTGTAGCGCCGCGGCGGCCGGTAGCTGTCCTCGGCCAGCGGCTGCATGGCGGCGGCGGTTTGGGGCCGCGCCGGATACTTCTTCCGGTACTCCCGCAGGAACTCTTCCTGCACGGGCTTGGGGAAGGTGTCGATGGTGTAGCCGGGCTCGGCTTCGCGCGGCTGCTTCGCCACCGTCACCCCCGAACCCACCGTCAGGATGCCCTCGGACCCGATGAACCGGAAACCCGAACTCTCCCCCGCGCCATCCACGAAATCTACCCGCAGCGCCAGATTGAAGGCCGGGTGCCGATCGGTCTTTTCGTAGTCGTAGAGCCCCAGCATGACATCCGGCACGTCGCGGCCGTCTTTCCAGAACCGCAGCCCGCCGGTGGCAAAAACGCGGCTGGGCCCCACCGCACCGGTGATGAAGTGCATCCCGGAGAACAGGTGTACGAACAGGTCGCCCGCAACGCCCGTGCCGTAGTCCTGATAGTTGCGCCAGCGGAACAGGCGGATTGGCTCGAACGGCACCTTGGGGGCGCGCCCCAGGAAGCGGTCCCAGTCAACAGTCTGCGGCGTGGCATCCGGCGGAATGCTGTACTGCCAGGCGCCGATGGCGGAGTTGCGGTCCCACCACGCCTCCACCATATTTAATTCCCCGATAGCGCCGGCGGCGAGCAGTTCCTGGGCCTTCTTGTAGACGACCGAACTGACGCGCTGGCTGCCTACCTGGAGGATTTGTCCGGTCTTGCGCTCGGCTTCGACTACCGCCATGCCGTCCTCGATGCGCTGTACCATGGGCTTCTCCAGGTACACGTCTTTTCCGGCGTTCATGGCGTCGATGGCGATCCGGGAATGCCAGTGGTCCGGGGTGGCCACGACCACCGCATCGATGTCCTTGCGGGCCAGCACTTCGCGGTAGTCGCGCGTTGTGAACAAGCCGTCGCCGAAGCGCTCCCTGGCGCGGGCAAGGCGTCCCTGGTAGACGTCCGCCACGGCTGCGATCTCGACGCCAGACTGGGCCATGGCGGATTGCGCGTCGCCCGTCCCCATGCCCCCGAGCCCGATCACCGCGAAGCGAATCCGGTCGTTGGCAGGCACCGCGGCTGTAGGCGCGGCGGAAGATTGCAGGATATGACGTCTCGTGCTGGACATAATGCCTGAGTTGACTCTATTTTAGCCCGTTAACCGCGGCAAAAGCGCGCTCGAAGCCCGGGATGGACCGCTCCACCACGTCCATCGGAACCGTCAGGGATATACGGAAATACCCGCTCCGCCCGAACCCCTTGCCCGGCACCGCGAGGATGCCTTCCTCCACCAGACGTTCAATAAAGGCCATATCGTCGGGAATGGGCGCCTTGGGAAAGACGTAGAACGTCCCCTGCGGTTTGGGCGCGTGATAGCCGATGCGGGTGAGTGCCTCGCAGATCACGTCGCGCTTGCGCTGGTAAAGCCCCACATCCACGGTCTGGTCCGCCGTTTCCGCGATCACCCACTGCCAGATGGCGGGCGCGTTGATGTACCCGAGGATGCGGTTGGTAAAGGTGCAGGCGTCGCGCAGTTTGTCGGCCTCTTCCAGGCCCGGCGAGATTGCCAGGTACCCGATGCGTTCGCCCGAAATAGCCATCGATTTCGACCATGAGTGCGCGATGACCGTCCGGCGAATGAGCGCAGCCGTCTCCGGCACCTTCACGCCGTCGAACGCGATTGCCTTATAGGGCTCGTCGCTGATTACGGTGACGGGATGGTCGAGGCTGTCGATCAGGGCCCCCAGGTCCCGCAGCACCCGCTCCCCATATACCGCGCCGGTGGGGTTATTCGGCGAGTTCAGGATGATCGCCTTGGTGCGCGGCGTAATCGCGGCGGCAATGCGCGCCACGTCCGGCTGGAAATCGTCGCCGGTCTCCACCCGCACCATGCGCCCGCCGTGATTTTCGATGTAGAAGCGGTACTCCGGGAAATACGGGAACAGCACGATCACTTCATCCCCGGGGTCGAGCACCGCCTTGAGATACGTGTTGCAGGCGCCCGCGGAGCCCACCGTCATAATGATGTGGCCGGCGGTATAGGGCAGGCCGGTGGCGGCCTTCAGCGTTTCGGCCATCCGCTCCCTCACCGGAGGGAAGCCGGCATTGGGCATGTAGCCGTGGCCGTGGGGCGGCGCGTCCGACGCCATACGCCGCAGCACTTCCAGGACGCGCGCGGGAGGCTCCACCTCCGGATTCCCCAGGCTGAAGTCGAAGACGTTCTCCGCGCCCCGCTCGGCCTTCATGCGCGCGCCGATCTCGAACATGCGCCGGATCCACGACGCACGTTCCATCTGCTCCGCGATCGTCCGGGCGATGCTCATGCCTCGATCCGGTTGTACACTTCGACGCTCTCCACGACGTTGATTCCCTTAGCCTGTAAGCGGGTAATGGCTTCGTCCGGCTTATCGAAGCGGAAAATGAGCACCGCGCGGTCATTGCGGCCGAAGGTGAAGGCGTACATGTACTCGATGTTGACGCCGGAGTTTTCGAGCACCTCAAGAATCTCGGCCAGCCCTCCCGGATGGTCGGCGACTTCCACCGCCACAACCTCCGTGGCATTGGCGATGTAGCCGGCCTGGTTCAGTACCGCGGCGGCTTTCTGCCAATCCGAGACGATCATCCGCAGAATGCCGAACCGCTCCGTATCCGCCAGCGCCAGCGTGCGGATGTTGATGCCCTCATGGGCCAGCAGGCGGCAAGGTTCCGTCAACTGTCCCGGTTTGTTCTCCAGGAACAGCGACAACTGGTGCAGCTTCATAAAGTCCTCTTATCAATCACGCGCTTGGCTTTGCCCTCGCTCCGCTGGATGGTATGGGGAGCCACCAGCCTTACCACCACCCGAATACCCAGGGTTTGCTCGATGGCGTGGACCAGTTTGTTGTTCAGGCGCTCGAGCCCGCCGATCTTGTCGCTGAACACTTCCGGCGTCACCTCCACCTGCACCTCCACCTGGTCCAGCCCCTTCTCGCGGGTGAGAATTATCTGGTAGTGGGGCAGGGTGCCCTCGGCAGCCAGCAGGGCGGATTCGATCTGGGAGGGGAAGACGTTTACCCCCCGGATGATGAACATGTCGTCGCTGCGGCGGCTGATGCGCCGGATGCGCCGCACAGTGCGCCCGCACCCGCACGGCTCCGGAATGAATGCGGTGATATCGCGCGTCCGATACCGGAGCATCGGCATGGCGCGCTTGGCCAGGGTCGTCAGGACCAGTTCGCCTTCCTCGCCCTCCGGCACCGGCTCGCCGGTCTCCGGGTTGATGATCTCCGGGTAGAAGTAGTCCTCGAAAATGTGCAGCCCCTGCTGGCAGCAGCACTCCGAACCGACGCCCGGTCCGGTGATCTCCGACAATCCATAGATGTCGTATGCCTTAATGCCGCTCATGGACTCGATGTGCCGCCGCATCGAATCGGTCCACGGCTCGGCTCCGAACATTCCCACCCGCAGGCTCGACCCGCGCAGGTCGAGGCCCATTTCGAGCGCCCTTTCCAGCAGGTGGACGAAGTAGCTCGGAGTGCAGCAAATGGCCGTCACCTGGAAATCGCGCAACACCATAATCTGCCGCTCGGTGTTGCCCCCGGAGATGGGGATTACGGTGGCGCCCAGCGCCTCGGCGCCGTAATGCGCCCCGAGGCCGCCGGTGAACAACCCGTAGCCGTAGGCGTTCTGCAGCACGTCACCGCGGCCCACCCCGCAGGACGCCATCGTCCGGACCATCGAGGTGCTCCACACGTCCAGGTCTTCCTGGGTGTAAGCCACCACGATCGGCTTGCCGGTGGTGCCGCTCGAAGCGTGCAGCCGCACGACGTCCTGCATGGGGCTCGCGAACATCCCGAACGGGTAAGTGTCCCGCAGGTCTGCCTTGACTGTAAACGGCAGCCGCACGATGTCTTCGAGGGTGTGGATGTCATCGGGTGTTACACCGCGTGCATCCAGCCGCTCGCGATAAAGTGCGACTTTGGAATACGCCCGCTCCACAATGGACCGCAGGCGGTGCAACTGCAGGTGCCGCATCTGCGCTGCCGGAACAAAGTCCGGCGCGCTGGCGGGATGAAACCCGCTCGCATGTCCGTCCCAGGCGCCGTTCACGCCTTCCTCCCCGCGGCGAATGCCTCCAGGTTGAGTGCCAGCAACTTCTCCGGCAGGTTCGCCCTGATGGCTTCCAGCCACGCCTCTTCCGGAATCTCGAGATAGTTGCTGAGCTTTCCCAGCAACGCCACGTTCAGCGATTTTTTGCTCCGCAACAGCTTCTCGTCAACCGCATCGGGCGGGATGAGGGTGCCGCTCCCGCGCAGTTGCCCGCGGTTGTTCTCCACCTGCCCCGGCTCCATGACCACCAGGAAATCCGCCTCGCCCGACGGAATCATGGGGCTCCACACGCGCGCCCCGTACCGCACGTCGCTGGTCACCGACCCGCCGCGCTGGCTCATGCCGTGCAACTCGCTCTTCTTTACGTCCAGGCCGGCGCGAAAGGCCGCGTCCGCGACGATGTCGGACGCCTTCAAGACGCCCTGCCCACCCAACCCTGCAAGCAGGATGTTGGTTACCTCAGGATTTCTCAACGCACTTCTCCAATGCGCCCTCGGTGGTGATGGCGCGCTCGTAAGCCTTGATTTTTCCCGCGGCCAGAAGGCAATCGCGACGCGAGATAATGACCGAAAGTTCGGGCCGTTCCAGCATCCCGGCCAGCAATTGCTGGAAGCCCGCGGGGTCTGCCACCGGATCCGTCACCACGACGTGACGGATGCCCGCCGCCCGCACGATATCTTCAATCACGAGCTTCCCTGCGGCCTGGTGGCCCAGGGTGCGGCCGGTTCCGGGGTGCTCCTGCATGCCGGTCATGGCGGTGGTGCCGTTGTCGAGAATCAGCACCACGTGGCCGGTCAGCGGCGCATTGTAGACCATCTCCACCAGCCCGGTGATGCCCGAGTGGACGAAGGTGCCGTCGCCGATCACGCTCACCACACGCCGCGCCTGTTCCGGCGGCAGCACATGACGCATCCCCAGCCCGACCCCGATCGACCCGCCCATGCACACGCAGGTATCCATGGCGTTGAAAGGCGGCAGAACGCCGAGGGTGTAGCAGCCGATGTCCCCCGTCACGATGCAGCCCAGATCGCGCAGGGCCGAGAACACCGTACGGTAGGGGCAGCCGTGGCAGAGTTCTGGCGGCTTGCCCGGCAGGGGGGCAGGCTCGGGCGATTCATCGTGCGCCAGGATGCGCCGCACCCGCGCCACGTCGAGTTCGCCAAAGCGGTACATGGCGGGCGCGGACTCGACGGCAATACCGGCGGCACGCGCGGCGTCGGCCAGGTACGGGTCGCCCTCTTCGATCACCACGCAGCGATCGACGATCGCGGCGAAGTCGCGGATGGTGCCGAGGGGCAGGGGATAGGTCATGCCCAACTTCAGGATGGCGGCATCCGGGGCGGCTTCCCGCGCGTGCATGGCGGAAATGCCCGAGGCCACGATGCCCAGAGCCGTGCCGGTGCCCACTCGCTGCTGCGGCCCTTCCTTCTCGTTCCACTCCGCTATGGCGGCCAGCTTTTCCCGCAGCCTGCGGTGCGCCGGACGCGCGTTGGCCGGAATCATGACGCGTCGCGCTACGTTACGCACGAAGTTGGGCTCGCGCGGGGCGGGGGAGAGTTCCGGCTTCGGTAGTACCACGGTCTTCGAATGGCAGACCCGCGTAGTCATCCTGAGCAGCACCGGAATCTTCCAGCGCTCGGAGACCTGGACCGCCAGCAGGGTGAACTCGTACGCCTCCTGGGAGTCCGAAGGCTCGAACATGGGGATGCCCGCGGCTACGGCGTAGCGGCGGTTATCCTGCTCATTCTGGCTGGAGGCCATCCCGGGATCGTCCGCCGAGACCACCACGAGGCCGCCCTCGACGTCGGTGTAGGCCGCGGTGAACAGCGGGTCCGCCGCCACGTTCAGCCCCACGTGTTTCATGGTAACCAGGGCGCGAGCGCCCGCGAAGGCCGCCCCGATGCCGACCTCCAGCGCCACTTTCTCATTGGGCGCCCATTGGGCGCGGCACCCGAGGGAAGCGAAAGACTCCAGAATCTCTGTGGAGGGCGTCCCGGGATACCCGGTCCCCAGCGCCACCCCGGCGTCCCGTGCGGCCAGTGCTACGGCCTCATCTCCACTCAACAACAAACGGCCCGATTGACTCATTCCATCCTCAGCCAGACGATTTCCCGATGCGGATCCAGCAGGCAGGGCAACAGGTTCTATAAAGTAAGCTCGATTTTAACGTACGGCGATAGAATCTACCAATGGATCGCGGCAGTTTCGCCGCCGCCGATGCGCGCGGGTGGCTTGCCGGGGCCCGCTCTGTGGCTGTCCTGACCGGCGCCGGCGTCTCGGCCGAGAGTGGCATCCCCACCTTCCGCGGTGACGGGGGCCTGTGGCGCCACTACCGTTCCGAAGAACTGGCCACACCCGAGGCCTTCGCCCGCAATCCCCGGCTGGTCTGGGAATGGTACGACTGGCGCCGCAGCCTCATCGCCGAAGCCCGGCCGAACCCCGCGCACCACGCACTGGTTGAACTGGAGGCGCGCACGCCCGCCTTCACCCTCGTCACCCAGAACGTGGACGGCCTTCACGATGCGGCCGGCTCACGCCGCATCCTAAAGCTCCACGGCGATGTCTGGCGCCTCCGCTGCACCGTATGCGGCAGCGACTGGCCGGACCGCCGCGTTCCGCTGCCCAGCCTGCCGCCGCACTGCGGCTGCGGAGAAATGGCCCGTCCAGGGGTGGTGTGGTTCGGGGAAGCCCTGCCGGAGGGCATCATGGAGGAGGCGGCACATGCCGTCCAGCACGCGGAGGTCTTGCTGGTAATCGGGACCTCGGCCGTGGTCTATCCCGCGGCGGTTCTGATCCCCACGGCCAGGGAGGCGGGCGCGCGGGTCGTCGAGATCAACACGGAGCCTTCCGCGTGCTCGTCCTACGCGGATTGCGTCCTGACCGGACCCGCCGGCGAGATCCTGCCGGACCTAGCAGGCTGCTGAAAAACTCCCGTGAGCCGCGTTGCGAGCGCCGCCGGCCGAGATGCGAGGAGCGGCGAGGAGGGCGATGCGGGACATCGGGGACGAGCCGCGACGCGGCAGATCAGCCGGCGCCGCCGCAACCCTCCGGGCAGCAAGGGTTTGCGT